>NZ_JBIBYO010000008.1:0-289576 GCF_043083385.1 Streptomyces sp. NPDC014733 | reverse complement strand
AACCGCTCGGCACGCGACGCACGACGGATGTGCGCCGCGTCGACCACCCACTCCACACCGCCCGTCAGCGACCGCAGCGACCACGCCCCCGCCAGCTCCCCCTTGGCGATCCCGAGACAGCGCCGCTCGGCATCCGCGACGAGTTCGCCGCGCACCGGCCGGTAAGGGACCTGACCGCGCTTTCCGGACTCCCGTTCGACAGACGCGAAGGTTCCTCTCTGTAGTCATTCCACTACCAGGGAGGTGCAGCGTGGCCTACGTTGAGTGAGCCGTTCAACGTGTGTCAGGGGGAGGAAAAGTTGGTGATCGACCCGTGAATCGCAAGGAGTTGGACCCGGACAGCTCGCCGGAGGCGGCGTTCGGAGCACGTCTGCGCACGTCGCGCGAGGAACGCGGCTGGAAGCAGGAAGAGTTGGCCGAACGGATGGGGTATTCCGGCACGCATATCTCGGCGGTGGAAACTGGCCGCAAACGTCCTACTCTTCCGCTCTCCCGGCGCGCGGACGTAGCACTGGGCACCGGAGAAGAATTCGAACGCGCGTGGCGAAAGCTCCAGCACTCGGGACTGCTGGAGGGTTTCCCGCAGTTCGTCGAGTACGAGGCGCAGGCGGTGGAGATCCGTCTGTACGAGGTTGGGGTGATACCCGGGCTGCTCCAGACGCAGGAGTACGCGACGGCGCTGGCGGAGAGTGCCGTGAAGCGCGGCGCGATCACGGAGGAGCAGGCGGAGGAGCGGGTCGCGCTCGTCGCGGAGCGACAGGAGGCCCTCCTGCGGACGCCTCCGCCGCTGGTCTTCGTAGTTCTGGATGAGGGCTGCGTGCGGCGACCCGTGGGTGGGCCGGACGTCATGGATGCCCAGTTGGGCCGGGTGCTCGAATTCGCCGAGTTGCCTAACACTGTGGTGCAGGTAGCTCCGTTCGACATGGGAACGCGTCGCACTTTCAACCTGCCGGTCTACATATTGACGCAGCCGGACCGCACGCTCATGTCGTACGCGGAGTCAGCTCAGCAGGGGCATCTTGAACGGGATATCACCTTCGTGTTGCCCATGTTGACGGCCTACCATCAACTACAGGCCGAAGCACCGTCCCAGGCGGAATCCGTGGCCATGATCAAGCAGTTGCGAAAGGGCTCCCCGTGACGACCGAATCCCCCCGCTGGTTCAAGTCCTCGTACAGCGACAACGGCGGCGCCTGCATCGAGGTTGCCGCCAACCTCGTCGCTTCGCGCGGCGTGGTCCCCGTCCGTGACTCCAAGGACCCGCAGGGCCCGGCGCTGAGTGTCGACGCCACCGTCTTCGCCTCCTTCGTCGAGGGCGTCAAGACGGGCGCCTTCCGGGGCTGAACCGGTTCCGAGGTGCGGCGGCGGGCTCATGGGCCCGCCGCCGTTTCATTGCTCCGGGGCCGCCCCGAATCCCGTAACGGGCCGGTGCGGGAGGCCACTTGGCGAGGGAAAACGCAACTTCGACAGGGGCCGCGCGGGCGGCTACCTTCCCGACGCATGCCCTCTCTTGCGCTGTACACCTTCGGCGTCCTGACGTCGCCTCTCGCCGACCCCGCCCCCCTCACCCGCGAGTTCTACGACATCGGGAAGGTCGTCTACCAGGAGATCAGCCGGAACCCCGGATACCTCGCGCACGCCGAAGCCGCAGACGCCGCGGCGGGCTCCCACTTCGACCTGGACTGGGGCGCGTGGGGCGAGTTCGCCGTACCGGCCTGGTACGACAAGGGCCGTACGCGGGAGACCACCGCCCTGGCCGCGACCCTCTCGCTCTGGACCGGTCTGCGCCCCGCCTTCGACGCCGTCTACACCGGGCTGCACCGTGCGGCGCTGAACCGGCGCCGCGACTGGTTCGAGCGGGCCGAACACCCGGGTCACGTGTTCTGGTGGGTCTCCGACGGCGTGATACCCACCTGGCGGGACGGGGTGGCCAGACTGGAACACCTCCACGACCACGGCGCCGCACCGCACGCCTTCACCTTCCGCCACGCGTTCGCCCCGGACGCGACGCCGACCGGGCTCGACGGCATCGGACCGAAGGGCGACCAGGGCGGAGCCGCCCGCTAAGGAGCGCCCAGCAACGCGCCCACCAGGCGTTGCATGGCCGGGCGTGGGTCGGGCGCGTCGGCGCCGCCGGTCATCAGCAGATGGTGGGCGGTGCCGACGAGCGCCAGCGCCGCGGTGGGCGGGTCGACGGTCGCCGCCACCCGGCCGAGCCGCTGCTCGGCCGCCAGATAGCCGGTGAGCGCCTCCTGGATCGCGGTGAAGCCCGGCGCCGTACCGCCCAGGGCCGCGCGGATGCGCGCGGTCGCCTCGGGGCGCGTCATGGCCAGGGCCGACAGGGCGAGGCCGCCGGAGTCGAAGAGCACACGGATGACGGTGTCGAGGTTCCGCGCCACCGTGCCCTGACCGGCGCGCGCAGACAGCGCCCGCGCCCCCGTCGCCGTCCGTGCGAACCGGTCGAGGCACAGCTCGGCCACGAACGCGTCGAATCCGGCGAAGTGCGCGTGCAGCAGCCCCTTGGCGCAGCCTGCCTCCGTGGTGACGGCACGGCTGGTTAGGGCGCCGGGGCCGTCCCTCTCCACGATGCGCTCGGCCGCCGCGAACAGCCGCTCACGGACATCCGGCGTCGCCACTCCACGCGGTGACATGGGCCTCTCTTCCCTCCGGTCGCCTCGCCCACCAGGGGCGTAACTCCTCCGAGGGTAAAGGGGATTGCTGGAATGGGCGAGCGCCCATATGGTTTGGGCGTTCGCCCATTCGTTGCCGTCCACCACAGGAGGCCCCCGTGCCGGACATCGTCAACACCGAACAGGCCGCGGCGTGGGACGGTCCGGAAGGCGCCCACTGGGCGCGCCACCAGGACCGCTGGAACGCCGTGAACGACGGCTTCAACGCACCGCTGCTCGACGCCGCCGTCCTCACCCCGACGGGCCGCACCCTCGACCTCGGCTGCGGCGCCGGCCGTACCACGCGGCTCGCCGCGCTCCGTACGCCCCACGGGAGCGCGGTCGGCCTCGACCTGTCCGGCCCGATGCTGGCCGAGGCGCGGGCGCGCGCGGAGCGGGAAGGCATCGCCAACGTCTCCTTCGTCCAGGGCGACGCGCAGGTGTACGCCTTCGACCCCGGCACGTTCGACGCGGCGATCAGCCGCTACGGCGTGATGTTCTTCGCCGACCCGGTGGCGGCGTTCGCCGCCGTCGGCCGGGCGCTGCGCCCCGGCGGCCGGCTGGCGTTCATCTGCCCCGCCGATCCCCCGCTCAACGACTGGGTGACGGCGGTGGAGTCCCTGCGCGGCCTCCTCCCGCTCGGCGACCTCGGCAAACCGGGCGCACCCGGCATGTTCTCCCTCGCCGACCCGGAGCACATCCGCGCCGTCCTCACCGCCGCCGGGTTCACCGGCGTCAACGTCAGCCAGGTGCAGGCGGACGGCGTCTGGGGGGAGAACGCCGAGGACGCGGCGGAGTTCCTGCTGGGCAGCGGTCCCGGGCGGCACCTGCTGGAGCAGGCCGGCCCGGCGGCCCGGGAGCACACCCACCGCACCCTGACGGATCACCTGCGCACCCACGAGGCGGCGGACGGCACGGTCCGGCTCCGCAGCACGTCGTGGCTGGTCAGGGCGGTGGTGGTGCGGTAGGTGAGCGCATTCCTCGGATATCCGATGCCTGGCGGTCCGATATCCGGAGATCCGGTGCCTGAAGGGCCGATACCTGGAGGTCCGGTGCCCGGGTATCCGGCGTCCGGAGATCCGAGGGGTGAATAGGGGTGGCGCGCCGCAACGCATCGCCGTGCAGCGGCATCTCACGGAGCGTCAGTAGACGTCAGCTCTTCGTACCAGAGGATGCTCATGAACCACCGCTATGTCTCCGGCGCCGCCGTCCTCGCCTCCGCCGCCGCCCTCGTCGCGACCGTGTCCGGCGCCGCCGTGGCCACCCCGCGCGCGGCGCCCGCCGCGCCCGCCTCCGTCCGGGCCACGGTCTGGAAGCCGTGCCACCTGCCCGCCGGCTACCAGCACTTCTTCAAGCTGAACTCCGCCCAGAACGCCCACGGCAAGCCTGTCGTGCGCGTCACCCCGGAGACCTGCAAGGTCAACACCGCCAACGACGAGGACGTCGTCTACACCCCGAGCGGGGCGGCCCGGACGCTCGGCTTCGCGCGGGGCGCCACCGTCACGGTCTTCCAGGGCAACACCCCGGTGAAGGTCACCCCGGAGTGGCTGACGAACCACAAGCTCACCAACACCCCGCACTTCGCCCTGCGCGCCGACACCCACGGCACGATCACCGCGCTCCAGGAGATCTACCACCCGTAGGCCCGTAGCGGCCTGCACCCGCCGTCCGGGCCGCGCCTGTCATGGGGCGCGGCCCGGACTGTGCGGGCCGGCCGGTGCGGGCAGGGAGGGCGAGAACGGGCACGGCAGCTCCGGCAGTGCGCGGTTCGGGGAGCAGCACACCAGGGCCAGGGAGAGGAACGCCGGGCGTTCGAGGTACAAGCCGTGGGACACGTCCCCGCCCCACCCGAGCCGTTCGGCAGCCCGGCGGGCCAGCGCCGCCGCCCGCGCCGGGACGCGGTCCGGCGCCGACGCGAAGCGGGGCGCGTACGCGGTGAGCCGGTCCCCGAGCCAGTCGGCCGCCTGCGCCGGCTCGTCCCAGGTGCCGCGCACCAGCGCATCCGGCTTGATCAGCCAGCGCGCCGTCTCCAGCGGTGGCAGATCCACGACGGGGAACTCCGCCGCCACCTCCCGGTACCGCTGGACCAGCTCCGGCCTGCCGTCCGCCGGCGGCGGCCCGGGCGGCGGTGGCCGCCGCAGCGCGTCGTCGTCGAAGCGCTGCTTGGCGCCGGTCCATACATAGCCGTGGAAGTGCAACGGATCGTCCTGTCCGGGGAGTTGGCGGCGGCCGCCGTTCCTCCGGGAGGGCGGCGGCCGCCGGGGAGCGCCGGTCAGGCCGGAACGGTGAAGCGGGCCGGGTCGATACCCGCCGCGGCCAACTCGGCGCTGGTGAACCGCAACGGCTCCGCCCCGGGCCGCTTGCTGTCGCCCAGCGCCCACGCCCCGGGCCCGATCTCCGCGAGCGTGGCGCAGGCTTCGCCGTCGGGGTGGGTGTTGCCACCGCAGGCTCTACGGAACGCGACTCCGTCGAGGGGCAGGGCGTAGAGGTCAGATGCGGGCATGGGGCGCCTCCCTTTTTCGATATCCGTGGCGTTTCTCGCCATGGATTCATCATCGGGATGCGGCTGTGGCGAATAAAGACCTAGTTACGTTGATGCCTGAAGCTCTGAGCGGTTTCCGTGAAGAATTCCGTCACGGCATCCCCGGTAAGAGAATGTGACCAGAAGAGGTCGAACAGGGGAAGGTGCTGGGATATGTCCCGGGGGTCACGCAGTACGACTTCCCCGGAGAAGAGTTCGACGGTGACGAGTCGGTCGTCGTAGATGACGAAAATGTTCATGGGTGTTCCGGGGATCTCGGCCGACTGCGGAATCACCCCCAGACGCACATTCGGCTTCTCGTTCACCTTCGCCATGTGGGCGCACTGTGCGGCCATGACCTCCGGGGCGGCACGACGCCACCGGACAGCCTGCTCGGTCATCAGGAAGAAGAACGATCGAGAGGAGTCGTCCAACACCTCCTGGCGCTCCATGCGGGCGTCAACTGCCCTGGTCACGTCACGGGCGGGAGCGCTTGCGACAGTGGGCGACAGGGTGGCGACCGCATAGTCCCGGACGTGCAGGAGACCGGTGGGGACGGCCGGGAGGAAATGCCTCATCTCCCGCGAAGAAGACTCCAGGGCCTTCAACTCTGCCTGTTTGCGGTAAAGCCCCATACGGGCGTAGGTCCGCCACGACGCATAATCGACGTTCGCCCGGCGGGCAAGCCGCAATATCTCGTCGGCCACCTCGGCAGGTACCGTCAGGGCTTTCAGGATGCGTTCGACATCCATGACGGTCGGCAGGGCCCGGCCGGTCTCGATGCGGCTGATTTTCGTCTGGCTCATGTTGCAGCGAACGGCCAGGCGTTCACCGCTCAAACCGGAAGCACGGCGGAGGCTCCGGAGAGCCCCCGCCAAGTCCTTACGCTCCCGTCCCTGCTCTTCAGGCTCGATGGACACTAAAAGGAACTGCGCTTTCGAGTGCCAGGTCCCGCCATGCGAGGTACTTGTCGATGTCCGGGTTCTGGATCAACTCCCGGTTGATCTGTGTGCCGTCGGCGCGGTAATTCAGATGCACCACGGTGGTTTCGTCGAAAAGCCAGAAATCCTGTTCGGGAAGTCCCGGGTTCGGAGTGTCCGTCAGATCAACGATCCGGTAGTCCTCCCCGGCCGCGACGTTTCCGGGAATACCCCACTCGAACAGATAGCGGCTGTAGTCGGTCAGCGGCCGCCGCACGATCTTTGCCCGTGTCATCGTGCGCCCGGCCGATGTGTGGCCCCGGATCAGGCCGTGCCACCGGGCGTTGAAACCGTCGGGTCGTGGCTCCCCGGCGAGGAACGCCCGCACCGTCTCCGCCTCGGCGGGCATCGTGTACGTCTGGTGGACCTCCATGCGGAACGCGGAACGCTTGAAGTCCCGGGAATACGCTCGCCATTCCTCGCCGTCCAGGAGGATCGGACTAGAGCCAGCCTCGGACACGGGCGGCCTCCTTCAGAATCTTCTCGGGGATCAGAACCACCGACTCGCCCTCGGGCGTCCGCCGGGCCACGTCGTATCCCTGAACTGCCAGCATCAAGGGATCCGCCGTCGTACACGGTCGGACAGTCGCCGTCACCGCACGTGTCATCGTCCCCACCGCTGCACGGCCCGCCCGCGATCATGCGTAGTACATCCACGGAACTCCCCCTCCGCTCTTGGTGATCAGCAAGGTACGGAGTGCCGCACCCCTGCCACAAGGGCGGCGGGCCGCCAGTCATGTACTCGCATAACCCGGGGGCTGCGAGGCGCGGTCACACAGGGGCTGACCTGGGACGAGGACGGCCCCCGCAACCCGCCGCCCCCCTCACAGCGAAGCCGGGGCCGCCCGCCGCAGATGGTCCAGGTTGATCGCGTCGGCCATCGCGCGGTAGCCCTCGTCGCTGGGGTGGAGGTGGTCGCCGGAGTCGTACGAGGGGCGGAGGCGTTCGGGGGACCAGGGGTCGCGGAGGGCCTTGTCGAAGTCGACGACCTCGTCGAAGACGGCGCCGGAGCGGATGGTCGCGTTCACCTCGCGGCGGACCTCGTCCAGCTTGGCGGTGTACCCGCGGTGGCCGCTGAACGGGGTGAGCGTGCCGCCGGTCACCCGCAGACCGCGGGCGTGCGCGTCGCGGACGATCTGCCGCATCCCGGCGAGGATCTTCTCCGGGTCGTACTGGCGGGGCGTCTTGAGCAGGTCGTTGATGCCGATCTCGACCACCACCGCCTTCACGCCGGTGCGCGAGAGGGCGTCGCGGTCGAGGCGGGACAGCGCGCTGGGACCGTTGTTGGGGGAGAAGCGGGAGCCGTTGACCAGCAGACGGTTGCCGCTGATGCCCTGGTTGAGGACGCCGTAGCGGGGCGCCCCCGGTTCGCTGCGCAGCCGGGTGGCGAGGAAGTCCGTCCAGCGGTGGTTGGCGCCCGCGGTGGAGGTGATGCCGTCGGTGATCGAGTCGCCGATGACCACCACCGCGCCGTGCGCCTCGGTGCTCCACACGTCGACGCCGGTCAGATACCGCCAGTACGGGCTCTGCTCGGTGTACGCCGCGCCCGTCGTGTCCTCCGTACGGTCGCCGCGCGCCAGGTACGACGTCTGGCGGGCGTACGGGTGGTACGTGGCCGGGCCGGACGGCGACGGGGAGTACGTGGTGACCAGCATGTCCGTGTCCTGCGGGACGGACAGCCGGACCGGGTCGCTGGTGACCGCGCCGCCCGCCGGGATGGTCACCGCCGCCCGGCCGCCGAACGCCAGACGGCGCATGGTGCCGGGCGCCGCCGTCGGATCGCTGGGCGCCGCGGCGAGCGCCAGGGAGGCGTGGCTGACCGGGAGCGGGCGGGTGCCGTAGAGGTTGGACAGCTGGATACGGGCGCTGGAGCCGCCGACGCTGGTGTGCACGACGTTCCGGATCGACATGCCCGCGTAGCCGTCCAGCGTGCCCGGCTCGGCGGCCGCGGCCGCCGCGGACCAGGTTCCGACCCACTGACCGGAGACGGCGGGCGCCGCCGGGTTGCGGGGCTGGTGCGCGGAGTTGTTGCCCCAGGACCCGCCGCCGCCGAAGCCGACGAAGATGGCGGTCGAGACGAGCACCACCACGGCCGCCAGACCGGCGAGCAGGGCGTAGCCCACACTTTTGTTCATGCGGGGCGGATCTCCTGGGACGGCGGAGCCGCGGGCTCCGGGCGGGCAGGGGCGGCCGGGGCGCCTCGGCTGCCGCCGCCTCCGCGGCTCGGAGGGCGGCGGACCTGGGCGTCCGGCGATCAGCGGCACCGTTGCGGTCCGATCGGTCCCGCCATGATCCCACGGCGGATCCGGGGGGCGCCCGGCGCCCTTTGCGCGCCCCCTCCTGGAGCGGACGCGTGGGACTCGTGGTTCGTTCCACCGGTGGGTCACAGTTGACCCACGCGGCCTCCCGCGGCCGGTACCCGGCGCGGCGCGGCCGGTCCGCGGTGCGCCGCACCGCGGGATTCGGGAACGGTGGAGTGATGGAACGCACGCAGACGACGTCGGCGCCGCACGCGGCCCTGCCGGGCGGCACCGGCCCGCAGGCCGCCGCCGACCGGGACAGACGCCGGGCCGTACGGCGGATGAAGACGATCGCCACCGGCCTGCTGCTGACGGTCGCGCTGATCTACGTCCTGGCCAAGTGGGCCGGGGCGTCCGGCGCCGGGGGCTGGGCCGGATATGTCGCCGCGGCGGCCGAGGCGGGCATGGTGGGCGCGCTGGCCGACTGGTTCGCGGTCACCGCGCTCTTCAAGCGGCCCATGGGGCTGCCCATCCCGCACACCGCCATCATCCCCACCAAGAAGGACCAACTGGGGCAGAGCCTCGGCGAGTTCGTCGGGGAGAACTTCCTCTCCGACGAGGTGGTCCGCCGCCGGCTGCGCTCCGTCGGCATCGGACGGCGGCTCGGAGGCTGGCTGGCGGAGCCCCGTAACGCCGACCGGGTGACCGCCGAGCTGTCCACGGCGCTGCGCGGCGCGCTGACGGTGCTGCGCGACGCCGACGTCCAGGCGGTCGTGGGAGAGGCGATCACCCGGCGGGCCGACGCGCAGGAGATCGCGCCGGGGCTCGGCTCGATGCTCGGCAAGATCGTCGCGGACGGCGGCCACCGGCGGGTGGTGGACCTGATCTGCGCCCGCGCCCACGACTGGCTGGTCACCCACGGCGACTCGGTGATGAGCGCGGTCTCCGGCGGGGCGCCCGGCTGGACACCCCGGTTCGTCGACCGGAAGGTGGGCGACCGGGTCTACAAGGAGCTGCTGCGCTTCGTCACCGAGATGCGCGACATGCCCGAGCACCCGGCGCGCGGCGCGCTGGACCGCTTCCTCACCGACTTCGCCACCGACCTGCGCACCGACCCCGACACCCGGGCCCGCGTCGAACGCCTCAAGTCCGAGGTGCTGGGCCGCGGCGAGGTACAGGACCTCATCGCCTCCGCCTGGAACGCGGTCCGCGCGATGATCGTGGCCGCGGCGGAGGACGAGCACAGCGAACTGCGGCAGCGGGCCCGCGCCGCCCTGCTCTCCCTGGGACGGCGCCTCGCCCACGACGAACGGCTCCAGGGCAAGGTCGACGGCTGGCTGGAGGGCGCCGCCGTCTACGTCGTGACGACGTATCAGCACGAGATCACCGCCCTCATCACCGACACCGTCGCCTCCTGGGACGCCGAACAGACCTCCCGGAAGATCGAGGCGCACATCGGGCGTGACCTGCAGTTCATCCGGATCAACGGCACGGTGGTCGGCGCGCTGGCCGGACTGGGCATCTACGCGGTCTCGCAGGCGTTCGGATGGTGAGGCCGCCCGGCCGCCCGGCCGCCGCCTGAGCCGGACCGGTCTCGCCCCTGGTGACCTCCACCCGCAGGGTCTACGGTGCCCGCGTGCAGGGGTCCTGGGAGCGGGCGGTTGCGGTGCGGGGGCGGCGGCGGGCGCCGGGCCGGGCGGTGCGGGCGCTCGCCGAGACGGCGGTCACCTGCGGCGCGGTCCTGCTGCTGCTCGTCGTCCACCAGCTGTGGTGGACCAACCGCCAGGCCCACGAAGCCGCACAGGACCGCGTCGGACAGCTGGAACGCCGGTGGGCCCGCCCGCAGCGCCCGCCCGCCGCACCGCCCGCGCCCGACGGCCCCGCGCCCTCCGGCCACGCGCCGACGACGGGCCCGGCCCCCCGCCCCCGCGCCCCGGCCGCCCGGCCCGCGCCGCCGCGCCCGGCCGCCGACGGGTACGCCGTCCTCCGCATCCCCCGCCTCGGGCTCGCCGTGCCGGTCGCCGAGGGCATCGGCCGGACCGCGGTCCTCGACAAGGGGTACGTGGGCCACTACCCGGGCACCGCGCAGCCCGGCGGCAGCGGGAACGCCGCGCTGGCCGGACACCGCAACACCCACGGCGAGCCGTTCCGCCACCTCGACCGGATGCGGGTCGGCGACACCGTCCGCGTCGACACCGCCGACGCCGTCCTCACCTACGTCGTCCGCGCCGTGCTGCCCCGCACCACCCCCGGCGACACCGGCGTCCTCGCGCCCGTCCCGCGCAGCACCGTCCACCCCGCGTACGGGTTCACCGCCCCGGGCGCGTATCTCACCCTGACGACCTGTACGCCGGAGTTCACCTCCACGTACCGGCTGATCGTCTGGGCGGAGCTGCGGAGCAGCGGTCCGCGCTGACCGGGGCCTGCCGCCGGGGCCTGCCAGCCCTTAAGCTCTCGCCCCGTGCGAAATCAGACACCCGGTGGCGCGCCCCCGGGCTCCCGCAAGCGCCCGGCGCTGCTGTGGCTGCTGCTGCCCTACGTCCTCTTCCTGGCCGTGTTGCCGCTGGTCAACCGGCTCACGCCGACCGTGTTCGGGCTGCCGTTCCTCTTCTTCTGGATGCTGCTGGCGACCGTGGCGACACCGGGCGCGGTGTGGCTGGCGCGCCGTGGCGACCTGCGGCAGGGGCAGCGATGAAGGCGACCGTCGCCACCTCCGTCTTCGCCGTCTTCATGGCGCTGACCCTCGCGCTGGGCCTGCTGGCGGTCCGCGCCCGGCGCGGCGGACGCCGTGAGCGCGGGCTCGCCGAGTGGTCGGTCGGCGGCCGCAGCCTGGGCACCGTCTTCATCTGGGTGCTGATGGCCGGCGAGAGCTACACCAGCTTCAGCTACCTCGGCGCCGCCGGCTGGGGCTACCGCTTCGGCGCCCCGGTCCTCTACGTCATCGCGTACATGTCCTGCGGCTACGCCCTGGGCTATGTCGTCGGCCCGATGCTCTGGGCGTACGCGCGCCGCCATGGGCTGGTCGGCATCACCGACATCGTCGCGCACCGCTACGGCCGCCCCTGGCTGGGCACCGCCGTCGCCCTCTTCGCCACCGTCTGCCTGCTGCCGTACATCCAGCTCCAGATCACCGGCATGGGCGTCGTCGTCTCGACGATCTCCTACGGCGCGATCAGCCTCAACTGGGCCTACTTCCTCGGCTTCGCCCTCACCACCACCTTCGTCGTGGTCAGCGGACTGCGCGGCAGCGCCTGGGTCTCCGTCCTCAAGGACGTCCTGGTCATCGCCACCCTCGGCTTCCTCGTCGTCTACGTGCCGCTGCACTACTTCGACGGCTACGGCGCCTTCCTCGACCGGGTGGTCGCCGAGAAGCCGCAGTGGCTGACGTTCCCCGGGCACGAGTCCGGCGGTCTGGGCCAGGGCTGGTTCATCTCCACCACCGTCGTCAACTCCCTGACCGTGGTGATCTTCCCGACGACCGTCGCCGGCTACCTCGGCGCCCGCAGCGCCGACACCCTGCGGCGCAACGCCGTCTACCTGCCCGCGTACAACGTGCTGCTGTTCGTGCCGGTGGCGCTCGGCATGGCGGCGCTGTTCGTGGTGCCGGGGCTGACCGGCACCCAGTCCGACCTGGCGCTCTTCAAACTGGTCACGGACTCCCTCCCGGCCTGGGCGGTCGGTGTGATCGGGGTGGCCGCGGCGCTCTCCTCGATCGTCCCGATGGCGGTGTTCATGCTGGTCATCGGCACGATGTGGGGCCGCAGCGTGTTCGGCGCACGGTCCGGCGGCGGGACGGGCCCGGAGACACCGGTGGACGGCCCGGCCGGGCAGCGGCAGAAGCGGTGGTCGCAGCTGGTCGTGGTCGCCGCCGGCACCCTCGCCCTGCTCCTGACCTACTTCGCCCCGCAGACCCTCGTCCGCCTCTCCCTCATCTCGTACGAGGGCATGGCGCAGCTGGTGCCGATGCTGCTGCTGGGGCTGGTCTGGCGGCGCTTCACCTGGCAGGCGGCGGTCGCCGGGGCGGCGTGCGGCATCGCCTTCGTCTGCACGGCGGTCTTCGGCGGCCACGACCCGCTGTGGGGCGTCAACGCGGGGCTGCTCGCGCTGGCGCTGAACCTCGCGGTCGCCCTCGCCGTCACCCGCTTCGGGCCGCGCGGGCGGGACGCGCGGCCGGACGGGGAGGTGCTGGCCGTGGACGACGAGTTCCCGCGCCTGACGGAGCCGGAGCGCGGCGTCACGGTGGGCGCGGCGGACGCCCGGAGCTGACCGGACCGGTGGGCGGACCAGGCGTTCCGCCCACCCGCTCCCCGAACCGCGCGCACCGTGGTTACCCTTGACGCCACGACAGGCCCCGCGCCGTACGGGCGCGGGCCGCGCCGGGTCCGCCCGGCGCACCGACCGACCGCCGTGAGGAGGCGCCCGATGTCGCGCATCGCCGAACTCTGGCGGCTCCACCCCTCGGCCCTGGCGCTCCTCCTCGTCGGCCTGCTGCTGGCGGAGAGCGGCCTGGCCACGGCGCTCACCGCCGCCGCGACCACCGGCGCCATGCTGCTGCTGTGCCGGGCGTTCCTGCTCGGGCTCCTCGCCGGGGCCGCCCGGCCGATGCCGCCGGGCCGGGTCCGCACCGCGATCCGGGACCGCGAGCGGCGCACCGCCTTCCTGCCGCAACGCGACCCCGACGCCGCCGGCCGCCCGCGGCCCCGGGCACCCGGCCGCGCCCTCCCGACGGCCGCGTAGACGCACCGCGGGCAGCCGCCCGCACCCGCCCGCCGGGCCCCGCATCCGGGAGCCCGCACCGGCGACGTACCCAGGGCCCGCCCTCCTCCGGGGAGCCCGGCCCGGCCCCGCACCGCGGGGTCCGGGCGTACGCCCACCCGTTCCGGCGCCGCCCCGACCGCACCGCCCGGCCCGTCCCCACGGGCTCCCGGGCGGCCGGTCCGGCGCTCAGGTCACGGCACCCGCGTCCCGCACGGCCCGTCACGCCGCTTCCTCATCCCGGCACGACGAGACCCCGTGGAGGGCTCACCCATGTCCGTTTTCGGTCCGCTCGGTGATCTGCTGGCGCACGGCGCGCAGACGATCGAACCGCTCTTCGGCGCCTCGGCCACGGCCGCCGCCATCGTCCTGTGCACACTGGCGGTCCGCGCCGCGCTGCACCCGCTGGCCCGCGCCGCCGCCCGCGGCGAGAAGGCCCGCGCCGCGCTCGCCCCGCAGCTCACCGCCCTCCAGCGCAAGCACAAGGGCGACCCGGAGAAGCTGCGCCGCGCCACCACCGAGCTGTACGCCACCACCGGCGCCTCCCCGCTCGCCGGCTGTCTGCCCTCGCTGCTCCAGCTGCCCGTCTTCTTCGTGATGTACCACCTCTTCTCCACCGGCGGCTCCGGGCTGCTCGGCCACACCCTCCTCGGCGCGCCGCTCGGCGGGCACTGGACGCAGGCGCTGGCCGACGGCGGCCCGTTCGGCCCGCACGGGCTGGTCTACCTGGGGCTGTTCGCGCTGGTCTGCGCCGTCGCCACCTGGAACCACCGGCGGGCGCGGGCCGCCGCGGCCCGGCGGCCGGACGGCGAGGCCCCCGCGCTGCCGGGCGGCGCGGGCCTGACCAAGGCGCTGCCGCTGCTCTCGTACGCCACGCTGATCACCGTCGCCGTGGTGCCGCTCGCCGCCGCGCTGTACGTCGTCACCACCACGGCGTGGACCGCCGCCGAACGCGCCCTGCTCCACCGCGACCGGCCCGCCGCGGCATCCGGGGCATCCGGCGCGGGCCGGGACGGCGCCGCACGGGCGGAGGCGGTACCGGTCCGGAGCTGAACCGCACGGCCGGAAGCCTCCGCCCCGGAGCCGCCGGAGCGGGGGATTTCGGCCCCCAGGGGGTGTCTTCCCGGCCTTCGCGGGGCCGCGACGCCCGGAAAGCGCCCCCTGGTCCCAGCCCGTGGACGGGGGTCTTGCGCAGTGGACGGGGTTCCTGCACGATCGCCCGACTGCCCGATGGCCGTCCCCATCGGCCGGCCCGGGAGGACCCTTCCGGGCCGACCTTCGACCACGGGAGTGACCGATGAAACTGCTGCGTGTCGGAACCACAGGGGCGGAACGCCCGGCGCTGCTCGACGCGGACGGAGCGCTGCGGGACCTGTCCGGGCTGGTGCCGGACATCGACGGAACGCTGCTCGCGGATGACGCGGCGCTCGCCCGCATCCGTACGGCCGCGGACGCGGACGAACTGCCCGTCCTCGACGCGGCGGGGCTGCGCACCGGCCCGCCCGTCGCCCGGATCGGCAAGGTCGTGTGCATCGGGCTGAACTACCACGACCACGCCCGGGAGACCGGCGCCGCCGTCCCCGAGGAACCGATCATCTTCCTCAAGGCGCCGGACACGGTCGTCGGGCCCGACGACACGGTGCTGGTGCCGCGGGGCGCCGAGAAGACGGACTGGGAGGTCGAACTCGCCGTCGTCATCGGCCGCACCGCCCGCTACCTGCCGGACGGCGAGGCGGCGCGCGCCGTCATCGCCGGGTACACGATCGCCCACGACGTCTCCGAGCGCGCCTTCCAGATCGAGCGGGGCGGCCAGTGGGACAAGGGCAAGAACTGCGAGACCTTCAACCCGCTGGGCCCCTGGCTGGTCACCGCCGACGAGGTGCCCGACCCGCAGGCGCTCGGGCTGCGGCTGTGGGTCAACGGCGAGCTGCGGCAGCGCGGCACCACCGCCGAGCAGATCTTCCCGGTGGCCGAGGTGGTCCGGTACGTCAGCCACTTCATGACGCTGTACCCGGGCGACGTCATCAACACCGGCACCCCGGCGGGCGTCGCGATGGGGCAGCCGGAGCCCAAGCCGTATCTGCGCCCGGGCGATGTGGTCGAGCTGGAGATCGACGGCCTGGGCCGCCAGCGCCAGCAGCTCAAGGACGCCTGACGATCCACCGGCTGACGTCGGATCACAGGGACGTGCGCCGGTTGACGGGGTGACACCTGCGGCCGGTGCCCGGGCGCGTCGCTACGGCAGATGGCTCTCCGAGGGCCCATCTACCGGTCGGTTTTCCGGCGGCGCGCCCGGGGGCTCCCGGGTGTGTGCAGGTGCCTTCCGCATAGTGTGCCCGGTATGCGAGGAAAGCAGAAAAGATGGTTTAGGGTGGCATTGGCCGCCTTGGTCGGTATGATGCTCGCCACTCTGGGGCTCGGTAGCGCCGTGGTGTTCGCCGATCCTCTGCCGGGCGGGCTCGGCCCGTGTCTGGGCAGCGACTGCCCCGGCTCCTTCGAGGACCCCAACAACGGCCCGATCGCGGGCCACGACGAGAACATCAACATCTACGTCGGCGGCAACTACCACGTCGGCGGTGCGGCGGCCGAGGCCGAGGGCAAGATCGTCACCCTCGGCGACTTCGCCATGAACAAGACCGGCGGATCGAGCGTCTACAACGTCGGGGTCGTCGGTGTCGGTTCGCGTGTCCCGCCGCCGAACGGCTCGGACTTCCTCACCGTCGGCAACGACGTCACCGTCGCCCCCGGTCAGCGTCTCCTCGCCGAGGAAGGCGCCACCTCCGGCGTGGTGAAGTACGGCGGGGCGCTCAGCGGCACGGTCCTGCCCTCGGCCGTCCACGACGCGGCCGCCGCCGACCCCTACCGCGGCCTGCGGGCCCAGCTGACCGAGTCCAGCTCCTGCTACGCCTACGTCGACGGGGCGTCGCGCCCCGCGACCGGCACCGCCGTCAACCAGGGCTACCAGACCCTCTTCCGCGGCGACGGCACCTCGCAACTCCAGGTCTTCAACGTCGACTTCGACATCGCGTCGGCGAACGGCGGGGACCAGGGCATCGCCTTCGAGAACATCCCCGACGGCGCGACCGTCCTGGTCAACATGCTCGGCACCAGCCGCACCATCAGCACCTACATCGGCCACGACCTCCAGCCCCGCGGGATCCGCGAGCGGCTGCTGTGGAACTTCCCGGACGCGACATCGGTCAACTTCCAGGGCAGTGCGCAGTTCCAGGGCGCCGTCCTGGTCGGCCGCCCGTCGAGCCTGACGACGGTCACCGTGCCCGGTATGAACGGCCGCTTCTTCACCGCGGGTTCCCTGGACCACCGCGGCACCAGCGGCTCGGAGTTCCACAACTACCCGTTCACCGGCGACCTGCCCAACTGTGCCGAGGTCCCGTCGCCGACCCCCTCGCCCACGGCGCCGACGCCCACGCCGACGGAGCCGACCCCGACACCCACGGAGCCGACGGTCACCCCGACCGTGCCGACCCCGACCCCGACGGTGCCGACCGCGACGCCCACGACGCCGACCGCGACGCCGACGCCGACGCCGACCCGGCCCACGGCGACCCCGACGCGCCCGACGCCGACGCCGACCCGGCCGACGGCAACGCCGACGGGCCCGACCGCGACGCCGACGGTGCCGACCCCGACGCCGACCCGGCCCACGGCAACGCCGACGCGCCCGACCGCGACGCCGACCCCGACGCCGACCCGGCCGACGGTCCGCCCCACGGAGCCGACGGGCCGTCCGACGTACCCCACCGGCCGTCCCACCGAGCCCACCGTCCATCCGACCGAGCCGACGGAGTGGCCGACCGAGCCCACCGGCGGCCCGACGGAGCCCACCTGGCACCCGACCGAGCCCACCGGCCACGCCACCGAGCCCACCTGGCACACCACGCACCACCCCACCGGACACCCGAGCGCCTCGTGGAGTGACGGGGGCTGGGGCGACGGCGGCTCCGACTGGGGCGGCCACGGCCACGGCCACGGCTCCGGCGGTGGTGACGGCGGCCACGGCCACGGGCACGGCCACGGTCATGACGAGGAACTGGCCGCCAGCGGCGCGCTCAGCAACCCCTGGCTGATCAGCTCCGCCATCGGTGCGCTGACCATCGGCGCGGCGCTCGTCCTGCTCCTCCGTAACCGCCGAACCGACTGACCCACCCGGCGGCCGGCACCCTGACGTCCGGCCGTCACCCCCCTCCGGGGCCCCGGTCACCACGGTGACCGGGGCCCCGTCCCGTCCGGGGCGCCGGGCCCGCTGTCTCAGACCTCCGGCTGCGCGATCCGGACCGTGCGGGACTCGGCCGCCGACCGCTTCGCGGCCTCCAGGACCCGCAGCGCCGCCGCGGCCTCCGCAGCCGTCACCGGCGGCCGGCCGCCCTCGCGCAGCGCCCGCGCCACCGCCGCGTAGTACGCCGGATAGTCACCGGGCAGCGTCGGCACCGGCGTACCGCCCCCGGTCAGCGGGGACTCCCCGGCGCCGAGGCGGCCCCAGGCGGACTCCGGCTCCACGCCCCACGCCGCGCCCTCCGCGCCGGGCCGCTCGCCCGCGCGCAGCGCCGCCTCCTGCGGGTCGAGGCCGTACTTCACATAACCGGCCGCGCTGCCCAGCACCCGGAATCGGGGGCCGAGTTGGGCGGCGGCGGCGCTCGCCCACAGGTGGGAGCGGACCCCGCTCGCGTGGGTGAGCGCGAAGAAGGTGTCGTCGTCGGCCTCCGCGCCCGGCCGCCGTACGTCCGACTCGGCGTAGACGGAGGTGACGGGGCCGAAGAGGGTCAGCGCCTGGTCGACGAGGTGGCTGCCGAGGTCGTAGAGGAGGCCGCCGATCTCCGCCGGGTCGCCGGACTCGCGCCAGCCGCCCTTCGGGAGCGGCCGCCACCGCTCGAAGCGCGACTCGAAGCGCCGGACCTCGCCGAACGCCCCCTCGTCCAGCAGTTGGCGCACGGTGCGGAAGTCGTTGTCCCAGCGGCGGTTCTGGAAGACGGAGAGCAGCAGACCGCGGTCGGCGGCGAGCTGGGCGAGGCGGTCGGCCTCGGCGGCGGTCGCGGCGAGCGGCTTGTCGACCACCACCGGCAGCCCTGCCTCCAACGCGGCGGTGGCCAGCGCCACATGCGTCTTGTTGGGCGTCGCCAGCACGATCAGATCCAGCTCACCGGCGCGCGCCAGGACCTCCTCGGGGCCCGCGACCGTGCGCACCCCGGGGTGCTCGGTACGGGCCTGCGCCTGCCGCTCGGCGTTGCGGGTCGCGACGGTGTCCAGCGCCAGGCCCGGGGTGGCGGCGATCAGCGGCGCGTGGAACACCGAGCCCGCCAGTCCGTAACCGATCAGTCCGACGCGGAGCGGGTCGCGGTCGAGGACCGGGGGAGCGGGGGTGCCGGGGAGAGTGCTCATGCGTCCACTTAAACAACAGCGGGGGCGGACGGGGCGGGCGGGGTGCGGTCGGCCCCGGGCGGCGGCCGGCCGGTGCCCGCCCGGGGGCCGGGGCCCGGCCCGCACACCCCCCTGAGCCCCCGGCGCCCGTCCGGGGCCGGGGCGCGGAAAGTCATCTGATCAGGCGGTATCCCGCGCCCGGTCGGGTGCACCCGTGCCCGGCCTCCCGGTGGGGGCGGTCGGCCGTGGCAGGGTCCGGCACGTGCGGTACGCGGTGGGCCGGGGGCCGCGTCGCCGCGCGCCCCGGCCAGCGAGCAGCAAAGGACCGCCATGGCGACGCACCCGCCCCACCCCCTGCCCACGGGGACGGCCCGGCCTCCCGCACCCGCCGGCGCCGCGGCCCGGCCGGTCGCTCCCGCGGGCCCGGCCGCACCCGGAGGCCCGGCCGCTCCCGCCGCCACGGCCCGCCCCGGGATCTCCCGGCTCCCCGGCGTCGCCACCGGCGCCGCCCGGTGGCCCCCCGGTCCCACCTTCCGCGTGGTCTTCGCCGGGTCCCTGCTGGCCTGCGCCTGCGTCGTCGGCCCGGGCGGCGCCACCGCGCAGGCGGCCGACGCTCCGCCCGACGGCGTACCGGCGCAGACGGCTCCGGCCGACCGGGCCCCGGCCGCCGACCACCCGGGGGAGAAGGACCCGCACACCACGTCCCGGGCCGCCGGGCACCCCGTACCGGCCGGTGCGTACCGGCCGGCCGCAGGTGCGCAGCCCGCGCCGCACCGGGCCCGGCCCGCCCGGTCGCGGGCGCTGGCCGACGCGGGTCAGGGGCCGATGCCGGCCCTCGCCACCGCCGCCGTGATCCTCCTGCTGGGCGGTGCCGGACTGCTGACGGCGGCCCGGCGGCTGCGCGGCTGAACCGCCGCCCGGCCCGGCCGCGTCCGGACGGGGAGCCGCTGCCCGCCGAGCGGGATCCGGCGCAGCGGTTCGAGGTGTCGCGGGAGACGCTGCGGCAGGCGCTGCGGGAACTGATCCTGGAGGGCCGGCTGCGGCGGCTGCGGCGCGGCACCGTCGTCGCCGGGCCCAAGCCGGCCCAGCCGCTCTTGCCGGCCAGCTACACCGAGGGCATACGCAACCAGGGGCGGCGCCCGGGGCGGCAGCTCATCGGGCCCGACCGCCTCCCGTGCCCGCCGGTGCTCGCAGCCGATCTCGGCTGGCCTCCGGGGACCGGTCCGGCACATGGAGCGGGTCTCCTCGCCGACGACGAGCGGGTCGGGCCGGAGAGCACGTACGTGGCGGTGTCCGGGTCCCGGACCCGGACACCGCGTTCGAGCCCGACCCGTCGTTCTACGCCTACCTCCACGAGCCGGCCCAGCGCGAGGTCTCCGCGGCCGGCGGCGGCTTCGCCGCCCGCCAGGACGTCAAGGCCACCGACGCCCACGCCACCGCACTGGCCGCCCTCATGAAGGGCGTCGACGTCTTCGGGCCCGGCTGGAAGGACATCGGCAAGAACCTCCCCGGCCACCTCGACGCCTGGCGCAAGGCCACCGGCAGCTGATCCCGGGCGGGACGGGGCCCGAGCCCCCGTCCCGCCCGCCCGTAGGCTGGGCGTACCGGCGCCGGCGGGATACCGTCGGCGCCCCAGGTCAACACGTACGGCAGGAGTCCGGCAGTGGCAGAGCGCAAGCCGATCGAGTCATGGCTCACCGACATGGACGGCGTCCTGATGCACGAGGGCATCCCCGTCCCGGGTGCGGACGCCTTCATCAAGAAGCTGCGCGAATCCGATCGCCCCTTCCTGGTCCTCACCAACAACTCGATCTACACGGCCCGGGACCTGCACGCACGCCTGAACCGCATCGGCCTGGACGTGCCGGAGGCGAACATCTGGACGTCCGCCCTCGCCACGGCGAAGTTCCTCGACGACCAGCATCCCGGCGGCTCTGCCTACGTCATCGGTGAAGCCGGCCTGACGACCGCCTTGCACGAGGTCGGCTACGTCCTCACCGACCACGAGCCCGACTTCGTGATCTTGGGTGAAACCCGGACTTATTCGTTCGAGGCCATGACGAAGGCGGTCCGGCTGATCAACAACGGCGCCCGCTTCATCGCCACCAACCCCGACGAGACCGGCCCGTCGGCGGAGGGGGCTCTTCCCGCCACCGGAGCCGTCGCAGCGCTGATCACCGCGGCCACCGGCAAGAAGCCCTACTTCATCGGCAAGCCGAATCCCTTGATGATGCGGACGGCCCTGAACACCATCGGCGCGCACTCGGAATCCAGCGCGATGATCGGCGACCGGATGGACACCGACATCCTCGCCGGCCTGGAGGCGGGCATGGAGACCTTCCTCGTCCTCACCGGCCTCACCCGCCCCGAAGACATCGAACGCCACCCCTTCCGCCCCTCCCGCGTCGTCGACTCCATCGCCGACCTCGTCGAACTGATCTGACGCACCGGGGCCCGGCCCGACCGCCGGCCCCGCTCACCTGAACGGGGCACCGGCGCCGCGCCCCGGATGCGGGCGCCCGCGCCCGGGCGGACCTTCGGAGTATGCGGAGGTTCACCATGCGCTCGCCACTGTTCACACTCTGTGCCCTGCTCGCGGTCCACGTGGCGGGCGGCGCCGCGCTGGCCCCGCCCGCCCGCGCCGCGGCCCCTGCCGCCGCGAGCGGCACCGCCGCCGAGATGAGCGGCGCCCAGGCGGTCGGGCTGGTCCTGGCCGGCGGCGCGATACTGATCATCGCCGGGCAGCTGCTCCGGCTCCGGCTCCGCATCCGCCGCGAGCGTCAGGGCGGCGGCACCGATGGCCACTGAGCTGCACCCCGTCCGGCCGCTCACCCGCCCCGCCGACCCGCCCCCGCACCCCGCACCCGGCGCCGGGCCCGCGCCCGGCCGCGGCCGCTGGTTCACCGGTGCCGCCTGGGCGGTGCTGCTGCTCGGCCTCTGGCTCTGGGACGGCGACGCCGCCCGCAGCGACGCCGTCGCCCAGCTCACCACCACCGGCGACATCGCCGCCGTCGGCCGCCCGCCCGGCCCGGCGGCACCCCGCGCCCGCCCGCCGCTGCCCGCCACCGCCGTGGCCCCGCGCGCCGCGCTGCTGCCGGGAGGCGTCCTCCCGCTCGCCGTGGGGCCGTGACGGCCCGCGCCGAGGCGGCCGGAGGCGGGCATACGACGAAGGCCCCCACCGAAGTGAGGGCCTTCCGCCTGTCTGTGCGCCGCCAGGGACTCGAACCCCGGACCCGCTGATTAAGAGTCAGCTGCTCTAACCAACTGAGCTAGCGGCGCCTGCTGACCTGAAGAACTTTACACGACCCTCCGGGGCGCCTTTGACCACCTGGGGCCGCCCCGGGCCTTTTCATGCCTCCTGGGCCGGTGAGGTGCGTCACAGGGGGTGCGGGGCCGGAGGGCGACGGCCCCGGCCGGGCCAAAGTCCCGCGATCTTGGGACCTTCGGCAGGTGGGGTGTCCGCCACGTTCTGTGAGGATCGCCAGTACGGCATTGCGCCATTGGCCGGACCGCCGAGGTGCGGCCCGGGGCGCCCCTTGCGAGGCTGGGACGGGAGCGGGGCGAGGCGCGAGCGGAGGAGGCGACAGCGGTGATGAGGTGTCAACGCACGCTGCGAACAGGCCCGATGAGGCCGCCGGCGCCCGCCGCGGCCCGGCACCGGGCCCGGCCGCCGTACCGCGCCGACAGCTCCGGACCGGCCGCCCGGACGGCCGCCGCCGGTCACCCGGCGCGATGGTCTCCGTCACTCGTCACCTGCATTTTGCAACCCCGCCACGCCCCCTCACGTCTGATTGGACGCGCACCCCACCCGGGTCCGCCGGGACCGTCCCTCCCTCGGAAAGGTTGATCGTCATGGTGTCGACAGCCAAGCGCACCCTCGACATGTCCCTGCTGCTCGGCCCGGACGACGAGGTGCCGGTGGCGGGCCGGTTCAGCTACCGCAGCGACCGTCCGTACGAGGTCGAGGTCGCCTTCATCAGCCGCGGCGTGACGGCCGCGACCTGGGTCTTCGCCCGGGAGCTGCTGCTGGGCGGGGTGCACGGCGAGGTGGGCGAGGGCGATGTCCGGGTGTGGCCGCAGACCGCGGCGAGTGGCCGGCGCCGGGTCCACATCGAGCTGTTCAGCGACGACAGCGTCTGCGAACTGTCGGTACGGGCCCCGGAACTGACCGCCTGGCTGGAGCAGACGGCGGCCATCGTGCCGCCCGGCGAAGAGGACCGGTACCTGGAGCTGGACACCCATCTGGCCCGGCTCCTGGCGGGGAAGTGCTGAGACGGCGATGACTGTGACGACGGTGAGGACGACGATGACGACCGGGACCACGACCGCCGAAGCCCCGGAGAAGGCCACCCCCGCGCGGCGCCGCCCGACCGTGCCGCCCGCGCAGCGCACCGGCCGGTCCGCGACCGTCCCCCGGCAGGGCGCGGGCCCCGAGCTGCGGCCGGCCGCCGGCGCCACGCCCGGCGACGCCGACACCCGCGGTGACGCACGCACCCACGACCCGCGGGTGCACGGCTTCCTGCCCGAGCGGCCGCCGGTCCGCAGCATGATCGGGACCTGGACGCTGCTGGACGCGCTGGCGCGGACGGCGGCGCTCGCGCCGGGCACCGCGGACGCCGTCGCCGCGGTCGAACGCGCCGGCCGCGCCGGGGAGCTGACCGCGCTGCGGCAGCGGGTCTCGCGGCTCTCCCCGCGCAACGCCGAGGCCGCCGCGATGCGGATCGCCGTGATCGCGGTGGCCTGCGGCTGGTCCGGGCTCGACCCGCAGGCCCCGGCCGCCCGCCGGTGCGCCGACGGCGGCTTCCTCGACCTGTGGTCCGCCATCGCGCACCGCATCGACCACGACCAGTTCGTCGCGCTGCCCGCGCTGTCGCTCCACAACTGGGCCCCGGAGCGCAAACCCCGCCGCCATCTGCCGATCGACCAACTCGCCCGCACCGAACAGCTCGTCCCGATCGTGCGCTGGGCCCCGGAGGACGAACCGCTCTGCCGCCTCGACCGGTTGATGCTCGCCGTGACCCGCCTGGAGGCGCACGGCATCTGGCTCTTCCGACTCGCCGAAACCCTCGCCGGCCGCGCGCCCGACGACTCCTCCACCCCGACGGCGCTGCGCCGCCTGGTCCGTATCCAGCACGCGCTCCGCGCCCAACTCTGCGAGGAGACAGCCGAGTTGCTGGACGCCCCGGTCACCGCCCGGCAGTCCGAGGTGATCGGTACGCTCGCCGGGCAGGGCGCCCTGGAGCCGCCCGTGCTCCAGGCGGCCGACGCGGTCCTCGGCATCGGCGGACGCCGCATGGGGGAGGGCGGCCGCCAGCTGCTCCGCCGTCATCTGCCGGCCCATCACCGCGCCTGGCTCAGCGCCATGGACCGGCACTGTGCCCCGGTCCGCACCCTCGCCCACCGCGGTGGCCCCGACGCCGCCGTCTACCGCGAGGCCCAGGAGTCCCTGATCGCCCTGCGCCGCACCTACACCGCTCTGATCCAGGCGGCCGCCGGCCCGGCCCCGGCCTTCACCGCCGCGGCGGCCTGACCGCCGCCACCCCGCGCCGTACGACGCCCCCACGGCCGTACGCCGCCCCGCTCAGGCCGCCCGCCCCGCTCCCGTACGGAATCCCGTGCGGGAGCGGCGGCCTTTCCGGCCGCCTGCCGCGCCCGCTCGCCGAGGTGGGCCGCAGGTCCGCACCGGGCCGTCTGCCCAGGTCGCACCGGGTTCCGCCGCCGTTCTCCGGCCGCGCCGCCCGCCTCTGCCGCGCCGTGCCGCTCCGGCCGTGTCCCGCCTGCCCGGCCACGGAACCAGGAATCCCGGTTGTTATTGGTCTGGACATGTCGAGCATCCGCTCGTAGCCTCGCGTTGGTCTAGACCGCACCGCACATTCCCCCTGTCGTCGGAACTCCCCACGTTCTCCAGGAGTGAACTATGCGCAAGAGGTTCAGTGCCGCCCTGATCGGCCTCGGCGTCGTCGGCGCCTCCCTGCTGTCCACCAGCAGCGCCTCCAGCCACGGCTACAGCGACGCCCCCGTCAGCCGTCAGGAGCTCTGTGCCCAGGGCACCGTCAAGGACTGCGGCGCCATCCAGTACGAGCCGCAGAGCGTCGAGGGCCCCAAGGGCTTCCCGGGCGCCGGTCCCGCCGACGGGAAGATCTGCTCCGGCGGCAAGGACGGCTTCGCCGAGCTGGACGACCCGCGCGGCGGCGCCTGGCCCGCCACCAAGCTCACCGGCGGCCAGGGCTACACGTTCCGGTGGAAGCTGACCGCACGTCACGCCACCACGGACTTCGAGTACTTCATCACCAAGGACGGCTACGACCCGAGCAAGCCGCTCACCCGCGCCGACCTGGAGCCCGAGCCGTTCATGACGGTCCCGATGGGCGGCAAGCAGCCGGACGCCACCTGGCAGCAGCAGGGCACCGTGCCCACCGGCAAGAAGGGCCACCACATCATCCTGGGCGTCTGGAACATCGCCGACACCGGCAACGCCTTCTACTCCTGCTCGGACGTCGACCTCTCCTGACCCCGTGACCGCCGTACGGCGGGCCCGTCGACGCAGGCGTCCCCACCGGCGGATGCCCGGGTGCCGTCCGCCCCGGCCGTCCGTCCGCCGCCCCGTCCGGCCCCGCCGTGCGGCCCCCGGCCCGGCTCGCGCGTCCCCGACCCGTACGTGATCCCGTACGGGTGGCGGGCCGGGCATCCATCGGAAGCCGGACGTCCGCCCGGGATGACCCCGGGCGCGCTCCCCGTACGCCCCCTGTACGCCGGGACGGAAGTGGCCACGGCGCACGTGCAGGGGCGCACGCCGGTGCCGGAACGCCGAAGTGGGCGCCTCCGGAAAAACCGGAGACGCCCACTTCACAGGTGCGCCGCCAGGGACTCGAACCCCGGACCCGCTGATTAAGAGTCAGCTGCTCTAACCAACTGAGCTAGCGGCGCGCGCTGACAAAAGAAATACTACCTGCTTCCGAGGGGTGCTTCCGACCACCCTGCCCGCCGGGCCCCGAGGTGCCCCGCCGCAGGTCAGATCGCGAGCGACAGCAGGACCGGGGTGGCCCGCCGGTTCAGCGCGTCGGCCGCCTGCCGCAGCCGGTGGGCGTTCTCCAGCGGCATCGACAGCGCCAGGCAGCCCACCGACGCACCCGCCGTGATCGGCACCGCGGCACAGACCGTGCCCACGGCGTACTCCTGGATGTCGAGCACCGGGACCGTCGGCGGCTGGCTGTCGAGCTTGTGCAGCAGGATCTTCTCGTTGGTGATCGTCCGCGAGGTGAGCCGGGCGGTCTTGTGCCGGGCCAGATGGTCCTTGCGTCCGTCGTGGTCCAGCTGCGCCAGCAGGCACTTGCCGACCGCGCTGGCGTGCGCGGTGCGGCGGAACTCCGCCCACTCGTTGACCTTGGGGGCGAGCGGGCCGTCCGCGTAGTGCAGGATCTTGACCTCGCCGTCGATGTACCGGCTGATGTAGACCGCCGCGCCCACCGAATCCCGCAGGTCGTCGAGGGTGATCTGAAGCTTGTCGCGGAGCGCCTGATCGCGGTCGCCGCCGGTGCCGAGCAGCAGCAGCGATTCGCCGACCACGTACGACCCGTCCGGCAGCTGCTCGACGTACCCCTCGCGCCGCAGCATCGTCAGCATCTGCGCGAGATGGGTGGCGGGCAGGTGGGTGTGGCGCGCGATCTCGACATCGGTCACGCCGCCGCTGTGCCGGGACACCGCTTCGAGCACGCGCAGGGCGTGCTGCACCGATGCGAACGGCGCGGTCGGATCGGGCTTCAGCGCCACGGTGGCCCCCTAGCAGGTCGGTACCGCTTGCGTCGTCTCCACCGCCGTCGGGCGCGAGCGGCGCGGCCCGCCGGCGGTTCCCGGGCGGCGGGCCGCCTATCACGATAGCCGCCAACGACCCCCGGTGGAGAGGGGCTTGACCGAAAACCACGCTCCGTGGACGACCCGTACGTACGTTCCGTGTGACGGCATATGCCATGGTCACGGGCGTGCGGCGGGCGCCGGACGGAGCGGAGCCCGGCCGCCGGGACGGGGCCGGGCTCCGCTGAGCGGGAACGATCGCGGTCACAGCACCGCGCTGAGGAACTCCCGGGTCCGCTCGTGCTCGGGGTCGGTGAAGATCTTCTCCGGCGGACCGGACTCGATGACCCGGCCCGCGTCGAACATCAGCACGTCATCGGAGATGTCCCGCGCGAAGGACATCTCGTGGGTCACGCAGAGCATGGTGATGTCCGTGGTGCGGGCGATGTCCCGGAGGACGTCGAGCACCCCGGCCACCAGCTCCGGGTCGAGCGCCGAGGTGACCTCGTCCAGCAGCAGCACCTGCGGCCGCATCGCCAGCGCGCGGGCGATGGCCACCCGCTGCTGCTGACCGCCGGAGAGCTGCGTCGGGTACTTGTCGAGGTGCGCGGTCAGCCCCACCAGGTCGAGCAGCCCGCGGGCGCGCTCCTCTGCCTCGTCCTTGCCCAGCCCCAGCACATGGACCGGCGCCTCGGTGATGTTGCGCAGCACCTTCATGTTGGGGAAGAGGTTGAACTGCTGGAACACCATGCCGATGTTCTTGCGGACCTCGCGGATGTGCTTCTCGCCGGCGGGTATCAGCCGCCCGCCCTTCTCCTCGTGGGTGAGATAGGTGTCGCCGACCTTGATGGTGCCCTCGTCCGGCGTCAGCAGCGTCATCAGCAGCCGCAGGATCGTCGTCTTGCCGGAGCCGGACGGGCCGATCAGCGTGACGTGCCTGCCCGCCGAGACCGTGAAGTCCAGCGCGTCCAGGACGGTGTGGGACCCGAACCGCTTGGTGACGCGGTCGAAGCGGATCAGCTCGGTGCCGCCGGCGGCGGCGTCCTTCGGGAGGTGCGTGTCAGCGGACAAGGCGGCGCTCCAGGGCTCGCAGGAGGAGGGAGGTCGGGTACGAGATCACGATGAACAGGACGCCGACGACGGTGATCGGCTCCATGTAGTCGAAGGTGGTCGCGCCGATGGTGTTCGCCTGGAAGAGCATGTCGCCCACGGTGATGGCGGCCAGCATCGGTGTGTCCTTGAACATCGCGATGACGTAGTTGCCGAGCGCGGGGACCACCCGGCGCAGCGCCTGCGGCAGGATCACCGCGGTCCAGGTGCGCCGGCGCGGCAGGTTCAGCGCGACGGCCGCCTCCCACTGGCCGGCGGGGACCCCGTCGATCCCGGCGCGGTAGACCTCGGCGGTGTACGTCGAGTAGTGCAGCCCGAGCCCGATCACGCCGGTGACCAGCGGGGAGAAGGTGAGCCCCCAGCTCGGCAGCACGAAGAAGAGGAAGAAGAGCTGCACCAGCAGCGGGGTGTTGCGGATGAACTCGACGACCGCGCCGACCGGCCACGTCACCCAGCGGCTCGGCGACCGCAGGGCGAGCGCCCAGACCAGGCCCAGCACGAACGAGACCAGCGACCCCAGCAGCGTCGCCTCGACGGTGACGCCGAGCCCCTTGAGCAGGTCGGGCAGGATGTCGCCCACGTACCCCCATGACCAGGTGTTCACGGCTTGCCACCTCCGGCGGCCGGTGCGGCGGTGCCCGCGACGGCGGGGGTGCGGGAGAACAGGCCGCCGGAGGGATCCGGGGCCTTCCCGACGGACGCCTTGGCCCGCCGCTCCACCAGCCGCATGATCCGGGTCACCACGAACGCGATGACGAAGTAGAGGACGAGGATGATCCCGTAGACCTGGGCGCTCTCACCGGTGGAGAGGCGGGCGAGCTTCGCCTCGAAGGTCAGCTCGCCGATGGAGAGCAGCGACGCCAGGGCGGTGCCCTTGAGCAGTTCGACCAGGAGGTTGGTGAAGGGCGGCATCATCTCGGGGAACGCCTGCGGGAGCAGGACCTTCCGCATCCGCTGCCAGGGCGTGAAGCTCAGCGCGACGGCGGCTTCCCGCTGGGCGGGCGCCACCGCGGCCAGTGCGCCGCGCACCACCTCGGAGCCGTACGCGCCGTAGGACAGGCCGAGGGCGAGGGTGCCGGCCCAGAGCCCGGCCAGCTGCCAGCCGAGCAGCGGCAGGGCGAAGAACAGCCAGAACATCAGGACCAGCGCCGAGGTGCCGCGGAAGATCTCCACGTAGGCACCGGACAGGAACCGCACCACGCGCAGCCGGGAGGTGCGGGCCATGCCGACGCCGAAGGCGACGGCGGCGGCCAGCGCGGCGCTGTAGACCATCAACTGGACGGTGATCCACACGCCTTTGAAGAAGAGTTCCCACAGTGCTCCGGTCACCGTTTGCACAGCTCCTTCGTCGTGAGATCGGTCATGAAGTCCTCGGTGAATCCGAACGGCCGCACCAGGCGCAGGAGTTCACCGCTCCGCTTCATTGCGTGCAGCTCGCGGTTGAACGCGTCGCGCAGCCGCGTCTCACCGATCCGGAAGCCGTAGCCGCCGCCGTCGCGCTGCGGGACGCCGCCCACCTCCGGGGTGAACGGTTCCGTCATCTCCACCCGCGGGTGGCGGCCGGTCTTCAGCGCCTCGATCATCGCGAGTGCGGTGCCCGCGAAGCAGTCGATGCGCCCCGCCTCCAGCGCCTCCATCCCGGCGATCGTGTCGCCGTACGTCTGCACGGTGTTCCTGCGCACGCCGTTGCCGACCGCGTAGTCCAGCTCCGCGTAGCCGACGCCGGTGCCCATCCGGAACCCGCCGCGGGCGATGTCCCGATAGGAGTGAATTTTCTTCGGATTCCCCTTCGGGACGAGAAATCCGTCCTTCGACTCGTAATCCGGATCGGAGAAGAGGACGGCCTGGCAGCGGGCCTTGTTGATGAACATTCCGGCGACGATCACGTCGAACTGGAAGGAATGCAGCCCCGGGACCAGTGCGCCGAATTCGACCGGTACGGGCTCGAAATTCCGGACACCCAGTTTCCTGAAGACGGTGCGGGCGACGGCGGGTGCCTCGCCCGTCAGCTCGCCGTTCCTGTCGATGTACGCATAGGGCGCCTCACCGGCGATCCCCATGCGTACCGTGTTGCGCTCCCGCAGATCATCGAGGAGATGCCCCCCGTCCGTGGCGCCGGTGACATCGACCCGGGCGCACCCGGTGGCCGCCGTCAACGCGCCTGCCGCACCGAAAGCCGCCGCTCCTGTCAACAGCGAGCGGCGGCTCATTCCTCTGACACTGATGCCTGAATCTTTCCCCTGTGGTGGCGCCATGGGCGCGCGGCTACCCGAACTGTTCGAATGTATGCCGATTGTTTCCGGCCCTGGACGGAACTGTCGCCCGGACGTGGCGTAATTCCCTTATCACCGCCTACGGTGAGAGTGCCGGATACGTCGTATCGAGAACTGTGCGGGTGATTGGCGGCCGTGTGCGGCGGTGTGGGCCGGTACGTCGCCGGGCCGGTCGGCGGGGGTTTTCCGCGGGCCGGGCGGAATTCACCGATTCGCCCGGCGCCGCCCTCCCGGATTCCGGGCGGTGCGGCGGATAGGCAGGCGGTAGGGCCTGCCGCGGGGCGCATCCGCGAGGCCCCGCGCGGCGAGCACCCCGCGCCGCCCCGCGGACCGCGCCCGGCATCTCACGGACCGAAGGAGGCCCTCATGGCCGACCGTTACCTCGACGTCTCGCTGGACAAGCGCGGCGTCCACTGCACCGCCCGGCTGCTCGACGACCGCGCGCCGCTCACCTGCGCCGCCGTCTGGGACGCGCTGCCGCTGGGCGGCGACGTGTACCACGCCAAGTACGCCCGCAACGAGATCTACACGCTCCTCGCGCCGTTCGCCGCGCAGGAACCCCCGCTGGAGAACCCCACGATCACCCCGATCCCCGGTGACCTGTGCTACTTCACCTTCAGCGGCACCGAGTTGGGCACCTCCTCGTACGGCTACGCCGCCGAGTCCGAGGCGCACGGCCGGCCCACCGTCGTCGATCTCGCGCTCTTCTACGAACGCAACAACCTGCTCATCAACGGTGACGCGGGCTGGGTCCCGGGCATCGTCTGGGGCACCGTCGTCGAGGGGCTCGACCGGATGGCCGACGCCTGCCAGGACCTGTGGCGGGCCGGTGCGGTGGGGGAGAGCCTGAGCTTCCGCCGGGCGTAGAGGCGGAACGGCGCGGGGCGGGCGAGCCGGGCGCGCGCAAGAGGTCCGCGCGCCCCGGTCCGCACGCCCCGCGCCCTCACCAGGCCGCCGGAATCTTCGCCACCCCCGCCTCGTACAGCGCATGTGCCGCGCGCAGCACCAGCGCGTCCTCGTGGCGGGCGGCGATCAGCTGGACGCCGATCGGCAGTCCGTCGCGGTCCACGCCGCAGGGGACCGACGCGGCGGGCTGCTGCGTCATGTTGAACGGATAGGTGAACGGCGTCCACCCCGTCCAGCGCTCCAGCCCGGAGCCGGGCGGCACCTCGGCGCCCGCCGCGAACGCCGTGATCGGCTCGGTCGGCGTCACCAGCAGGTCGTACGTGGTGTGGAAGCGGCCCATCGCGGTGCCGAGCGCCATCCGGGTGTCGACGGCGGCGAGGTAGTCCAGCGCGCCGTACCGGGCGCCGAGGGCGCAGATCTCCGCGAGCCCCGGGTCCAGCAGCTCCCGCCCGGCCGGGTCCAGATGCTCCACCACCCGCGCCGCCCCGCTGAACCACAGCACGTGGAACGCCTCCACCGGGTCCGCGATCGGCGGATCGGCCTCCTCGACGTGCGCCCCCAGCGACTCCAGCGTCTCCGCCGCCGAGCGCACCGCCGCCGCCACGTCCGGCGCGACCGGCACGTCCCAGCCGAGCGCCGGGCTGTACGCCACCCGCAGTCCGGCCACCGGCTCCGCCAGGGCCGCCTGGAACGAGCCGGCGGGCGGCCCCAGGTGCGACCAGTCGCGCGGATCGGGCGCGCTGATCACGTCCAGCATCAGCGCCGCGTCCGCCGCGTCCCGCGCCATCGGCCCGACGTGCGACAGCGTCCCGAACGGGCTCGCCGGGTACAGCGGCACCCGCCCGTACGTCCCCTTCAGTGCGAAGACGCCGCAGAACGACGCGGGGATACGGACCGAGCCGCCGCCGTCGGTGCCCAGGCTGAGCGGCCCGGCGCCCAGCGCGAGCGCCGCCGCGCTGCCGCCGCTGGAGCCGCCGCAGGTGCGCGAGGGGTCGTACGGATTGCCCGTCACGCCGCCCCGCGGGCTGTCGGTGACGCCCTTCCAGCCGAACTCCGGGGTGGCGGTCTTGCCGAGGAACACCGCGCCCGCCTCCCGCATCCGGGCCACCGACGGCGCGTCCTCGTCCCACGCCGCGCCGTCCGGGGAGAGCGTCAGCGAGCCCCGCAGGGTCGGGCTGCCCCGGGTGAGCAGCAGGTCCTTGACGGTCACGGGGACTCCGTCGACGGGCCCGGCCGGGCACCCGGCGCGCCAGCGTTCCTCGGCGGCGCGGGCCCCGGCGATGGCCCCCTCGGCGTCGATCAGGGCGAAGGCATTGGTCCGCTCCTGCGCGGCCCCAGCCCGCTCCAGCGTGGCGGTGACCGCCTCCACGGGCGAGAACGTACCGGCGGCGTACCCGTCGGTGAGCTGCCGGGCCGAGAGTGTGGCGAGCCGGTTCGGTGCGGTCATGGGGCGTCCTCCGGTCGGGCGGCCGCCCCGGTGGCGGGGCGGGGGCGGATGGCGACGGGCGCTCGGCGGGCCGGGCGCCGGGGGCGGACGGGCCCGGGTCAGCGCACCGGGACGTAGCCGAGCCGTTTGTCGACGACGTTCTCCAGTGGTTCACCGGCCGCCCAGCGGTCGAAGTTGTCCGCGAACTGCTCGGCCAGCGCCTCGCGCCAGCCCAGTGCGTCGCCGCTCATGTGCGGCGAGACGATCAGCCCCGGCGTCTCCCACAGCGGGCTGTCCGGCGGCAGCGGCTCCTGCTGGAAGACGTCGAGGGCGGCGCCGGCGAGATGCCCGGAGCGCAGCGCCGCGACGAGCGCGTCCTCGTCGACGAGGGGGCCTCGGCCGACGTTGACGAAGTGGCACCCGGGGCGCGTCGCGGCGAACGCCGCCGGGCCGAACAGGCCGCGGGTCGCGTCGGTCAGCGGCGCCGCGCAGACGACCCAGTCGGCGCCGCCCAGCAGCGGGTGCAGCGCCTCGGACGCCCGCACCGTGCCGAACTGCGGATCGCCGGTGCGCTCCCGGCGGCCCACCAGATCGACGGTGACGCCGAGCGCCTGGAGGGTGGTGCCGACGGCCCGGCCGATGGGGCCCGAGCCGACCACCACGGCGTGTGTCCCGGCGAGCCGCCGGGTGTCGCGGTGGCGCCAGCGCCGCTGCCGCTGGAGCTCCCAACTCCCGTAAAAATCCTTGGCCATGGCCAGGACGAGCCCGGCGACGTACTCCGCGATCGGCTGCTCGAAGACGCCGCGGGCGTTGGTCACCAGCGTGTCGTCGGCGACCAGCGCCGGGCACAGCAGCCGGTCCACCCCGGCGCTCGCGGTGTGCACCCACCGGGGCCGCGGCCCCTCGACCGGCCATGCCTCGCGGATCGCATCGGAGGTGAAGTCCCAGGCCAGCAGGACATCGGCGGTGCGCAGCCGGTCGGCGAGCGTGGCCGGGTCGGCCTGCACCACCCGGGCCCGGCCGGTGAGCCGGTCCAGCTTCGGCGGCGGGTCGGAACCCAGGACGAGAACGGTGCTTTCGGTGCTTTCGGACATGGGCCAGAACCGTTCTGAGACGTGTACCGGGCGGGGTCGGCGGGGCGGACGGGCCCCCACGGGCAGCGTACGGCGGCGAGCGGAGGCAGGCCGGTGGGAGGGCGGAGGCGGGCCGGGGGCGACGGAACGACAGGAGGCCGAGGAATGTCGGAGATGTGAGGATTGACCACGCTAAGAAGTCGTATCTACCGTGTCAACAACGGCACTGTTCCGACGTCCCGGCTCGTAACCGGCTGCTCCCTTCCTCTCTGGCCACCGTTTGGCCACTGCCCTTCGTTCTCCTAGGGGCTTACATGGACGTCTCCTTCCTCGGTGGCCCGCAGCCCCAGCTCGGCGTGGGCGTCGTCGCACCGTTCGACTTCGCCCTCGACCGTGAGCTGTGGCGCTGGGTACCGGACGACGTGTCCCTCCATCTCACCCGTACCCCGTTCGTCCCCGTCGAGGTGAGCCTCGACCTGGCCCGTATGGTCAGCGAACACGAAACGCTGCGCGCCGCCGTCGAGGCGCTGAGCGCGGTCTCCCCGCAGGTCATCGCCTATGCCTGTACGTCCGGAAGTTTCGTCGGCGGGCTCGCGGGCGAGCGGGCGATGACGGCGGCCATGGTCCAGGCGGGCGCGGTCCCCTCCCTCACCACCTCGGGCGCGCTCATCGAGGCGCTGCGGGAACTGGACGCCTGGCACGTCGCCGTGGTCACGCCGTACACGCGGTCGGTCACCGACTCCCTGGAGGAGTTCCTCGGCGAGGCGGGCATCACGGTCACCGGGCGCGCCTACCTCGGCCTGACCCGGCACATCTGGCAGGTTCCCTACCGCGACGTCGTCGCCATGGCCCGCACCGCGGTGGGCGAAGGCGCCGACGCCCTCTTCATCAGCTGCACCAACCTTCCGACGTACGACGCCATCCCCCAGTTGGAGGCGGAGCTGCGGATGCCGGTGGTCTCGGCCAACCAGGTCACGCTCTGGGCGGCGCTGCGGGCGATCGGCGTCCGGGCGGTCGGGTCGTACCAGGCGCTGCTGGACCCGGTGGCCCGCGCCGGCCCCGCCGGGATGACGCCGACGCCGCCCGCCCCGTCCGCACCGCCCGCCCCGGAGGTGCCCGGCACCCGGCCGGACACGCCGACGGAGACCGCCCCGGAGGTCCCGCCGGGGCCCGACCCCGCCGCCACGCCCGATGCCGCCCGTACGGCTCCGACCGGTGAGCCGCCGGGCGCCGGCCCCGCGGAGGGCCGCACGCGAAAAGCGCGGGCCCGACGGGGCGGCACCCGCCACTGAACCCTGAGCGGCCCCCGGGCGCGCGGACCACGGCCCGCGCGCCGTCCGGCCCCGCCCACGCGCCTGCCCCGCCCCCTGCCCCGAACCCCCAGCCAAGGGAGAACCGCATGACCACGGTCGGCTTCCTCTACCCCGGCCACTCCGCCGAGGACGACTACCCCCGCCTCGCCGCCCTCCTCGGTGAGGGCATCGCGCTGCCGCTGGTCCACACCGACATCGGCGAGGACGCCCACCGGGTGGACGCGCTGCTGGAGATGGGGTCGGCGGCGCGGCTCGCCGCCGGCGTCGACGAGCTGCGCGCCCTGGGCGCCGAGGCGGTCGTCTGGGCCTGTACGAGCGCCAGCTTCGTCTTCGGCTGGGAGGGCGCCCAGGAACAGGCCCGGGAGCTGTCCGCCACCGCCGGGCTGCCGGCGTCCAGCACCTCCTTCGCCTTCACCCGCGCGGTCCGGGCGCTCGGGCTGCGCCGCGTCGCGGTCGCCGCGACCTACCCCACCGATGTCGCGGAGCTGTTCCGGGCCTTCCTGAAGGCGTCCGGCACCGAGGTCGTCGCCACCCGGGGGAGCGGCATCGTCACCGCCGCCGAGGTCGGCACCTGGGGCCGCGACGAGGTGCTGGCGATGGCCCGGGCGGGCGACCATCCCGCCGCCGAGGCGGTCCTGCTGCCGGACACCGCCCTGCACACCGCGGCGTACCTCCAGGACCTCGAAACCGAGCTGGACAAGCCGGTCCTCACCGCCAATCAGGTGACGGTCTGGGAGGGCCTGCGCCTGCTGGGCCGCACCGTCGAACGCCCCGCCCTGGGCACGCTCTTCACCGCCGCCGCCCACTGGGAAGGCTGAGGCGGCGGGCGCCCACCGGGAGCGGTGCGCGGCGCCGCCGCCCGGTACGCCTCCGGTGCCCCCGGCCGCCCTCGGGCCGGGGGCACCGCCGCGTCCCCCAGGGGTGGATTCACGGGAACGGGGGAACCGGGTCCGGGAATAACCGGAGAATGCATCCGGTTGACGTGGCGGCAGACCGGCGAAGCGAGGAGGCCCCGCCCGTGAGCGGCGACAACGACCAGCAGCAGCCCGACGAGATCCGCGGCACCGCCCGAGGCGATGCGCCCGTCCCGCTGTCCGTACTCGACCTCGTGACGGTCGGCGCGGGCAGCTCCGCGACGGACGCCGTCCGCACCGCCGTCGACCTCGCCCGGCTCGCCGAGCGCCGCGGCTTCCACCGCTACTGGGTCGCCGAACACCACTCCATGCCCGGCGTCGCCTCGTCCTCCCCGGCCGTGCTGCTGGCCCATCTCGCCGCGCACACCGACCGCATCCGCCTCGGCTCCGGCGGCGTGATGCTGCCCAACCACGCGCCGCTGGTCATCGCCGAGCAGTTCGGCACCCTGGAGGCGATGGCCCCCGGCCGCGTCGACCTCGGCCTCGGCCGCGCCCCGGGCACCGACGGCGCCACCGCCGCGGCCCTGCGCCGCACGGAGCGGCTGCACGAGGGGGCGGATGAATTCCCGCAGCAGCTGTCCGAGCTGACCCGCTTCCTGGACGACACCTTCCCCGACGGCCACCCGTACGCCCGGATCCACGCGGTCCCCGGGCCCGTCCAGGCGACCTCGCCCGGCGGTGTGCAGTCCGCGCACCGGCCGCCGCTGTGGCTCCTCGGCTCCTCCGGCTTCAGCGCCCGGCTGGCCGGGACCCTGGGCCTGCCGTTCGCCTTCGCCCACCACTTCTCGGCCGCCAACACCGTGCCCGCCCTCGACCTCTACCGCGCCTCCTTCCGCCCCTCCGAGGTGCTCGCCGAGCCGTACGCGCTGATCGGCGTCGCGGCGCTCGCCGCCGAGGACGAGCGCGAGGCCCGCCGCCAGGTGATGACCGGCGCGCTCTCCATGCTCCGGCTGCGCACCGGCGCCCCCGGCCTGGTGCCGAGCCCCGAGGAGGCCGCGGCGTATCCGTACAACTCCCATGAGCGCGACTTCGTCGACAACTGGCTCGCCACCATCGTCCACGGCACCCCCGACGCCGTCCGTCAGGGCCTCGACGACCTCGCCAAGCGCACCGGCGCCGACGAGCTGATGCTCACCGCCAACGCCCACGGCGGCGCCACCCGGCTGCGCTCCTACGAGCTGATCGCCGACGCGTACGGGCTGCCGCGCGGCTGACGCGGCGCCATGGGCGTACCGCCGCCCGGCGCCCGCCCGCGTCCCCGTGGCCCCGCACACAGCCGGTACGGGGCCGCGGTCAGAGGTCGTCGGTGCGGCCGTCCGCGTCGAGCAGGGCGGTGATCCGCTCCGGGGCCAGCGGCCGGGCGTAGAGCCAGCCCTGGCCGGTGTCGCAGCCGATCCGCCGCAGCCGCGCCGCCTGCTCGGCGCTCTCCACGCACTCCGCGGTGACCGTCAGCCCGAGCCGGTGCGCCAGCGCGACCAGCGCCTCCACGATCGTTTCATCGGCCGGATTCGGATGCTCCTGTGACCGGAAACCGCTGACGAACGAGCCGTCGAGCTTCAGGACGGAGACCGGCAGCCGGCTGAGGTAGGCGAGGTTGGAGTAGCCGGTGCCGAAGTCGTCGATGGCGATCCGGACGCCCATGTCGCTCAGCGCCTGCAGCGCCTGGAGCGGCCGGCCGGCCGAACCCATCACCGCCGACTCCGTCAGCTCCAGCTGCAACAGCTCCGGCGGCAGCTCGGTCGCCGCGAGGATCCCGGCCACGTCCGCGACGAGGTCGGAGTCCCAGACCTGCCGTACGGCCACATTGACGCTGACGAAGAGCGGCCGGGCGGCGGGCCGCTCCAGCTGCCAGGCGCGGGCCTGACGGCAGGCGGTCTCCAGCACCCAGCGGCCCAGTTCGACGATGGAACCGTTCTCCTCGGCCAGGGCGATGAACCGATTCGGCGCCAGCGTGCCGAACTGCGGATGCCGCCAGCGCACCAGCGCCTCCACGCCCTCCGCCCGCCCGTCGCCCAGCCCCACCAGCGGCTGGTACTCCAACGTGAACTCGCCGCGGTCCACGGCCGGACGCAGCGTGCTGGACAGCGCCTGACGGGTCATCCGGTGCGCATTGCGCTCGGGGTCGAAGAGCGTCCAGCGCGCCTTGCCGTCCTCCTTGGCCCAGTACAGCGTGGTGTCCGCCGCCTGCATCAGACCGGTGGCCGTCGTGCCCGCCGCGGTCCGCTCGACCACGCCGATGCTGGCCGACACCGACAGCCGCTGCCCGGCCAGGTCGAACGGCTGCTGAAGGGCGTCCAGCGCGCACTGCGCCAGCTCCGCCACCTGGTCGGTGCCGGTGGAGTTCTCCACCAGCAGCGCGAACTCGTCACCGCCGAGCCGGGCCACCAGATGGCCGCGCGAGGGATCGTCGCCCCGGGCGCCGGCCCGCTCCGCGCACCGGCTCAGCCGCTGCGCCACCGCGCTCAGCAGCCGGTCGCCGACGCGGTGCCCGAGAGTGTCGTTGACGGCCTTGAAACCGTCGAGGTCGAGGTAGCACAGGCCGATACGGCCGGTCCCCGACGGCTCGAACGACGCGGCCTCCAGCGCCGATGACAGCCGCTCGAAGAAGAGCGCGCGGTTGGGCAGCCGGGTCACCGGATCGTGCATCTGCAGATGCCGCACCCGGGCCAGCAGATCGTGCCGGTCGCTGCTGTCGGCGACGGTCAGCAGGAACCGTTCGCCGTCCGGCAGCGGCTCCACGCCGACCTCCACCCAGAGGGTCTGGCCCGCCGGGTGCTTGAGGCGGCGGGTGCAGCGCAGCCGGTCGCTGCGGCCGCACAGCACCTCGCGGTAGGCGGTCCACAGCCGCGGGTCGGAGCCGAGGTCGGTGAGGTCCGCGGCGGCGGCCGAGGCGAGCCGCGCGGGGTCGGTGCCGAGCAGTTCGCCGAAGGCGGGGTTGGCCGCGATGACCAGGCCGTCGCCGTCCAGCAGGGCCATCGGCAGCCGGGCGGTGTGGAACGCGGCGCGGTAGTCGCCGAATGCCGTGGCCGGGCCCTCGTGGGCCAGCGCAGGGAGACGGCCCGTGGTGCGCTCGGCCCGTACGCCGGATTCGTTGGTCGTACCCTTACGCTCCGTCACGGAGGGAAGCGTCACTCCGGGCGTGCGGCCCGGCCTGTCGGGGTGTCCGCTCACTGCTCGCTCCCGCATGGCGCTGGTCTCGTGACGGAGGGGGAATCCGCGCTGGAAAGTGTGGCGATCATAGAGGCTGCTGCGGCGGGCGAGCCAGCGACAGCGCCGTGATCATCGGCACGGGTGACGGAAGTTCAGCCATTTCTGCCCGGCTGTGTTCGCCGGAGTCCACCGGAATCACCGCGAGGGGCGCGTGTGACGTTCCGTGACGGAGCAGCGGTGGGGCGCCGCTCACTCCTCTGGCCGCGGAAACAGGACGAACAGCTTTAAAGCATCACAGGGTGGGAGGGGTGTCCGAATCCCGCCCCCGGAGGTCGATGTGGTGCGCCCCCAGACGCCCGACAGGGCCGAACCGCGTCGGCTGCGCCGCCTCGTCGCGGTCGCGACCTCGCTGACCGCACTCATAGCGACCTCCATCGTCGCCGGTCCCGCGACCGCCTCGGAGGCCACGCTCTCCTGCGCCCTCGGCCGCACCGACGCCCATCACTCCGAGGGCCTTGACACCTGGAACTCCGCCTACCCCCGCCCGCGCGGCACCCTCGACGCGGTGATGATCTTCCTCTCGTTCCCCGACTCCACCCCCGTCGCCGGAGCGGGCGAACTCGCCCGGAACTACTTCCCGGCCACCTCCCGCTTCTTCGACCGCGCCTCGTACGGCAAGTTCCGGCTCCGCCCGCACCTCCATCGGAAGTGGGTACGGATGCCGCACCGCTCCACCGACTACGGGATACGGCGCGACTGGGCGGCCGGCAGCCGGGCGGCCTACCTCCGCGACGCGGTCGCCGCCGCCGACCCCACGATCGACTACAGCCGCTACGACATCGTCTACTTCGTCGCCGACCCGGACGCCCCCGGCGTCGACTCCGACGCCACCAAGGTCGTCAACCTCGACCAGCCGATGCACGCCGACCACACCGACCTGCGGCGCTTCGTCACGGTCTTCGAGCAGAACCCGCCCGACCGCAACGTCCTCGCCCACGAGACCAGCCACGTCTTCGACCTGCCGGACCTCTACCACCGCCCCGAGCGCGGCAAGGGCGACTGGGACACCTACGTCGGGGACTGGGACCTCATGGGCAGCCAGTTCGGACTGGCCCCCGACCCGTTCGGCTGGCACCGGTGGAAGCTCGGCTGGCTGACCGACAACCAGGTCGACTGCGCCGGACTCACCGGCGCAGGCTGGCACACCCTGCGCCCGCTGTCCGCCCCCATGGAGCCCGGCGACGAACGCCGCTCCCGGCTCCTGGTGGTCCGCACCGGGCGGGACACCGCCCTCGCCGTCGAGGCGCGCGACGCGAGCGGCAACGACCGGACGCTCTGCCGCGAGGGCGTCCTCGTCTACCGCGTCCGCTCCACCGTCGCCTCCGGCTCCGGCCCCGTCCAGGTCCTCGACGGCCACCCGGCCACCTCCGCCTGCGCCGGCACCTCCGTCCACCCGCCGCTCGCCGACGCCCCGCTCGGCGTGGGCGAGAGCCTGCGCGACGCCGCCGACGGCGTACGGGTGGAGGTCGAGGGACGCACGCCCTCGGGCGACTGGACGGTCCGGGTCACCCGCGCCTGAGCCGCCCCCGCAGGCGCGCCCCGCACGCACGACGAAGGCCCCCACCGAAGTGAGGGCCTTGTCTGTCTGTGCGCCGCCAGGGACTCGAACCCCGGACCCGCTGATTAAGAGTCAGCTGCTCTAACCAACTGAGCTAGCGGCGCCTGCTGACGTGGAAGACCTTAGCACCCGGAAGAGGGAGCGCAAAAATCGGCGGCCCGGCGGCCGGACGCTCAGCGGGAGGTCAGCGCGGTGGCGGCCCGCTCCGGGGCCCGGCCGGCGGCCGCCCGGACCGGGTAATCGGGGACCGTGGCGTACCCGGCGCCGGTCTCCGCGCGGGCGGCGCGCACACAGGCCCACAGCAGGACGTCGGGCCCCGGCAGCCAGGGGGAGCGGACGTCGGGGGCGACCAGCCACCGGGTGGCGGGCGGTGCGGCGCCGTCCGCCGGGTCGGCGCCCGGGTGCAGCGGCGGGACGGTCACCGCGTCCCCGCTGCCGTGGCACAGCAGCGGCGGCACGGCGGCCGCCCACTCCTCCCACTCCAGCAGTGCGGGCAGCCGCTGCGCGGTGCCGGGGGCGGCGAAGAGCAGGATCCGGCCCTGGTGGGCGGCGACGGGGCCGGAGCCGGGGCCGTCCGACCAGAGCCGGTCGACCATCCGGCGGCCGAAGAGCGCGGGCGCGTTGATCACGTCGAAGGCGGTGCCGCACGGCAGCACGCTCGGCGCGGCGGGCCGCTGCGCCCACAGCGTGCGCACGGCCCCCGGACGCGTGCTGGCGGAGGCCAGCCAGTCGGCGCCGGCCAGGGTGACGTACGAGGCGGTGGGGAAACCCGGGGACGCCGGGGCGGAGGAGGTGTCGGACTGCCAGTCGCTCATGGGGACAGGTCTACCGACGCGCGGGGGTCTTGGCGGTGGATTTCCGAAACCGGGACACTACGGGTCGGTAGGGAGTATCTTCCCCTCGCGCATATGCCGTGGGCTCATGGTGAGCCCCCGCCGGACGGGTCCCGCGGGGCGTTCCCGGAGCCTTGCGGGTGGCCCGTACGGGGCGGTCGCCCCCGGCCCGGCCTCGGTCCCGCCCCGGTCCCCGCCGGCCGGGCCCGGCACCGGTCCGCCCGGTGCGCCCGGCCCGCGGCCGCGCCGGTCAGTCCCCGCCGTCGGGGCGGGCGGCGCCGTCGCGCATCAGGCTCCGGCCGAACTCGACCATCTTGCGGGCGTAGTCCTCCGTCCACTCCGCGCGCTCGGCGAGCGCCGCCGGCGACAGGCGGTCGAAGCGCTTGGGGTCGGCGAGCTGCGCGGCGGCCAGCGCCTGGAACTCCGTCGCCCGGTCGGCGGCGGCGCGGAAGGCGAGCGCCAGCTCCGTGGAGCGGCCCAGCAGCTCGTGCGGATCCGCTATCGACTCCAGGTCGAAGAAGTGCTCGGGGTCCGCCGTGGCCTCGGGCGGTTCGAAGAGCAGCGGCGCGGGCCGCATGCGCCGGGGCGCCGCGCCGCGCGGGTCGGGAGCCGGTCGCGGCTCGGACATGGACATACCTCCAGGGTTCGAGTGCCGCATTCCATTCTCCCGCGCCGCGCAAGGGGGCGGGACCACCGCACACGGCGCCCGCCCGCCTCCGGACCGCCCGCCGCCCGCGGCGCCGTCACGGCCGCCACCCCACCCGGTGCTCCGCGAGCCGGGCGAGCACGGCGTGGTGCGCCTCCCCGCCGTCCGGGAACTTCACCGTGACGCCGAGCTGCACCGGATCCGTCGACGGGTGCGCGTCCAGCAGCTCGGCGACGCCCGCCCGGCAGACCACGACGCAGGCGTGGCGGTGGCGGGAGGCGAGGACGCACAGGCGGCCGGTCTCCAGGTGGAAGGCGGTGGCGTCGGGGCGTCCGGAGAGCGGGTGGAGCACCACCGTGACGTCGTACTCGCGGCCCTGGAGGCGGTTGGCGGTGTCGACCACGACGCCGCCCACCCCCAGTTCGGCCAGGGCCGCGCGGACCGCGGCGGCCTGGTCGCGGTGGGCGGTGCCGACCGCGATCCGGGCGGCCGTCACCGGCTCCGGATCCGGGCCGCGCTCGCTGGTGGCCACCGTGCCGCGGTCCAGCAGCCGCCGCACCACCAGCGCCACCGCCCGTACCGCCTCCGGATCCGTGCGCGGGGTGTGCCGGGCGGGCAGCTCCAGGAGGCCCCAGCCGGACGCGGCGGCCTCGTCCAGGACGCGGTCGACGCCCGAGCCGTCACCCGCCGTCCCGAACGCCAGGCTCCGGTCGCCGGGGCCGGTGCCGCTGCGGAAGCGGGTGAACGGGTAGAACGCGTCGGAGACCAGCGGCGCCGCCGACGCGGGCAGCCGCCAGGAGACCGGCAGCCGGTGCTGCGGCAGGTCCGGGTTGTGGGCCAGGAGCGTGGCGACGGCGCTGGACGACGGGTCGTACGCGAGACCGGCCCACTGCTCGGCGCCGACCACGCTGAACGGGTCCAGCTGCCCCGGGTCGCCGACGAACAGCGCCCGTTCGAAGAGCCCGGCGACGGCCAGCAGCGCGTCCGAGCGCATCTGGTACGCCTCGTCGACGATCGCGTGCCGCCAGCCCTCCTCGACCTTGGTGTGGGCCCACTTCGCGGCGGTGGAGACGACGACGTCCATCCCGGCGAGGTCGCCGATCTTCGCGGAGGCGCGGACCTCGGGCAGCGCGGCGAGCGCCGGGTCGACGGTGCCCGGCTCGCTGCCGTGCAGCCGCCCGACCGGCAGCTGCGGGTCCTTCTCGGCGAGGCGCAGCACCAGGTCGTCCACCTGGGCGTTGGTCTGCGCGACGATCATCAGCGGGCGCCCGGCCGCGGCCAGCTCCCGGGCCGCGCGGACCACCAGGGTGGACTTGCCGGCGCCCGGCGGGGAGTCGACGACCACGCCGGGGCGGGTGCTGTGCAGGGTGTCGTGGAGGATCGCGTCCGTCGCGGCGGTGGCCGCCGCGCCCGGGTCGAACGGCTCGGGGCCACCCGGCCCGGGGGCCGCGCGCGCCGTCCACGGGGCGCCGGTCACAGGAAGTCCTCCGGGGTCATCGGGTCGGGGGCGTCCCCCTCGGGTGCGGTGGCGGGCGGGCCGCCGTGCGTCCACGGGGTGTCCTCGGGCTCCGGCAGCTGCGGGCCGCCGCGCGGGGCGTGCTCGAACAGCGTCCAGCACACCGTCTCACCGGGCTCGGGCACCGAACCGGGCGCGGGCACCTTGCCGCGCCCCATGCCGCCGGTGAGCCGCACGGTCAGGCTGCCCGCCGCCCCGTCCGCGTACGCCACGAACACCGCGCTCTGCGCCTTGCCGCCGGGCAGCGGGCGGTGCAGCCGGGCGCCGTCGGTGAGCAGCGGGGTGTCGGTGGTGCGCAGCGTCACCAGGGGGCGCGGCATCGGGCGCGGGCCCTCGGAGAACGCCTCCTCGACGGCGGTGACCTCCCCGGCGAACGCCTCCCCGGCCAGCCGCCGCCCGGCCATCACCAGCGGGTCGTCCAGCGCCTCCTGGGCGTCCAGCTGGGCCTGGGCGGTCTCCCGGGAAGCGAGCTTGCGGGCGGCGGTGACCGCGTCGTCCCGCTTGGGCTGCGGCGGCTCGCCCGCGCGCACCCGGTCGCGGTGGGCGGTGTACGACCAGCGGTCGCGCTTCCAGCGGTCGGTGACGTGGTCGCCGGGCGGCAGGGCACGCAGCAGGTCCAAGCCGCGCCAGACCGCGTCCCAGGTGGGCCGCAGCTGACCGCCGATCAGTTCGCGCAGCTCCTCGGCGGCGCCGGGCGTGCCCGTGTCGTACCGGGCCATCGCGGGCGCCAGCAGGGTGTTGTCGAAGGCCGGGTCGGTGGCGGGGCCGGCGGGCGGGCAGTGCAGGATGCCGTCCGGGCCGCGCGCCGACTCCGCGCGCTCGGCGGCGGCCCGGCCGGAGTGGCCGGCGGGCGGGTCGATCCAGGCGAGCAGCGCGCCCAGGTGCTGGTCCTCCAGGGCGCTCTGGCCCGTCGCCCAGTGACGGGACAGCAGCTCCGTCATGGAGAGCAGCAGGCAGGAACCGGGCACCCGGGCGCGCTCGCCGAGGTGGGTCAGCCAGCGGCCCAGCAGCGGCACCCGGGGCGGCGCGGGGTACGGCGCCTCGGGGTCCTGCTCGGCCGTCCGCCGGAACCGCGTCGAACGGCCCAGCAGCCGCATGTACGCGGCGCCCGCGGCGGACGGCACGAGCAGCTGCGGGGCGTCGGCGCACAGTTCGACCTGGACGGTGACCTTCCTGCCGGTCTCCGGGTCGGTCTCCTTGCGCTCCTCGTGGCCGACGGCGTCGGCGAAGCCGTCCAGATACGGCAGGACCGCGTCGGCCAGCTCGGCGAGGAAGGCGAACCGCAGATCGCGGTCGCGGGGCTGTGCCACCGTCAGCAGGAGCGGCCGCTCGCGGTCCGTGCCGACCAGGGCGCCCAGCGGCGCGCCGGCCTCGCCCGCCGTCGTCAGCGGGACGCACACCAGGGGGCGGTCGGAGAGATGGCGGTGGCGGACGGTGGTGAGGGGGCGGGCCGCACCGGCGGCCGCCGCCTCCATCCGGGCCAGGGTCTCGATCAGCGGCATACCGGATCCTCCGCTCCGGGGGCGGTACGGGGGACGGGCACGGGCGGCGCGGCGGCGGCCAGCGCCTCGGCGCGCAACCGGGCGGCGCGGCGCAGCGCGGCGAGGGCCGGGTCGGCGTCGCCGGGGCCCTCGCCCCGCGGCCCGGGCTCCGGGGCGGCGCCGCATCCGGGGCCGTCCGCCGCGGGCGCACCGGCGGCGGCCAGCACCTCCTCGATGGTGCGCAGCGCTCCCAGCTCGCCGCGGACGCCGCGGCCCAGGGTCTCCACGGCGCCCTGCTCGCGGGAGCGGCCGCGGCAGTGGAACGCCAGCTCGCAGGCGGCCAGGCACTCGGGCGCGTACGCCGCGTCGACCGTTTCGACGGCGTCGGCCAGCTCGTCCGCGGGGCGGGTCGCCGTCCGGCCGTCGTCGGCGAGGCGCAGGTCGAAGGTGGTGTCCGGGGGCAGCGCGGCGGCGATCTCCTCGACCCGGGTGAGGCGGGCCAGCTGCCGCCGGGTGGTGGCGAGCTGCTTGCGGATGTCGACGGCGGCGGCCGTGGGGAGGTTGGAGAAGTCCTGCGGGCAGACCAGCAGCGCCCGTTCACCTACCCGGGCCGGACGCTCCCCGTGGGCGGTGACCTGCGCGGCGACGCCCTCCAGGGCGTGGACGTAGACCGCCGCCTGCCGGGCCGCCGCGCCCACCTTGGCGGCGTCCGCCGCGCCGTCGATCATCGGGAAGGACTTGATCTCCACGACCGTCCAGACGCCGTCCGGGCGGACCACCACCGCATCCGGCTCCACATAGGCGGGCGAACCGGCGACGTCGACCGCGAGCAGCGGGTGGTCCAGCAGCGTCCAGCCGCCGGCCGCCGTGGCCTCCCGCAGCGCCAGCGCCGTACGGGCGGCCCGGCCCTCGGGACCGGCGGCGGACAGGTCCGGCGCGGCGACTTCGCCCTCCTCGGGCGCGGGGGTGCCGGACGGCAGCCGGGCGTGCAGCAGCCGCAGCAGCTCGGCGCCGCCGTCCGCCTTGACCCGGGCCTCGAAGCTGTTGCCCCGGGCGAGGGCGAACCGGGACTGGCCGTGGGCCGCGGGGGAGCCGAGGGCCTGGGCGAGCGCGGCCTTGTCGACGCCCGCGCCGTCCAGCAGCGCACGGCGGCGGCAGCCCGGGTTGGCGGCCAGCGCGGCGAGCGCCCGGGCGTCGAGCGCGCGGGGGCGTATGCCCGGACCGCGCAGCTCAGTGAGGCGCTGCCGCAGGCTCGGGGACGGCGTCGGCCGGGCGCTCGGGGAGGCGTCCGCCGCGGGTCGGCTGTCGCGGAAAACGTTCACCCGGCGAAGTCTCGCATCCGCCACCGACAACGTCCCCGGCCGTCCCGCTCCGCCCGGTGGCGCCACGCCGGGTCCGGCGCCGCCGGGCCGCCGCCGGGGCCTCCCGGGCGGGGCCGTCCGTTTCCGGTGCGCCGCCCGGACGCGTACCGCGGGCGCGCGCGGCGTCGACGAGCCGGAGCAGCGGGCCGGTGAGCCAGGCGCCCAGCCCCATGACGGCCACGCCCGCCAGCACGTCCAGCAGGTAGTGGTTGGCGGTGCCCATCACCACCAGGGCGATGGCCACCGGATAGGCCACGGCGAGCGCCCGCGCCGCCCGGGAGTCGGCCAGCCGCCACACGACCACCCCGCACCACAGCGCCCAGCCGACGTGGAGGCTCGGCATCGCCGCGTACTGGTTCGTCAGCCCGCCCAGACCGCGCGGCGCGCTCGCCTCGGCGCCCCACCAGCCGTAGCCGGCGTAGTGCGCCATGCCGTCCACGAAGCCCTGCCCGGCGTCGAGCAGCCGCGGCGGCGCGGTCGGGAAGAGGGTGAAACCGATCAGCCCTATGAGGGTGGCGGTCAGCAGCCGGCTGCGGGCCACCCGGTAGTGCGCGGGGCGCCGCCGCCACAGCCACACCAGGACCGCCGGGGTGACGACGTAGTGCAGCGCCGCGTAGGCGTACGCGGCGGGGACGCCGACCACCGGGGCCCCGGTGAAGAGCCGGTTCAGCGCCGGTTCCGGGGTGAGGTGGAGGGCCCGTTCGGCCCGCAGGAGGGCGGTGCCGTGCCCGGTGGCGGCGGAGACGTCGCCCCGGGCCAGCAGGCGGCCCGCGGAGTACGCGGCGTACACCGCTGCCAGGAGCGGGAGTTCGGTCCACCACCGGGGGCGGCCGGGCCGGGCCGCCGTGCGGGGCGTTGCGCTCACCATCGCGCACCTTCTTCGTCGTGCTTCTCGGGTGCGGTGGCCACCGCACTGCCCCGCCGGTGGATCCGGCGACCGTCCACCATACGCTGTATGGCTGACTGCTCCGCGCCGGTCCCGCCCGGGGCGGCCCGGCCCCGGCGGGCCCGGTACGCGATGATGGAATTCCGCGGGGCGCGCGGGCCCGGTGCCGTGCCCGCGCCCGCCCGTACGGCGACGCCGCCGCGCACCCCGCGGTGTCATCCGCACGACCCGCACCACCGCAACGAGCAGCCGAGAGATCGGCGAGAGGTACGGCCCCCATGGCAGCGCGCATCCTCCTGGCCCGGCACGGACAGACCGAGTGGTCCCTTTCCGGCAGGCACACCGGCCGCACCGACATCCCGCTCCTGGAAGAGGGGCGCACCGGCGCGAAGCTCCTGGGTGAGCGGCTGCACCGCGCGCCCTGGGACGGCCTGCCCGGCGTCGAGGTGCGCACCAGCCCGCTGCGGCGCGCCGAGGAGACCTGCGAGCTGGCCGGTTTCGGCGACCGCGCCGAGGAGTGGGACGCCCTCATGGAGGTCGACTACGGCGCGTACGAGGGGCTGACGCCCGCACAGATCAAGGAGCGGCAGCCCGGCTGGCTGCTGTGGCGCGACGGCGTCCCCGAGGGCGAGACGCTCGCCGAGGTCGCCGCGCGGGCCGACCGCGTCATCGACTGGGCGCGCGCCGCCGACCGCGATGTGCTGGTCTTCGCGCACGGCCACATCCTGCGCTCCCTGGGCGCCCGCTGGCTCGGCCTGGACGTCTCGTTCGCCGCCCGCATCCGCCTCGACCCGACCTCCCTGTCGGTCCTGGGGTGGGCCTACGGCGAGCCCGCCATCGAGCGCTGGAACGACACCGGGCACCTGGGCTGACGGTGCCCGGCCCCGTGGCGGGTCAGCGGATCTGACGGGGCGCCCGGAGCGCCGCGTGCCGTTCCAGGAAGGCGGCGACCTCCGGGAGGGAGCGGCGCGGCCGCAGCGTGCGGGCGGTGGAGTCGAGCATCGCGCGGATCCGTGACGACTTCACCTGACCGAGCAGCCGCAGCGCCCGGCTCCCGGCGGCGCCCGCCTCCTCGGGCGACCCGTCGGCCGCCAGATCGGCCGCCAGCTCCGCCGTGAACAGCGCGATGTTCCGGGTGAAGTGCGGCTTCTGGAGCGCCACCGCACGGCGTGCGTGCGTCGCCGCGCGCCCCCCGTCGCCCAGCGCCGCCCAGCACTGCGCCTCCAGGCCCTCCAACTCGGCCTCCCCGTAGAAGCTCATCCACTCCGGGTCGTGGTCGCCGGGCCCGCTCCCGAAGAACCGCCGGGCCCGGGAGAGCGCGCGCTCGCAGCCGGAGCGGTCGGCGAGCAGCGCCAGCCCGCCCGCCTCCCGCAGCGCCAGCAGCGACCGGAGCCGGGGCGAGGCGAGGTACCGCGCGGCCCGCTGAGCGGCCTGCGCCGCGCGGACCGCCTCGCGCGGGCGTCCGGCGTCCCGGGCGAGGAAGGCGGCGTTGCAGAACGCGTGCGCCTCCAGCGCGGCGTCGGCGCAGACCCGGGCGGTGGCCAGCGCCTCGGCGTAGTGCGAGCGGGCGTCCTCGAAGCGGCCCGAGTCGTGCGCCAGCCAGCCGACGGACAGCGCCAGTTCCCCGGCGCCGCGGTGCAGCCGGTCGGCGACCGCGCTCCGCTCCGCGCCCGCGTCCAGCAGTGCGTAGGCGGAGTGCAGCGGCACCGTCGCGCGGTGGTAGATCTCGTCCGCGCCGTGCCGGTCGTCGAGCAGCCGGATCCGCCGGACCGCGTCCTCCAGGGCGGTGGCCTCGGCGGCGCCGGGACGGCCGCCGGGGGACGGCCGGGGCGCGGGGACGGCGAAGGCGGGTGGGGCGGCGATGCCCAGGGCGGCCGCCGGGCCGCCGGTGATGAACGCGCGACGCAGCACGTCGCTCTCCTCGCAGCTCTGGATACAGGTATCGCGGTGGTCGGGTTCGGGTGCCAGGGGCGCGGCGCTCACCGCCGCCGTACGCGCCCCCCGTCCGCGTACCGCCTCGCGCGCCGCGAAGCCCATGTCGGACAGCGACAGCCCGGGGAACATGTGCCGGAACACGCGCTCGTACGCGTAGTTCGGGCAGCGGATCTCCCCGGACTCGACGCGGCCCACGTAGCGGGCGTCGCACGAGACCTGCTCGCCGATTTCACGGGCGGACCGTCGGACCGCCGCCGCGAACTCGCCCGGCGACAGCTTGCCGCGCAGCTGCCGGAAGGCGGTGTTCGGACGGGCGGGGACGGTGCGGGACGACGCTGAATGCGCTGCTGGCGACGCCATGGCGGACCTCTCCGTGCCCTCTCCGTGCCATCTCTGTGGCGAGGCCGCTTCCTGGCGGAGCGGCGGGACGACCGTACCGACTGTGACGGAACCGATACGGACGGTATGGCTACAAACCGGATATCTCACCCACGATCCGCCATGAACTGCCATCCTTTGCGGCGGTCCGGCGCCGTAGCTGTTGACGGGGCGCACCGTTGGACACGGTGTCGATACCCAGCAGTTCAGGAGGAGGGGTTTTCCGTGCGGAAGTCCGGTGTGGGCGAGGGCGGCACGAGGTGCGCCGGGGCGGGGGCGCCGCCCGATCACGCCCCGTTCTGCGACCTCGTCACGGTGCCCGCCCGGCAGGGACTCGAGGCCGTCGACATCCTGCGGCTGCGCGACGGCGTCGGCCCGGTCCTGCACGACGGCCCCTGCCACACCCTCGGCTTCCTGGTGCCCGCCGGGACCGCCGAACGCTGGGACCTGCCCGGCAGCGCCTGCACCCGGACGTCCGGCCGCGGGTCCGCCGCCGGACGCGGCGCGCCGGAGCCGCCGGTGACCGGGAGCGGCTGGCTGGTGCCGCCCGGGGGCGCGTACGGCGACGCCACCGACCCGGTCGTGCTGCGCGCCGCCCTGGGCGAGGCGGCCCGCACCATCGAGGCCGTCGACCGGTGCCGCTGACACCGGGGCGGAACACCGGAAACGCCCCGGCGCCGCCCGGCGTACGGGGGCGGCACCAGGGCGCGCAGAATCGGTCGTGCGCCGTCAGCCGGCGGGCTGCGCCGCCTCGTCGGCGTACGCCGCGCCGCACGGCGTCCGCTCCCGGGGCGGTGCGGCGGGCGCGGCACGGCCCGGCGCCGGACGCGGGATCGCCAGACTGCCCGGCCCCCGGCCCAGCCGCCGCCGCACCCCGCGCAGCAGCCGCCCCGCGGTGAACGCCGTGCCGTAGACGGAGCGCATCGCCGGGCCGAACGACGCCGCGGCCAGCGGACCCGCGAAGAACAGCCCCGGCCAGGACGATTCGAAGAGCCCGCTCAGCTCGGGCGCCCGGCCGGGCCGCACGGTCCGCAGCCCCTCGCGCACCCGCGGATCGAGCAGCCGCAGCCGCCGCAGATCGGGGACGAACCCGGTCGCCGCGATCACATGCTCGGTCTCCACCACCGTGGACCGGCCGTCGGCGGCGGCCAGTTCGATCCGGACGGCGCCGTCCCCGGGGACCGCGGCGCGCACCCGGTGGCCGGTCAGCACCGGGACGGCGGTCTCGAACCGGTCCCGCAGCCACCAGGCCCCGGCCGGCCGCGGCGGCTGCGCCGCCCCCGGGCCCCGGGCCGCCGCCGGCAGCCACCGCACCGCCCAGGGCAGCTCGGCCCGCAGCCAGTGCGCCCAGCCTGCGCCCAGCCCGCTGTGCGGGGCGCGCAGCGCGGCCGGGAACGGACGGTCCAGGTGCGGCGGCGCGGCCTCCCAGCGGATCCGCCCGGCGCGCGCCACGACCCGGGCCCGCGCGCCCAGTTCGGCCAGCAGCACCGCCGTCTCCAGCGCCGACTGACCGCATCCCACGACGGTCACGTCCCGCCCGGCGAACCCGGACAGATCGCGGTGGTCGCTGCTGTGCGAGGCGAGCGCGGCGGGCAGCCCGTTCAGCGGCTCCGGGCGGCGCGCGAACGGCACCGCGCCCACCGCCAGCGCGACGGTACGGGCCCGGATCCGCTCCCCGTCCGCGCACTCCACCAGGAAGCCGCCGCCGTCCGGCCGCACCGCGGTGACCGCCCGCTCCTCCACCTCCGACGTCACCGCCCGCTCGCCGAACCACCGGCCGTACGCGGTGAACACGGTGCCCGGCAGCGGCACCCCCTCCCGCACCGGGATGCCCGCCTGTGCGCAGTACGCCGCCAGGGTGTGCGTGCCCGCCGGGTCGGACAGGTCCGACGACCAGGGCGCGGAGGTGAGGTACATGCCGCCGGGCATGTGGTCCCGCCACGCGGCCATCGGCCGGCCCAGGACCCGTGGGCGCAGCCCGGCCGCCGCCGCGTGCGCGGCGATCGAGAGTCCGTAGGGGCCGGCGCCCACCACCACGAGGTCGTCCATGGAAGATCCTGCTCCTTCTCGTCGTGCGGTTCTCGTCGGTGCGGCGCCGTACGGGCCGCGGTGCCGGGGTGGTGCCCGGTGCGTCAGCCCGTCAGCGACGGGTCCGACGCGGCCGTCTCCGGGGGCGCGGCGGGCTGCGGCACCCCGCCGCCCGCCGCCGGCGGCCGGTACCCGGCGGCCCGCTCGTGGAGCGCGGCCAGCGCCAGCGCGGCGCGGTCCGCCCCGTGGCGCGCCACCACGGGCGGCGGGGCCAGCCGCCGCGGCGCCACGAGCCGCTCCTCGCGCAGCACGGCGGCCAGCTGATGCGACCGCGCACCGGTGAGCCGGGCCCCGGGCGCCAGCTCCCCGGACAGTCCGTCGAGGGCCGGGCAGCCGGTGTGCACCACCGGCAGCCCCGCGGCCAGCGCCTCCACCGCCGCCGTCCCGAACGCCTGCGCGGGCGCCGGTGCGACGAGGACGTCGAGCGCCGAGAAGAGCGCGGGCAGCCCCGGGTCGCAGTCCGGACCGCCGCCCCCGTGCCAGGCGCCCGGCAGCAGGACGCGGTTGCCCACCCCGAACTGATCGGCGGCCCGCCGCAGCGCCGCCCGCTCCGGCCCGTCCCCGGCCAGCACCAGCCGGGCGCCGGGCACCTGTGACACCGCGCGGATCAGTACGTCGAAGCGTTTGCCGGGCACCAGCCGCCCGGCGCCCCCGACCACGAACGCGTCGTCCGCAAGGCCCAGCCGGGCGCGGACCGCCGCGCGGGCGGCCGGGTCGTACCGGAAGGCGTCCGCATCCACCCCCGGGGTGAGCGTCTCGATGCGCTCCCCGGGGACGCCCAGACGGCGCAGCCGGTCGGCGACGGGCTCCGAGACGGCCACCGTCGCCGTGCCCAGCCGCTCGGTGCGCCGGTAGCGGGCGCGGGCACGGCGGGTCAGCGGACGGCCGTCGATCTCCGTCGCGCCCAGGGTGTGGGCGGTGGCGACGACACCGCGGACACCGGCCAGCCGGGCGGCGATCCGGCCCGTGACGCAGGCGCGGTAGCGGTGGGTGTGGACCACGTCGTAGCGGCCGCGCCGGATCAGCCGGACGAGCCGGGGCAGACCGGGCGGCCCGTCCAGGGTGAGGACGGACCCGCCGTCGGCGCGGATGCCGTCGCCGACCGGTCCGTCGCCGCTCAGGCTGACGACGTCGCAGCGGTACGGCAGCCGGCGCAGCATCAGCCGCAGCTGCTGCTCGGCGCCGCCCACCTCCAGTCCGGTGACGAGGTGCAGGACTTTCACCGGTTACCTCCTTACGGGCCCGGGGGCCTCTGGGCGGGTCTCATGGGGCGGTGGGCGGTGACCACGGCGCACCGTGCTTTTCCGGTGCGCCGGCCGGGGTGCTGCTTTTCCCTTTCCCGGCATTTCCCTCGGGCCGTTCCGAGGGAATCCGGAGCCATTCGGCGGCGGGTGGCGGACCGTGCCGCCGAATGGCTCCGGCCGTGCGCTTTCCGTGTGGCGGCAGCGGTGGAAAGCGCACCGTCTCCGGGGTGACGGAAAGGGCGCGGGACGCCGGAATCACCGGAGACGCATCCGGCGCCGCGAGGGGTCCGGCGGGCGGAATTCCGGGGAATCGCGGTGTGTACGCCGCCGCACGGTCTCCCCGGAATTCCCGGGCCCCGCGGATCGGACTGCGGGGCATGACGTCCTCCTGACCGGCAGCTGCCGAACAGGAATGCACTCTGACAGAGAGTCCCCTGCCGCACCGGGCGGCACGCCGGACGGCGAGCGGGGATACGGCACCGGGGCGATCCCCGCAACCGCGGCCACCGGGGCTGTCTTCCATAAGGATGAACGTTTCTCCCTGACGGTGGAATGCCCGCATCTCCGCGCGATCCCGGTCGTTGGATGCGTTGTCCCATTCGCCACAAGGAAAGGAAACGGGCGATGAAGCGGATCGTCACGTCGGCTGTTCTGGCCACCGCCAGCTGCGCACTCGTGATCGGCGGCGCGGGGATTTCCTCCGCCACCGACGGCGGTCACGAAGGCGGCCACGACGGCGCGACCGCCGTCGGCGTTGCCACGCACTCGCCGGGCGTGCTGAGCGGAGACAACATCCTGATTCCGGTTGATGTCCCGGTGCTCGTCTGCGGTGACAGCATCAATCTGGTGGGGCTGCTCAACCCGGCTTTCGGGAACAAGTGCGCCGTCAAGTGACCCGGCTGCCGGCCGTGGAGCTTTCCCGGTCGGGACCGCGCGGGTGAGAGCGGGCCGCCGCGACTTCGGTCGTGGCGGCCCGCCCACGGTGCGGGGCCGTGCCGGCGGCCGGGCCGTGGCGCCCCCCACGCGCCCGTCCCGCCCCGCCCTGACCTGCGCGGATGCCGCGCCCCGGCCGTGATGCCCCGGTGGACCGGCCGCCATACTGGGAGCATGGCGAAGAGCAGACGCGGGCGCGGCGGCGCGGAATCCGTGGTGGAGACGGTGGACGGCGGTACCGCCGAGCTGCGGCCCGACCGCGACCGGCCACGGGCCCGGACCCTGCTGATCGACGGCGCCCCGCAGTCCTTCGTCGACCTCGACGCCCCCGACCACCTCGACTTCTCCTACCAGCGGCGCCTGGGCCACGCCGCCGACCTGGTGGCGCCCCCGGGCAAGCCGCTGCACGCCGTCCACCTCGGCGGCGGCGCCCTCACGCTCGCCCGTTACGTCGCGGCGACCCGGCCCCGCTCCACCCAGCAGGTCGTGGAGATCGATGCGCCGCTGGTCCAACTGGTGCGCCGGGAGCTGCCGTTGGAGAGCGGCTGGCGCATCCGGGTGCGCGGCGGCGACGCCCGGGAACAACTGGCCAAGGTCCCCGACGGCTGGGCCGACCTGATCATCGCCGACGTCTTCCGCGGCGCCCGTACGCCCGCCCATCTGACCAGCACCGAGTTCGTCACCGAGGTCCGGCGGGCGCTGGCGGACGGCGGCTGGTACGCGGCGAACATCGCCGACGGGCCGCCGCTGCGGTTCCTGCGCGGTCAGATCGCCACCGCGGGCGCCGTCTTCCCGGAGCTGGCGCTCACCGCCGACCCGGCCGTCCTGCGCGGCAAGCGGTTCGGCAACGCCGTCCTGCTCGCCGCCGCACACCCGCTGCCGGTCGCCGAGCTGACCCGGCGCGCGGCGAGCGACCCGCAGACCGGACGCGTCGAACACGGCCGCGCCCTGCGGGACTTCACCGGCGGCGCGGCCCCCGTCACCGACGCCACGGCCGTCGCCTCCCCGCAGCCGCCGCCGGACGCGTTCGTCTGAGAGGAACGGCGGCGGGCGCCGGGTGGCCCCTCACTCCACCCGGCTGCTGCGCCGCCGGCTGCTCTCGCTGATCTGCACCACCGGCGGATGACCGTCCCAGGTGCACCGGACCGTGGCGTGCCGGTCGCCCCCGCCGCCGGTGAACTCCACCCGGATCAGGGCGTCCTGCTTCCACACCTGCATCTCCCAGCCCGCCTCCGGCGTCGCCGACACCAGCTGCGCCGAGTCGGGCCGCAGATCCAGCACCACCCGGCCGCCGGACGTCGTGAAGCTCTTGACGGTGCCGCCGCTGTCCACCGGTACGGACGTCTGCGGCGGCGAAGGCCGGTCGCTGGTGGCCGCGTTCCCGGTGGGGGCGGGTGGCGCGGCGTGCGTCGGCGTCGGCGACGGCGAGGCGGTGGTCGCCGTGGGGGAGGGCTTGGGGCGGTGCGTGGAGGACGACTGCGGGGCGGCCGTCTCCGCCGAGGGCGCGGCCGCCGCCGAGAGCGGGACCGCACGCGGCGGGTCGTACGCCGAACCGGAGAGCACGGCGTGCACCCCGAACCAGGAGAGCGCGACCGCGCCGCCGGTCGCCAGCGTCCATGCCCCCGTGTGCATCAGCCCGCGCCGCATCCGGCTCATCCCCGCACCACCACCCGCCCCGCGCCCGCTCTCGTCCACCCGGCCCGCGGCGCCACCGGGCAGGCGTCAACTTCGCGCCGGACGATACCCCCGGATGGCGTACGGTGCCGCCCATGGCAAGTGTGCTCGTCGTCGAGGACGACCCGTTCGTCCGCTCGGCCCTCATCCGGCATCTGACCGAGGCGTCCCACACCGTACGGAGCGTGGGCACCGCCCTGGAGGCGCTGCGGGAGGTGGCCCACATCGGTTTCGACGTGGTCGTCCTCGATCTCGGACTGCCCGATCTGGACGGCGCCGAGGCCCTGAAGATGCTGCGCGGCGTCACCGACGTCCCCGTGATCATCGCCACCGCCCGGGACGACGAGGCCGAGATCGTCCGGCTGCTGAACGACGGCGCCGACGACTACCTGACGAAACCCTTCTCGGTCGAGCACCTCTCGGCCCGGATGGCGGCCGTGCTGCGCCGCTCGCGCGCGGGCGGCACGGCGGAGGCACCGTCACGGCAGGTGCGGGTCGGCGGCCTCGCCATCGACCCGCTGCGCCGCGAGGCCACGCTCGACGGCGCCGTACTCGACCTGACCCGCCGCGAGTTCGACCTGCTGGCCTTCCTGGCCGAACGCCCCGGCGTCGTCGCCTCGCGCAAGGAACTCCTCGCCGAGGTCTGGCAGCAGTCCTACGGTGACGACCAGACCATCGACGTCCATCTCTCCTGGCTGCGGCGGAAGCTGGGGGAGACCGCCGCCCGGCCCCGCTATCTGCACACCCTGCGCGGGGTGGGCGTGAAGCTGGAGCCGCCGCGGTGAGATGGGCCCTGGTGAAGGTGGCGCTGGCGGTCACCGCGATGGTGGTGGTCGCCTTCGCCGTGCCGCTGGGCCTGGTCGTCAAGGAGATGGCACGCGACCGGGCGTTCTCCAACGCCGAACGGCAGGCAGCCACCATCGGCCCCGTCCTCGCCATCACCACCGACCGCACCCAGCTCGAACGCGCCCTCGCCAGCGCCGAGACCGGCCCCGGCGGCCGGATCGGCGTCCACGTCCCCGGCGACGGCAAGGGCGCCCGGCCGGTCGGCATCGGCTTCCGCCGCGCCTCGGACCGCGACGTCGCCTCCGTCGTCGCCCTCGGCCGCGCCTCCATCGCCCCCGTCCGCGGCGGCTCCTCGCTGCTCCAGCCGACGGCGGTGGCGACCGGCGTCGCCGTCGTCGAGGTGTACGTCCCGGACGCCGCGCTCGGCAACGGCGTCGCCACGTCCTGGCTGGTTCTCTCCGGCGTCGGCCTGGCGCTGATCATCGGCTCGGTCGCGGTCGCCGACCGGCTCGGCACCCGGATGGTGCGCGCCGCGAAACGGCTGGCCGGGGCCGCGCACCGGCTGGGCACCGGCGAACTCGGGGTCCGCGTACCGGAGGAGGGCCCCAAGGAGCTGCGGTCGGCCGCCACCGCCTTCAACTCCATGGCCGACCAGGTCGTCCAGCTCCTCGCCAACGAACGCGAGCTGGCCGCCGACCTCTCCCACCGGCTGCGCACCCCGCTCACCGTCCTCCGGCTGAACGCCGCCTCGCTCGGCGACGGCCCGGCCGCCGAGCACACCCGGGCCGCCGTCGAACAGCTGGAGCGCGAGGTCGACCAGATCATCCGCACCGCCCGGGAGCAGAAGTCGCACTCCCAGAAGGCGGCGGCCACCGCCGGGTGCGACGCCGCCGAGGTGATCCGCGAGCGGATGGCGTTCTGGTCGGCGCTGGCCGAGGACGAGGGCCGCACCGTCCGGGTGGCGGGCGCCCACCGCCCGCTGCGCGTCCCGGTGGCCCGCCCCGATCTGGCCGCCGCGCTGGACGCGATGCTCGGCAACGTCTTCCGGCACACCCCCGAGGGCACCGCCTTCGCCGTCGACGTACACCACGCCGGGCCGGCCGGGAACGCCGTCATCGTGCTGGTCTCGGATGCCGGCCCCGGCATCGACGACCCGGACGCCGCGCTGCGCCGCGGCCACTCCGGCGGCGGCGACGGCTCCACCGGCCTGGGCCTGGACATCGTCCGCCGGCTCGCCGAGTCGACCGGCGGCGACATCCGCATCGGCCGCTCCGTCCTGGGCGGCACCGAGATCCGCGTCTGGCTCGCCCTCGACGGCCACGGCCCGCCCGGCGCCCCCCACCACATCGGTACGCACCGCCTCCGCCGCCGCCTCCCGCTCCGGGGACGCCGTAAGGGGAAGACGGGCTGAGGGGCGGCTCAAGGGGGCGCATCCGCCGTGCGCCGGGGAGCGTCCCGCGTCGACTCCCCCGCCCCCCTCAACCACCCTTTCCCCGCCCGCGCACCGGGCATGACCCCTTCAACTCCCGTACCGTTCCCCTCGTTTGCCCGGTCCGCCCCGACGCCTCGCACCCCACCACCGTCCCCGCCCGCGACGACAGGCAGGTGTACGCCATGAGCTCCCCGGTCCCACGCCGCCGTACGAGCCGCTCGGCCAAGCTGTTCTCGGCCGGTGCGGCCGTCGCGGCCACCGCCGGTGCCGCGTTCGCCGCCGTCGTCCCCGCCCCGCCCGGCCACGCCCCGCACCACGCCACGCCCAGGGCCCGCGGGCCCGAGGCGACCGGGACGGCCGGCGCCCCCACGGCGCCCCCCACGCCCGGGAGACCCGCCCGCCGGACCACCGCCGCCTTCTCCCCGTACGTCGACACCTCGCTCACCCCGGTCCCCGACCTCCTCGGTACGGCGCGCCGGACCGGCGTCGACCACTTCACCCTCGCCTTCCTCACCTCCGACGGCGGCTGCGACCCGGCCTGGGGCGGCGACGGCGCCCTGGACGAGGACCCCGTCGCGCGGCAGATCGACGGTCTGCGGGCGGCCGGCGGCGACGTCCGGGTCTCCTTCGGCGGCGCCGACGGCTCCGAACTCGCCCGGGTCTGCGACTCGTCCGACGCCCTCGCCGCGGCCTACGCCAAGGCCGTCGACCGCTACCGGCTCACCGCCGTCGACCTCGACATCGAAGGCGGCGCCCTGGCCGACACCGCGGCCACCACCCGCCGCGCCCGCGCCCTCGCCCGCCTCCAGCGCGGCCACCCCGGTCTGGACGTCTCCCTCACCCTGCCGGCCACGCCCGACGGCCTCACCGAGGACGGCGTACGCCTCGTCGCGAACGCGCGGCGCCACGGCGTCACCGTCTCCACCGTCAACGTCATGGCGATGGACTACGGCGCCTCCTACGGCGGCGACATGGGCCGCTACGCGATCCGCGCGGCCACCGCCACCCAGGCCCAGCTGAAGGACGCCCTCGGGCTCGACGACGCGGCCGCCTGGCGGGCCGTCGCCGTCACCCCGATGATCGGTGTCAACGACGTCCGGACCGAGACCTTCACCCCCGACGACGCCGCCGAACTCGTGGCCTTCGCCCGCCGCAGACACCTGGGCGGCCTGTCCCTGTGGTCCGCCGGCCGCGACCGCCCCTGCCCCGGCGGCCCCCGCCGTTCCGCGTCGCCCACCTGTAGCTCCGTCGACCAGCGCCCACTCGACTTCACCAGGGCGTTCGCCGGGTACACCGGCTGACCGCACCGGCCCGGCGCGCTACCCGGTGACCGCCGCGCCGCTCCGTACCGCCTCCCGGAACGCGGCCGGGGTGGTGCCGGCGTGCCGCTGGAAGAACTTGGTGAAGTTGGCGGCGTCGGCGAAGCCCAGCCGGCCGGCGATGGCGGCGGCCGAGCCGTCGCCGTGCGCCAGCAGCCGCTTCGCCTCCAGGACCACCCGCCGGTCGATGAACTCCTTCGCGCCGATCCCGGCCGTCGCCTCCGTCGCCCGCGACAGCGTCCGCGGCGCGTACCCGAGCGCCCGCGCGTAGTCCGCCACCTGACGGCTGTGCGCGAAATCCCGCTCCACCGCGTCCCGGAACCGCAGGAACGTCGCCCCCGCCGCGCACTCCGCGTCCGCCGCGGGCACCTCCGGATGCGCCACCCGCAGCACGAGGACGGCCAGCAGATGCCGCAGCACGTCCAGGTGGGCCGCCCACGGCAGCCCGGCCCGCTCCCCGAACTCCTCGTGCAGCTGGTGCAGCGCCGCCCGCGTCCGCGTTGCCGCCGCGCCCTCGGGGTGCCGGACGGCCGGGCCGTACCAGTCCTCGATCCGGGCCGCGGCCGCCGTCGCCGGATCCAGGAACCCGGGCTCGAACAGCACCAGCAGCCCCTCCGCCCGCGACAGGTCACCGAAGTGCTGCACCTGCCCGGGGCGCGACCACAGCCAGTCGCCGGGGCCGACGGTGTGCTCCCGGAAGTCGACGGTGTGGTGCAGCCGCCCGTGCTCGACGGTGAGCAGATGGTGGAAGCCGGGCCGGTGCGGGGTGGCCAGCCGGCAGGCGTCGGCCCGCTCGCGCAGCTCGGCGAGGGTCATCACCTCGACCCCGGACGGCCGCCCGGCCGGCGCGGAGAACGCCACCTCCGGAATCTCCCGCCCGACCGCGCTCTCCCGATCCTGTCGCATTTTCACCACCACGCGTCCCATGTCCACCGCGATCCACGCACCTGACGGTCCTAGCGTAGAAGACGTCGGCCCCGCCGATGACGGAAAACGGAAGCCCGCCCCGGATGCGGCAGACCCCAGGAGAGACCATGTCCACGCTCGCGATCTTCGGCGCCAACGGCACCATCGGCAGCCGCATCGTCCAGGAGGCCCTCCGCCGCGGCCACCAGGTCACCGCGGTCGTCCGCGACCCCGCCAAGCTCACCCTCACCGACCCGAACCTGACCGTCACCACCGGCGACGTCCTCGACCCGGCGTCCGTCGCGCAGGTCGCCGCCGGGCAGGACGCCGTGATCAGCGCGGTCGGCGGCGGCGACGGCCCCGGCCACATCGCCACCATCAAGCCCGCCGCGGAGGCGCTCGTCGCCGGGCTGCGCACCCTCGGTGACGCGGCCCCCCGGCTGCTGACCGTCGGCGGCGCCGGTTCCCTGCGCAAGCCGGACGGCACCCAGGTCTGGGACGCCGAGGGCCTGCCCGAGTTCCTGCTCCAGATCATGCACGCGCACGGCGACGCGCTGGACTTCTACCGCACCGTCTCCGACGTCCGCTGGACCAACCTCAGCCCCGCCGCCACCATCGAGCCCGGCGAGCGCACCGGCGGCTACCGCACCGCCACCGACGACCTCGTCGTCGCGGCGGACGGCAGCAGCCGCATCTCCGCCGAGGACTACGCGGTCGCCCTCCTAGACGAGATCGAGCAGCCGCGGCACACCGGCGAGCGTTTCACCGTCGGCTACTGACCGTCGCGCACACGACGGGAGGGGGAGACCGGACGCCGGTCTCCCCCTCCCGTCCGTGCAGGTCAGCGCAGTCCCATGGCCTCACGCAGCGTGCTGAACAGATCCGTCTGGTTGGTGACGCCCAGAACCTGGTACGCCTTCGGGCCCTGCGCCGCGATCCGCACCTCGGTGCCGGTGTGCTCCTGGGACTCACCGGGCGGGTTGGTCCCGTAGTTGACCTTCAGCTGCTGCCCCTCGTCGGTGACGAGCGTGGAGGTCAGCCCGGGCGGCGCCGCCTCCAGCGGGACGATCTGGCTGGAGTGGCCGTGGTCGGCGGTGGTCACCACGAGCGTGTCGGGGTGCTTGGCCGCGTAGTCCCGGGCGACCTTGACGGCACGGTCGAACGCGGCGGTCTCACCGATCTGCCCGCACGGGTCCGCCGCGTGGTCCTGCTTGTCGATCGAGGCGCCCTCGATCTGGAGGAAGAAGCCCTTCTTGGCGTGCTTCTGCTTCGCCTCCAGCAGCTGGATGGCCTTCGTCGCGGAGTCGGCGAGGCTCGGCGTGGCGCCGGGACGGTTCGGGTTGGAGGTCACGCAGCGCTGCGGGTCGGTGCCGCCCTGCGCCGCCGGCTTACCGGTCCACTCGGTGGGCACATTGCCCGGCGCGAAGAGCCCGAGCACCGGCTTGCCCGGCTTGACCGCCTTCATCGACGCGTCGTCCGTGACGACCTGGTAGCCCAGCTTCTGCGCCTGCCCGGTGACCGTCAGACCCTTGTACCGGCCGTCGGTCACCTTCTGGTCGAACCGCTGCTTGCCGCCGCCGAAGAGGACGTCGACCTTGTGGTTCACGGACTGCTCGGCGACCGAACCGGGCCCACCGCCCGCCACCGCGTCGGTCGGGCACTTGGCCATGTCGGCCGGTCCCTGGCAGGAGCGGTCGGTGACGTGCGAGGCGAGCACCGCGGGCGTGGCGTCGGTGAGTTCGGCGGTGGTGACGGAGCCCGTCGCGTAGCCGCCCCGCTGCGCCAGCTCCAGGATCGTCGGCACCGCCTTGTCGGTGTCCGGCGTCTTGGAGATCCGCCCGTTCACCGTCTTGTGCCCGGTCGCCCACCCCGAACCGCTCGCCGCCGAGTCGGTCACGTAGTCCGGGGTCCCGTCCTTGTGCACGGAGTACGTGGTGTACGCGCCGGTGAGCGGGAAGCGGTCCATGTTGAGCCGGCCGTTCGCGCCGACGGTGTAGTCGCGGGCGAGCGTGATCTCCGAGTCGCCCATGCCGTCACCGATCAGCAGGATGACGTTCTTCGCCTTCCCGCCCTTGATGGCCTGCTGGGCCTGCTGCTTGGTGTCGGAGGCGCCGGCGGCGGTGGTGACGGCCACGGTGGCGGTGGTCGCGGCCACCAGGGCGGCACCGATCATGAGGTGGCGACGGGGTCTGGGCATGGAACGGCTCCTCGAAAGCCTCGTGGGGCGGGTGACGACGAGACGTACACCACCAGCCGTCGGTGAAGCGCCGGTGACGCTCAGGCGATCTCACTGCTTCCGGGACATGACACACGGAAGTGAGGGGCGGGCGCCGTGTTCCCGCGGTGCACCCACGCACGAGGAAATGCGAGAGGCCCGACCTGTTTTCACAGATCGGGCCTCTGCCTTGCTGGGGTGAGTAACGGGACTCGAACCCGCGACATCCTGGACCACAACCAGGTGCTCTACCAGCTGAGCTATACCCACCATGGCCGGTGCTTGTGTGGTTCCTTTTCCCCACCGGCTGAGAAAAAGTGTACAGGGTCCGAAGGAGTGCTCGCTCCCGGCTTTCGCCGTGCCGGGAGCGAGCTACGTCACTACGGCGTGGCCGGGGCCACGGGCGGCACCACGTGCTTGGCCGCGAGGGCCTTCGCGGTGTCGGAGTCCGGGCCGGGCTGCGGCACGAAGACCGCCTCCCGGTAGTAGCGCAACTCCGCGATGGATTCACGGATGTCGGCCAGCGCCCGGTGGTTGCCGCTCTTGTCCGGACTGTTGAAGTACGCCCGCGGATACCAGCGCCGGGCCAGCTCCTTCACCGACGACACATCGACGATCCGGTAGTGCAGATAGTTCTCCAGCGTCGGCATGTCGCGGTGCAGGAAGCCCCGGTCGGTGCCGACGGAGTTGCCGCACAGCGGCGCCTTGCCGGCCTCCGGCACGTGCTGACGGATGTACGCCAGCACCTGCTCCTGGGCGTCCTCCAGCGTCGTGCCGCCGTCCAGCTCGTCCAGCAGTCCGGAGGCGGTGTGCATCTCGCGCACCACCTCCGGCATGGTGGCCAGCGCCTCGGCGGGCGGCCGGATCACCACATCCACGCCGTCGCCGAGTACGTTCAGCTCCGAGTCGGTGACCAGGGCGGCCACCTCGATGAGCGCGTCGGTCGCCAGCGAGAGACCGGTCATCTCGCAGTCGATCCACACCATGCGATCGTTCATACGGCTCACCCTACGGGGCGCTCACGCTGGCTGGGCAGCACGGGGCGCCCGGCGCCCCGCCCGACCGGTGGCTCCGGAAGGCGTGCCGCATAGGCGTCCGACTGCGGTTTACCGGCGTCCGGGTCGGCGGTGGCCAGCGCCGCGGCCGGATTGGCCAGCGCCGCGAACCGGTCGCCCACCGCGGCCGCCCGCTCGCTCCGCTCCGCCCGCAGCCCGCCCTCGGGCGCACCACCCTGCGGCCGCCGGGCCCGGTACGCCGCGCGGTACGCCGCGGGCGAGGCACCCAGCTGTCGCCGGAAGTGGCCGCGCAGGGCGACCGGCGAACGGAAACCGCAGCGCCCCGCGACCTCGTCGACCGAGTAGTCGGAGGTCTCCAGCAGCCGCTGGGCCTGGAGGACCCGCTGCGTGATCAGCCACTGGAGAGGGGCGCTCCCGGTCAGGGAGCGGAAGCGCCGGTCGAAGGTGCGACGGCTCATGTAGGCGCGGGCCGCCAGCGTCTCCACGTCGAACTGCTCGTGGAGGTGCTCCAGCGCCCAGGCGACGACCTCGGCGAGCGGGTCCGCGCCGATCTCCTCCGGTAAAGACCTGTCCAGGTAGCGCTGGTGCCCGAGGTCGGCCGCGGTACGGCGGGGCGGTACGACCAGCCGGCGGGCCAGTGCGTTCGCCGCGTCCGCGCCGTGGTCGCTGCGCACGATGTGCAGGCACAGGTCGATACCGGCCGCCGTCCCCGCGGAGGTGAGCACATCGCCGTCGTCGACGAAGAGTTCACGCGGGTCCACATGGACGGACGGGTAACGCTTGGCGAGCGTCGGTGCGTACATCCAGTGGGTGGTGGCCGGGCGGCCGTCGAGCAGTCCGGCCGCGGCGAGGACGAACGCCCCCGTGCACAGCCCGACGATCCGGGCCCCCTCCTCGTGCGCGCGGCGCAGCGCGTCGAGTGCCGCGGGCGGCGGGGCCTGGGTGATGGAGCGCCAGGCCGGTACGACGACCGTCCCGGCCCGGGCGATGGCTTCCAGCCCGTAGGGAGCGGACAGTTCCAGCCCCCCGGTCGTGCGCAAAGGCGCTTCTTCGCCCGCGCACACAAGCAATCGGTATCGGGGAACGCCCGCGTCCTGGCGGTCGATTCCGAAGACCGAGAGCGGTATGGAGCTCTCGAAAATGGGGCCGCCGCTGAAGAGGAGCACCGCGACTATTTCGCGGCGTCGTCGGGCAGCGAGCTTGCGTGCGGGATCTGGTACGGCAGCGGAGTCCTGGCTCATGGCACTTAAGCCCCCCTCGGTCGTCTCGCCCTCTCGGTACTGCACAGCTCCCCCGCCATAACTACCAAGATCGAATCTACTGTGTCCCGTGAGGATGGCGTGCCAAGTTCACCACCCGCTGGTATGTCGATATGGCAACTTGGCGCGAAGCATTCGATCACGAAGCGTTCCACTCGTCGGGCCTCCAGGGAAAGTGCGCGTCTCGGCTCTGCCCGTTCGCAGTAGGGCACAACCATGCCGAGCGGTCCTTTCCGCCCTGCTCACGCCGGGGTTGGGGGGTGGTCGGACCAAGGTGGTGATCCGGACCCCAAGTTGGCTGAAAACGGTTGGGTCAGGGGTTGTGCGCTCCCAATTCGAGCCCTGCGTACGTGTCGGAACACCCTGTGCTTCCCTGCGCCCCCGTCCGCTTACGTCCCGCTCTGTCCTGATGTGGGGCGGTCGTCACGCCAGCCCCAGGGGTTACGGCCGGGGTGTGGTCCCGGCGACCGTCGGGCCGCGTGGACCAGGGGGTGCCGCCGGGCGCCCGGCGCCGGCGGAAGGGTCCCCTCCGGGTGGCGGTCCGGGGCCCCGCGGGCGGCGCGGATGGCCGGAGAACGCCACACGCGTCCCAGGGGGTACGTACGGGGGCAGGCCGGGGCATTGCCATCCGGGCCCGGCTCCGGCATGCTCCGGGGGACCGTTCGAGGGGGAACCCCGCCCCGTGCGGGCGCTCTGCCGCCTCCGCGGCCTTCTGGGCAGTGGAGGAGTGGCGCCGTACTCTTGGGGTAAAGCCTTGGGAAGATGATTCCCGGTCGTATCGTTCTTCGTTGAACTAAGACGTCGGCCCCTCGATCGGGTCAGCTCAGTCAACTGCCGGATCAAGTCACACGCCGTCCCCCGTTCGCCCCTCCGCAAGAGGACGTCCTCGCCGAGACATCAATGGCCGGTCACGAATTTCCCGAACCCGCGCACCGCAAGCAGGTGGCCGACCCGCTGGCCGACCTCCGGGCGGCGGAAGAGGCGCACCATCCCTGTGATCCCGCGTTCCGGCACGGCGTCGTCGTCGGCTTCGACGGATCCATGTCGAGCGAACGGGCGTTGGCGTATGCAATCGGTATGGCACGGCGACTCGGCTCGGGCCTGATCATCGTGCATGTCGCCAACAGACTGCCGACGACCGTGTGGGCGGGGTGTGAACCACCCGTCTTCGTGGACGTCCCCGACCACCGCACCGAGGTGCTGGGCCTGGAGCTGGCCTGCGCCGACCATCTCTCCGAGGTGCCCTGGATCCTCGTCGAGCGCGGCGGGGACATCTGCCACGAGTTGGAGGAGGTCGGCCGGGAGTACGAGGCCGACGGCATCGTGGTGGGCTCCACCCACGGGATCGTGGGGCGGATCTTCGGCTCCGTCGCGGGCCGTCTGGCGCGCCGCGCGCAGCGCCCGGTCATCGTCGTCCCCTGAGCGTCAAGGGCCCGCCCGCCGGGCCCTTCTACGCCGCCCGGCGCGCCCGTACGGCGTGTGCGGCGCCCCTGTGTGCCCCCTGTGCGGCCCCGTTCCGCCGCTGCCCCCGCACGCCCGTGTGCGGCTCCCCGGTACGCGTCCGGATCTCCCCGGAGTGTGCACAGTTGCGGGGGAGACATGGGGATTGCGGGCAGTCGTGAGATCAACTGCCGTACCGAGGTGGATTGTGACGGTGTGACGGGTAGATACCGGTCGGACGCGACGGCCGTCCGGGCAGGTCCCGGGCGTGTCAGGAGCGTGCCGCCGACCGGGAGATGACGGTTGACCGGTGTGGTGGCATCCGCCGGCGTATGGGCGACGCCGGCAGCAGGGGAGGCGGCGGCTCCGTGCGGCGTGGTGGCACGCACGGAGCCGTCGGCCGCCCCGTCGGACTACTCCACGGTCACGGACTTGGCGAGGTTGCGCGGCTTGTCGATGTCGCGGCCGAGCGCGAGCGCCGTGTGGTGGGCGAGCAGCTGGAGCGGGATGCCCATCAGGATCGGGTCCAGCTCCGGCTCGTTCTTCGGCACCACGATCGTGTGGTCGGCCTTCTCCTGCTCCTGGTGGGCGACGGCGAGGATGCGGCCGCTGCGGGCCTTGATCTCCTCCAGCGCGGCGCGGTTCTTCTCCAGCAGGTCGTCGTCCGGCACGATCGCGACGGTCGGCATCGCGGGCTCGATGAGCGCCAGCGGGCCGTGCTTCAGCTCCGAGGCCGGGTACGCCTCGGCGTGGATGTACGAGACCTCCTTGAGCTTCAGGGACGCCTCGCGGGCCACCGGGTAGCCGCGCACCCGGCCGATGAACATCATCGACTTGGCGTCGGCGTAGTGCGCCGAGAGCTTCTTGATGTCCTCCTCGCCCTTGAGGATCTCGTCGATCTGGCCGGGCAGCTTCCGCAGCCCCTCGATGATCCGCTTGCCGTCCGCGACCGACAGGTCCCGGATCCGGCCCAGGTGCAGGGCGAGCAGCGCGAAGGAGACCACCATGTTGGTGAAGCACTTGGTGGAGACCACGCAGACCTCCGGGCCCGCGTGCACGTAGATGCCGCCGTCGGTCTCCCGGGCGATCGCCGAGCCGACCACGTTGACCAGGCCCAGCACCCGGGCGCCCTTGCGCTTGAGCTCCTGGACGGCGGCCAGCACGTCGTAGGTCTCGCCGGACTGGGAGACGGCCACGTAGAGGGTGTCGGGGTCCACGACCGGGTTGCGGTAGCGGAACTCGGAGGCCGGTTCGGCGTCCGAGGGGATGCGGGCCAGCTCCTCGATCATCTGGGCGCCGATCTGACCGGCGTGGTACGAGGTGCCGCAGCCCAGGATCTTCACCCGGCGCACCGCGCGCGCCGCACGGGCGTCGAGGTTGAGACCGCCGAGGTGGACGGTGGCGAAACGGTCGTCGATCCGGCCGCGCAGCGCCCGGTCCACCGCCTCCGCCTGCTCGGAGATCTCCTTGTGCATGTACGTGTCGTGGCCGCCCAGGTCGTACGACTCGGCCGCGTACTCGACGGTCTCCGGCGTCGCCGTCGTGCGCGAGCCCTCGGTGGTGTACGTGCGGTAGTCGTCGGCCTTGAGGGTGGCCATCTCGCCGTCGTCGAGGGTGACGACCTGGCGGGTGTGCGAGACAAGGGCGGCGACGTCGGAGGAGACGAACATCTCGTGCTCGCCGATGCCGAGGACGACCGGGGAGCCGTTGCGGGCAACGACGATGCGGTCGGGGAAGGCGGCGTGCAGCACCGCGATGCCGTAGGTGCCCTCGATGTGCCGCAGCGCCTCGCGGACCTTCTCCTCCAGCGTCTCGGCGGTGGAGCGGCCGATGAGGTGGGCGAGGACCTCGGTGTCGGTCTCGGAGGCGAATTCCACGCCGTCGGCGGTCAGCTTGGCGCGTAGGTCGGAGGCGTTGTCGATGATGCCGTTGTGGACGACCGCGACCTCGCCGGTGACGTCCACGTGCGGGTGGGCGTTCTCGTCGGTCGGCGCGCCGTGCGTGGCCCAGCGGGTGTGGGCGATGCCCGTGGTGCCCTGGAAGCGCTTGGGCAGCCGGGACTCCAGCTCCCGCACCCGGCCCTTGGCCTTGGCGGTCTTCAGGCCGCCGGCGGACTTGCCGGACGCCTTGGCGTGGATGGCGATGCCCGCGGAGTCGTAGCCCCGGTACTCCAACCGCTGCAGCCCTTCCAGCAGCAGCGGCGCGACATCGCGCTTACCGATGTATCCGACGATTCCGCACATGGGGTGGGCCTCCTGGGTGACGTGGTGACGGGCCGCGCGGCGCGCGCCGTGGGGCGGTGCCGGTGCGCGACGGCCGCGCGGGTGATGACGTAGGAGCGGACAAACGGAACGGAAAGGTGGTGGGGCATGGGCGGCGGGACGGTGCCGGGGGGCCGGTCGGTGTCTCCGGCGGGTGCGGCGCGGTCAGCCGTAGACCATGCGGCGGAGCTGGCGGGCCGTGAGATCCGGTGGGGTCACGGCGCGGTGCGGCAGCTCCTGCCGGATGCGCTCGAAGATCGCGTCGTTGCGCAGCCCCTGGAACTGCAGCTCGCGGTGGCGGCGGCGGACGAACGCCTCCGTCGTCTCGTCGAAGTACGCGAGCACGTCCAGCACCACCCGGGTGGCCTCACCGCGCTGCAGCGGTGTGCTGCGCACCAGGTGGTCCACCAGGTCGTCGTGGGGGGCGGGACGGGTGTCCACGCCGCGGGCAGGGGGTTCGAGCACGGGTCGATACTGCGGGGGAGCGGAGAGTTTCGCAAGAATCCTGCCCGATATCGGGCAAGGTCGTGGCGAAAGTGCCGGAGATTGGCCCATACCTTGACCTGGAAGGGGGCTCGCGGTACGCATGGTGACCGTTCGGTCGCTCCATGCCATGTTCGACATGCCATGCACGATGCTCGCCGAAGGGATCGTCGATGAGACGACGCAGACTCCTCTGTTCCCTGCTGCTGGTGACCGCCGCCGGGATGGCCACCGCAGCCGCCCCGCCGCCGGCCGCCGCGGCACCCGCCGCCACCCCGCTCGACCGGGTCGTCCCCGCCCCCGCCGCGGTACACCCCGGCGGGGACCCGTACACGCTCGGCGACCGGACCACGATCCGGGTGCCGGGCGGTGGCGCCGAGGCCCGGCAGGTCGCCGGGTACCTCGCCGGGCTGCTCCGCCCCGCCACCGGTTTCGCGCTGCCCGTCACCACCCGCTCCGGGTCGGACGGCATCGTTCTCAGGCTCGGCGGGCGGGACACCGCGAAGCTCGGCGCCGAGGGATACCGGCTGGAGTCCGGGCCCCGCTCCGTCACCGTCCGCGCGGCCCGTCCCGCCGGGCTCTTCCACGGCGTCCAGACGCTGCGTCAGCTGCTGCCGCCGTCCGTCGAGCGCCGCACCGAGCAGCCCGGCGCCTGGCGGATCGCCGGCGGCACCGTCACCGACACCCCGCGCTACGGCTACCGCGCCGCGATGCTCGACGTCTCCCGGCACTTCTTCGGCGTCCAGCAGGTCAAGCGGTACATCGACCAGCTCGCCCTGTACAAGATCAACACCCTCCATCTGCACCTCTCCGACGACCAGGGCTGGCGCATCGCGATCGACTCCTGGCCCAAGCTCACCTCGCACGGCGGCAGCACCCAGGTCGGCGGCGGGCGCGGCGGCTTCTACACCAAGGCGGACTACCGCGAGATCGTGAAGTACGCCGCGAGCCGGTATCTCACCGTCGTCCCGGAGATCGACATGCCGGGCCACACCAACGCCGCGCTCTCCTCGTACGCGGAGCTGAACTGCGACGGCAAGGCGCCGCCCCTCTACACCGGCACCGACGTCGGCTTCAGCTCGCTGTGTGTGCCGAAGAAGAAGACGTACGACTTCGTCGACGATGTCGTACGGGAGCTGGCCGCGATGACTCCGGGCCGCTATCTCCACATCGGCGGCGACGAGGCCCACTCCACCAGCCATGACGACTACGTTGCCTTCATGGACAAGGTGCAGCCGGTCGTCGCGAAGTACGGCAAGACCGCCATCGGCTGGCACCAGCTGGCCGGCGCGCACCCGGCGAAGGGCGCCGTCGCGCAGTACTGGGGCTACGACGCGACCTCCGCCGACGAGCGGAAGGAGGTCACCGAGGCCGCCGCGCACGGCACCCGGCTGATCCTCTCGCCCGCCGACCGCTCGTACCTCGACATGAAGTACGACAAGAACACCCCGCTGGGGCTGGCCTGGGCCGGTTACGTCAGCGTGCAGCGCTCCTACGACTGGGACCCGGCCACCTATCTGCCGGGCGTCCCCAAGGGCGGGGTGCTGGGGGTGGAGGCGCCGCTGTGGACGGAGACGCTGTCGACGCCCGCGCATCTGGAGTACATGGCCTTCCCCCGGCTGCCCGGCATCGCCGAGCTGGGCTGGTCCCCGGCGTCGAGCCACGACTGGGCGCGCTACCGCACCCGGCTCGCCGCCCAGGGCCCGCGCTGGGACGCCATGGGCATCGGCTACTACCGCTCACCGGAGGTGCCCTGGCCGGGGCAGTCCTGAGCTGAGCTGACGCACGGGAGCGGCGGGCGGCCGGTGACGGCCCGCCCGCCGCTCCTCAGATGCCGTCAGCCGACGCCCAGCTCCCGGGCGATCAGCATCCGCTGGACCTCGCTGGTGCCCTCGCCGATCTCCAGGATCTTGGAGTCCCGCCACATCCGGGCGACCGGGTACTCGTTCATGAAGCCGTAGCCGCCGTGGATCTGGGTGGCCTCGCGGGCGTTGGTGACCGCGATCTCCGAGGAGTACAGCTTCGCCAGCGCCGCCTCCTTCTTGAACCGCTCGCCGCGCACCATCCGGGAGGCCGCGTCCCGCCACGCCAGCCGCGCGGTGTACGCCCGCATCTCCATGTCGGCGAGCTTGAACTGGATGGCCTGGTTGCTGCCGATCGGCTTGCCGAACGCGTGCCGCTCGCGGGCGTACTTCACCGACTCGTCGACACAGCCCTGGGCGAGACCGGTGGCGAGCGCGGCGATGGCGATCCGGCCCTCGTCGAGGATGCGCAGGAACTGCGCGTAGCCGCGGCCCTCCTCGCCGACCAGGTTGGCCAGCGGCACCCGCACGTCGGTGAAGGACAGCTCGCGGGTGTCCGAGGCGTTCCAGCCGACCTTGGAGTACGGGGCGGCGACGGTGAAGCCGGGGGTGCCGGACGGGACGATGATCGCGGAGATCTCCGGGCGGCCGTCCGGCTTGCGGCCGGTGACGGCGGTGACGGTGACCAGACCGGTGATGTCCGTACCGGAGTTGGTGATGAAGCACTTGGAGCCGTTGATCACCCAGGAGTCGCCGTCGCGGACCGCGGTGGTACGGGTGCCGCCCGCGTCGGAGCCGCCGTCCGGCTCGGTCAGCCCGAACGCGCCGAGCATCTCACCGGTGCAGAGCTTGGGCAGCCACTCCCGCTTCTGCTCCTCCGTACCGAAGAGGTACAGCGGCATCGCGCCCAGCGACACCCCGGCCTCCAGGGTGATCGCCACCGAGGAGTCGACCCGCGCCAGCTCCTCCAGCGCGATGCCGAGCGCGAGGTAGTCGCCGCCCATCCCGCCGTACTCCTCGGGGAACGGCAGCCCGAACAGGCCCATCCGGCCCATCTCACGGACTATCGGGTACGGGAAGGCGTGCTGCTCGTAGTACTCGCCGATCTGCGGGGCGACGACGTCGTGCGCGAACGCCTCGACCGTGCGCCGGAGTTCTTCCAGCTCGTCGGGGAGACGGTGGTCCAGGGACATGGGTGTCACTCCTTGTGGGAGAGGGCGCGGACGGTACGGGACGGGCTCGGCCGCCCGAGGGCTTCGGCCATCCACACGCTGGTGGCGGTGAGGGCGGTGAGGTCGACGCCGGTGTCGATGCCGAGGCCGTGCAGCATCCACACGAGGTCCTCGGTGGCGAGGTTGCCGGTGGCGGACTTCGCGTACGGGCAGCCGCCGAGGCCGCCCGCGGAGGCGTCCACGGTGGTGACGCCGTGCTCCAGCGCCGCCAGGGTGTTGGCGAGCGCCTGTCCGTAGGTGTCGTGGAAGTGCACACCGATCCGGTCGGTCGCCACGTCCGCGCCGTTCAGGGCGGTCAGCAGCGCCCGGACGTGGCCGGGGGTGGCGACGCCGATGGTGTCGCCCAGGCTGAGTTCGTCGCACCCCATGTCGAGCAGCGCCCGGCAGACCCGCACCACCTGCGGGAGCGGCACCGGGCCCTCCCAGGGGTCCCCGAAGCACATCGACAGATAGCCGCGGACCCGCACCCCGGCCTCCTTCGACCGCGCGACGACCGGCGCGAACATCGCGAGCGCCTCGTCGACGGTGCGGTTGAGGTTGGCCTTGGCGAACGACTCGGTGGCGCTGGCGAAGACCGCGACCGACCGGGCCCCGAGCGCCAGCGCCCGGTCCAGCCCGCGGTCGTTGGGGACCAGCACCGGCAGCGTCGCCGCGTCCAGATCGTCCAGCCTGCCGAACAGCTCCTCGGCGTCGGCGAGCTGCGGCACCCAGCGCGGGTGGACGAAGCTGGTCGCCTCGACGACGGGCAGCCCGGCGGCGGCGAGGCGGTGCACGAACTCCGCCTTGACCTCGGTCGGCACCACCGTCTTCTCGTTCTGGAGGCCGTCGCGGGCGCCGACCTCGTGGATGCGTACGCGCGCGGGCAGCCCCTGCGCGGGCACCGTCATGGGAAGTCCGGAAGCCGTCATCGCGCCTGCTCCTCCTCGCTGTCGGGTGCGGGCTCCGCCTCGTGCGGGTCGACCACGGCCAGCACCTGGTCCATGGCGACGGTGGTGCCGGGCGTCACATCGAGGGCGGTGACGGTCCCGGCGTGCGGGGCGGCGATGACGTGCTCCATCTTCATCGCCTCCACCACCAGCAGCCCCTGGCCCGCCCGCACCTCCTCGCCGACGGCGACCTTGACGACGGTGACGGTGCCGGGCATCGGCGCGGTCAGCGCGTCGGCGCCGTGCCCGCCGGCCGCGCCGAGCAGCGCGGCCGCCACCGGGTCGTGGTCGGTGACGTGCCAGGAGTCGCCGTCGCGGCCCAGCCAGTCGCCCGCGCGGTGGAAGGTGTGCACCACACCGTCGACGGTGACCCGCACGGTGTCCGCCGTCACCTCGGCGCCGTCCGTGCCGGGCGCCACGTCCCGGGCGACCGGCTCCTGCCCGGGCAGCCTGAGCCAGTGCCGCACCGGCGCCGCCTCGCCGCCCAGCCGGAAGCCGCTCGGTACGCCGAACGGGTCGCACCAGCCGCCGTCCGCCGCCGGCTCCAGCGCCGCCTGCCGGACCGCCGCGGCCGCCGCGTACACCTCGTCCGGCACCCCCTCCGGCACCAGCGAGGCGGCTTCCCGCTCGACCAGCCCGGTGTCCAGCTCACCGCTCACCACGTCGGGGTGGGCCAGCAGCCGTCGCAGGAACCCGGCGTTGGTGGTGACCCCGAGGGTGACGGTCTCCGCGAGCGCGGCCCGCAGGGCGCGCAGCGCCGCCGCCCGGTCCGGGCCGTACGCGATGACCTTGGAGAGCATCGGGTCGTACCGGCTGCCGACCTCCGCGTCCTGGAGGAGGCCGGAGTCGGTGCGGACCGCGTCCCCCTGGGGCTCGCGCAGCAGGTGGACGGTGCCGCCGGTGGGCAGGAAGTCGCGGGCCGGGTCCTCGGCGCAGATCCGGGCCTCGACCGCGTGCCCGGCGAAACCGATGTCGTCCTGGGTGAAGGGGAGTTCCTCACCCGCGGCGATCCGCAGCTGCCAGGCGACGAGGTCGAGGCCGCGCTCCCCGCCGATGCTCACGGTCAGCTCGGTGACCGGGTGCTCGACCTGGAGGCGGGTGTTCATCTCCATGAAGTAGTGGGCCGAGGGGTCCTTGCCGGGGACGATGAACTCGACGGTCCCGGCGCCGCGGTAGCCGCAGGAGCGGGCCGCGCGGACCGCCGCCTCGCCCATCGCGGCGCGGGTCGCCTCGTCGAGCAGCACCGACGGCGCCTCCTCGATCACCTTCTGGTGGCGCCGCTGGAGGGAGCACTCGCGCTCGCCGAGGTGGACGACGTTGCCGTGCCCGTCGGCGAGGACCTGGATCTCGATGTGCCGGGGCCGGTCGATCCACCGCTCGACCAGGAGCGTGTCGTCCCCGAAGGAGCCGCGGGCCTCACGGCGGGCGGCGGCGATCTCCTCGTCGAGCCGGGCCGCGTCCCGCACCAGCCGCATGCCCTTGCCGCCGCCGCCCGCCGACGGCTTGAGCAGTACGGGCATGCCGATCTCGCGGGCGGCGGCGGCCAGTTCGGCGTCGGTCAGCCCGCTGCCGGAGGAGCCGGGGACGACCGGCACCCCGGCCGCCCGGACCGTCTCCTTGGCGCGGATCTTGTCGCCCATCAGCTCGATGGCGGCGGCGGACGGGCCGAGGAAGACCAGCCCGGCGTCCGCGCAGGCGGCGGCGAACGCGGCGTTCTCGGCGAGGAAGCCGTAGCCGGGGTGGACGGCCTGCGCGCCGGTGCGGGCCGCCGCCGCCAGCAGCCGCTCGGCGCAGAGATAGCTCTCGGCGGCGGGCGCGGGCCCGATCCGGACGGCGGTGTCGGCCTCCCGCACGTGCCGGGCGCCGGCGTCCGCGTCGCTGAAGACGGCGACGGAACGGATGCCGAGCGCGCGCAGGGTGCGGATGATGCGGACCGCGATCTCGCCGCGGTTGGCGACCAGCACGGTGTCGAACATGGTGGTGGGCATGGCCTTCGAAGTCCCTCTCGTGTGCGGCACGTCGCTCACATCCGGAAGACGCCGTAGCCGGGCGCCGCGGCGTCCCGGGCGGGCAGCGGGGCGTTGGCGCAGGCGGTCAGCGCCAGCCCCAGCACCTGGCGGGTCTCCAGCGGGTCGATGACGCCGTCGTCCCACAGCCGGGCGCTCGCGTAGTAGGCGTTGCCCTGGGTTTCGTACTGCGCGCGGATCGGGTCCTTGAAGGCGTCCTCCGCCTCCGCGCTCCACTCCTCGCCGCGCGCCTGAAGCTGGTCGCGCTTGACGGTCGCGAGGACGGACGCGGCCTGCTCGCCGCCCATCACCGAGATCTTGGCGTTCGGCCACATCCACAGGAAGCGCGGCGAGTACGCCCGCCCGCACATCGAGTAGTTCCCGGCGCCGTACGAACCGCCGATGACGACGGTCAGCTTGGGCACCCGGGTGCAGGCGACGGCGGTGACCATCTTGGCGCCGTGCTTGGCGATGCCGCCGGCCTCGTACTGCCGTCCGACCATGAAGCCGGAGATGTTCTGGAGGAAGACCAGCGGGATGCCGCGCTGGTCGCACAGCTCGATGAAGTGGGCGCCCTTCTGGGCGGACTCCGCGAACAGGATGCCGTTGTTGGCGACGATCCCGACCGGGTGCCCGTGCAGATGGGCGAAGCCGGTGACCAGCGTCTGGCCGTACTCCGCCTTGAACTCCGCGAACCGCGAACCGTCGACGAGCCGGGCGATGACCTCCCGCACGTCGTAGGGCGTCCGGGAGTCGGTGGGCACCATGCCGTACAGCCCGGCCGGGTCGGCCTTCGGCTCCTCGGCCGGCCGCACCGACCAGGGCAGCGGCGGGCGGTCGCCGAGCGTGGAGACGAGGGTGCGGACGATCCGCAGCGCGTGGGCGTCGTCCTCGGCGAGATGGTCGGTGACGCCGGAGGTCTTCGCGTGCACCTCGCCGCCGCCCAGCTCCTCGGCGGTGACCACCTCGCCGGTGGCGGCCTTCACCAGCGGCGGGCCGCCGAGGAAGATCGTGCCCTGGTTCCGCACGATCACCGCCTCGTCGCTCATCGCCGGGACGTAGGCGCCGCCGGCGGTGCAGGAGCCGAGGACCGCGGCGATCTGCGGGATCCCGGCGCCGGACATCCGCGCCTGGTTGTAGAAGATCCGCCCGAAGTGCTCACGGTCGGGGAAGACCTCGTCCTGCATCGGCAGGAACGCGCCGCCGGAGTCGACGAGGTACAGGCACGGCAGCCGGTTCTCCAGCGCGATCTCCTGCGCCCGCAGATGCTTCTTGACCGTCATCGGGTAGTACGTGCCGCCCTTGACGGTGGCGTCGTTGGCGACGATCAGCGTCTCGCGGCCGGAGACCCGGCCGATCCCGGCGATCACCCCGGCGGCCGGTGCGGCGCCGTCGTACATCCCGTCGGCGGCCAGCGGCGCGATCTCCAGGAACGGCGAGCCGGGATCCAGCAGGGCGTCGACCCGCTCCCGGGGCAGCAGCTTGCCGCGGGCGGTGTGCCGGGCCCGGGCGCGCTCGCCGCCGCCCAGCCGGGCCGCCGCCAGCTTCTCCCGCAGCTCGGCGGTGAGCGCGCGGTGCGCGGCCTCGTTGGCCCGCCAGGAGTCGGACGCCGGGTCGGCGGCGCTCCCCAGCACCGGTGCCTGCTCCATCAGTACGCGCTCCCTTGTTCGGTCGCCGCGGACCGTCCGCCGGGGCGGAGGTGCGGTTAATGGCCGTTAACGTCGCTCCGTTCAGGTTAACGACCACTAACCCGACTGTCTACAATTGCGTCCATGAGCAATGCGCCCGCCCCCGCCCCGACCAGCCGCCGTGAGCAGATCCTCAAGGAGGCGGCCCGGCTCTTCGCCGAGCGCGGCTTCCACGGCGTCGGCGTCGACGAGATAGGCGCCGCGGTCGGTATCTCCGGCCCCGGGCTCTACCGCCACTTCGCGGGCAAGGACGCGATGCTCGCCGAGCTGCTGGTGGGTATCAGCGAGCGGCTGCTGGACGGCGGCCGGATGCGGATCGCCGAGGGCGGCGAGAGCCCCGAGGCGGTGCTGGACGCGCTGATCGACGGCCACATCGACTTCGCGCTGGACGACCGCCCGCTGATCACCGTCCACGACCGGGAGCTGGACCGGCTGCGCGAGGCCGACCGCAAGCGGGTGCGGCGCCTCCAGCGCGAGTACGTCGAGCTGTGGGTGACGGTCGTCCGTGAGGTGCACCCGGAGCCGTCCGAGGCGGAGGCGCGCGCCGCCGTCCACGCGGTCTTCGGCCTCCTCAACTCCACCCCGCACCTGGGCCGCCCCGGCGCGCTGCCGGGCCGTACCGAGATGGCCGGGCTGCTGCGGCGGCTGGCGCTCGGGGCGTTCGGCGCGATGGCGGACGGCGGGCGCCCCGCGGGGGGCCTGTCCACCGGGTGAGCGGTCTCTGGACAGGGTGTAGACCGACCGGTAGCTTTCGCTGAGCAAGCGCTTAGGTAGCGATCCGGAGGAGGCGGCCGTGCGTCGCACAGTGTTCAACGAGGACCACGAGGCGTTCCGCGAGACCATCCGCGCCTTCATCGAGGCCGAGGTCGTGCCGGTCTACGACCGGTGGATCGAGGCCGGAGCCGCCCCCCGCGACTTCTACCGCAAGCTCGGTGAGCTGGGCGTCTTCGGCATCGAGGTCCCCGAGGAGTACGGCGGCGCCGGGGAGAGCAGCTTCAAGTTCAACGCCGTGATCACCGAGGAGTGCGCCCGCGCCGGCGTCAGCTTCGGCGGCTCCAGCGTCCACACCGCGCTCTGCCTGCCCTACCTCCTCGCGTACGCCACCGAGGAGCAGAAGCAGCGCTGGCTGCCGCCGTTCGTCTCCGGCGACATGATGACCGCCATCGCCATGACCGAACCCGGCACCGGCTCCGACCTCGCCGGGATGAAGACCACCGCCAAGCTCTCCGCCGACGGCAGCCACTACGTCCTCAACGGCGCCAAGACCTTCATCACCGGCGGCGTCCTCGCCGACCGCGTCATCGTCTGCGCCCGCACGGCCGCCCCGACGCCGGAGGACCGCCGCGCCGGGATCACCCTCCTCGTCGTCGACACCACCTCCGAGGGCTACGCCGTCGGCCGCAAGCTCGACAAGCTCGGCCTGAAGACCTCCGACACCGCCGAACTCTCCTTCACCGACGTCAAGGTGCCCGTCGCCGACCGCCTCGGCGAGGAGGGCAGGGCCTTCTCCTACCTCGGCCAGAACCTCCCGCAGGAGCGCCTGGGCATCGCCGTCGGCGCGTACGCCCAGGCCGCGGCGGCGGTGCGGTTCGCCAAGGAGTACGTGCAGCAGCGCGAGGTCTTCGGCAAGTCCGTCGCCTCCTTCCAGAACACCAAGTTCGTGCTCGCCGACTGCAAGTCCGAGGTCGACGCGATGGAGGCGGTCGTCGACCGCGCCCTCGACGCGCACGACGCCGGGGAGCTGACCGCCGCCGACGCCGCCTCCGCCAAGCTCTTCACCACCGAGCGCGCCGCCGTCGTCATCGACAAGTGCCTCCAACTGCACGGCGGCTACGGCTACATGCAGGAGTACCCGATCTCCCGCCTCTACGCCGACACCCGCGTCAGCCGCATCTACGGCGGCACCAGCGAGGTCATGCGCTCCATCATCGCCAAGTCGATGGGTCTGTGACCGCGGGCCGACCCCGGCAGTACCTCCGAGACGGCGTACGGACCCGGCACCCGGCCCCACCGGGTGCCGGGTCCGTACGCCGTACCGCACCCGACCGAAAGCGCCCCATGCCGTGAACGACGCCCTCAAGGATCTGCTGGTCCTGCTCGACCTGGAGCGGATCGAGCAGGACATCTTCCGCGGCGCCAGCCGGGATTCGCTGGTCCCCCGCGTCTTCGGCGGGCAGGTCGCCGCCCAGGCGCTGGTCGCCGCGGGCCGCACCGTCCCCGCCGACCGGCCCCCGCACTCCCTGCACGCCTACTTCCTGCGGCCCGGCGACCCCGGCGCCCCGATCGTCTACACCGTCGACCGGATCCGCGACGGCCGCTCCTTCACCACCCGCCGGGTCGTCGCCGTCCAGCACGGTCAGCCGATCTTCCACCTCTCGGCCTCCTTCCAGGTGCACGAGGAGGGCCTGGAGCACCAGGAGCCGATGCCGAAGGCGCCCGACCCGCTGTCGCTGCCGACCGCCGCCGAGACGCTGCCCCGCTACGCCGGGCACTTCGCCGACCCGGACGTCACCCGCCGGCTGCTGCGCGCCCGCGCCGCCATCGACCTGCGCTACGTCGACGCGCCCCCGTACGCGACACCGGGGGAGCCGCGCGAACCCCGCTCCCAGGTGTGGTTCCGCACCAACGGATCGCTGGACCACCTGCCGGTCGCCACCGGCTCCGGCGCCCCCGCCGACGACGCCCCGACGGCCCGCCCGCTGCTCGACATCTGCCTGGTCACCTATGTCTCCGACATGACCCTGCTGGACTCGGTGCTGCTCGCGCACGGCCGCGGCGGCTGGGCGGTCGGCGACGTGGTCGGCGCCAGCCTGGACCACGCCATGTGGTTCCACCGCCCGTTGCGCGCCGACGACTGGCTCCTCTACGACCAGGAGTCACCCACCGCCCAGGGCGGCCGCGGTCTCGGCCGGGGCCGGATCTTCAGCGCCGACGGACAGCTGGTGGTCTCCGTCATCCAGGAGGGCGTGATCCGGGTGCCCCACAGGTGACGGGCGTCCGGGCCGGTGCCGTCGGCCCGGACCGGCGCGGCTCAGAGCAGTCCGGCGGCCTTGAGGAGGTACGCGGTCAGCGGGTCGTAATGGCGCGGGCTGCGGACGTGGTCGTCCAGCGGGACGGTGACCCGCAGCGTGCCCTCGGCCTCGGCGAGGAAGAGCGCCGGGTCGTTGCAGTCGGCGAAGCCCACCGCGTCGATCCCGCGCTGCGCGGCGCACCCGGCCCAGCCGTGGTCGGCCATCACCAGATCGGGCAGCGGGCGGCCGGCCCGCTCCAGCCCGTCCAGGACCGCGGCCATCGGCGCGGGGGAGTGGGTGTGCCAGAGCGTCGCCCCGCGCTCCAACATCGCCACCTCGCCGAACTGGAACACCATGCCGTCGTCGGCCTGGAGCCCGTCCGGCACCACGACGATCTCGCAGCCCCGGGCCCGCAGCGCCTCCGCGGTCGCCCGGTGCACGTCCAGCAGCCCGCCCGGATGCCCGGTGGCGAACAGCACCCGCTGCCGCCCCGCGGCCGCCTTGTGCAGCACCGCCGCCGCACGGTCCAGCGCGTCCACCGTCAGCTCGGGGTCGATGGTGTCCTGCCCGCTACGGTGGTGCGGATCGTCGCTCACCCCGCACCGCTCCGCCATCACGGCCAGCACGTCCTGCTCGTCCGTCCACCGGTCGCCCAGTTCGAGACCGAACCAGTAGTGGCGGTCGCCGTTGGCGAGGCGGCGGTAGTGGGAGAGGTTGTTCTCCCGGGGCGTGGCGACGTCACCGGCGATCCGGGTCCGTACGAGATGGTCGACGAGTTCGGCACGGGCGGGGACGGCGTCCACGGAGGGTATCGGCATGGCGCCATTGTGCCCGCCGAGGCCGTCCCGGGCCGGGAGTCCGGGGTTCCGGGGCTCCTCGGCAGGGCCGTCAGGCGGTGTGCCGCGTGACGAAGCCGGCGATGGCGTCCTGCATCTGCGTCAGGCCCGGTTCTTCGAGCGGGTAGTGACCGGCGCCGTCGAGCAGGACGGTGCCGACCGGGACCCGCGTGATGCGGGACAGCAGCGGCGTGCTCAGGTGGAGCGGGCTCCAGCGGTCCTCGGCGGGCGGGGTCAGCAGCACCGGGCAGGCGTCGAACTCCTCCGGCTCGACGGCGGGGGCGTACGTGGGTTCCGGTGCGGGCGACGGCGGTCCGGTGCGGTCGGCGGCGGTTCCGGTGTGATCGGCGGCGGTCCGGTGCCGTCGGCCGCGATCCGGCGGCTGGCCGATCCGTCGAAGGCCCTCCGCCCGACTCACGCAAATGTCCATCCCCAGGGGCGGCGGCGCTTCCTACCCTCACCCTCATGACCACCGCATCCGCCGCCTCGTCCGGCCCCGTCGGCCCCACCGACTCCTCCCGGGTCCCCCGCTACGCCGGGCCCGCGACCTTCGCCCGTCTGCCCCGCCTCGACCAGGTCGCTGCCGCCGATGTCGCGGTGGTCGGCGTGCCCTTCGACACCGGCGTCTCGTACCGGCCCGGCGCCCGCTTCGGCGGCAACGCCATCCGGGAGGCCTCGCGGCTGCTGCGCCCGTACAACCCGGCGCAGGACGCGTCCCCCTTCGCGCTGGCGCAGGTCGCGGACGCCGGTGACATCGCCGCCAACCCGTTCAACATCAACGAGGCCGTCGAGACGATCGAGGGCGCAGCCGACGATCTGCTCGCCACCGGCGCCCGCATGATGACGCTCGGCGGCGACCACACCATCGCGCTGCCGCTGCTCCGCTCCGTCGCGAAGAAGCACGGCCCGGTCGCCCTGCTCCACTTCGACGCGCACCTCGACACCTGGGACACCTACTTCGGCGCCGAGTACACCCACGGCACGCCGTTCCGCCGCGCCGTCGAGGAGGGCATCCTCGACACCTCCGCCCTCTCCCACGTCGGCACCCGCGGCCCGCTCTACGGCAAGCAGGACCTCACCGACGACGAGAAGATGGGCTTCGGCATCGTCACCTCCGCCGACGTCATGCGGCGCGGCGTCGACGAGATCGCCGACCAGCTCCGGCAGCGCATCGGCGACCGTCCGCTCTACATCTCCATCGACATCGACGTCCTGGACCCGGCGCACGCCCCGGGCACCGGCACCCCCGAGGCCGGCGGCCTCACCAGCCGCGAACTCCTGGAGATCCTGCGCGGTCTGGCCTCCTGCCACCTCGTCTCCGCCGACCTGGTCGAGGTCGCCCCGGCCTACGACCACGCGGAGATCACGTCGGTGGCCGCCTCCCACACGGCATACGAACTCACCACGATCATGGCCCGCCAGATCGCGGCGTCCCGCGGCTGACGCGGCGCCGAAACTGCCTGCGGGCGGCGACCTTTGAGGGGTCGCCGCCCGCTCGCGTACGCCCTCGGCGGCGCGCCTCTCGCGTACTGGCCCCGCCCTGGTGAGGCGTGCACGGCTCGACCGCCGGCGCTCCCGAACAGCCGGTTCCGCACGCCGTCCGGGCGTCAGCGCGGGGCCGCCCCCGCGCTCACGCCGAGGCGGCGTGCCCGGTGGCGCGCGGTGACCGCGGCCGACGGGCCGGGCGGGACACGCGGGGCGCGGGGGCCGGGGGAGCAGGGGGAGCCACGGACGGGGGCACGGTGGCCGTGCCGCCGATGCGGCCCTGGAGCAGCCGGGACAGCGAGGCATGGACGTCGTCGACCGTGCGGTGGGGCTGGAAGGACTGCCAGTCGAGGGCGGCCACCAGGACCATGCCGATCAGGGCGGACGAGGTGAGCGGGACGTCGATCTCCTCGCTCAGCTCACCGGCGTCGACCGCCTCCCGCAGGACGGATTCGACGACGGCCATCGCGCGGCCGCGCACCGACCGCAGGGTGGCGCGCCAACTGCGGTTGGTGCGCCACAGCTCGGCGACGTACAGCTGGGTGAGCGCGGGGGCGCCGGCGATGAACTCCAGCCCGGCGCGGATCATCGCGTCCACGGCGTCGATATGGGTGCCGCCGCGCGCCGTCACCTCGTCGGCAGCTCGGCGCAGGGAGGCGGCGAGCAGCTCGATGCCGTCCCGCAGCAACTCCTCGAAGAGGACGTTCTTGCTGGTGAAGTTGTAGTAGACGGTGCCCTTCGCGACACCGGCGCGTTCGGCGATCTCGTCCACCGTGGTGGCGGAGAAACCCTGCTCGGCGATGAGCGTGACGGCGGCTTCGAAGAGCTTGCGGCGGGTGCTCTCCCGCCGGGCGGCCCGGGAACCCGCCGCGGGGGCGGCGCCGTCCCCGGCACCGCCCCTACGGCCTGTGGAGGTGGTGGTCACAGGCTGAGTTCCGGATGGAGGTCCTTCATCCGGACGACCTGCCGGCCCCGCGCGGTCAGCGCGGTCAGCGCCAGCGAGGCGACGGTGAAGACCGCCAGCACGATGCTGCCCTGCGTGACGATCGAGAGGTCGCCGCCGGTGATCAGACGACGCAGACCGTCGACGACGTAGCTCATCGGCAGGAACGGGTGGATCGCCGCGAAGAATCCGGGGCTGGTCTGCACCGGGTAGGTGCCGCCCGCCGAGGTCAGCTGGAGCATCAGGATGACCAGGGTGAGCACCCGTCCCGCCGGTCCGAAGACCGCGCTCAGCAGCTGGATCAGGGCGGTGAAACACGCCGTCGCCAGCAGCAGGTAGCCGACCGTGGCGGTCGCCCGGGCCATCTCCAGGCCGAGGCCCCAGTGGAGCACGGCCATCAGCGCCAGCACCTGGACCACGCCGATGGCGAAGGCCGGGAGCCAGGAGCCGAGGGCTATCCGCCAGCCCGGCGCGCCGGCGGCGAGCGCCCGCTTGCCCAGCGGCTGGAGCAGCATGAAGGCGACCATCGCGCCGACCCACAGGGACAGCGGGATGAAGTACGGGGCGAGGCCCGTGCCGTAGTTGGGCGCCTTGTGCATCGACTTGGCGGCCAGCTCGACCGGGTCGGCCATGACCTCGGTCCGGGCGTCGCGCTCGTTCTTGTCGTAGTCCGGGATCTTGGCGACGCCGCTGTTCAGGCCGCTGGCCAGCTGGTTGGAGCCGTCCTTCAGCTTGTAGAGGCCACCGTTGAGCGAGATCGCGCCGTCCTTCAGCTTGCCCAGGCCGCCCGCCAGCTCGTCGGTGCCGTTCTTGGCCTCACCGATGCCGTTGTGGACCTGGCCCGCGCCGTCGGCGAGGTCGCCCGCGCCGTCGGCCAGCTTGCCGCTGCCGTCGGCGATCTTGGCGCTGCCGTTGGAGAGCGCGCCCAGCCCGGCGGCGAACCGGTCGGCGCCGTCGGCCACCTTGTGCGCCCCGGCGTTCAGCTTGTTGATCTGCGCGAGCTCGCCGTCGGCGTTCTTCGCGATCTCCGGGACCTGCTCGGCGACCATCACCGCGCCCTGGTGGATCTCACGCAGCTTGGCGCGCTGGGCGTCGAAGTCGAGGCGGAAGACGTCGCCCTTGACCTCCTTCGTCGATTCCAGCGTGTCGGCGGTCTTGGCGACGGTCTCCTTGAGGTCGGGGCAGGCGACGCCGGTGACTCCGGCCGTGCACTGCTTGCGGTAGGCCGCGGCCGCCTTGTCGGCCGCCTCCTGAGCATCGGTCACGCTTGTCTCGGAGCTGCTCGGCAGCCGGCCCAGCACCCGGTCGAGGGTCTCGGTGAGGTCGGCGACGAACTGCGCCCCCCTGGCGATCTCCTCGCTGTGCTTCTTGAGGTAGGGGAGGTCCTTCTTGGCCAGCCCGTTGAGCTTCGTGGCGAGCTGCTGGGTGCCGTCGGCGACCTGCCCGGCGCCCTGGCTCAGCTCCTTGGCCTTGGCCTGTGCCTGGCCGATGCCGGAGTGCAGGTCCGAGGCGCCCTTGCCGAGCTGCCCGGCCTTGTCGTGCAGGGTGTCCGCGCCGTCGCTGACCTTGCCCGCGCCCTCGTCGAGCTGGCCGAGGCCGCCGGACAGCTTGCCGGTGCTCTCCTCGGCGGTGCCGAGCCCGTCGGCGAGCTTGCCCGCGCCCTCCTTGGCGTCGTGCAGCCCGTCGTCCAGCTTTCCGGCGCCGTCGGCGGCCTTCTGCGTCTGGTCGTGGAGGTCGGAGAAGGAGACGAAGATCTTGTCGAGGAACTGCCGCGACGACTTCGCCGACGTCTTCGCCCGGATCTCCGAGAACACCGTCTTGGAGATCGAGCCGACGATGTAATTGTTGGCGTCGTTCGTACGGACCTGGAGCGCGCCGGTCTGCGGGGAGTCGCCGCCGCTGGACGCGATGCGCTCGCTGAAGTTCGAGGGGATGGTCAGCGACAGGTAGTACCTGCCGTCCTCCAGCCCCTTCGCCGCCTCACCGGAGCCGACTTCCTGCCAGTCGAAGGTGTCGCTGTCGCGGACGCTCTTGACGAGCTGGGAGCCCGCGTCGAGGTGCTTGCCGTCGGCCGTGGCGCCCTTGTCGTCGTTGACGAGGGCGACCGGGATCTTGTCCAGGCGGCTGTAGGGGTCCCAGAAGGAACAGAGGTAGAGCGCTCCGTAGAGCAGGGGGATCAGCGTGAGGGCGATGATGCCGAGCCGGGGGAGCTTGCCCCGGCCGAAACGCCTCAGCTCAAGCGCGGCCAGTTTCGGCGAACGCATGCGCTGTTTCCTCCTCGTGGGTGTCGGCCGGGCCCTGCGGGCCGGCGGTGGTCGTGGCATCGGTGGTGGCGCGCGGCGCGGCCGCGGCACCGGAGTCCGTACGGACGATCAGTGCGTCCTCGGGGGCGTCGCCGGCGACCGCCACGACGGTGGTGCCCGCCGCCGACAGCTCGCGCAACAGCCCCCAGATCTCTTCCCGTTCCCCCGCGGAGAGCTTGAGGTCGACGTCGTCGACGGCGAGCAGATGCGGGGCGTGCAGCATGCCGAGCGCCAGGGACAGCCGCAGCGCCTCCAGGCGTTCGAGGTCACGGACGGTGGTGTTCAGCCCCTTCGGCAGGGTCTCGGGGGCCAGGCCCACGGCCGCCAGTGCGGCCTCGATCCGGGCCCGGCGCTCCTCCCGGTGGCGGCGGCCCCAGGAGAGCCCGCCGAGCGGGGACCCCTTCAGCCGGCGGACCAACAGGGCCTGCTCCTTGAGGTGTTCGCCGACGGTGAGGGCCGGCTCCAGGTCGGCGACGCCCGGTACGTGGGCGACCGCCGTCCGGCCGCGCACCGCGCCCATCCGCTTCGGCAGCGGGAAGCCCGCGACGGTGGCCTGGCCCTCGGCGAGCCGCATCCGGCCGGTGAGGGCGAGCAGGAGGCAGGTACGGCCGGAGCCCGAGGGGCCCTGCAGCGCGATCAGTGCGCCCGGTTCCGCGGAGATGTCGACACCTCTGAAGGCCCATCCGCGCGGTCCTTTGACGCCGATCCCCTTGGCGATGACCGCCGCCCCTTGACGGGTGGTGTCCACTGCCCCTCCTTTGATCTGACTGGTCAGTCTAAAAGTTTGCCGCATCGATCGCCGCTTGACCAATCGGCGCCTTGCCAAATGCCCGTTTTCGGTGCGCTCGGCGGCGCTACGTGCTTAAGGTCACCCCTGACGTCGCAAGGACGCCGCGAATTCCCCCAGGAAGCGGCCCGTGCCGGGCAGTTGCGGATCCGGGCCGCACACGGACGACGGAGAGCGATGAATCAGACGGCACGGCATCCGGCGTATCCACCATCTCCCGAGCACCACCGGGCGGCCCGCACGGCCGCCCGCCCCCGCAGGCTGCTCGCACCACTCCTCGCGGTGGCCCTTCTCGCAGGCTCGGCCCCCGCCTCGGCCGCGGCCGAGCCCCTCGCCGCCGCCCCCGGAGCCGCTTCTGGCCCCCGCCCCGACCGGGACGGACCGTGCGGCAAGGGCTCCGGCTGGACGGCCGATTCGACCCGTATCGACCCCGAGGACAGTCACCACGCCTATGTCGGCAACGGCTACCTCGGCCAGCGCATCCCACCCAACGGCACCGGATATGCCGCCCCCGGCGGCGCCACCGGCTGGCCGCTGAAAACCCCGGCCTACGACGGCTCGTTCGTCTCCGGGCTCTACGCCAAGGGCCCCGCGAACGTCGAGGGACGGCAGGCCGTCGCGGCGATCCCCACCTGGACCACACTCGACGTGACCACCGGCGGACCGGGCGCCGAGACCTACTCCTCCGCCACCCCCGCCGCCCGCATCTCCCACTACCGGCAGACCCTCGATCTGCGCTGCGGATTCGTCCGCACCTCCTTGACCTGGACCAGCGCCGACGGCCGCGCCACCGACCTCGTCTACGACGTCCTCGCCGACCGGACCGACGCCCACATCGGCGCCGTACGCCTGCGGATGACACCGCACTGGAACGGCGCGGCGACCGTCACCGATGTGCTCGACGGGCGAGGCGCCCGCCGGATGAAGGCCACCGGGGCCGCCTCCGCCGACGGCACCATGGACGTCGCCTTCCGCACCGACGGCACGGACACCGACGGCGCCGTCGCCTCGACGCTGCGCCCCGGACCGGGGACCCACGCCCGCCCGGAACGGCGGCCCGCCCACGTCTCCGGGCTGACCAACCGGCAGCGCGTCACCTTCCCCGTCCGCAGCGGCCACGGCTACGAACTGACCAAATACCTCGGCGTCGACACCGCCCTGACCTCCCGCTCGCCCCGCGCCGCGGCCCGTGCCGCCTCGCTGCGGGCCGCCGGGCGCGGCTGGCCGTCGCTCTTCGCCCGGCACACCGCCGCCTGGCGCTCCCTGTGGCGCAGCGACATCGAGGTGGCCGGGCAGCCGGAGCTGCAGTCCTGGATCCGCTCGGCGCAGTACGGACTGCTCTCCGCCACCCGCGCCGGAAACCGCAACAGCATCGGCCCCACCGGTCTGACCAGCGACAACTACGCGGGCGAGGTCTTCTGGGACGCCGAGACCTGGATGTATCCGGGCCTGCTGGCGAGCCACCCCGCGCTCGCCAGATCGATCGTCGACTACCGCTACCGGACCCGCGCGGGCGCCCGCGCCAACGCCCGCAAACTCGGCTACGACGGGCTGTTCTACTCCTGGACCAGCGGCAGCAAGGGTGACCTGTGGACCGAATGCCACAGCTGGGACCCGCCGCACTGCCGTACCCAGAACCACCTCATGGGCGACATCTCCCTCGCCACCTGGCAGTACTACCTCGCCACCAAGGACACCGCCTGGCTGCGCTCGCACGGCTGGCCCGTGCTCAAGGGCATCGCGGAGTTCTGGGCCTCCCGCGCCACCCGCAACGCCGACGGCAGCTACTCCGTCAGGAACGTCGCCGGCCCGGACGAGTACAGCAACGGCGTCGACGACGGCGTCTTCACCAACGCGGGCGCGGCCACCGCACTGCGGCACGCCCTGCGCGTCGCCGCCGTCCTCGGCGAAAAGGCCCCCGCCGCCTGGCGGACCGTCGCCGACAAGCTGCGCATCCCCTACGACGCGGAGAACAAGGTCTTCGCGCAGTACGCCGGATACCGGGGCACCACCATCAAGCAGGCCGACACCGTGCTGCTGATGTATCCCCTGGAATGGCCGATGACGACGCAGCAGGCGGCGGACACGCTCGACTACTACGCGGCCCGCACCGACCCGGACGGCCCGGCGATGACCGACTCCGTCCACGCCATCGACGCCGCCGCCCTCGGCGAGCCCGGCTGCGCCGCCTACACCTACCTCCTGCGTTCCATCAAGCCGTTCGTCCGCGGGCCGTTCGCGCAGTTCTCCGAGGCGCGCGGTGACAAGGCGGGGGCAGAGGATCCGCACGCCGGACAGCCCGCCCAGGACTTCCTCACCGGCAAGGGCGGCTTCCTGCAGACCTTCACCCACGGCCTGACCGGTCTGCGGCTGCGGGAGAACGCCGTGCACCTCGACCCGACGCTGCCGCCGCAGCTCTCCCGCGGCGTCACCCTGCGCGGTCTGCGCTGGCAGGGCCGGACGTACGACGTGGAGATCGGCGCGCACCGCACCCGCGTCCGGCTGACCGCGGGTGCGCCGCTGCCGGTCGAGACCCCGCAGGGCGTGGAGACGGCCCGCGCGGGCCGGCCCGTCGTCCTCACCACCCGGCGTCCCGACCTCACCCCCACGGACAACGCCGCGCGTTGCACCCCCGCGAAGGCGACGTCCGAGGAGCCCGGGATGTACGCGGGCGCCGCCGTGGACGGCAACGCCACCACCGCGTGGGTGCCCGACGCCGCCGACGGCACGCTCACCGTCGACCTCGGCCGTACCGTGACCGTCGGGCAGATCACCCCGCACTGGAACGCGACGAAACCGGTCTCCTACGTCGTGCAGGTCTCGCGGGACGGCAGCCACTGGACCGGCACCGGATTCGCGGGCCGCACCCCGGCGCGGTACGTCCGCGTCACGGTCCACGGCGATCCGCGGCCGAACCCCGACGGCACGCCGAAGAAGCGCCCGGGGATCACCGAACTGACGGTGGACCGGGCCACCGGCACGGGCGGCGCCGGGAGCTGATCCGCACCACCACCGATGCCCTTCGCGGCGGCCGGGCCGTACCCCGGCGCCCGGCCGCCGCACGCCGCCCCTGGCACGGTCAGCCGGATATCGCACCCTCCGCGCGGCCGGCCGGGCCACCGCCGCGTCCGTGCGCACGGCGGAAGATGGCGAAGAGGAGTCCGAAGGAGGTGACGCCGCACCGCCCCGGCAGAGCGGACGGGGGGCTGGACGGGCCGAGTACGCGGATCTGTGTTCTCATGTCACTCAGCGTGACGGACGTCCGGCTCGGGCACCATCGGGGATCTCCCGGAGATCGCCCCTGACGACCCCGACCCCCGTCTCCGGGGAAACCCGGATTTCCGGCCGATCGCCCGCGCGGAGTGTGACGGCGGGATGAAATCCGACGGTGGCGATGTTGGCAATTTCCGTCAGGGTCGAGGCGCGGGAGGCACCGGGTGGCGGGGACGGACACGGCAGGACAGAGCTGGTCGCGGAGGCTGATCCGCGACTGCTGGCAGTACCGGACGGATGTGTTGCTCTCGCTCGGCTCCTCGCTGGGCGGGATGGCGGTCATGGCGCTGGTCCCGCTCATCCCCAAGCTGATCATCGACGATGTGATCGTCCGCCACGACCGCACGCTCGCGCCCTGGGCCACCCTCATGGTCGTCGCCGCGGTCGTCGTCTACGCCCTCACCTACGTCCGCCGCTATTACGGCGGACGGCTCGCCCTCGACGTCCAGCACAACCTCCGCACCCGCATGTACGGCTCGATCGCCCGGCTCGACGGGCGGCGTCAGGACGAGCTGAGCACCGGCCAGGTCGTCGGCCGCGCCACCAGCGACCTCCAGCTCATCCAGAGCCTCCTCTTCATGACGCCCATGATGATCGGGAACGTCCTGCTCTTCCTGGTCTCGCTGGCCGTGATGCTGGTGCTCTCCCCACTGCTCACGGTCATCGCGCTGGCCGTCGCCCCGGCCCTGTGGTTCGTCGCCAAACGCAGCCGCGCGCGCCTCTACCCCGCCACCTGGTACGCCCAGAGCCAGGCCGCCGCGGTCGCGGGCGTCGTGGACGGCGCGGTCTCCGGCGTCCGGGTCGTCAAGGGCTTCGGGCAGGAGCAGCAGGAGAGCGGCAAGCTCCGGGACGTGGGCCACAAGCTGTTCGCCGGACGGCTGCGCACGGTGCGCCTCAACGCCGTCTACAGCCCCGCCCTCCAGGCCGTCCCGGCCCTCGGCCAGGTCGCGATGCTGGCCCTCGGCGGCTGGATGGCCACCCGCGGCGAGGTCACCCTCGGCACCTTCGTCGCCTTCTCCACCTACCTCGCCCAGCTCGTCGGCCCGGTCCGGATGCTGGCCGTGGTGCTCACCGTCGGCCAGCAGGCACGGGCCGGCGTCGAGCGGGTCTACGAACTGATCGACACCGATCCCGTCGTCGAGGAGCGCCCCGACGCCCGTGAACTCCCCGCCGACGCCCCCGCCACCGTCGAGTTCGACGCCGTCACCTTCGGCTACGGCGAGGCAGCCGGGCCCGGGCCCGGGCGTGACGCGGAGCCCGCCGGGACCCCGGCCCCCGACGCCCCCGGGACGCCTGTCCCGGCCGGTCCCACCGCGCCCCGCCCCGTACTGGACGGCTTCTCGCTGCGCATCGCGCCGGGCGAGACCGTCGCCGTCGTCGGCCGGTCCGGCAGCGGCAAGTCCACCGTCTCGCTGCTGCTGCCCCGCTTCTACGACGCCACCGCCGGCCGGGTCCTGATCGGCGGCCACGACGTCCGCGATCTCACCCTGGAGTCGCTGCGCTCCGCCATCGGCCTGGTGCCCGAGAGCAGCTTCCTCTTCTCCGACTCGGTGCGCGACAACATCGCGTACGGCCACCCGGAGGCCACCGACGAGCAGATCCGTACGGCCGCCCGCATCGCGCAGGCCGACGGCTTCATCAGCGAGCTGCCCGCGGGGTACGACACCGAGGTCGGCGAGCAGGGCCTGACGCTCTCCGGGGGCCAGCGGCAGCGCATAGCCCTGGCCCGCGCCATCCTCACCGATCCCCGGCTGCTGGTGCTGGACGATGCGACGTCCGCCGTCGACGCCCGGGTCGAGCACGAGATCCACGAGGCGCTGCGCGGGGTGATGGCCGGCCGCACGACGCTGCTCATCGCCCACCGTGCCTCCACCCTGGCCCTCGCCGACCGTGTCGCCGTGCTCGACGGCGGCCGCCTCGTCGACATCGGCACCCAGGACGAGCTCACCGCCCGTTGTCCCCTCTACCGCAGTCTGCTGACCGACCCGGACGAGCTGGGCGGCGTCCCGCACGACCCGGCCGGTGAGGTGGCGGGCGCCTTCGACGGCGAAGCCGCCGCGACCGGTCTGCTGGAACCGCTCCCCACGGCCCACCCGGATGGTGTGCACCCGGATGGTGCTCACCCGAACGGCGCACGGCCCCGCGCCACGCGCCCCGCGGCCTCGGACGGCGCCCCCGTCCCGGGCGGCACCACCCCCGAGCTGTGGGTCCGCCGGGATACCGACGGCGCCCCGGAAGGACCGACCGGACCGGCCGCCACCCCCGAACTCCTCGCCCAGGTCGCCGCGCTCCCGCCGGCCACCGACACCCCGGACATCGACGAGGAGCGGGCCGCCGCGGCCGAGGGCTCGTACGGTCTGCGGCAGCTGCTGCGCGGTTTCCGCGGGCCGCTGCTCATCGCCCTCGGTCTGGTGGCAGTGGACGCCCTCGGCGGTCTTCTCGTCCCGATCCTCATCCGGCAGGGCATCGACGAAGGCGTCCGCCGCGGGGTGCTCGCCGGGGTGTGGACGGCTGCGCTCCTCGCCCTGGTGACGGTGCTCGTCCAATGGGCCGCGCAGATCGGCGGCAACAGAATGACCGGCCGCACCGGCGAACGGGTCCTGTACTCCCTCCGCGTCAAGATCTTCGCCCAGCTCCAGCGCCTCGGCCTCGACTACTACGAGCGCGAACTCACCGGCAAGATCATGACCCGGATGACCACGGACATCGACGCGCTGTCGACGTTCCTGCAGACCGGCCTGGTCACCGCCGTCGTCTCGGTGCTGACCTTCGGCGGCATCCTCGTCGCGCTGCTCGTCATCGACGTCCAGCTGGCCCTGGTCGTCTTCGCCACCCTCCCGCCGCTGATCCTCGGCACGTACTTCTTCCGCAAGCAGAGCGTCAAGGCGTACGAGCTGGCCCGTGAGCGGATCAGCGTCGTCAACGGCGACCTCCAGGAGAGCGTCGCCGGGCTGCGGATAGTCCAGGCGTTCCGGCGCGAGGGCATGGGCGCCGCGCGGTTCGCCGACCGCAGCCACGCCTACCGACAGGCCCGCGTGCGCGGCCAGTTCCTGATATCCGTGTACTTCCCGTTCGTCCAGCTGCTGTCGTCGGTCGCCGCCGCCCTGGTGCTGATCGTCGGCGCCGGGCGGGTCGGTGCGGGCACCCTGACGGCCGGTGCGCTCGTCGCCTACCTCCTCTACATCGACCTGTTCTTCGCCCCCGTACAGCAGCTCTCCCAGGTCTTCGACGGCTACCAGCAGGCGTCCGTCTCGCTCGGCCGCATCCAGGAGCTGCTGCGCGAGCCGACCACGACCCCTGCCGCCGCGGACCCCCGCCCGGTGCCGCGGCTGCGCGGCGAGATCACCTTCGACGGGGTGGACTTCCACTACGGCGCGGAGTCCGAGGGAGCCGAACAGGCGCTGTCCGGCATCGATCTGACGATCCCCGCCGGGCAGACCGTCGCGTTCGTCGGCGAGACCGGCGCCGGAAAGTCCACCCTCGTCAAGCTGGTCGCCCGGTTCTACGACCCGACCGGCGGGACGGTCCGCGTCGACGGCATCGACCTGCGGGAGCTGGACCTCACCGGCTACCGCCACCGCCTCGGCATCGTCCCCCAGGAGTCGTACCTCTTCGCCGGTACGGTCCGCGACGCCATCGCGTACGGGCGGCCGGACGCCACCGACACCGAGGTGGAGGCCGCGGCCCGCGCGGTCGGCGCCCACGCCATGATCGCCACCCTGGACGGCGGCTACCTCCACGAGGTCGCCGAGCGCGGCCGCAACCTCTCCGCGGGCCAGCGCCAGCTGCTGGCCCTGGCCCGCGCCGAGCTGGTCGACCCCGACATCCTGCTGCTCGACGAGGCCACCGCCGCCCTCGACCTCGCCTCCGAAGCCGTCGTCAACCAGGCCACCGACCGGCTCTCCGGGCGCCGCACCACCCTCGTCGTCGCCCACCGTCTGACGACCGCGGCGCGCGCCGACCGGGTCGTCGTGATGGACCGCGGCCGGGTCGCCGAGGACGGCACCCACGCCGAACTCCTCGCCCGCGACGGCCGGTACGCCGCCCTGTGGCGCGCCTTCGCCGGAGAGCAGGCGACGGCGCGGGTCTGACCGCCCCCCGGCCGGGACAACCGCCCCCGGCCGGCGAGGCGTTACGCATCGGTGCTGGTAGGACCCGATTCCCCCCGGGTAGGTTCGGCGCGAATTCCGCGACCCCTGGGGAGGGATCATGCGAAGAACGTTCAGCTGGCTGGTGCCGGTCGCCGTCCTGATCGGCACGGCGGGCGCCACCACCGCCCCGGCCACGGCGGCCACCGCCGCGCCGCGGACGCAGGACATCAAGGAGCGCCTGCTCGCGATACCCGGTATGCATCTGGTGGAGGAGAAGCCGGTCGACGGCTACCGCTACTTCGTCCTCACGTACACACAGCCGGTCGACCACCGCCACCCCGACCGGGGCACGTTCGAGCAGCGGCTGACCGTGCTGCACAAGTCGGTCGACCGCCCGACCGTCTTCTACACCTCGGGCTACAACGTCAGCACCCCCCCGTCCCGCAGCGAGCCGACGCAGATCATCGACGGCAACCAGGTCTCCCTGGAATACCGCTACTTCACGCCCTCCCGGCCGCAGCCCGCCGACTGGAAGAAGCTGGACATCCGGCAGGCCGCCGACGACCAGCACCGCATCTACCAGGCGCTGCACCGCATCTACGGGAAGAACTGGATCGCCACCGGCGGCAGCAAGGGCGGCATGACGGCGACGTACTACCGCCGCTTCCACCCCGACGACATGAACGGCACCGTCGCCTACGTCGCGCCCAACGACGTGGTCAACGACGAGGACTCCGCCTACGACCGGTTCTTCCGCACCGTCGGCACCCCGGAGTGCCGCACGGCGCTGCACAAGATCACCCGCGAGGCGCTCAACCGCCGCGACGAGATGGACGCGCGGTTCGCCGGGTGGGCCGCGAAGGAGAAGAAGACCTTCCGCCTCTTCGGCTCCGTCGACCGCGCCTACGAAGTGCTCGTCACGGACCTGGAGTTCGGCTTCTGGCAGTACCAGCCCGCCGCCACCGCCTGCAAGGACGTGCCCTCCCCGGACGTGTCCACCGACGCGCTGTGGACGTGGATGGACGAGGTCGGCGGCTTCGAGAGCTACACCGACCAGGGCGTGGAGTCGTACACGCCGTACTACTACCAGGCCGGTACCCAGCTCGGTGAGCCCGGATACGGCTACCCGCACCTCAAGGGCCTGCTGAAGTACCCCGGTATCAACAACTCCCGCACCTTCGTGCCGCGGGAGATCCCCATGGAGTTCGACAAGCGCGCCATGCCGGACGTGGACCGCTGGGTGCGCCACCACGCGCAGCGGATGATGTTCGTCAACGGCCAGTGGGACCCGTGGAGCTCGGAACACTTCGAGCTGGGCAGGGGCGCCCGGGACTCCTACGTCTACACCGTGCCCGGCGGCAACCACGGCTCCAACATCGCCAAGCTCAAGGACGCCGACCGCACCAAGGCCACCGCCTCCCTGCTGAAGTGGGCGGGCGTCGACACCGGCGGCAAGGCCACCGCACAGGCCCCCTACAACCGGAAGCTGGACCGCCAGGAGCCGCACCGCACCGCTCCGCTGCGCCCCTGATCGCCGGTCCCCGGACCGGCCACGGTTGACGGAACGTTACGGCGCGCCCCTCCACCCGGGAGGGGCGCGCCCCGTGCCGCGGCGTCAGTACGTCAGCCCGTGGCCGACCGGGTACAGCTCCTCGTCCGGCGCGTCGGCCCGCATCACCGGCACCGGCAGCCGCCCCCGCGGCGCCCGCCGCCCGGCGATCACCCGCGCCGCCGCCCGCACCTCGACATCGGTCCACCCGTAACTCGCCAGCGCCGCCCGCACACCGTCGAGCTGCGCGATGTCGTACGGATTGCGGACCGCGAGCTGCACCACCGGCTTCCCGGTGGCGAGCAGCGCCTCGACGAGTGCGCACTGCGGCGAGCCGGGCGTGACGTTGTACGTCACGACGACCGCCGCGTCGTGGTCGCCGAGCACCGCCACCGCGTCGTCGATCACCGTCCGGTCCGGCGTCAGGCCCGTGGACAGCGCGGTCGCGGCGAAGCCGAGCCCGGTCAGCTCCCGGGCCAGCACCCCGGTGGGCGGCCCGCCCGTCCCGGACGGCGCGGCCGTGTCCACCCCCGCCACCAGCAGCCGGTGCTCCCGGCGGCGGGAGAGCGGCAGCACCCCGCCGGTGTTGCGCAGCAGCGTCGTCGTCCGGTCGGCCAGCGCGTCCGCCGTCTCCAGATGGCGGCGGCTCCCCACCACCCGGTCGACCGCGGCCCGCGAGGTGTACGGGTCGGTGAAGAGACCGCGGCGCTCCTTGAGCAGCAGGATGCGCAGCAGCTTGGCGTCGATGTCGGCCTCGGACAGCTCGCCGTCCTTCAGGGCGCGGACGACGGCGGCGTGCGCGACGCCGAGGTCCGGCGGGTTGAGCAGCTGATCGACGCCGGCCTTGAGCGCCAGCACCGGCACCCGGTCGTCGCCGTACTTCTCGCGGACGCCCTGCATGCCCAGCGAGTCGGTGATCACCACACCGTCGTAGCCGAGCCGTTCGCGCAGCAGCCCGGTGAGGATCGGGCGGGAGAGGGTCGCCGGGTCCCCGCTGGGGTCGAAGGCGGGGACGACGATGTGCGCCGACATGATCACGTCGATCCCGGCGGCCACCGCGGCCCGGAACGGCGGCTCGTCCAGCCGCCGCCACTCCTCGGCGGTGTGGTGGATGGTCGGCAGCCCGACATGGCTGTCGACGTCGGTGTCGCCGTGCCCGGGGAAGTGCTTGGTGCAGGCGGCCACCCCCGCGCCCTGGTAGCCGCGCACCTGGGCGGTGACCAGCCGCGCCACGGCCCGCGGATCGGAGCCGAAGGAGCGGACGCCGATGATCGGGTTGGCGGGGTTGACGTTGACGTCGGCGTCCGGGGCGAAGTCCTGCCGGATGCCCATCGCGTACAGCTCGGCGCCGCTGATCCGGGCCGCGGTCGTGGCGTCGCCGCGTGAGCCGCCGGCGCCGAGCGCCATCGCGCCGGGCAGCAGGGTGGCGGGCGCGCCGATCCGCGTGACGATGCCGTGTTCCTGGTCGGTGGAGATCAGCAGCGGGACGGGCAGCCGCTGTGCGGCACCCGCCTTCTGAATGCCGTTGGACAGCTCCGCGATCTGGTGCGGATCGCGGGTGTTGTGCGCCCAGCTGAAGTAGATGATGCCGCCGACGTGGTACTTCGCGATGAGTTCGGCCGCGTTCGCGACGCCGATCTCCTTGCGGTTGGCGTCCACGTCGGCCTGGTCGGGGTCGGTGGCGGAGTGCCCGTAGACCCGCATGACGAAGAGCTGACCGGCCTTCTCCTCCGGTGTCATACGGGCGATGAGGCGCCGCATCCGCTCCCGCGCGGCGGCGGTGGGGCGGGCGGCGGCAGGGCCTGCGGCGGCCGCGGGAACGGTGCCCGCGGCGCAGGCGGCCGCGACGGCGGTGGTCAGGACGGCACGTCTGGAGTGCATGTGCGCTCCTTCCGGCGGGCTTCCCCGGCGAAATGAGGGACAGTCGGTGGATCACGGATAGCCCGAAAGCATCGCGTGGTCAATGACCGGTTGACCGGCGCCGTCCGGCGGTTGCGCCCCGGGCGGTGGCGTGCGCAGGGGCGGCGCCCGCCTCCTGGCGGCCCGTCAGTGATCCGGCGACACCTCGGCCGGGCCGCGTTGTCAGACCCCGGCGGTACCGTTCGGAGCATGGGCAACGCGGTCAACGCCTCGGTGGTCGAAGGGGTCCTGGAGCGGATCACCTACGCCGACGAGGAGAGCGGTTACACCGTCGCGCGCGTCGACACAGGCCGCGGCGCGGGCGATCTGCTGACGGTCGTCGGCGCGCTGCTGGGCGCGCAGCCCGGCGAATCCCTGCGGATGGAGGGCCGCTGGGGCTCCCATCCGCAGTACGGCAAGCAGTTCACCGTCGAGAACTACACCACCGTCCTGCCCGCCACCGTCCAGGGCATCCGACGCTATCTCGGCTCCGGCCTGATCAAGGGCGTCGGCCCGCGCATCGCCGACCGCATCACCGAGCACTTCGGCGTGGCCACGCTCGACGTCATCGAGGAGGAGCCGGCGCGGCTGATCGAGGTGCCGGGGCTCGGCCCGAAGCGGATGCGGAAGATCGCCGCGGCCTGGGAGGAGCAGAAGGCGATCAAGGAAGTGATGATCTTCCTCCAGGGCGTCGGCGTCTCCACCTCCCTCGCCGTGCGCATCTACAAGAAGTACGCGGACGACGCCGTCGCCGTGGTGCGCGAGCACCCCTACCGGCTGGCGGCCGACGTCTGGGGCATCGGCTTCCTGACCGCCGACCGCATCGCGCAGGCGGTCGGCATCCCGCACGACAGTCCGGAGCGGGTCCGGGCCGGGATCCGGCACGCCCTGTCGCAATCGGCCGACCAGGGGCACTGCTTCCTGCCCGAGGAGCAACTCCTCGCCGACTCCGTGAAGTTGCTCCAGGTGGAGATCGGCCTGGTCATCGACTGCCTGGCCGAGCTGGCGGCGGACCCGGAGGGCGTGGTCCGCGAGAAGATCCCCCAGGGCGGTGGCGAGGAGCCCGTCACCGCCGTCTACCTGGTGCCCTTCCACCGCGCCGAGCTGTCCCTGACCGGCCGGCTGACCCGGCTGCTGCGCACCCCCGAGGACCGGCTGGCCGCCTTCGGGGAGGTCGACTGGGAGCGTGCGCTGGCCTGGCTGGCGCGGCGTACGGGCGCCGAGCTGGCGCCGGAGCAGCGGGACGCGGTGCGCCTCGCGCTGACCCGCAAGGTGGCGGTGCTCACCGGCGGCCCGGGCTGCGGCAAGTCCTTCACGGTCCGGTCGGTGGTCGAGCTGGCCCGCGCCAAGAAGGCCCGGGTGGTGCTGGCCGCGCCGACGGGGCGGGCCGCCAAGCGGCTGGCGGAGCTGACGGGCGCGGAGGCGTCGACCGTCCACCGGCTGCTGGAGCTGAAGCCCGGCGGGGAGGCCGCCTACGACGCCGACCGGCCGCTGGAGGCCGATCTGGTGGTGGTCGACGAGGCGTCCATGCTCGATCTGCTGCTCGCCAACAAGCTCGTCAAGGCGGTCCCGCCGGGCGCCCATCTGCTGCTGGTGGGCGATGTCGACCAACTACCGTCGGTCGGCGCGGGGGAGGTGCTGCGGGATCTGCTGGCCGACGGCGGCCCGGTGCCGTGCGTCCGGCTGACGAGGATCTTCCGCCAGGCCCAGCAGTCCGGCGTGGTGACCAACGCCCACCGCGTCAACGCGGGGAAGCCACCGCTGACCCAGGGCCTGCCGGACTTCTTCCTCTTCGCCGAGGAGGACACCGAGGAGGCCGGCCGGCTGACCGTCGACGTGGTGGCCCGCCGCATCCCCGCGACCTTCGGGCTGGACGCCCGGCGGGACGTCCAGGTACTCGCCCCGATGCACCGCGGACCGGCCGGGGCGGGCGCGCTCAACGCCCTGCTCCAGCAGGCGGTCACCCCGGCGCGCCCGGATGTGCCGGAGCGCCGCTTCGGCGGCCGGGTCTTCCGGGTGGGCGACAAGGTCACCCAGATCCGCAACAACTACGAGAAGGGCCGCAACGGCGTCTTCAACGGCACGGTCGGCGTGGTCACGGATATGAACACCGACGAGCAGCGGCTCCTGGTGCGCACGGACGAGGACGAGGAGGTTCCGTACGGCTTCGACGAGCTGGACGAGCTGGCGCACGCCTATGCGGTGACGATCCACCGCTCCCAGGGGAGCGAGTACCCGGCGGTGGTGATTCCGGTCACCACGGGCGCCTGGATGATGTTGCAGCGGAATCTGCTCTATACGGCGATAACCCGGGCAAAACGCTTGGTGGTGCTGGTGGGGTCCCGGAGGGCTCTGGGGCAGGCCGTACGCACGGTGTCCGCCGGTCGGCGGTATACGGCGCTCGATCGCCGACTCGCCGGAGTGGTGGGTGTCGCTCAACTTCCCTAATCGGGTCGAAGGGGCGCAGGATGGTCAGGTAAACGGCACTCAGTGCCGCCCGAAGGCCGAATTGCCGACCCCGAGTGCACATCCCACGTCCAAATGGGGGAAGGTAGAGGCAGTCAGGGCACCTCGAAGAAGAGGCACAACGTCGGTGAGGGATGACGTGAGCGACAACTCTGTAGTACTGCGTTACGGGGACGGCGAATACAGCTACCCGGTCGTCGGCAGCAGCGTCGGCGATAAGGGCTTCGACATCTCGAAGCTGCGCGCCCAGACCGGTCTGGTGACCCTGGACTCCGGTTACGGCAACACCGCCGCGTATAAATCCGCGATCACCTATCTGGACGGTGAGCAGGGGATTCTGCGCTACCGCGGCTACCCGATCGAGCAGCTCGCGGAGCGCAGCACGTTCGTCGAGACCGCGTACCTGCTGATCAACGGCGAGCTGCCGACCGTCGACCAGCTGTCCAACTTCAAGCAGGACATCACGTACCACACCCTGCTGCACGAGGACGTCAAGCGCTTCTACGACGGCTTCCCCCGGGACGCCCACCCGATGGCGATGCTGTCGTCGGTCGTCAGCGCCCTGTCGACCTTCTACCAGGACAGCCACAACCCGTTCGACGAGCAGCAGCGGCACATCTCCACGATCCGCCTGCTGGCCAAGCTGCCGACGATCGCGGCGTACGCCTACAAGAAGTCGGTCGGCCACCCGGTTGTCTACCCGCGTAACGACCTCGGCTACGTCGAGAACTTCCTGCGCATGACGTTCTCGGTGCCGGCCGCCGAGTACGAGCTGGACCCGGTCGTGGTCAGCGCCCTCGACAAGCTGCTGATTCTGCACGCGGACCACGAGCAGAACTGCTCGACCTCCACCGTGCGCCTGGTCGGCTCCTCGCAGGCGAACCTCTTCGCCTCGATCTCCGCCGGCATCAACGCGCTCTGGGGCCCCCTGCACGGCGGTGCCAACCAGTCCGTGCTGGAGATGCTGGAAGGCATCCAGCGCGACGGCGGCGACGTCGATTCCTTCATCCGCAAGGTGAAGAACAAGGAAGACGGCGTGAAGCTCATGGGCTTCGGGCACCGCGTCTACAAGAACTTCGACCCCCGGGCGAAGATCATCAAGGCGGCGGCGCACGACGTCCTCTCGGCGCTCGGCAAGTCCGACGAGCTGCTGGACATCGCCCTGAAGCTGGAGGAGCACGCGCTCTCCGACGACTACTTCGTCGAGCGCAAGCTCTACCCGAACGTCGACTTCTACACCGGCCTGATCTACCGGGCCATGGGCTTCCCGACCGAGATGTTCACGGTCCTCTTCGCCCTCGGCCGCCTGCCGGGCTGGATCGCCCAGTGGCACGAGATGATCAAGGAGCCCGGTTCCCGGATCGGCCGCCCGCGGCAGATCTACACCGGGATCGTCGAGCGCGACTTCGTGCCCGTCGAGCAGCGCTGACCCGTCCGGGCGTCCGCGCCCGGTACGGAGACGGCCCCCGCCCGTCCAGGGTGGGGGCCCGTTCGCTTTCCGTGCGGGGAAGGCGGACGGAGCGGAAGAACGGGAAACGAAAAGCGCCCCGCCTCCAGATCCCCCCACGGGTCCAGAGCGCGGGGCGCTTCCCTTCTCCCGGGTCGGATTCCCCCCACGGGATCCGTCCGGGCGTTCAGGGTGCACCGCGATCTGCCGGGACGCGCACGTTCGGGAGGGCCGCTCAAAGCTCCCCGGGCACGTCGCCCCGGCCACGCGTAGCCGGTCCGATCCCCCAAGACCGGCACGGCTGTTGCCGAACAGGCCCCGCCGGGGTGCCTGCTCACCTGGTTAGACTCTCGACCCCCCTCGATGGTTACGTTCGGACCTCTGTGATCTGAGTCTCTTGCCATATGAGGGCGAAAACGGTCAAGGGCCGCGATCTGAATTTCGCGGCCCTGACGTATGGGTGTTGTGCCCATTGTGGGAATTTTGTGAACGTGTGGGCTGTGTGGGCCGTGGAGTGGCCCCTGTGACGAAAAGCCCTCCGGTTCGCGAGGGAGGTTCAGGCCTGGCCCACCAGCTCGTAGCCGGCCTCGTCCACCGCCTCGCGCACCGCGGCCTCGTCGAGCGCGGTCCGCGAGGCGACGGTCACCAGGCCCGTGGCGGCCTCCGCGCGCACCGAGACGACGCCGTCCAGCTCCGAGATCTCGGAGTTGACCGCACCTTCGCAGTGCCCGCAGGTCATGCCGGTCACCTTGTAGGTGGTGGTGATCTCGCCCGCCTGCGCCGCGCCCTCGCCGGAGTGGCAGGAGCCTTCGGGGGTGCAGCAGGAGCCGTTCGTCGATGCGGCGGTCATGGGAATCTCCTCGTGGTGCCGATGGTCCGTGGATGTCGGAGTGCCGTGCGGGCGCCGGGGTCCCGGGGCGTGCGTCGCCCGGGGCGCCGCCGGGTGACCGGAGCCGCCACCGTCCGACGAGCGCAACTCTATACCCCTAGGGGGTATCAATCCAGCGGCGGCGCGCCACTCCTTCCGGCGCGCGTTGCCACCCCGCGCGCCACGCGTCAGCCTGGGAGGTACCGGTGCGGATCCGCACCGCGCCGGGGTGACCGGAGGAGGCGCGCCGGATGGACGTGCTGGCTCTCTACGGGCTGCTGCTGCTCACCACCCTGCCACCGCTGGTGCCCAACTCCGCGCTGCTGGTCTCCGCCGGGGTCCTCGCCGCGCACGGCGACCTCTTCCTCCCCTTCGTCCTGATCGTCGTCGCCGGCAGTGCGACCCTCGGGGACCTGCTGATGTATCTCCTCGCCCGCCGCTTCGGCGGTCCCGCGCGCCGCTGGATGCGACGGAGCGTCCGCCGCCGCGTCCTCCTGGAGTGGACGGCCCGGCGCATCGAGCACTACGGCCTGCCCTTCGTCCTGGGGGTGCGCTTCCTGCCCAGCGGCCGGATCGTCGGCGCCCTCGCCTCGGGCGTCCTGCGCTATCCGCTGCGCCGCTACCTGCTCGGCGCCGCCCTCGCCGAAACCGTGTGGGCGACCTACTCGATCGGCCTCGGCTACCTCGGCAGCGCCGCCGTGGGCAACCGTCTCTACGCCGCAGCCCTCGGCATCGGCGTCTCGTGCGCGGTCGCCACGCTGGGTGCGGTCGTCCCCTGGCTGGTGCGCCGCCACGCCGTCCGGGCACGGAAGGCCCCGGAGTGCCGGGTGACGGCCGCGGGAGTGGTGGTCCGGGGTGGCAGCTCCGGTGGCGCGGTGCGACGGCGTGCGGGGCGTGCCGAGCGGGACGGGGACCGTGTTCCGGGCCCGGATGCACGCTCCCGGCCCGTTGTCAGTGGCCGCCCTTACCTTTGAGTCATGGCAAATGAACTCTCCGTAATCGTCCTCGTGTGGGCGTGTGTCGCGGCCCGGTCGTGGCGGGTCCTCGGTGCTGCGCGGCGCCCCGGCTCAGGCGGCGCCCGTGGTCCGCAGGTCGCGGTCGACGGCGCGCAGCAGGGTGAGCAGCATGCGGTTCAGCGGCGTCGGGAGGGAGTGCCGTTCGCCCGCCGCGACCACCGCTCCGGTGAGGTATTCGTGCTCCAGGGGCCGGCCCGCCTCGCGGTCGTAGAGCATCGACGAACCGCCGCCGGGCGGGGCCGCCGCATAGATCTCCAGCGTCCCGGCGATATCGCTCTCGCCGACGTCCGCCCCCTCCGCGCGGGCGACCTCCGCCGCCTCGGTGAGCAGGGCGCGGGCGAGTGCGGTCATCTCGGCCTCCCGGAAGATGTCCATCCGCTGTCCGAGCAGCGCGGTGAGCGGGTTGGCGGCGAGGTTGAAGAACACCTTGCGCCAGGTGGCCGTGGTGAAGTCCGGCACCTGCGTGACGTTCAGCCCGGTGCCGTCCAGCAGCGCGGCGAACGCCTCGGACGACGGGCCCTGCGGCACATGGAGTTCGCTCGCGAGGTGGTGGACGATCCGGCCCGGCGCGGTGCGCTCCGCCGAGAGGTAGCAGATCACCGGCAGTGTCGCGGTCCCCTCCGGGATATACGGGGCGACGCGCTCCGCGAGTCCGGTGCCGTTCTGGAGCACGGCGACCGTGGTGCCCGGCCCGCACAGGGCGCGCAGCCACGGAGCGGCGCTCGGGGTGTCCTGCGCCTTGGTGGTCAGCAGCACCCAGTCGACGGGCCCGGCCTGTGCGGGATCGGTGACGACGGGCACCGCGGCGTGCCGCTCGGTGCCGTCGAGGGTGACGGTCAGCCCGTCGACGGGCGTCCGCACGCACAGGGTGACGTCGAGGCCGGCCCAGTGCGCCAGGGCGGCGGTGTAGCCACCGATCCCGCCGGCGCCGATCACCGCCAGCCGGGCGGAGGAGGAGCGAGATGTCGTGGACATGGAGTGATCGTAGGAGGGGCCGGCCCGGCGTGTCCGGCGGTGCGCGGAACCGCCCGCGCCCGGGGCCCGGGAAGGAGCCGGGCCGATGCGGCGCGTGCCCCGTGCGGTGGGCGCGGGCGGGGGCCGGAGTCACCCCCGGCGGCTGTGGCCCGGTCTGCGGGTCACCCAGTCGCGGACGGTGTCGGCGAACCAGTACGGCCGGCCGCCCTCGACGTGGTCCGGCTCGGGAAGGAGTCCGTGCTTGCGGTAGGAGCGCACGGTGTCCGGTCGTACCCGGATGTGTGCGGCGATGTCCTTGTAGGACCAGAGCCTCCGGTCGGTCATCGCTGCCTCGCCTCCCTGGATCCGGGGCCCCGGCCCGCGCGGCCTGCGGGCGGCGCGGGCGGAGCGGATGTTCCTGTGTCCTGCGCCGGGACAACGACACCGACCGGCGTACGGACAGGGGCTGTTGATCACCTGTGACGGAAGGCCCGCGTAATCGTGACGGACGTAACGCAACGGGGACGGACGTGACACGTACGGAACAGAAGCGGATATGAGGGGAGGGGTGCGGGATGTGGGAGGGGTGCGGCCTGGCCGGGCGGTGGCCGCTCCGGAGGCGGGCGGCGGGCCGCCCCGCCCGGGACGGCCCGCCGTGTGAGGGGCGCCGCGCCGTCGGTGCGCGGCGGCCGGGTCAGGCGTAGAGCGCCTTCCAGGTCTTCTTGCCGACCTTGCCGTCGGCGGGCAGATGCGCCGCCTTCTGGAACTTCTTGACGGCGGCGAGCGTCTGGTCGCCGAAGTAGCCGGTGAGGCTGCTCCACGGCAGGTACTTGCGGTTGGCCAGCAGGCACTGGACCTGCTTGACCCGGTCGTTGCGCTGGCCGTACACGGTGAGCGCGGTGCCGCTGTAGTAGGCGCAGGCCGCCTTGGGGCTCGGTCCGGTGGCGGCCTGTGCCCCGGGTGCCGTACCGGTGAGCAGGGCGGCGGTGATCAGGCTGGTGGTGGCCGCCAGGGCGGCCGGGCGGCGGATGGTGCGATGCAGTGAGGTGATGCGCATGATGTCCTCATTTCCCCCGTTGGGTGCCATGCATCCTTATGGCGCGTATCCGACCACCCTCAAGGGGTATGTGCGCCGGACCGTTCCGCAGCGGGATGCGGTGCATCTACGGGCACGCCGCCCGCGCCCGCCGCGGTTGCCGGAGGCGCGGAGTCCGGAGTGTCAACTTTCCTACGCAAGAGAGGTGATGAGGGGGCATCGTCACGGACCGGTCGCTTTGCGGCGAACGTTCCACGGGCCGGGGGACGCGGCGGGGCGGCCGTCGTCCCCGCGCAGCCGCCGGACGGGCGGGGCAGGGAGCGGATCAGCGGTACAGCGTCGGCCGTTCGGGCAGGTCGACGGGGACGCGCTCGCCGGTGCGCTGCGCCTGGACACCCGCCTGGCAGACCACCGCGGCGGCGTAGCCGTCCCAGCAGCCGGGGCCCTCCACGGTGCCGCGCCGGGTGGCGTCCACCCACCGCTGCACCTGGTGGTCGTACGCGCCCGCGAAGCGCTCCACGAAGCCCGGCGGGATGGTGCCGCCCCAGCGGCCCGCCGCGTTGACGAAGACTCCGCGGTCGTCGCCGATCCGGGCGGTGCCCCGCTCGCAGACCGCCTCGCAGGACACCTGGTAGCCGAAGCCGCAGTTGACGAAGAGTTCGGTGTCGACGAGAGGGCCGTCCGCGGTCTCGAAGACGATCAGCTGCGGGTCGTGCAGCCCCTCGGGCGCGCCGCCCGAGGGCGCCGGGCGCAGCACCCGCACGGCGGTGATCTCGGTGTCCAGCAGCCAGCGCGTCACATCGATCTCGTGTACCGCGGAGTCGTGCAGCGTCTGCGCGTCGGTGCAGCCGGGCGGCGAGGAGACGTTGCGGTGCGTGTGGTGCAGCATCAGCGGACGCCCGTACGCACCGCGCGCCAACTGCGCCTTGAGGGCGCGGTAGTCGGCGTCGTAGCGGCGCATGAAGCCCAGCTGGACGAGGCGGCGGCCGTGGCGTTGCTCGGCGGCGAGCACCCGCAGCGCGGAGTCCGGGTCCGGCGTCAGCGGCTTCTCGCAGAGCACCGGAAGACCGCGGTCGAACGCCGCCGCCAGCGCCGCCTCATGGGCCGCCCCCGGCGATGCGACGAGGACCGCGTCCACCCCCGCGGAGTCCATCGCGGCCACCGGATCGGTGCAGGCCACGGCCCCTTCGATGGGGTCGGCCAGCGACTTCGCGCGGGCCCCGTCCACATCGGCGACGACCGCCACCCGCGCCCCGCTGGTCACCTCGTCGATCCGGCGTACGTGATCGGCGCCCATCCGTCCGGCGCCGATGACGGCCACCCCCAGCGTCCCGTGCATCTCGCCCTCCTGCTCGCGGTCGGTTCCGTCCGTCGCTCAGGCGCCGCAGGCGCGCAGGAAGCGGCGGGTGCGCCGGGCGATGGGCAGCGGCTGCTCCGGCGGACACGGATACATGTCCTGCTCGACGATGGCGAAGAGCGCGCTGCCCAGCTCCTGCGCCGCCTCCAGGACGGGCGGCAGCGCGGGCACCCCGCGCGGCGGTTCGCACATCACGCCCTGCCGCACGGCCGGACCGAAGGCGGTGCCCTTGGCGCGGACGTCGGCGAGGACCTCGGGGTCGACCTGCTTGAGATGGAGATAGCCGACGCGTTCGCCGTAGGTGCGGAGCAGCGCGACGCTGTCCCCGCCGCAGTAGGCGTAGTGGCCGGTGTCCAGGCAGAGGGAGACCAGGTCGGAGTCGGTGGCGTCGAGGAAGCGGGTGACGTGCTCCTCGGTGTCGAGATGGGTGTCGGCGTGCGGGTGCACCACCAGCGTCAGGCCGAACTCCTCCCGGACCCGCCGGGCCAGCCACTCCGTCCCCTCGGTGAGGTGCCGCCACTGCGCGGCCGTCAGCTCGGGCGGCTCCAGCTCCTCGGCGGTGCGGTCGTCGCGCCAGAAGGACGGGATGGCGACGAGATGCCCGGCGCCCGTCGCCCGGGCGAGCGCGGCGACCCGGGACACCTGCGCCCACGTCGCGTCCCGGACCGCGGGGCCGTGGTGCAGCGAGGTGAAGACCGTTCCGGCCGAGACCCCGAGGCCGCGCCGGGCGGTCTCGTCGCGCAGTACCGCCGGGTCGGTGGGGAGATAGCCGTAGGGGCCCAACTCGATCCAGTCGTAGCCCGCCTCGGTGACCTCGTCGAGGAAGCGCCGCCAGGGGATCTGCCGCGTGTCGTCGGGGAACCACACACCCCAGGAATCCGGTGCGGACCCCACCCGGATGCGGTCCAGCACGGGCGCGTCGGCACGGGCTGCGGTCATACGACGGCTCTCCTCTCGCCGGTCGGCGGTGACCGGGGGCGCGGGAGTGGTGGGCTCAGCGTCCCGGGCGCTCCCGGGGGGTGTCAAGATTCCCTCCCGCCGGTGGGACCGAGGCGTACGACGCTCCGGAAGGGCGCCCGGAAGTGACGGTTCCGGCAGGTTGCCGCCCGGGTGGACGGCGGGACGAGGGGTGGCCGCAGCCGTGCGGCCACTCGCCCGTACCGCCGCCGCCGTACAGGTCAGCGCGGTGCACCGGGCCGTTGACACGGTTCGGTGGCCCCACTAGACCTGAGCCCGCGACGGGGTGCGGGCGCGCCGCCCGGCCCCGCCGTGCCGCGCCGGGCGAAGCGAAGGGGATCCATGCCGGAACCGTTCGACCTCATCACCATGGGCCGCATCGGGGTGGACCTCTACCCCCTCCAATCGGGTGTGCCGCTCGACCGGGTGGAGACCTTCGGGAAGTTCCTCGGCGGCTCCGCCACCAACGTCGCGGTGGCCGCCGCGCGCCTGGGCCGCCGCACCGCCGTCATCAGCCGCACCGGACGCGACCCCTTCGGCGACTACCTCCACCGGGCGCTGCGGGAGTTCGGCGTCGACGACCGCTGGGTCACCGCCGTGGACGATCTGCCCACCCCGGTCACGTTCTGCGAGATCTTCCCGCCGGACCACTTCCCGCTCTACTTCTACCGCCGCCCCACCGCCCCCGACCTCACCCTCCGCGCCGACGAACTGGACCACGACGCGCTGCGGGCCGCCCGGATCCTCTGGGTCACCGGCACCGGACTGTGCGAGGAGCCCAGCCGCACCGCCACCCTCGCCGCGCTCGCCGCCCGCGGCAGGCGCGGCCCCACCGTCTTCGACCTCGACTGGCGGCCGCTGTTCTGGGGCGGCGCGGGCGGTGCCTCCGGGGACGGCGGGGCGACCGGCGCCGCCGCCATGGCCGCCGCGCGCCCCCACTACGAAGCGGCGCTCGCCCACGCCACCGTCGCCGTCGGCAACGTCGACGAGGCCGAGGTGGCCACCGGGCTGCGCTCCCCGCGGGCCTGCGCCGAGGCGCTGCTCGCCGGGGGCGCCGAACTCGCCGTCGTCAAACAGGGCCCCAAGGGCGTTCTCGCCGTCCACCGGGACGGCCGCACCGCCGAGGTCCCGGCCTTCCCCGTCGAGGTCGTCAACGGCCTGGGCGCCGGGGACGCCTTCGGCGGCGCCCTCTGCCACGGCCTGCTGCACGGCTGGGAGCTGGAGCCGACGATGCGCTACGCCAACGCGGCCGGCGCCCTCGTCGCCACCCGTCTCGCCTGCTCACCGGCGATGCCCACCGAGGCGGAGGTCGACGCGTTCCTCGCCGGACGATGAGCCGGCCGCGCCCGCACCCCGCGGCCGGCCCCGGAGCCCGGCGCCGGACGGCCGGACCGGCCCGCGCGTCCGGCCGCACGCGCACGGGTGGGCGCCGCCGCGGCGCCCGCATCTTCCTCACTGTCAGTGGTCGGGTGGAGACTTGTGGTCATGAATCCCGCATCCGCGTCAGCCGCTTCCGCACCCGGCCCCGGCCGGGCCCTCGGCCTCCACATCCCGGCAGGTCACGGCGGGGCCGGGCCGTACGCCCTGGACATCACGCCGGAGCGGGCGGGCTGGGGCCACTCCTCGCTGCGCATCCTCGAACTGCCGCCCGGGGGCCACCACGCCTTCGACGCCGGGGACAGCGAGTGGATCGTGCTGCCCCTCGGCGGAGGCTGCACCGTCACCACCGACGGCACCTCGCACGACCTCACCGGCCGCGACAGCGTCTTCAGCGGTCTCACCGACTTCGCGTACGTCCCGCGCGACGCGCACGCGCGGCTCACCAGCAGGGCGGGCGGCCGGTTCGCCCTCGCCGGGGCCCGCTGCACCCGCCGCCTGCCCGCCCGCCGCGGCGCCACCGCCGACATCCCTGTGGAGCTGCGCGGCGCCGGGGCCTGCTCCCGCCAGGTCAACAACTTCGCCGCCGCCGACGCCTTCCCCTGCGACAAGCTCATCGCCGTCGAGGTCCTCACCCCCGGCGGCAACTGGTCGTCCTACCCGCCGCACAAACACGACACCGCCCGCCCCGGCGAGGAGTCCGCGCTGGAGGAGATCTACTACTTCGAGGTCGAGCCCGCCCACGGCACCCCGGGCGTCGGCTATCAGCGCGTCACCCCCTCCGGGCCCGGCCACACCACCGACGTCCTCGCCGAGGTCCGCGGCGGTGACGCCGTCCTCATCCCCGACGGCTGGCACGGCCCGTCCATCGCCGCCCCCGGCCACGCCCTCTACTACCTCAACGTCATGGCGGGCCCAGGCGCCACCCGCGAGTGGCTGATCCGCGACCACCCCGACCACGGCTGGATCCGCGACACCTGGCCCGGCCTGCCCACCGACCCCCGCCTGCCCCGCTACACCGCGCCCCCGGGAGACACCCGATGACCACCCTCCGCCTCACCGTCGCGCAGGCCCTGGTGCGGTTCCTGGCCCGCCAGTACACCGAGCGCGACGGCCACCGCCACCGCCTGGTGAACGCCTGCTGGGGCATCTTCGGCCACGGCAACGTCGCCGGGATCGGCCAGGCGCTGCGCGAGGACCCCCAGGCGCTGCCGTTCCTCCAGGGCCGCAACGAACAGGCCATGGTCCACGCCGCGACCGCCTACGCCCGCCAGAGCGACCGGCTCCGCGCCCAGGCCGTCACCACCTCCATCGGCCCCGGCGCCACCAACCTCGTCACCGGCGCCGCCCTCGCCACCGTCAACCACCTGCCGGTCCTGCTGCTGCCCGGCGACACCTTCGCCACCCGCCGCGCCGACCCCGTCCTCCAGCAGCTGGAGGTCCCGTACGCCGGTGATCTCTCCGTCAACGACGCCCTGCGCCCCGTCTCCCGCTACTTCGACCGCGTCACCCGGCCCGAGGCGCTCATCCCGGCGGCCCTCCAGGCGATGCGGGTCCTCACCGACCCCGTGGACACCGGCGCCGTCACGCTCGCCCTGCCGCAGGACGTCCAGGCCGAGGCGTACGACTGGCCCGCAGAGTTCTTCACCTACCGCATCTGGCGCGTCCCGCGCCCCGCGCCCGACCCGGACGCCCTCTCGGCGGCGGCCCGGGTGCTGCGCGCCGCCCGCCGCCCGCTGATCATCGCCGGGGGCGGCGTCCACCACAGCGAGGCCGAGGGCGCCCTGCGGGCGTTCGCCGACGCCACCGGCATCCCCGTCGCCGCCACCCAGGCGGGCAAGGGGGCGCTCCGCCACGACCACCCCGCCGACGTCGGCGGCATCGGCCACACCGGCACCGCCACCGCCGACGCGCTCGCCCGGCACGCCGATGTGGTCCTCGGCATCGGCACCCGCTACACCGACTTCACCACCGCCTCCGCCACCCTCTTCGCCGACCCCGCCGTCCGCTTCGTCAACCTCAACATCGCCTCCTTCGACGCCCACAAGCTCGCGGCGCTGCCCCTGGTCGCCGACGCCCGCGAAGGGCTCGTCGCGCTCACCCGTGCCCTGCACGGCCACCGCGTCGAGGCCGCGTACGAAGCGGGGTACGCCACCGCCAAGGCCGACTGGGAGCGCCGCGTCGACGCCGCGTACGCCGCCCCCGATCCGGACGCCCGGCCCACCCAGACCCAGGTGCTCGGCGCCCTCGACGCCGTCGTCGACGACACCGACATCCTCGTCAACGCCGCCGGCTCCCTCCCCGGTGATCTGCACCGGCTCTGGCGCGCCCGCTCCCGCCGGCAGTACCACCTCGAATACGGCTACTCCTGCATGGGATACGAGATCCCCGCCGCCCTCGGCGTCGCCCTCGCCGCCCCCGGCCGCCCGGTGTGGGCCCTGGTCGGCGACGGCACGTATCTGATGAACCCCACCGAGATCGTCACGGCGGTCCAGGAGGGGGCCGCGTTCACGCTGGTGCTGCTCCAGAACCACGGCTTCGCCTCCATCGGCGGCCTCTCCGAGCAGACCGGCGGCGAGCGCTTCGGCACCGACTACCGCTTCCGCGCCGCGGACGGCACCTACACCGGCGATCCGCTGCCCGTCGATCTCGCGGCCAACGCCGCCTCCCTCGGTATGCGCGTGCTGCGCGCGCCCACCGTCGGTGCCCTGCGCGACGCCCTCGCCGAGGCGCGTGGCGCGAACCGTCCCACATGTGTCTACGTCGAGACCGAAACGGCCGACACAGTGCCGGGCGCGCCGGGCGCCCAGTCCTGGTGGGATGTACCCGTTGCCGAGACCGCGACGCGTCCGGCGGCGGTCGCCGCGCGCCTGGCCTACGACCAACACGCCGCAGACCGCCGCCGACACCTCTGATATCGGCCCGTAGTCGTCACCACCGGAAAGGCCCCCCCGCATGCAGACCATCAGCCACTGGATCGGCGGCAAGCCCGTCGAGGGTGTGTCGGGCAACTTCGGCCCGGTGTACAACCCGGCCACCGGCGCCCAGGAGAAGCAGGTCCCCTTCGCCTCCGTCGAGGAGGTCGACGCCGCGGTCGCCGCCGCCAAGGAGGCGTTCGCCACCTGGGGCACCAGCTCGCTGGCCAAGCGCACCTCCGTGCTGTTCCGCTACCGCGAGCTGGTCGCCGCCCACCGCGAGGAGCTGGCCCGGCTGATCACCGCCGAGCACGGCAAGGTGCACTCCGACGCCCTCGGCGAGGTCGCGCGCGGACTGGAGATCATCGAGCTGGCCTGCGGTATCCCCGAGAAGCTCAAGGGCGAGCTGTCCACGCAGGTCTCCACCCGGGTGGACGTCGCCGCGATCCGGCAGTCCCTCGGCGTGGTCGCCGGCATCACGCCGTTCAACTTCCCCGCCATGGTGCCGATGTGGATGTTCCCGCTCGCCGTGGCGTGCGGTAACACCTTCGTCCTCAAGCCGAGCGAGAAGGTGCCCAGCGCCGCCCTCAAGCTCGCCGAGCTGGCCGCCGAGGCGGGCCTGCCCGACGGTGTGCTGAACGTCGTCAACGGCGACAAGACCGCGGTCGACCGCATCCTGGAGCACCCGGACATCGCCGCGGTCTCCTTCGTCGGCTCCACCCCGATCGCCAAGTACATCCACACCACCGGCACCGCCAACGGCAAGCGGGTGCAGGCGCTGGGCGGCGCCAAGAACCACATGCTGGTGCTGCCCGACGCCGACCTCGACCTCGCCGCCGACTCGGCGATCAACGCGGCGTACGGCTCGGCCGGTGAGCGCTGCATGGCGATCTCCGTCGTCGTCGCCGTCGGGGAGACCGCCGACCCGCTGATCGAGAAGATCAAGGAGCGCGCCGCCGCCCTCCGCATCGGCCCGGGCGACGACCCGGCGTCCGAGATGGGTCCGCTGATCACCAAGGTCCACCGCGACAAGGTCGCCTCGTACGTCCAGGGCGCCGCCGCGCAGGGCGCCGATGTCGTCGTCGACGGCACCGGCTTCACCGTCGAGGGCTTCGAGGACGGCCACTGGATCGGGGTGTCGCTGCTCGACAACGTCACGCCCGAGATGGACGCCTACCGCGACGAGATCTTCGGCCCGGTGCTGTCGGTCGTCCGCGTCGCCACGTACGACGAGGCCATCGCGCTGATGAACGCCTCCCCGTGGGGCAACGGCACCGCCATCTTCACCCGCGACGGCGGCGCGGCCCGCCGCTTCCAGCTGGAGGTCGAGGCGGGGATGGTCGGCGTCAACGTCCCGATCCCGGTGCCGGTCGGCTACCACTCCTTCGGCGGCTGGAAGGACTCGCTCTTCGGCGACCACCACATCTACGGCAACGACGGCGTGCACTTCTACACCCGCGGCAAGGTCGTCACCACGCGCTGGCCCGACCCGTCCGACGGCGGTATCAACCTCGGTTTCCCCAGCAACCACTGAGGGCCCGTCCGCTGCCCCGCCGGTCACCGGCCGGCGGGGCAGCGGCGCCCGGTACGCCGCGGAGCGCGCTGTTCAGGGGGACGGCTGTCAGCGGGGGTTGCTACGGTGACCGGGCGTGTACACAACATCATCATCGGGGGACGCGATGCCACGGAGCACGGCACTGGCCAAGGGCGCACGGATCACGGGCGGCATTTTCTGCCTGGTCTTCTTCCTCTACACCGGCTTCTGGCTCTGCTACGACCTCGCGGAGTTCGGCCTCCCCGCGGTGTGGGACTACTGGACGGGCGCCCGTCCCCCCGGCCTCAACACCGTCTCCAACTCCACCCAGTTCTGCCTGGCCCTGGTGCAGCTGAGCGGCGCCGTTGCGGCGTTCGCGGGGCGGCGGACGGCCGGCGGTCTGATGGCCGTGGCCACCACCTTCACCTTCGCCACCGCCGTCCAGACCGTGATCAGCGTCGGCTCCCACACCGGTGACAACCGCTGGTTCCGCAACGCGCGGATCGACGCCGACCCCTTCGAAGCGGTCTTCCTCGGCGGCCTGGCACTGGCCCTGCTGGCCTTCCTCGCCGGGATCGTGCTGCTCGCCGGGATGCGGTCCTGGCCGCGCCCCACGCCCAGCCCGCCGCCGGTGCGCCCGGCCAAGGCAGCGGGCGTCATCGGCGGTCTCGTCCTCGGGGCGATGGCGCTGCTCTCGGTGATCTGGCAGCTCACCATGGTGGTCCAGGCCGGCAATCTGGGGGACTCCGTCCTCATCCTCTACCTGGGCAAGGGCATCCTGTCGTCCCTGACCTCGCTGGCCCCCGGCTGGGACGCACTGGTCCTGCTGGCGCTGGCGGGCATCGCCGCGCTCACCTGCCTGATGCGCGGCACCGCCGCCCGTGGTCTGTCCCTGGGCCTGGCGACGCTGCTGCTGCCGAACGCCCTGCTGATGGTGGTCGGCCCCGGGTTCTCCGGCCACCTGTTCACGATCAGCCACGCGGCGCCGGGCCAGAGCATCCTCGCCATCGCCGAGGTGGCGCTGGACCTCTTCGGCTCGCTCGCCCTGCTCGCGCTGATGGCCAAGGGCGAACCGGTCGCCCCCGGCTGGCAGCCGCCCGCGCCCGCACCGCGGTTCGGCGGACCCGGCTTCGTCCCGCCCGGCCCGCAGCCGTCCGGCTGGCAGCCGCCGGCCCCGATGCCGGGCGGCCCGGTCCCCGGCGCTCCGGTCCCCGGCCCGATGGCCGGCGCCCCGGTGCCCCCGCAGGCGGGCCCGGTCCCGCCGATGCCGACGGCGGGCCCCGCCGCCCCGCCGATACCGCCCACCGCCCCGCCGGTCCCGCCCGGCAACCCGCCGGCCCCCGGCGGATTCGGCCCTCCGCAGTACTGACGGGGCGGGCCGGACCGCGCGGCGCGATGCGCGGCCCGTACGGCCGACGGCGGCGCGGGCCACGCCCCGGCGGCCCCGGTGCCGCTTCCGCCGCACTCCCGGCACCCCCCGTACGGCCCACTCCCTAGGATCCCCGTATGGATCTGCGACTGCGCGGACGACGGCTGTACGCGGCCGTCGGCGCCCTGGCCCTGCTCGTGGGCGGCGGGGTGTGGACGGCCGCCACCTCGGACGCCGCACCGGCCGTGCACCGTACGGACCGGACGCTGACGATGCCCGAGAAGCCCGGCAGCGAGAAGACCGTACGGATCGACACCTCCTACTTCACCGCGGGGAGTTCCTCCGCGCGCCGCCCCGCCGTCCTGCTCGCGCACGGCTTCGGCGGCAGCAAGAACGAGGTCCGTCCGCAGGCGGAGCGGCTGGCCCGGGACGGCTACGCCGTCCTGACCTGGTCGGCGCGCGGCTTCGGCGACTCCACCGGCGACATCGGGCTGAACGCCCCGGACCGCGAGGTCGCCGACGTCAGCCGCCTCGTCGACTGGCTGGCGAAACGCCCCGAGGTGCGGCTCGACAAGGCGGGGGACCCACGTGTCGGCATCGCCGGTGCCTCGTACGGCGGCGCCGTCGCGCTGCTCGCCGCCGGGCACGACCCGCGGATCGACGCCCTCGCCCCGCAGATCACCTACTGGAACCTCGCCGACGCCCTCTTCCCCCACGGCGTGTTCAAGAAGTTGTGGGCCGGGATCTTCTTCACCACCGGCTCCGCGGGCACCCCCACCACGGCGCCCGGCCGCGCCCCCGCACCGTCCGGCGGCTGCGGCCGGTTCGCCGTGGACCTGTGCGCGATGTACCAACGGGTCGCGGTCGCCGGGAAACCGGACGCGGCGGCCCGCGCCCTCCTGGAGCAGCGCAGCCCGTCCGCCGTCGGCGGCCGCATCAAGGCGCCGGCCCTGATCATGCAGGGGCAGACCGACTCGCTCTTCACCCTCGACCAGTCCGACGCGATGGCGCGGGCGCTGCGCCGCAACGGCGCCCCCGTCTCCGTCGACTGGATCGCCGGTGGCCACGACGGTGGCGACCGCGAGACGGGACGGCTCACCGACCGCACCCGCGCCTGGTTCGACCGCTACCTCAAGGGCGACAAGGGCGCCGACACCGGGCCCGCGTTCCGGGTCAGCCGCAGCGGGGGAGTGGACTCCACCAACGGCGCCCTCCAACTGCGCGGGGCGAGCGGCCCGGCCTACCCCGGACTCGACCACGACCCGCGCCGCATCCAGCTCACCGGCCCCGAACAGCGCTTCACCAACCCGCCCGGCGCGAGCCCGCCCGCGATCTCCGCGGTCCCCGGCACCGGCGCGCTCGGCGCCCTCTCCTCCCTGGGCGGCGGCCTCGCGGTCGACTTCCCGGGCCAGTACGCCCGCTTCGACTCGGCGCCGCTCACCGCACCCGTCCATCTCACCGGCGCCCCGCGCACCACCGTGACCGTACGGTCCACCGCCCGCGACGCGGTCCTCTTCGCCAAGCTCTACGACGTCGCCCCGGACGGCACCAAGCAGGTGCTGCCCGCGCAGCTCGTCACGCCGTACCGCATCTCCGGCGCCGGCCGGGGCACCCGCGTGACCCTGGAACTGCCCGCCGTCGACCACGACTTCGCCGCCGGGCACCGGATGCGACTGGTCCTGGCCGCGACCGACCTCGGCTACGCCTCACCCACCGAGCCCGCCACCTACACCGTGGCGGCAGCGGGCGGCGGCGCCCTGAGCGTCCCCACCGACCCGCGGGTCCGCGCGGCCGCCGCCCCGCTGCCCGCCTGGACCTGGCTGCTCCCGTCGGCCGCCGCCGTCCTCGCCGCCGCCCTGCTGCTCACCGCCCGCCGCCGCACCACCGCCCCGCCCCCCGACCCGTCGCTCGCCGCCGTGCCGCTGGTGATCGACGGGCTGAGCAAGAAGTACGCCGGGGCGAGCGACCGGTACGCGGTGCGGGACCTGTCGTTCCGCGTGGAGAGCGGGCAGGTCCTGGGGCTGCTCGGCCCCAACGGCGCCGGGAAGACCACCACGCTGCGGATGCTGATGGGCCTGATCCGCCCGGACGAGGGCGAGATCCGGGTCTTCGGGCACGCCGTCCGGCCCGGCGCCCCGGTGCTCTCCCGGGTCGGCGCGTTCGTCGAGGGCGCCGGGTTCCTGCCGCATCTGTCGGGCCGCGCCAACCTCGACCTGTACTGGCGCGCCACCGGGCGGCCCGCCGCCGACGCGCACGCCGAGGAGGCCCTGGAGATCGCCGGGCTCGGCACCGCTCTGGACCGCGCGGTGCGCACCTACTCCCAGGGCATGCGGCAGCGCCTCGCCCTCGCCCAGGCCATGCTGGGCCTGCCCGACCTGCTGATCCTCGACGAGCCGACCAACGGCCTCGACCCGCCCCAGATCCGCGAGATGCGCGAGGTGATGATCCGTTACGCGGCCGCCGGACGTACCGTCATCGTCTCCAGCCATCTGCTGTCCGAGGTCGAGCAGAGCTGTACGCATCTGGTCGTCATGGACCGCGGACGCCTGGTCAGCTCCGGGCCGGTCGCGGAGATCACCGGCGCGCAGGACACCGTTCTGGTCGGCGTCGCGGATCCCGGGACGCTCACCGACGCGGTGCTGGAGAAGGTCCGTGAGCTGCCCGGTGTCGTCGCGGTGGCCCGCGCCGACGACGGTCTGCTGGTCCGCCTCGACGACCCCGCGGTCACCCCGGGCCTGCTCGCCGGGCTCCTGCGGCTGGACCTGCCGGTGCACCGCGTCGGGCCGCACTGCCGCCTGGAGGACGCGTTCCTCACCCTGATCGGAGGCGACCGATGACCGCCACCCCACCGGAACCGCGCCCCGCACCTGCCGCCGGGCCCCCGGAGTCGGCCGCCGCCCCCGGCTACCGTCCGCGCCGCACCCTGCCGCTGCGCGTCGAGGCGCTGCGGCAGCTGCGGCGGCGCCGCACCCTGGTGATCGGCGCCGGGCTGGCGCTGCTGCCGTTCGTGCTGGTCGTGGCCTTCGCCATCGGCGGCACCCCGGGGCGGCGGGCGAACGGCCGGATCACCCTGATGGAGACCGCGACGGCGTCCGGCGGCAACTTCACCGCCACGGTGCTGTTCGTCTCGGCGGGCTTTCTGCTGGTCGTGCCGGTCGCGCTGTTCTGCGGGGACACGGTGGCGTCCGAGGCGAGCTGGTCGTCACTGCGCTATCTGCTCGCGGCGCCGGTGCCACGCGCCCGGCTGCTGCTGAGCAAGCTGACCGTGGGCCTGCTCTTCAGCGCCGCCGCGATGGTGCTGCTGCCCCTGGTCGCCCTGGGGGTGGGCACCGCCGCGTACGGCTGGGGCCCGCTCACCCTGCCCACCGGCGGTGCGCTGGCGCCGGACGAGGCGGTGGGGCGCCTCGCGGTCGTGGTGGCGTATCTCTTCGTCAGTCAGCTGGTCACGGCGGCGCTGGCGTTCTGGCTGTCGACGGTCACCGACGCGCCCCTGGGGGCGGTCGGCGGCGCGGTCGGGCTGACCATCATCGGCAACGTCCTCGACCAGGTCACCGCCCTCGGCGGCTGGCGCGATGTGCTGCCCGCCCACTGGCAGTTCGCCTGGGCCGATGCGCTGCAGCCCAAGATGGCGTGGTCCGGGATGCTCCAGGGCGCCTCCGTCTCGGTCGCCTACGCGCTGGTCCTCGTCGCCTTGGCGTTCCGCGGCTTCGCCCGCAAGGACGTGGTGTCCTGAGGGGCGGTCCGGGGGCGGCCGGGCACCGGCCCGGCCGCGTTGCGGGCCGCCCGGACGTCCCGTAGGGGCCCGGCCGAGGGGCGCACCGGCCGGGCGGGCGCGCCGGGTGCGCACGTTTCCCGGCGGGGGCGCGCGACGGAACGGGACGCGCCCTCCGCCGGGTCCGCCGAGGGCCCTCCGGCACGGCCCCCGCGCCACGCGGGACGCCGGTCCTGGCCGCCCCGAACCGCGGCATTTCGCCCCGTATTCTCTGGTTATGACCTGGTCGCGCGCGCTGAAGCAGACCGCCCGCTCCGGGCTGACCATCGAGCGGGCCGAGCTGACCCCCCTCATCGCGGTGCGCGGCACCGTCGGCGTCGCCCTCGTCATCGGACTCTGCCTGTGGCGCGGCGATCCGACGCTCGCCGTCTCCTCCGCCTTCGGCGCCTTCGCCGCGGGCACCGTCACCTTCCAGCGCAGCTGGCGCCCGCGCCCCGTCCTCGCGCTCGCCGTCGCCGGCGGCCTCGCCCTCTCCACCTTCCTCGGCTACCTCGCCGCCGTCCACCTCCTCGCCTTCCTGCTGCTGCTCGCCGGCTGGACCTTCCTCGCCGGGCTGGCCTGGGCGATCGGGCCGATCTCCGGGCTCGTCGGCACCCAGACCATCTCGATCATGCTGGTCACCGTCACCCTGCCGACCTCCGTGCTCGGCGCCCTCGAACACGCCGCGCTGATCGCCTTCGGCGGCCTCATCCAGGCCACACTGATCACCGTCTTCCCGGTGCGCCCCTGGGGCGTCCAGCGCGACGCCCTCGCGGACGCCCTCGCCGCCGAGGCCGACTACGCCCGGCGGCTGCGCCACGACCCCGTCGCCCCCTTCGACCCGCAGCCCCTCATGGACGCCCGGCTCGCCTCCGCGGTGACGCCCCGCCAGGCCAAACGGCGCCCCGTCCAGCTCCACGGCCCGCGCGGCGTCGCCGAGCAGATCCGGCCGGTCCTCGCCTCCCTCGCCGACCCCGTGGTCGGCACCCCCCTGGAAGGGCCCGAACGCGACCGCACCCGCGACCTGCTCGGCGCCGCCGCCACCGTCCTGGACGCCGTCGCCCACGCCATCCGCCACGACCGCCCCGTACGGCTGACCCCGGAGACGATGGCCACCCTGGAGGTCCCGCCGTCCGGACCGCTGCTCAAGGGCGCCGCCCGCCGCTCCGCCTACCGCCTGATCGCCCTCCTCGCCGACGCCGTCGAGAGGAGCGACGAGCCCGTCGAGTCCACCCGCCCCACCACCGCCGAACAGGAACGCCACCTGCTGCGCCCCAGCGTCCCCCGGCTGATCCCGGGCGCCCTGCGCTCCCTCCACCGTGAACTGCGCTGGTCCTCCCGCTTCCTGCGGCACGCCGTCCGGCTCAGCGCGGTCGCCTCGGCCGGCTACCTCCTGGGCACCGTGCTGCCCTTCGGCCACGGCTACTGGGTACCGCTCGCCTCCGTCGTGGTGATGCGCCCCGACTTCGGCCAGACCTACGCCCGCGGCGTCGCCCGCTTCTGCGGCACCCTCGTCGGCGTCACCATCGGCGGCGCCCTGGTGGCGCTCTTCCACCCCGGTGTCTACGTCAACGCCGCGCTCGCCCTCTGCTGCGTCCTGCTGATGTACCTGCTCATGCGCACCGGACACTCGGTCACCTCCGCCTGCGTGGCCGCGTACGTCGTCTTCCTCCTCGGCATCGCGGGCGCCGGCTGGGAGCAGACCGTCCTGGAGCGTGTCGTCCTCACCGCCGTCGGCGGAGTCCTCGCCATGGCCGCCTACGCCCTCTTCCCGACCTGGGAGACACCCCGGCTCCGCCGCCGCCTCGCCGACTGGCTGGACGCCAACGGCCGCTACGCCCTCGCCGTCTTCGAACTGCACGCCCGCCCCGCCGAACGCCGCCCCCGCCAGGTCCGCGACGCCCTGCTGGACTCCCGCGCCGCCCGCGCCGCCTGGGAGGAGTCCGAGGAGCGCGCCGAGAAGGAGCCGGTGCGCCACCGGGGACTGTCCCGCACCTCGGCCGCCGCGGCGACCACCGCGCTCACCACCATGGGCCGGGTCGCGATGATCCTGGAGGCCCACCTCCCCAAGAAGGACGCGGAACCCTCCGTCGGCGCCACCGCCTTCGCCTACGAACTGCGCGAATCCCTGGAACGCGCCACCCAGGCCGTGGTGGACCGCGAGGAGCTGGACTGGAGCGAACTGCGCGCCGTCTGGGAGCGGTGGGACGCGGAGGACGAGAGCCAGGGCGTCGCCCTGCGCGGCGCCGACCTCCTCCTCGACGCCCTCGACGACCTCGCCCACGCCCTCTCCCGCGGCCCCGGCGGCCGCAACCGCGCCACCCGGAGCAGGCTGGGCAGCAGCAGCCGGTGACGGCGGGACGGTGCGTACGGCTCCCCGGGGAGCCCGCGTGGAACCGGCCCGCCCGGGGAACGGTTGGAGGGACCGGCCCGCCCCGGGCGCCGCCCCCTCCGGAACCCCTCCGCAGGCCCGCCCGTTTCCCCATCGCGGGAACCGATCCGCGACCCCAGTACTCTTGATAATTGCCCGAAAATGACGCCATTGGTACGCCCTTGGTGCCTCTGGGCCGCGATGCCCGAGGACCCGCCCCGCCGGGTCCTGTCATCCAGTGTGAGAAAGAGCGAACGAACTCCCCATGGCGCCCAGCACCTCGTCCGGTACGTACGACATAGGCATCGACCTCGGTACCGCCAACACCCTGGTCCACGCACGCGGCAAGGGGGTCGTGCTCAACGAACCGTCCGTCGTCGCCGTCAACGCCGCGGGCGACGTCGTCGCCGTCGGCGCCGAGGCCAAGCGCACCATCGGCCGCACCCCGTCCGGGATCACCGCCCTGCGCCCCCTCCGCGAGGGCGTCATCGCCGACTTCCACGCCGCCGAACAGATGCTGCGCGCCCTGATGAAGAAGGCGCTGCCCACCCGCCGCTTCTCCAAGCCGCGCGTGGTCATCTGCGTCCCGTCCGGGATCACCGGGGTCGAACGGCGCGCCGTCATCGACTCCGCACGCGGCGCGGGCGCCCGTGAGGTGCATCTCATCGAGGAGCCCATGGCCGCCGCGATCGGCGCCGGACTGCCGGTCGCCGAACCGGTCGGCTGCATGGTCGTCGACATCGGCGGCGGCACCACCGAGGTCGCGGTCCTCTCCCTGGGCGGCCTGGTCACCGCCCAGTCCGTACGCGTCGCCGGGGACGCGCTGGACGCCGCGATCATGGCCTACATCAAGAAGAAGCACGCGCTGGCCATCGGGGAGCGCACCGCCGAGGACATCAAGATCGCGATCGGCTCGGCGGCCTGGAGCCCGGTCGTCGAGGGCGAGGACGGCACCCCGGAACGCGCCACCACGTACACCGTCCGCGGCCGCGACCACATCGGCGGACTGCCGCGCGTCCAGGAGGTCACCGAGGAGGAGATCCGCGAGGCCCTCACCGAGCCGGTCGACGCGATCGTCCGCGCCGTCCACCGCACCCTGGACGAGTGCCCGCCGGAGCTGTCCGGCGACATCGTCGAGCGCGGTATCGCCCTGACCGGCGGCGGCGCCCTGCTGCGCGGCCTCGACCAGCGGCTGCGCCAGGAGCTGGGGGTGCCGGTGACCGTCGCCGACCAGCCGCTGGACTGCGTCGTCAACGGCACCGCGAAGTGCGTCGACGAATTCGCCACCCTCAAGGGCCTGCTGTCCGACGCCAAGCAGCCGCCCCGGCGCGCGGTCCGCCTCTAGTACGTACCGCCGATACGTACCACCACGGACGCCCCGGGCGCCGGCCCACGGCGCCCGGGACGTTCCGCCGCTCCCGCTTCCTCCGCAGGGGCGTATAGCCGGTAAATCCGGAATACCCACCGCGGACGGAGCGGACGGGGCGCCCCTCCCGGGCGCGGACGCGGCCTGTCGCCGCAGCGCACGGAGGGGGCGAAGGGGGTGCCGCCGGCGCATCCCCCGCCCCGCCGGACGGCGGCCCGGTGCCACTGCCGCCTCCCCGGGGGCCTACCTCCCCACGGGTGAACTCTCCGCCGCCCGGGGTGACCCCGTCTCGCCCCCGCCCGCTACGAACGGCGGATGCGGCCCTACGCCACCCGGTGTCGGAGGGGCGGACGGCAGGTCGGAGAGTTCCTGGCACCCCGCACGCGGGAGGCGCTCGACGCCCGCCACGCTCCGTTGAACAAACCACTGGCATGTGCCGCTGCGCCCGGTGAGGGGCGGGGGTCTCCGAGGGGATCGCACGGCCGGACCACTCCCGCCGGACTGCCGAAAACCCGTCCGATGACACGACTCACCCAGGATTCGGAAGTGAACTGACGGAGTGTCGAATATGAAGGGGAAGTTCGATTTCCGCTTGTTCAGGGCGTAGTGACCTGGCGTCAGCCTGCGATCAAACCCGGTTATGCTACTTCCGGTCCGCCGCCCCCCTGGAAGCGTTGCACGGTAACCACCGTGGTGACGCTGTCCGTTGTGTCGCGGATTCGGCAAGTCGTCCCGATCTTTCAATGTTTGAGGGTTTTGAGGGTGCAGATGGTTCGAGAAGGATCGTCGCCCGGGGGGTCACGTCCCGTCTCGGTTCTCGCGTGGGCCGTGCCCGCCGCGGTGACGGCCGTGGCCGGAGTCATCGCCGCGGTGACGGTCCCCTCCCAGGCGAGTACACCGGTCGCCTGGGTCGGGGTGATCGCCACTGTGGCGGTCGCACTGGTCACGGCCGAGCTGGCCCGACGGGCCAAGGTGATCGCCGGGCTGCGGCAGCGCGACCGTGAGTACCGCACGGCCCTGTCCCGCCAGGAGTCGGAGACCATCCGCCTGGCCAAGGACCTGCTGCCCGAGATGGTCTCCCGGCTCAGCCGCGGCGAGTTCCCCGAAGACGTCTTCAACGCCATGGGGGAGCGGCTCGCCAAGCACGCCAAGGAGGCGGAGCTCACCCCCGAGTTCCACGGCGCCCACCAGGCCGTTCTGCGGTCCGTCATGGAAGCCGTCGTCGCGGAGGAGGACCTCCGTGACGCCGCCCAGCGCGCGTTCGTGAACATCGCCCGGCGCGTCCAGGCGATCGTCCACCAGCAGGCCCAGGAACTCCGCGAGATGGAGGACCGTCACGGCCACGTCCCCGAGGTCTTCGGCGACCTGCTCCAGCTGGACCACGGCACCGCCCTGATCGGCCGCCTCGCCGACTCCATCGCCGTGCTCGGTGGCGCCCGCCCCGGCCGTCAGTGGAGCCGCGCGGTCCCGCTCTACAGCGTGCTCCGCGGCGCCATGTCCCGGATCCTCGACTACCAGCGCGTCGAACTGCACTCGGTCTCCGAGGTCGCCGTCGTCGGCCCCGCCGTCGAACCGCTCATCCACGCCCTCGCCGAGCTGCTGGACAACGCCACCCGCTACTCCCCGCCCCAGACCCGGGTGCATCTGACCGCGGTCGAGGTGCAGTCCGGTATCGCGGTGGAGATCGAGGACGGCGGCGTCAGCATGAGCGAGGAGGCGCGCAAGCGCGCCGAGCGGATGCTGGAGCAGGCCCAGAAGGGCATCGACGTCAACGACCTCGGCGAGACCCCGCGCCTCGGCCTCGCCGTCGTCGGCCGCCTCGCGCAGGTCTACAACTTCCAGGTGTCGCTGCGCACCTCCGCCTACGGCGGCGTCCGCGCGGTGCTGATCGTCCCGCAGGACCTGATCACCACTGCCCCCGCCACCGGCCGCGCCCACGGCATCGGTGCCTCCTCGGGCCCGCTGACCGCCCGCGCGGAGCGTCCCGCCGGGGCCTCCCGCCCCGCCCCCGCTCCCGCGGCCGCCCCCGTCGCGGCGCCTCCCGCCGCGCCCGCACCGGTCAACGGCGGGTACCCCGGCGACACCATGGACGACATCCCGGTGGTGACGGAGCGGACCGCCACCGGGCTCCCCCAGCGACGGCGCAAGGCCCGGGCGACCGCCCCCCTGGCGCCGCCGGCCGCCCCCGCCCCCACCCCGGCGCCGGCCCCCGCTGTTCCCGCCCCCACCCCCGCCCCGGAGAAGGCATCACCAGTGCAGCCCGGTATGTGGCTGGCGGCGTTCCAGAGCGGCCTGTCCGGCGAGAGCCAGACATCCGCGCCCACCGGTGCCTCCGGTGAGGCCGGTGCAGCCCGTGAGAGTGACGAGTCCTCGGAAAAGAGTGAGTAGCCATGATTCAGCACCGGCCCAACATGGACTGGATGCTCAAGGACCTCGCGGAGAGCGTGCCGCAGACCCGTCACGTCATCGTGCTGTCGTCGGACGGCCTGCGGATGGCTCAGCACGGCACCGACACCGACACCGCCGACCGGCTGGCGGCCGCCTGCGCCGGGCTGCAGAGCCTGGCCGGAGCGGTTTCCTCGGAGTTCCCCCGCAGTGACGGCCGGATGCGTATGGTCGTGATCGAACTGGACGGTGGGTTCTTCTACCTGATGGCAGCAGGTGCCGGGGCATACCTCGCGGTGCTGGCCGATGAGGACGTGGACGCCGGCTTGATCGGTGCGCGGATGCGGGACCTCGTGGCCCGTATCGGTGAGCACTTGAGCAGCCCACCGCGCCACAACGGACAGGTCGTATGAGCGGGGTCGTCGAACGTGTTGAGGACATGCGGCGTCCCTGCCGAGGGGGAAGAGGGTCTCCGGAGTGAGCGATGCGGACGAGGGCTGGGAGGACGAGAACCCGGAGAGGCTTTATGTGATCACCGGTGGGCGCAGCGGATCCTCCGGAAAGTCGGCCTCCCTCGACCTGGTCACGCTGATCGTGTCCAAGAACAGCCCCAAACCGGGCATGCAGCCCGAGCACGCCACGATCATGCGGCTGTGCCACTCCCCGCTGTCCGTGGCGGAACTCTCCGCCTACATGCGCCTGCCGGTCAGCGTGCTCACCGTTCTGCTCGGTGACCTGCTGGCGGACAGCCGCGTCGTCGCACGGGCACCCGTACCTCCCGCTCAACTTCCCGACCGTGCCCTTATTGAGGCGGTGATCCATGGACTTCAAAAGCTCTGAGACGCTTGTCGAGCACCCTGCCGAGGGCCCACGGACCGAGGACGAACTGCCGGACAGCGCGGCGGCAGCGGTCAAGGTCGTGATTGTCGGCGGGTTCGGCGTCGGCAAGACCACGCTCGTCGGATCCGTCAGCGAGATCCGTCCGCTGACGACCGAGGAGACGATGACCCAGGCCGGTGTCGGCGTCGACGACACCATCGGGGTGGAACGCAAGACCTCCACCACCGTGGCGATGGACTTCGGCCGGATCAGTCTCAACGACGAACTCGTCCTCTATCTTTTCGGAACCCCCGGACAGCAGCGCTTCTGGTTCCTGTGGAACGGCCTGTTCGACGGTGCCCTCGGTGCCGTCGTGCTGATCGACACCCGTCGGCTGGAGGTCAGCTTCGACGTCATCGGGCGGCTGGAGGAGCGCGGCGTCCCCTTCGTCGTCGCCATCAACTCCTTCCCGGACGCACCGGCGCACCCGGTCGAGGAGGTCCGTGCCGCCCTCGACCTGCCGGCCGATGTGCCGATAGTCGACTGCGACGCCCGGCTGCGCCCGTCAAGCCGCGACGTCCTGATGACGTTGATGCGGTATCTGCATTCCCTCGCCGTGGCGTGAGCCGGCGAGGAGCCAAGGAGCCACTGTGAGCACTTCCCCCACCCCGCCCCCGGGCTGCCCGGCCCACGGCGTCGGCCCGGAGGGCCTGCGCCGGCTGTACGGTCCCGAGGCCGAGGCCGATCCGATGGGGCTGTACGAGAAGCTGCGCGCCGAACACGGTCAGGTCGCGCCGGTTCTGCTGCAAGGCGACCTCCCGGCGTGGCTGGTGCTGGGGCACCGCGAGAATCTGGACGTGGCCCGCACCCCGTCCCGCTTCTCGCGGGACTCGCGCCGCTGGCGGGACATGCGGGAGGGCCGGGTCGGCCCGGAGCACCCGCTGACGCCGGTCGCCGCCTGGCAGCCGGTGTGCAACTTCGTCGACGGCGCCGACCACGAGCGGCTGCGGGCCGCGGTCACCGACTCCATCAACCGCTTCGACCGGCGCGGTATCCGCCGCTACGTCACCCGCTTCGCCAATCAGCTGATCGACGAGTTCGCCGGTGCCGGTCAGGCCGATCTGGTCAGCCGGTTCGCCGAGCATCTGCCGATGCTGGTGATGACGCAGCTGCTCGGCATGCCGGAGTCGTACGGTCCCCGGCTGGTCGAGGCCGCCCGCGACATGATCAAGGGCACCGAGACCGCCGTCGCCAGCAACGAGTTCGTCATGCAGACGCTGCAGCAGCTCGTGGAGCGCAAGCGCGCCACCCCCGGTCACGACTTCACCACGTGGCTGCTGGAGCACCGCTCCGCGCTCACCGACGACGAGGCCGTACAGCACCTCCGCGTGGTGCTGATCGCCGCGTTCGAGACGACGGCCAACCTCATCGCCAACACGGTGCTGATGGTCCTCACCGACCGGCGGTTCCGCGCCAGCCTCTCCGGCGGTCACATGACCCTGCCGGACGCGCTGGAGCAGGTGCTGTGGGACGAGCCGCCGTTCACCACCATCCTCGGGCGGTGGGCCACCGGCGACACGGAGCTGGGCGGTCAGCGCATCAAGGAGGGCGACATGCTGCTCCTGGGGCTGGCGGCGGGCAATGTCGACCCGGAGATCCGTCCCGACCTCACGCAGCCGGTGCACGGTAACCGCTCGCACCTCGCGTTCAGCGGCGGCCCGCACGAATGCCCTGGTCAGGACGTGGGCCGCGCCATCGCCGACACGGGTATCGACACGCTGCTGGCCCGGCTGCCCGACCTCCAGCTGGGCGTCGCCGTGCACGACATCCCGTACCGGTCGTCGCTGATGTCGCGTCACATGATCGAGCTTCCGGTGCGGTTCACGCCGAAGCCGAGCATGCCGGCGCAGACCGCCGGTACCGAGCTGCCCGCACCGCGCCGTTCGGAGCCGCTGCCCGAGGCGGCCGGTCCGCGGCCGCCGGTCGCGGTGCCCACGGCGGAGACGAAGCGCGGCACCAGCACCTGGTGGCGTCGCTGGTTCAGCGGCCACTGAGGCCACCGTCCGGGCCCGTCGGCGTACGCCGATGTGTCGCGGGCGAAGGGTGTGATGGGACCGGCGGTACGGTGCGTGCCGCCGGTTCCGCTGTTGGTGGGGTGTCCCGGTGGGGGCGGGACACCACGCTCAGGGAGCGTCGGGGGACGTCAGCTGGTCCCACCACCAGGCGATGGCCGGGAGGGCCGGTGCGTCCGTCGAGGGGTCGCTGGGCGTGTCCCGGTAGGTGATGTGGAACGACGAGCCCGGCACCGGCAACGGATTGCGGTTGCGGGGGCTGGCGAACCGCGGGGCGTTGTTCTGCCAGACGATGCATCCGGCGATGTAGTCGCCCAGCGTGTCCAGGTAGCGCCGCATCATCGGGTCGCCGTCGGCGGCGAGTTGGTCCCGCAGCCGCAGGTAGAGCGTCATCGTCCGGTCGCGCAGCCCGACCGCCTCGGTCAGCGCCTCGGCGGGGGTGCAGCCCCGCTCGTGGGCGATGACGTTGATGAGGTTCTGCTCGGGGATCTCCAGATGGTCCTCCTTGGCGTAGGAGAACAGGTCGTTGTCGGTGCCGACGAGGAAGCCCGCGGCGTCGGTGAGGGCCTGGACCGCCGGGGAGCACTGCACGTCGGGCGGCAGGTCGACGCCGTTCGCCACCTCGCCCCAGGTGAGCGAGAAGCGGGTGCCGTTGATCGAGACGGCCATGGCGGCGAAGTCGTTGAGGCTCGGCATGACGCCGCGTTCGGCGTTGGCGGTCTGCCAGGAGGAGGCGAACAGCCAGTCCCGGACGCCGTCGGTGAACCGCCGCAGCTGCCAGGGGCTCAGCACGGCGCGGGTGCGCCCCACCAGGTCGTGCAGCGCGTCGGTGTACGGGCTGGGCGGCATCATCGACGAGCCGGGGTACTCCAGGGCGCGGAGCAGCCGGATGCTGGTGTCGACGACCTTGCCGGTCGCGGTGGCGTTGCTGCCGGAGTCGAGCCAGTCGTCGACCGCGTGGGCCCAGTAGTTCCACATCATGAAGACGAGGAGGGGCTCCGGCTCGCCGTGCGGGATGATCCGGCAGCTGAACTCCGCGCTGTGGGTGGCCAGTCCCCAGGCGCGTTCGGTCGCGTCGGGGTAGAGGCCGTAGCTGTCGATCCACTCCAGGGCGCGCCGCTCCAGCTCGGCGTGGCGCGGGTGGATGTCACCGGTGAGCGTGATCGGGCAGTAGAACGGCGGGAGTTGCCAGCCGATGGGGGACGGGCGGGACCGGTCGCCGCCCGGGGTGGTGCGGACGTCGGAGGTGACGGTCATGGTCAGTTGCCTCCCAGGCGGAAGAGCAGCAGGCGGGTCTCGACCGCGTGGTCACGCCAGATGCGGAACAGCTTGCCGTGGGTGCGCTCCGACTCCAGCAGCCGGTCACGGGCGATGGGCGAGGGCACGCCCGTACGGTCCATCGTCTCCACCTCCGCGGTGCTCCACGCCATCGACTGCATCCAGAACTCCGCGACGCGGTCGGTGATGTCCTCGTCCTGCTCCAGCTCCAGACCGGCCGCGTGCGCGGCGTTGATGTACTCGGTCAGGGTGCCCAGGCGGGTCTTGTAGTAGTCGTCGATGAACTCGGTCCACTCCGGGCGGCACAGGAAGTGCTCCTGGATGCCGAACCAGCCGCCGGGCTTGAGGGCCTTGGCGACGACGGAGAAGAGCCGCTCACGGTCCATGTAGCCGGAGCTCTCGATGGCGACGGCGCCGTCGTAGCGGTTCTCGTCGGTCAGGTCGTGGATGTCGCCGAGGACCGGGGTGATCCGGTCGCCGACGTCGGCCCGGCGGGCGAGGTCGGCGATGACCGGTATGTGTTCGCCGGTGACGGTGATGCCGGTGACCTGCGCACCGAACTTCTGCGCCCAGTAGATCGAGCCGCCGCCGACGCCGCAGCCGATGTCGAGAAGATGACCGGGCGGGTTGCGCGGTACGTCCCAGAGTTCGGCGGCGTGATCGAGGACGGCCTCCTGCGAGGCGACGATGCGTTGCCGCAGGACGCGCTGCGCGACCGTGGTGTTGGGGTGCGCGCCTTCGTCGAATATCCCCATATGGAAGTGGACACGGGGGCCAGGGCCGTATTTGTGGAGGATGTCCCTGGTCTTGCGCGTGTAATAGAGGGGAACTTGCTTCTCGTCGAACCCGGACTGGCCGGGGACCGCCGCGTCGATGACGAGGTTGTTGTCCATGTTTCAACTCCGATGGGCAGACAGTCCGGTGCGCCGGTAGCATCCGGCGCCCCGGTAGGGGGGTGGGCCGGAACCAGACAGTCCGGGCCCACACGGTCTGCCCGAGAGTGATCGTCCGCAATCCGGATCGGGACCTCACGTGATCAGAGTCATATGCAAACAAGCCAAAAATAAACACTTTTGGGCGTGTCGAATGCCGCCAACATGCTGTTCGTCCGGTCGACGCCACGTCAGAACGCCTGTGGGCGAAGGGAGTGGACGAGGCGTCAGGCGGGGTCTGTGGGAACGGTGGTGCTCCGGGGTCGCGGTCTCGGCCGGAGGGAGTTCCGGGCCCGGGCCTCTCCCGGCAGGATGTACGGGAGAGCACGGCGCCGGGCGGCCCACCACTACGGTGGACGGCGGGCGCGAGACGGATCGGCACGGCCGCCCGGCAGTGGTACCGGGCGGCGTACAGGGGGAGTGACGGCATGCTGGATCCCACGTCGATGGCGGCGGTTTCGTCCCTGCTGTCCACCATGGCGATGTCCATGGCGACAGAAGCGGGCAAACGTGGCTGGGAATCGCTCGGTGCGCTCGCCCGCCGGATCGCCGGACGCGAGGTGCCCGCACCGGTCGGCGCCGAGGAGCGCGGCGAGCTGGCGGCGGTACTGGCCGGCGCCGCCGCCCGCGACCCCGAATACGCCCGCGCCCTCGGCGTCCTCTTCCGCACCGCCCCCGCCCCCGCGAGCGCCACGGCCGTCCCGCGCCAGCTCCCGGCCACCGCCCGCTTCTTCACCGACCGCCGCCGACCCCTCAAACAGCTCGACAAGGAAGCCGGACGCAAGGCCGACGGCCTGCCCCGCGTCGCCGTCGTGTACGGGCCCGGCGGCATCGGCACCAGCGCCGTACCCATCCACTGGGGAAGCCGCAACGCCCACCGCTTCCCGGACGGCCAGCTCTACCTCGACCTGCGCGGCGGCGCGGGCTCCGGACACGACGCCCCCGCCGTGCTCCGCCACTTCCTGCGCAAACTGGGCGTCGCCGACGCGGACGTACCGCCCGCGGCCGAGGACCGTATCGACCTGTTCCGTACCCTCGTCGCGGACCGCAGACTGCTCGTCGTCCTCGACCACGCCCGCTCCGCCGCCCAGGTCTGCCCCCTGCTGACCGGCGCCCCCGGCGTCTTCACCATCGTCGTGGCGCGCCGCCCGCTGGCCGGACTCGACGCCGTGCCCGTCCCGGTCGGCCCGCTCGCCGCCAAGGACGCGCGGGCCCTCCTCAGCCGGCTCACCGGACTGCGGTGGCGTGGCGACCACGAGGCCGCGCTCCGGGCCGTCCTCGACCGGTGCGGCGGTTTCCCGTGCGCCCTGCGCACCGCCGCCACCACGCTCACCCTGCCGCAGGACCCCGCGCCGGACGGGTCCGCTCCGCCCGCCCGGGAGCCCGCCGCCCCGGACCCCGACCCGGTACGCGCCGCCGTCGACGACGCCTACCGCGCACTCTCCGCGGACGCCGCCCGGCTCCACCGCCTGCTGGCACTGCACCCCTGGCCCGCCATCGGCCCCGCCCAGGCGGCGGCCACCGCGGAGACCATCGGGGCCGAGGCCGAACGCCTCCTGGGCGAGCTGGTCGCCCACGGACTCCTGGAGACCCGCGACGGCGTGCGGTACCACCACCGCCCCCTCGTCCGGCAGCACGCCGAAGCGCTCGCCGCCCGGGAGGACCGGCCCGCCGGTTGCTCCGCCGCCGTCTCCCGCACGGTGAGCTGGGCGCTGTGCCTGGCGGTGCCCGCCGACCGCGCGGCCCTCCCGGAACGCTGGCACCTCGGCCCGCTCTACGACCTGCTGCCGCCCGGCCCGTACGCCGACCCCCGGGCGGCGCTGGCGACCCTGGACTGCGAACTCCCCACCCTGGTGGCCGCCGTGCTGGCGGCGGAGGCGTACGGGGATCACCACAGCGTCTGGCAGCTGTGCGAGGCCCTGTGGGCGGTGCAGCTCAAGGCCGGGCGTCACGAGCAGGTCCTGCCGGCGCTGCGGGCGGGCGTCCGCGCCGCCCGCGCCCTGGCACCCGAGGCCGGTCCGGTGCCCGAGGCCGGTCCGGTGCCCGAGGCGTCCGGCGCGCGGGTCCGGGTGCGGGCCCGGATGCACACCCAGCTCGCACTGGCCCTGGCGGAGCTGGGCGCCGACCACTTCGCCGAGGCCGAGGAGGAGCTGCGGCAGGCGGCCCGGGCGTCGCAGTCGGCCGGTCACCGCCTCGGGCGGGCCACCGCGGTGGAGACGCTGGGCCTGTTGCGGCTGCGGCAGTGGCGGTACGCCGAGGCGCTGGACCTCTTCGAGGAGGCCGACGCCGTCCTCGTCGCCATCCCGGACGGCGGCGAGGGCAGCCGCGACGTGCCCCGCGCCCGCGCCCTGCTCCGCCGCCACCGTGGCCGGGCCCTGCGCGGTCTGGGCCGCCGCGACGACGCCACCCGGTGGCTGGAGCAGGCGCTGGAGTACTTCCGCGCCAACGACCCGTACAACACCGCCCGCACCCTCACCGACCTCGCGGAGACCCGCAGCGAGGCCGGGCAGGCGGGGGAGGCGCTGGCCCATTTCGAGGAGGCCGCCGGGCTGCTGGCGGAGGGCGGCGCGGGGTACCACCTGAGCCGCCTGCGGGAGCTGCGCGAGGCCGTCGCCCGGGACGCGGAGTAGGGGCGGCGGGTGCGGGTCGGCGGGTCAGCCCGCTGTCCCCGCGCCGTCGTCCGCCGCGGCGACCGTCACCCGGTGGCGGGCCCGGGTGGTCCGTACCGTCAGCCCGTTCGCGATCAGGCGCTGCGGCGCCGTGCCCGCGGAAAGGCAGGCGAACAGCGCCGAGGCCAGCGCGGCGGGGTCGGCCGCCGAGGCGTCGGCGGTGAGGGTGAACGTGGCGCCGGTACGGAGGCGGACGGTGCAGGTGTCCGGAGCGCTGACGTACACGGCGAGGGCGCACTGCGGGTGGCGGGCGAGCACCTCGGCACACCATGCCGCGGGCGGTCCCAGCCGCGGATCGTCGGCCGCACCGTCCCGGAAGATCACATCCGCCGCGGCCACCGCCTCCCGGTCCGCGGTCTCCTCGTGCGCCGCCAGATGCGCCTGGAGGGGCGCGCCGCCGCACGCGCCCGCGGGCCGGCTCCCGGGCCCGTCGGGCTCCTCCGGTTCGTACGACGGTTCCGCATAGCGGTGCAGCGCCACCTCGTACGGGCCGAGGAGGCGGGTCAGCACGCGGAGCGAGGTGGTGTGGCGCGGCGGCGTGTGGTCGGGCAGCGGCAGCGGGTCGAGGTGGGCGGGGAAGCCGGGTTCGGGGATGCCGATGAGGCGGTGGAAGAGGGCGCGCAGCAGCGCGGCCGACTTTCCGGGGACGGAGGTGGTGAGTTCGGCGGGCCCGGGGTGCGGCCGGTGGTCGCTGAGGGCGGACTCCAGCTGGGGGCGGAGCGGCCGGAGCGGGTCGAGGCGGGGCGCGGTGCGGACGAAGTCGGCGACGGGCGAGGCGGGGTCGAGACCGTCGAGCGGGGCGGCGCCGAGAAGGACCGGGGTGCCGAGGGCGGCGGCGTAGTACGTGACCGAGCCGTGGTCGCCGATGACCAGGTCGGCGGCGAGCAGCGCCTGACGCCATTCGGTCAGCGGATCGAGCAGCGCCAGGCCGCCGCGGCGCGCCCGCTCCAGCCAGGCCCGCACCTGTCCCGGGCCGTGACCGTGCCAGATGTTGGGGTGGAGGACGGCGGCGAGCCGGTAGTCGTCGGCGGGAAGCTCACCGGTGAGCCGGGGGAGGAGCGAGGGCAGCAGGTCGTCGCCGCCGTCGCCGAAGAGCGAGGCGGGATTCCAGGTCGAGTTGAGCACCACCAGCCGCTGCCCGGCCCGCAGCCCGAGGGCCCGCCGGAAACGCTCGCGGTAGGGGCGGGCGTCCAGCAGCCGGTCGAAGCAGGGGTCCCCGGCGACCACCGCGGTGTGCGCGGCGGCCGGGCACGCCTCCCGCAACCGCGTGAGCTGCTCGGGATGGGAGAGCACCATGGCGTCCGCGACCGGCTCCCCGTCGACCAGCAGCCACGCGTCCGACATCCCGAACACCGGGTCCGGCGTCCGGCGTCCGGCGTCCGGCGTCCGGCGTCCGGCGTCCGGCGTCCGGCGTCCGGCGTCCGGCGTCGCCAACGTCTTATTGTATCCGACCCCATGTGACAAAACGGCCAACTTACCGCAAATCTCATGCAGTTGGCCGCCGAAGCTGGCGGAGACGGCGAGGTCCACCCGCGTCCGCAGTGCCTGCGCCCACGGCAGTACCGGTACCCCGACCTCGGCCAGCAGCTCCGGCACCCCGGCCTGGAAGGGGGACGAGCCGGTGCAGGTGGCCAGCAACTGGATACGCAAGTCACGGAGGAGCGGCAGAACATCGAGCAACCGGGTCGCAGAGGTCACGTTGTGCACCACAAGCAGCACCCGCCGCACCGATCCCCGGGTATCCCATCGGCCCCCCTCGCCCCCGACCGGCACGCGTATCCATGCCCCGTCCCCCTTGCCCACGGGCCCCCTCCGTCGCCTCGACCGCCCTCGGTGCCTCGCCTGCGGCGCGGACCGGATTGCGCCGCCCGGGCGGCGCAAGGGGTCATGATCTCATCGGGTGTCGCTTCGGGGGCGGGGCCCTGGTGAGGTTCGCGGGCCCCAGCCGTAAGGGAGCACCCCGGGGGCCGCAGGGGCGACGGGGTCGCCCGCGGCGACCTCCCGGTGGAAGCGGCGCGCCTCACGGCGGCTCCGCCGAACCCCTGCGGGAGAACCGTGCCGCGTATTCTCCGTGGCCACCTGCGGAAACCCGGAGCCGGCCGGACGCCGTCGAGGGTGTCCCCTGTCTGGCCGGGGGTGCCTCCGGCTGTGGCCGGCCGGTCGGAAACCACCCCCGACCAGCAAAAAGACCCTCCCGAAGGAGGGTCTGATCCGGAGTGCCCCCGGCAGGACTCGAACCTGCGGCCAAGTGCTTAGAAGGCACCTGCTCTATCCGCTGAGCTACGGGGGCCGGTGGTGGGCGTGGAGCACGGACCGCGGACAAGGATAGGGGTCCGGGCGCCTCGTCCCGGTTGCTTCACCTCCGTGGCACGTTGTGGAGATTCCGTGAAGCGGTCCCGATAATCGCAGGCGGGTACGAATCCTGCACCGGTTTTGGCCACTCCGGCGGCGGCTGTTGTGCAGTCGTTATGCCTGCGAGTCGCCCGCCTCGATCGTCTCACGCGTGGCTCGTACCGTTCTGTGGTGGTTTTTATGGCACGCACACAGGTGTATACGCTTCAAAAACCTAACCAAATTGGGCATTCTGCACATGTGGCGACCTTGGACGTACGACCCCGACTCATCGACGCCCTGTCCGTACTGCGCGACCGCGTCGACGCCGCACGCTTCCCCCTGCCCCTGAGAGGCGCGGCCCGCGCCCGGCGCAGCAGGGACGAACTGCTCGCCCAGCTCGACGACTACGTCATGCCGCGGCTGCGCGCACCCCATGCCCCGCTCCTCGCCGTCATCGGCGGCTCCACCGGCGCCGGAAAATCGACCCTCGTCAACTCCCTCGTCGGCCGGCGCGTCTCCGAAGCCGGCGTCCTGCGTCCCACCACCCGCACCCCCGTCCTCGTCTGCCACCCCGACGACCTGCACTGGTTCGCCGGCCGCCGCGTCCTGCCCCACCTGGCCCGCCTCTGGGTCCCCGAACAGGAAGGCCCCGGGCCCGCCACCCGCGAACCCCGCCGCAACACGACACGCACCACGCCCCCGTACCCCACCTACGGGGCAAGCGGAACACACGACACCGGCCACACCCCGGACGACGGCGCCCCACCCGGACGGCACGAACCCCCGTACCCCACCCGCGACGACTCCGCCGTCCCCACCCTCCGCCTGGAGACCGACCCCGCCCTCCCCGCCGGACTCGCCCTCCTCGACGCCCCCGACATCGACTCCCTCGTCGCCCGCAACCGCGAACTCGCCGCCGAACTCATCTGCGCCGCCGACATCTGGGTCCTCGTCACCACCGCCGCCCGCTACGCCGACGCCGTCCCCTGGCACCTCCTCCGTACCGCCAAGGAGTACGACGTCACCCTCGTCACCGTCCTCGACCGGGTACCGCACCAGATCGCCACGGACATCGCCGCCCGCTATGCCGCCCTCCTCCAGCGCGCCGGACTCGGCCACGTCCCCCGCTTCACCATCCCCGAACTCCCCGAATCCGCAGGCGGCGGCAGCGGACTGCTGCCCGCCACCGCCGTCGCCGCCCTCCGCGACTGGCTCGCCCGCCACGCCCAGGACCCGCCCGCCCGCACCGCCGCAGCCGACCGCACCACCACCGGGGTCATCGCCTCCTTCCGCAGCCGCCTGCCCGCCCTCGCCGGCGCCGCCGCCGCCCAGCACGCCGCCGCCCTGCGCCTCGCCGCCCGCGTCGAGGAGACATACGGCGAAGCCGCCACCCGTGTACGACGCGAGATCACCGCGGGCGAGGTGCTGTCCGGCGACGCCCGCGCCCACTGGCGCGACCACGCCCTCGGCGGCCGCCCCGACGACCTCCTCGACGCCCTCACCCACGGCCTCACCGCCCTCCTCGCCTGCGCCGTCGAACGCGCCGACGAACGCACCGCCGACGCCTGGCGCCGCGACCCGGCCGCCGCCGACATCGCACCGAACGCCGCCGCAGGCACCACCGGCACCCCCGACCGCCTCGGCGTCGCCGTCCGCCGCTGGCGCCGCTGCCTGGAAGAGGTCACCGAGGAGGAGATCCGCGAGGCCCGCGGCGGCCGCGCCGCCCAACGGCCCGGCTCCGTCACCCCCGACGAACCCACCGCCCTGCTGGCCACCGCACTCCTCGGCGGTGACCGCGCCCGCGCCGCCGCCGAACGCCTCGCCACCCTCCTCGGCGCCCAGAGCACCCTCCGCCTCCACGACCGCGGCACCCGCCTCCTCACCGCCCACCTGGACCGCGCCCTCACCGCCGAACGCCAACGCCGCCTCGCCCCCCTCGAACGGCTCGCCGTCCCCCCCGACCAGCAGGCCGAACTCATCGCCGCACTGTCCGTACTGCAGAGGGAGAAGGTGACCGGATGAACGGCGCGAGCGGACCCGGCGACCTCCCCGACGGGCCCGGCCCGGCGGCCGCGCACCCCGCACCGTGCGAGGCGTGCGGCCGACCCGGCTGCCGGGCCTGCGGCGAACACGCCGACGCACCCCCGGCCACCGGAACCGACACGCCCCACCCACCGGAACAGGACGGGCCCGCCCCTTCCGCCCCCGCACGCGGCACCGACGGCCCCGAGGACCACCGGGCCTGGGCGGCGGGCACCGTGGTCTGCACCGACGGCAGCCTCGTCACCGGCGCCGCCGCCTGGGACGACGGCCTCATCGCCCGCCGCGCCACCGCACCCCGCGACCCCGCCCGCCGACGCCGCCGGCTGACCACCTGGACCGCCCGGACCGGCCCCCGCACCCCCGAAGGCACCGAAGGCGGCCGGATCGGACCGCAGTGGGACGGCGAACCCCCCACCGGCCCACCGGGCACGGCCCCGCCCCGACCCGCACTCCGCGACGCCCACCGGCACCCCGCCCACGCCCCCCACGAGGACGCCCCGTACGAGGACGCCCCGTACGGCTGGGCGCTCCCCCACACCGGACGCCCCGACCCCGGCGACGCCCTCCAGGCCCGCCTGGACGCACTGCGCCAGATGATCGTGCTCTCCCGCACCCGCCTCGACCGCACGATGCTCGACGAAGCCGGACAGGTCCTCGACGCCGCCGACGAACGCCGCCGGCTCTCCACCCGGCACACCGTCGTCGCCCTCGCCGGCGCCACCGGAAGCGGCAAATCCTCCCTCTTCAACGCCCTGGCCGGGGCACCCCGCTCCCGGGCCGGCGCCCAGCGGCCCACCACCGGCGAACCCGTCGCCTGCGTCTGGAGCGGCGGGCGCCCCGGCGCCGACGGCCTCCTCCACCGGCTCGGCGTCCCCCCGCACCGCCGCCACACACCCGCCCGCGACGCCACCGGACTCGACGGACTCGTCCTCCTCGACCTCCCCGACCACGACTCCGCACAGACCGGCCACCGTGCACAGGTCGACCGGCTCCTCGCCCTCGTCGACGCCGTCATCTGGGTCGTCGACCCCGAGAAATACGCCGACGCGGTCCTGCACGAGCGCTACCTCCGCCCGCACGCCGGATACGCCGAGGTCACCTTCGTCGTCCTCAACCAGATCGACCGGCTGCCCGGCGACGCCGCCGGCCAGGTCGTCGACGACCTGCGACGACTGCTCGACGACGACGGCATGGCACTCGGCGAACACGGCGAACCGGGCGCCACCGTCCTCGCCCTCTCCGCCGCCACCGGCACCGGCGTCGGCGAACTGCGCGACGCCCTCGCCCGGTTCGTCGCCGACCGCGGCGCCGCCGACCGCCGCCTCACCGCCGACGTCGACGCCGCCGCCACCCGCCTGCGCCCCGCCTACACCACACAGGGCCGCGTGACGCTCACCTCACGGGCCCGCCGCGCCTTCGACGACCGGCTCGCCGTCGCCGTCGGCGCCGCGGCGACCGGCCGCACCGCCGAACGCGACTGGCTCCGCCACGCCGAACGCGCCTGCGCCACCCCCTGGACCCGCCTCCACCAGCGGCGCACCCGCCCCGCCACCGACGCCCCCCGCACCGCCGACGACCGTGCCGCGGCCCGCCCCGTCGTCGAACAGGCCGTACGCACCCTCGTCGGCGAGGCGTCCCGTGGGCTGCCCGCACCGTGGGCCCAGGCCGTACGCGACGCCGCCGGGCGGGGCGCCGAAGAGCTGCCCGCGGCGCTGGACGTGGCTGCCGCCGACGCCGAGGCGGCACTGCGGCCCGGCCCCGCCAGGCCGAGGTGGTGGACGGTGGCCGCCAGCCTCCAAGGGCTGATGTGCGTCCTGCAGGTTGTCGGCACGGTGTGGCTGCTGGGGACGCTCGCCGGGCCCGCGAACGTCACCGGCTGGCCGGCGGCGCTGGCCGTGACGGCCCTCGGCGTCCTGGGCGCACCCACGCTGACCTGGGCATGTGCGGCCGCTGCCCGGGCTCCGGCCCGCCGCCACGGCCAGGAGACGGAGCGCCGCCTGCGCGAGGCGGCGGCCCACTGCGGCAGGGCCCATGTCCTCGAACCGGTCGCCGCGGAACTGCTGCGGTACCAGGAGGTCCGGGAGCAGTACGCGGTGGCTTCGGGGGGCTGAGGCCGGGGGCGCGCCGCTTCCGAGGCGGGTGCCGGGGCGGTGGGCGACGGGGCGATGGCCGGTGGGGGGCCGGGTCTGGGGTTCCGGGTGGTGCCGCTTGCGCGTCGGGCTCTTCGGGCGGTGTGCCCTGGGCGGTGAATTCACCGTTCGCGTGGCCGAGTTGTCCACACGGTGAGCTGTCGTCCACAGGCCCGAGCGGGGACGGGCGGACGCACGCAGCATGAGAACCGTCCACGGCAGTAGCGGCGGCCCGCAGAGCGCGAGCGCCGATCCGCCGACGGACGTGCCGACGGATGTACCGGTGGATGTGCCGGCGCGGATGTGCCGGTGGATGTGCCGATCGGACGTGGGAGAAGCCCGCGGACGACGAAAAGGAAGAGGGCGTCGTGTGACGGCGGCCCGACGAGGGGGATGCGATGAACGACACGATGGTCACGCTGGTGGGGAACGCCGCCACGGCGGTGGAGCACCGGACGACGCCAACGGGCGTGCCGGTGGTGCGGTTCCGGCTGGCGGCGACGCCCCGGCGCTGGGACCGGGCACGCGAGCGGTGGACGGACGGCGACACCAGTTTCTTCACCGTCAAGGCGTGGCGCGCGCTCGCCGACCACGTCGCGGCGTCCGTGACGGTGGGCGAACCCCTGCTGGTGCAGGGCCGGTTGCGCGTACGGGAAGGCGAACAGTCCGTGGACCGCGGCGGACAGCGCTGGCTCGCGGCGGAGGTCGAGGCCGTCGCCATCGGCCATGACCTCACCCGGGGGACCGCGGCGTTCCGCCGGGCGTCACCCCGGCCACGGTCCGAACGGCAGCCGGACGAAGGTGACGCGCGGGGAGGCGAGTTGGGGCCTGACTGGTCCACGGGGGGAGGAGCGGGGGCGTGGGGGAAGCCGGAGACGCCACCGGCGGTGACGCCATCGACGGTGACGCCGACGTCCTCTGTCGCGGACGGGAGCGGGGGTGCGGCCGAAGTGGTTGCGCGGGCGGTGGACGGTGCGGCGGCGGGCGCGGTCGCGGCGGAGAAGGAAGCCCTGGAGGGGGCGGGAGTGGGGGCGGGGTGACGGCGTAGGCGGAGGTGGCCGGCCGGGTGGACTCGGGGGCGCGGGGTGGGGAGGGGGAGGGGGAGGGAGGGGAGGGGCCCCCTCCCCAGCGCCGATTTATCGATAAACCCAGCCCCCACATTCCCCTATCGATAACGATTGCGATTCGGATCGTCTGCAGGGGTGTGATCCTGAGGACCGTGTTGCGGCTTCTCCCTAGGATCCGACGAGTACTCACGGGGGCTGATCTGTTCAGCTGTTGAGTTGTCTGGGATCTTTCCGGCGAGGCTTCTCCCCACTCGACCGCCTCGCCCAGAGGGGAAATTCATGCTTTCGAGGAAGAGGCGGGGCGCAGCCCGTCTTGCCGCCGCGGTCGTGGCTTCGGGCCTGGTCGCGGCGGGTGCGATAGCCACGGCGGGGCCCGCCGCGGCGGACGAGACGGTTGCGGGGCACGGCGGTGCCACGGCCACGCTCGGTGGGTTGAAGGTCTACGACCAGGCGATCGTGCACGGTGAGGGTGGGGACCAGCCCCTCGGCGCGGGCCTGTTCGAGATGTCCGTGGACAACGGTGGCACGCTGCAGACGTACTGCATCGACGTGCACAACCCGACGCAGCAGCAGGCGAAGTACCAGGAGGTGCCCTGGAGCGCTTCGTCGCTGCACAACAACGCGGACGCCGGCAAGATCCGTTGGATCCTGCAGAACTCGTACCCGCAGGTGAACGACCTGGCGGCGCTGGCGCAGAAGGCCGGTGCGCAGGGGCTGACGGAGAAGACCGCGGCGGCCGGTACGCAGGTCGCGATCTGGCGGTTCTCCGACCACGTCAAGGTGGACGCGGTGAACCCGGCGGCCGAGAAGCTCGCCGACTACCTGGAGCGCAGTGCGCGCAACCTCTCGGAGCCGAAGGCGTCGCTGACGCTGGACCCGCCGGCGGTCTCCGGAAAGTCGGGCGGCCGTCTCGGCCCGGTGACGGTGCACACCAACGCGGACAGCGTCGCGGTGTCCCCGGCCGCGGACCTGCCGTCGGGCGTGAAGATCGTCGGCAAGGACGGCAAGCCCGTCACGAGCGCCGCCGACGGCTCCCAGCTCTTCTTCGACGTGCCCAAGGGCGCGGAGGACGGCAGCACCTCGCTGACCGTGCAGGCCGCGACGAAGGTGCCGGTCGGCCGGGCCTTCACCGGTATCGGTGAGCACGCGAAGAGCCAGACGCAGATCCTGGCCGGCTCCAGCGAGTCGACGGTGTCGGCGGCGGCGACCGCGTCGTGGAAGAAGCAGGGCGCCGTTCCCGCGGCGACCGCGCAGAAGAACTGCGCGAAGGGCGGGGTGGACGTCACCACCACCAACAGCGGTGACGAGGCGTTCCCCTTCTCGCTGTCCGGCAAGGACTACGAGGTCGGTCCCGGTGAGTCGAAGACCGTGACGGTGCCGGTCGGCGAGGACCAGCCGTACAAGATCACGGTGAAGGGTGCGGGCGGCTTCGAGAAGTCGTTCTCGGGCGTGCTGGACTGCAAGACCGCCGGTTCCGGTGGCGGCAAGCCCACCCCGCAGCCCAGCCCCGCGTCGGTGGGCGGCACCAACGGTGGGAGCACCACCGGCGGCGGTGACCTCGCCGAGACCGGTTCCAGCAACGCCACCCCGGTGATCGCGGGCGTCGCGGTCGTGCTGGTGCTGATCGGCGGCGGTGCGGTGTTCTTCCTCCGTAAGAAGAAGACCGCGTAACACCTCCTCGTGAGCGACGGCGGGCGGCACCCGGGTACGGGCGCCGCCCGCCGCCGTATGCGCGGACGGCTGTGAGCCGCCGGGCCGCGGGCCGCCGGGCCACGGGTCGCCGGGCCACGGGCACGGGCGGCGGTGGGCCGGGCGGGGCGGCCCCGCGTTCCCCGTTCGCCGGCCTGCTCCACGGCTCCGGTCCCCGCTCGTTCCCCCGTGCGTTTCCGCCAGGGCAGGGCGGTACGGCAAGATGGGTGTATCTGCCCTCGCGCGGCCACGCCGCTTCATGGCCCACGCGGCGGAGCCCCTACAGACCCGCACGATCCAGACTGCCGGACGGTTTCTCTTGGCTGAGTACATCTACACGATGCGCAAGACGCGCAAGGCGCACGGTGACAAGGTCATCCTCGATGACGTCACGCTGAGCTTCCTGCCGGGCGCGAAGATCGGTGTCGTGGGCCCCAACGGCGCCGGTAAGTCCACGGTGCTGAAGATCATGGCAGGTCTTGAGCAGCCCTCGAACGGTGACGCGTTCCTCTCCCCCGGCTACACCGTCGGCATGCTCCTGCAGGAGCCGCCGCTGGACGAGTCGAAGACGGTGCTGGAGAACGTCCAGGACGGCGCCAAGGAGATCATGGGCAAGCTCCGGCGCTTCAACGAGGTCGCCGAGCTGATGGCGACCGACTACTCCGACGAGCTGATGGAGGAGATGGGCAAGCTCCAGGAGGACCTCGACCACGCCAACGCGTGGGACCTGGACACCCAGCTGGAGCAGGCGATGGACGCGCTGGGCTGCCCGCCCGGTGACTGGCCGGTCACCAACCTCTCCGGTGGTGAGCGCCGCCGCGTCGCGCTGTGCAAGCTGCTGCTGGAGGCGCCCGACCTGCTGCTTCTCGACGAGCCCACCAACCACCTGGACGCCGAGTCCGTGCAGTGGCTGGAGCAGCACCTCGCGAAGTACCCGGGCACCGTCGTCGCCGTCACCCACGACCGGTACTTCCTCGACAACGTCGCCGGCTGGATCCTGGAGCTGGACCGCGGCCGGGCCATCGGCTACGAGGGCAACTACTCCACGTACCTGGAGACCAAGCAGACCCGTCTGAAGGTCGAGGGCCAGAAGGACGCCAAGCGCGCCAAGCGGCTCAAGGACGAGCTGGAGTGGGTCCGCTCCAACGCCAAGGGGCGGCAGGCCAAGTCCAAGGCGCGTCTGGCGCGTTACGAGGAGATGGCCGCCGAGGCGGACAAGATGCGGAAGCTGGACTTCGAGGAGATCCAGATCCCGCCGGGCCCGCGTCTGGGCAATGTCGTCGTCGAGGTGGAGAACCTCTCCAAGGCGTTCGGCGAGAAGGTCCTCATCGACGACCTGTCGTTCACGCTGCCGCGCAACGGCATCGTCGGCGTCATCGGTCCGAACGGTGCGGGCAAGACCACGCTGTTCAAGATGCTCCAGGGGCTGGAGACGCCGGACGCCGGTTCGATCAAGGTCGGCGAGACGGTCAAGATCTCCTACGTCGACCAGAGCCGCGAGAACATCGACCCGAAGAAGACGCTGTGGGCCGTCGTCTCCGACGAGCTGGACTACATCAACGTCGGTCAGGTCGAGATGCCCTCGCGCGCCTATGTCTCGGCGTTCGGCTTCAAGGGCCCGGACCAGCAGAAGCCGGCCGGGGTGCTCTCCGGTGGTGAGCGCAACCGCCTCAACCTGGCGCTCACCCTCAAGCAGGGCGGCAACCTCCTGCTCCTCGACGAGCCGACCAACGACCTCGACGTCGAGACCCTGTCGTCGCTGGAGAACGCGCTGCTGGACTTCCCCGGCTGCGCTGTGGTCGTCTCCCACGACCGCTGGTTCCTCGACCGCGTCGCCACGCACATCCTGGCGTACGAGGGCGACTCCAAGTGGTTCTGGTTCGAGGGCAACTTCGAGTCGTACGAGAAGAACAAGGTCGAGCGGCTCGGTGCCGACGCGGCCCGTCCGCACCGTGCGACGTACAAGAAGCTGACCCGGGGCTGACATCGTGCGTCACACCTATGCCTGTCCCCTGCGCTGGTCCGACATGGATGCGTTCGGTCATGTCAACAACGCGGTCTTCGTGCGCTATCTCGAAGAGGCGCGGATCGACTTCATGGAGCGGCTGGCGCCGGGGAACGGCAGTGTGTCGTTCACCGGCGGTTCCGTCGTCGCGCGGCACGAGATCGACTACGTGCGCCCGCTGGTGCACCGGCACGCGCCGGTCACCGTCGAGCTGTGGGTCACGAAGATCAGTGCCGCGTCGATGACGGTCGCCTACGAGGTCAAGGACGAGGGGGCGCTGTATCTGCGTGCCTCGACCGTCGTCGTGCCGTACGACTTCGCGGCCGAGCGGCCCCGCCGTCTGACCGCGGAGGAGAAGGCGCATCTGAAGGAGTACCTCGACGACTCCGCGCAGACGAAGGGGGCAGTCGCCGGATGACGGTGCTGCGCCTGGCCGATGCCGGGGAGGCGGCGGATCTCGCCGCCTTCCTGGGCCGGCTGCTCCATTACGACAAGGCCGCCGCGGTGCGGTTGCAGGGCGGCGGCGGGGCGCTGGCCGTCTTCGGGCGGCCGCCGTCCTTCGAGGTCCTGGCGATCCGCACGGCGCGGCTCGCCGATCCGCGGGGTCCCGGCGGCCCCGACGGGATGCGGCTGGACACCACCGTCTCGGCCGGTGATCTGCTGGAGGTGATCGACCCCGAGGCCGTCGGGGAGGCCGCCGGTGTGCTGACGGTGCCCGCGGCGGTCACCGGTCCGCCGTGGGCCGGGGTGCTGCCGCCGCGCGGTGGCTGGCGGCGGGTGCCCGGGCTGCCGGGCCCCGAGGCGTTGGGCCGGGCGGTCGCCGCGGCGGTCGCGGAGTTCCGGGCCCGGGACGAGGCGCTGGCCCCGCAGGAGCGCACCCGGGCGGCGCGGGACGCGATCGGCCGGGAGATCTGGTCGCGGACGCTCGGCGACACCCGGCTGCCGCTGCGCGCCGTGCACGCCGCCCGCTCCCTCGGTTTCCTGCGCCCCGCGCAGGTCCCGGCGGCGCCCGGTGGCGGAACGCTGACCGCGCCCGCCCCGCAGCCGCCCGCCCTGCTCGCCGCCGGCGGCTGGCTGCGGCTGTCCACGCCGTACGGGTCGGTGGCGGTACGGGTCGCGGGCCCGGGGCTGTCCGGGTTGACGGTCACGCCCACCTGAGCGTGCGGCCAGGCGTGCGGCCCGGCGCCCGTCCGGTGACCGCTCAGGCGCCGGACGCCCCGCCCGGAGCGTCGTCCTCCCCGCCCGTGCGGCTGCGCGCCGCGTCGTCCGCGGTGTGGTCCGGCCAGACGCCGATGTGGTCGCGCTCCAGCTCCAGCAGCACCCGCTGGGCCATGCCCAGGCTGGTCAGGTGGTCGGCGGGCAGTTGCAGGCGTCCGGCGCGGTCGAGCATCGCGTACTCGCGGGAGACCAGGGACTCGGCGCCGGTCGCCGCGTCGCGTTCGGTGCGGCGCAGCACCTCCGACGCGGTGCGGCCGTCGCGGATGGCGACGGTACGGCGGACCTCGTCGGCGACGGCCTGGTCGTGGGTGACGATGACGACGGTGGTACCCAGCTCCGCGTTGGCGGTGCGGAACGCGGCGAAGACCTGCTCGGCGGTGGCGGAGTCCAGTTCGCCGGTCGGCTCGTCGGCGAGCAGCACCTTCGGGGCGTTGGCGAGGGCGACGGCGATGGCGGCGCGTTGCTGCTCGCCGCCGGACATCTCGTGCGGGCGGCGGTCGCGGCAGTGGTCGAGCGCCAGCATCGTCAGCAGTTCCTCGGCCGCCCGGGTCCGCTCCGCGCGGCGCTTGCGGCCCGCCAGCCGCATCGGCAGGGCGACGTTCTGGAGCGCGGTGAGGTACGACAGGAGGTTGCGGGCGGTCTGCTGCCAGACGAAGCCGACGGTGTCGCGGCGGTAGGCGAGGCGGTCGCGGGCGCCCATCGTCAGCAGGTCGCGGCCGGCGACGCGGGCGGCGCCGGCGGTGGGGACGTCCAGTCCGGCGAGGATGTTCATCAGCGTGGACTTGCCGCTGCCGGACGCGCCGACCAGCGCCATCAACTCGCCCTCGGCGACCAGCAGATCGAGCCCTTGGAGGGCCTGGACCTCCACGCCGTCGGTGGCGAAGACGCGGACCAGCCGGTCGCAGACGATCAGCGCGTCGTGGCCGTAGGCGGGGCGGTCGCCGCGGGCGGCGGCGCGGCGTTCCAGCTCGGCGAGGTCGGCCGGGGCGCCGTCGGGTGTACGGGCCTCCGGTGCGCCGCCGTCCGGTGTTCCGGCGGGGGGTGCGGGTCGTTCCGTCACAGGTCACCTGCTCTCCGGTCGGGGGACTGCCGTCGTCCGGCCGACCACGTCTGTGCCAGGGCCGCCACCAGGGTGAGGACGAGGACGCCCGCCGACGGCAGCAGCAGCGTGGCCCCTCCGGGCCGCAGCGGGACGGTGCCGGCGGCGCCGCCGGGCAGCGCCAGCGGGGTGAGGTCGGTCGCCGGGCCCAGCAGCCACAGGGTGACGGCGGCGGTCGCCGCGCCGCCGGCCGCCGCGAGGAGGGCCTGCGGCAGCGCTTCCAGGAGCAGCAGCCGCCGCCCCTGCCGCCGGGTCATGCCCAGGGCCCGCAACCGGTCGAGCAGCGGCGCGCGGTCGGGCGCCGCGCGCACCCCGGCGAGCACCAGGGCCAGCAGCGCGTATCCGGCCCCGGCGGCGGTCGCCGCGGCGTACAGCCGCTCGGCGCCCTGCTGGAGCGGGGCGTCCGCGAGGCGGGCGCGGACCTCGCCGCGGACCACGGTCACCGGGTGCGCGCCGGGCGGGGTGTGGGCGCGGACGGCGGCGCGGAGCGCGGCGGGGTCGGGGGCGGTGCCGGAGAGCAGCAGGGCGGTGGGGGCGGCGTCGGCGTCCGGGTGGCGGTGGCGCACGGCGTCGGCGGCGACCACCAGGAAGGAGCCGCCGGGCAGCGCGGGGGTGTCGGTGCGTACCGCGGCGGGCCGGACGACGAGCGACCCGGCCTCGGGCTGTAGCGGCATCGGGTCGTGGCCGAAGCGGCGGACGACGTCGGGGGAGACGAGGGCGGGCAGCGGGGCGTCGCCGCCGGGGTCGGCGAGGGTGCGGGCCGTGAAGGAGCCGAGGCCGGTGGTGCGGGAGAGCCGCGCGTAGGCGTCGGCGCCGGCCACGACGAGGGTCAGCGGCGGGCCGTTGTCCGGCGCGGGCTGCACCTCGGTGCGGACGGGGACGGCGTCGCTGACGCCCGGGACCTTCGCCAGGGCGGTGCGCAGGGCGGGCGGCAGGGGCCGGTCCGAGGTGATGCGGGCCTCGGCGCCGACGGTGGCCAGCGCGGCGGCGTCCCGGCCGTGGCCGACGCCGGACAGCACCGCGCCGCCGAAGGAGGCGCAGGTCAGGGCGGTCAGCAGGGCGAGCAGCGGCAGTCCGGTGGCGGTGTGGGCGCGGCCGGCGCGGGCCAGCGCCAGGAAGCCGGTGAGGCCGCGGCGGCGGGCGGCGGGCCGGGCCAGGGCGCGCAGCGGCAGCGGGTGGAGGCGGAGCAGCAGCAGCGTGGCGATCACCGCGATCAGCACGGGCGCGGCGCTGACGAGGAGGTCCGGGCCGTCCGCGGGCCCGTGCCGGCGCAGCGCGGCGACGGCAGCGGCGGCGAGGGCGACGGTGGTGAGTTCGGCGACGGCGCGGCGGCGGGAGGGCCGGGCGGTGGCGGTGTCACGGCGGGCCGCGGGGTGCGGGCGGCGGTGGACGTGGGCGGCGCGCAGCGGCAGGACGGCCGCGCCCACCACGGCGACGGCGGCCGCCGCGAGCAGCGGGCCGGTGGCCGGGGCGCCGGGCGGGCCGGGGACGAGGAGGCGGGCGGCGGCCCACCCGGCCGCGGCGGCGGGCAGCGCCACCGCGCAGCTGCCCGCGGCGAGGCGCCCGGCGAGCCCCGGGAGGGAGGCGCCGCGGGCCCGCAGCAGCGCGAACTCGTCGTGGCGGCGGGCGGCGGCGAGGGAGCCGGCCATGACGAGGACCACGGCGGCGGTGGTGGCGACGGTGCAGGCGGCGACCGTGAGGACCGGGGTGAGGGCGGCTCGGGAGCGCGCGTAGCCGGCGAGGAGGGAGTCGGCGGCGGTGTCGACGACGGTGTCGGGGCCGGTCACGGCGCGGACAGCGGCCAGGCCCGCGCCGTGCTCCAGGGAGGCCAGCCGGGAGCGCAGCGCCGGGACCTGACGGGCGGTGAGGGGACGCGCGTCGAGCCCGTACCACCAGAACTTCTCCGGGGCGCCGCGGTCGTCGGCGCTGAGCGCGGGGCCGTCACCGGGCGCCAGCAGCAGCGCGGCGCGCCAGGCGCGCAGCGGGGGGACGCCGTCGGTGGGGGCCAGGTGCGGGGCGGTCAGCAGGCCGTCGAGGGACCAGTACGCGCCGGAGACGGCGCGGGGGGTGAGCAGGCCGGTGATCCGGACGGTCAGCGCGCCGGGGTGCAGGGTGTCGCCGGGCCGCAGGTGCAGGGTGCGGGCGGTGGCGGCCGTGACGGCGGCCTCCAGAACCGGGGCGCCGGGCGCCGCGGCGCGCGGCAGCCGGCCCGCGGTGAGCGTGGCGTGGCGGTCGAGTCCGGCGGGCGCGTACAGGGCGAACGCGGCGGGCTCGCCGTCCGGGCGGGGCAGCGCCGGGTCGGGGGTGGTCAGCGGGACGGTGGTGCGGACGCCGTGCACCGCGTCACCGGGGGCGACGGGGACGCCCAGGGCGCGGCGCAGGGCGCGGTCCTCGCGGTCGGTGCGGGGCGGGGCGAAGTCCGTGCCGGGGTCGGTGGTGTCGGTGCGGGAGAGGGAGATCTGGAGGGCGCGCTGTTCGGCGGGGGCGGTGGCGAGGGCCGCGCGGGCGCCGCGGGTCTCGTACGCGTCGACGCCCCCGGCGAACGCGGCGGCGAGGAACGCGGTGAGCAGCACCAGCACACCGAGGACCACGGCGGGGCCGTGCGCGGGGTGCCGGGCGGGGGAGCGGTTCATGTCAGACGCCTCCCCGGGCGCGGAGGTCCCGGACGGTGTCGCCGCGCCGCGCGGCCACCGCGGCGGTGGTCAGCAGCGGCACCGCGACGACCGCGGCGATCAGCAGCGCGACCTGCCCGGCCGGCAGCTCCACCAGGACCGGCGGGACGGGCCGGTCGGCGTGTTCGGTCAGCACGATCAGCGGGACGACGGCGTGGGTCAGCAGGGCGCCGAGGGCCGCGCCGACGGCGGTGGCCGCCGCGATCAGCAGGCCCTGTTCGGCGATGACCGCACGGGCCCGGCGGCGCCGGGACGTGCCCAGGGCGCGCAGCACGGCGGACTCGGCGGCGCGGGCGCGCAGCGCGGCGGCGCAGCCGACCGCGAAGCCCGCCGCGGCCAGCGCGACGGCGACCACCATGGCCGCGGCGAGCGCCGCGCGCGGGCCGCGGCCCAGCGGGTCGCCGTGGAGCGCGGCGGCGGTCTCGTCGCGGACCAGGACCTGTCCGGGCTCGGTGTCGGCGCGCCCGCGCAGGGCGGCCGCGGCCCGCGCCGCGTCGCCGCCCGCGGGCCGGATCCACCACTCGGTGGCGGGCAGCGGCGTCGCGTCGTGGTCGGTGAGCGCCTCGTTGACGGCGGCGAAGTCGACGAGGAGTCCCGCGCCGTCGGCGGGCCGGTCGGCGGGCCCGGGCAGTGCCCGGACGGCGCGGACGATCCGGGTCCGCAGCGGCTGCCCGTTGACGGTGATGTCCACCGTCGCGCCCGTCTTCGAGCCGCTGGCGCGCAGATAGGCGTCGGTGGCGACGGCGGGCAGCGGGCCGCGCGGGGGGTGGGCGGCGAGGGTGCGGACGGTGGTGACGGCGGCGCCGTAGCCGTCGGCGGGCCGGGCGCCGGTGTCGTAGATCTGGGAGACGAGCGCGCCCGGCGGGACGGCGGTGGCGCCGGTGCGGGGGCCGAAGTCCTGGTCGGCGTAGGTGCTCTTGGTGCCGAGGGCACCGGTCCAGGACAGTCCGCGGGGCGGGTGCAGGGCGCGGTGGGTGCCGTCGGGGAGGTCGGCGCGGGCGGCGGTGAGGGTGAGCTGCTGGCGGTGGGCGACCGGCGGCTGGGCCGTGGTGGTGGTGAGCGCGGTCAGCCGCAGCGGCCCGACGGGTCTGCCGCCGGGCCCGGCCGCGGCGGCGAGATCGGCGGTGAGGGTGTGCGGGCGTCCGTCGGCCGGGACGCGCCCCAGGGCCAGCGGGTAGGGCGCGCCGTGGCCGTCGGTCAGCTGGACGGTGAGGTCGGCGGGGACCGGGCCGGTGTCGTGGACCGGGGTACCGGGCGCGGCGGGCGCGGCGGCGAGGGTGCGCAGCGAGCGGAGGGTGACGGTCAGGCGCAGCCGGGCGGTGCGGTCCGGCACGGCCAGGCCGGTGGCGCCGCGCGCGGGGGCGAGGGCGCGCAGCACGGGGTCGGCGGCGCGGCCCGGTGGTGTGTCGGCGGAGCCGCCGACGAGGTCGCCGCGGAGCAGCAGGGTGCCGGCGGCGGCGCGGGTGCCGAGGGCGAGGAGGGTGGCGCTGTCGCCGTCGGAGAGGTTCAGCGTGGCCTGCCCGGCGGGCAGCGCGGCCGCCACGCCCGAGGTGGCCGCCAGCGCGCCGCCCGCGCCGAACTGTGGGGCGCGGCCCGCCAGGACGCGGACGGCGGCGCCGGCGCGGTGGTCGGCCTGGTCGTCCTGGGAGCGGTCCCAGGAGGCGCGTTGGCCGACGGCGAGCATGCCCAGCGCGGTGGCGAGGACGAGCAGCAGCACCGGGCCGGTGGCGCCGGTGGTGCGGCGGCCGATCTGCCAGGCGGCGAGCGCCGCGGTCAGGCCCCGCCCGGCGGCCGCGGCGCGCTCGGCGAGGCGGGCGGCGAGCGGCAGCAGCCGCAGGGTGACCACCGCGCCCGCCAGCAGCGCCAGCGCGGGCGCCGCGACCGGCACCGGATCGATGACCGGCCGCCCGGCGGCGTCCTCGGTCAGCACCCCGCCGCCGTCCGCGGAGTGCTGCCGCAGCTGGACGAAGGCGACCGCGGCGAGGACGAGGAGTCCCAGGTCGGCCCCGGCGCGCAGCGCCCCGGGCGGCGCGGCGGACCTGCGGCGGCCCGGCCGCGCCGCCCCGGTGCGCAGGGCGGGCGCCGCCAGGGTGAGGGCGCAGCCCAGCGCGACGGCGACGCCGGTGGCCCAGGTGGTGGCGGTCGGCGCGGTGTCGAGCGGCAGACCGTCGGAGGCGAGGAGCCGCAGCAGCGGGACGGCGAGGAGCGGGGCGGCGACGGCGGCGGGCAGCGCGAGCAGCAGCGCCTCGGCGAGCGCGGCGGCGGCCAGCGTGCGGCGGGCGCCGCCGCGGGCCCGCAACAGGACGCCCTCCGCGGCGCGTTCCCCGTTCAGCGCCCCGGCGACCAGCAGCAGCGCGGCACCGGCGAGCAGGATCAGCTGGAGGGCGACGATCAGCACACCGGAGCGGTTGACGAGCAGGGAGCGCCGCAACTCCCCGAGCGTGTCGGGCAGTTCGGTGGCGGCGGTGGCGCGCCCGGCGAACGCCGGATCGGCCATCAGCGCCTTGGCGGCCGGGCGCGCGGCATCGGTCAGCGCGTCCAGCTGCCCCGCGGTCAGGGTGCGGAAGTCGCCGGTGACCAGCCAGCCGGCGGACTCCTGGGCGACCCGCCCGCCGCGGAACGCCTCCGGGGCGGTCAGCAGCGGCCCGTAGGTGGTGAACCCGAGGGTGCGCACGCCCCGGCCGCCGAGTTCGTCGAGTTTCCAGTAGGGGTCGGTGCGGTCCTTCGGCCGCCACACGCCGGTGACCTCGATGTGCAGGTCGGGCCCGGAGAGCCGGTCGGTGAGGGTGAGGCGGTGGCCGGGGGTGAGGCCAAGCCGGGCGGCGGCCGCCTCCGGCAGCGCCACCTGGAGCGGTCCGTCGCCGGTGGGCGCGGCGGGCCGGGTGCCCGCGGTGAAGACGAGGCGGGAGGTGTCGAGGGCGGCGAGCTGGGTGAGGTCCGGGTCACCGCCGTGCCGCGGGCGGCCGCCGGGCGCCGCGAGGGTGCCGGGCAGGGCGTACGGGCCGGAGCGGACCAGGGTGCGGACGCCGTAGGGCAGCCCGCCGAAGGCCCGGTCGGCGCCGTGGCGCACCGCGCGGTCGGCGGGGGCGGTGGCGTCGGCGGGCAGTTGCGCGGTGACGCGGAGGGCGGCCGCGGGCGCGGCGCGGGTGGCCAGCGCCCGGCGCAGTCCGGCGTCGCCGACGGCGTCCGCGTAGCCGGTGAGGGTGGTCAGGACCGTCGTGGTCAGCAGCACCGCGACGAGCGCGGCACCCGGCAGCAGCCGGTGTGCGCGCAGACGCGGAATGACGAAGCCGAACACGGGTCCCCCTGCACCGCTCAGCAACCGAACACTGTTCGGATGCTGTCAGAGCGGGGTCCGTACCGTCAGCCGCCTGCCGGGACGTGTCCGGATTGTGACGTACGACGCCACCGGGCCGCTCAGCCCGGAGAGTTGATCATCGTGGCGGCGGCGTACGTGAAGTAGTTCCACAGCTGCGCGGCGTGCTCCTCGGACAGGTCCAGGGAGTCCACCGCGTCCCGCATCAGCCGCAGCCAGGCGTCGTGCGCGGCGCGGTCCACGGTGAACGGCGCGTGCCGCATCCGCAGCCGCGGGTGGCCGCGGTTCTCGCTGTAGGTGCGCGGCCCGCCCCAGTACTGCATCAGGAAGAGCGTCATCCGCTCCTCGGCCGGACCGAGGTCCTCCTCGGGGTACATCGGCCGCAGCAGCGGGTCGCCGGCCACGCCTTCGTAGAAGCGGCGCACCAGACGGCGGAAGGTCTCCTCGCCGCCGACCTGGTCGTAGAAGGTCAGCTCCGGATCGGTGGTGCGCGGGTCGTCAGTCACCCGTCCATGGTGTCAGACACGCCGACCGGCGCGGGCCGGGTCGGGGGGTGGACAGTGGAGACATGGACCCGCAACGCAACGGCGACCCCGCCGGGCCCGCGGCGGCGGCCGCGGCGCGCGAGCGGCTGGTGCGCTCCATCGAACGCGGCGGCGCGCTGCGCGATCCGCGCTGGCGGGCGGCGTTCGAGACGGTGCCGCGCGAGGCGTTCGTCCCGGCCTTCCACGACAGCGTCCTCGGCGGCTACGCACGGCTGTCGGGCGACGACGCCGACCCGCTGCGCCGGGCCGCCTGGCTGCGCGGCGTCTACCGGGACGCGCCGCTGGCGCTCCGCGTCGACGACGAGGGGCGGCTGGTGTCGTCCAGCAGCCAGCCGTCGCTGATGGCGCGGATGCTGGAGGCGCTGGACGTCACCGACGGCTGCCGGGTCCTGGAGGTCGGCACCGGCAGCGGCTACAACGCCGCCCTCCTCACCCACCGGCTGGGCGGCGCCGCGGTGACCACCGTGGACCTGGAGGAGGAGATCACCGCGGCGGCCCGGGAACGGCTGGCGGCCGCCGGGTACCGGCCGACCGTGGTGACCGGCGACGGGGCGCTCGGCTGCCCCTCGCGCGCCCCCTTCGACAGGATCCTCGCGACGTGCTCCCTGGGGGCGGTCCCGACGGCCTGGCCCCGGCAGTGCGCGGCGGACGCGGTGATCCTCGCCCCGCTCGGCACCGGCCTGCTGAAGCTGCGGGTCGCCCCGGACGGCCGCGCCGAGGGCCACTTCCTGCCGACCCCGGTGTACTTCGTCCCGCTGCGCACGCCAGGCCCCGCGGCCGGCGCCGACGGGTCGGACGAGGCGGACGCGGTGGGGCTGGGCCTGCCGCGCCAGGCACTGGGCGACGACCGGTTCCGCTTCCTGCTGGGCATCGGCGCGGCCGGGCTGCTGCCGCAGGAGGCGTACGTGCTGTGGCGGCGCGAGCGGCGGCCGCAACGGGAGCGCTACGGCGTGACGGTCGAGGGCGACCGCCAGTGGTTCTGGCTGGACGACCCGACGGGCCCGTACGCCTGGGAGCTGGGCGGGTACCCGAACGGGGCGTGACCTGAGCAGGTCACGCCCCGTTCTTCGTTCCGCGTGAGCCGGGCTCAGCCGCGGCGGACGGTCAGCGTCGTCCACGCGCCGACGTGCACCCGGTCGCCCTCGTGCAGCGCGACGGGGACGTACGGCTGGATCGGCTCCTCGGCGAGGTTGAGCGTGGTGCCGTTGGTGGAGTTCTGGTCCACCACGGCCCAGCTGCCGTCCGGCTGCTGCACCAGCAGCGCGTGCTGGTGCGAGACGCCCGGGTCCTCCGGCGAGCGGCCCAGGTCGACGTCGGGCGACTCACCGGTGCTGTTGCGCCGCCGCCCGATCGCGACCTGCCCACCGGCCAGCGGCAGCTGCTGCTCCGGGCCGTACGACGGGAGATTGAGCCCCGCGGCCTCCGGGCCGCTGCGCTCCATCATCGCGGCGAAGTACTCGCGGTCCGGTGCGATGGCGACGACCCAGCCGTCCCCGACGACCGGCGCCGGACCCTGCGGCGCCTCCGGAGCCTGCGCCGGGCCGCCGCCCCACTGCTGCTCACCCGGCGGGGGCGGCGTCTGCTGCGGTTCGTACGGACCGGGCTGCTGCGGCGGCACCGGGCCCTGCGGGGCGCCGGGCGGCTGTCCGAACGGCGCCGGCGGCGCGGGCGGCGCCCCCTGGGCGTCCGGCGGGCTCAGCGGCCAGTCGTCCCCGGGCTGCTGCGGGACGGGCTGACCGGGCGCCCCCGGCAGACCACCGGGCGGCGGGCCCTGCGGCGGCGGGAAGCCGTAACCGTCCTGCGGGCCGGGGCCCGGCGGGGGCGGGAAGCCGTAGCCACCCTGCGGCGGGCCCGGCTGACCTGCGCCGACGGGCGGTGCGAACGACGCGGGCGCCTGCCCGGCGAAGGAGAAACGGCACTCCTCACAGGCGGGCGCGCCCGCGGCCCGCGGCGTACCGCACTGCGGGCACGCCTCGGGCGCACCCTGCTGGTCGGGACCGGGCGCCGGCGGGAAACCGGGACCGCCCTGCGGCTGCCCGGGACCGCCCTGCGGACCGGGGCCCGGCGCGGGCGGGAAACCGTAGCCGCCCTGGGGGCCACCGGGACCGGGCGCCCCCGGGGGCGGCGGGAAGCCCGGGCCGCCCTGGGTGCCGCCGGGAGGCGGGGGGAAGCCCGGTCCGTCCTGCGGCTGACCCTGGGGGCCGCCGGGGGGCGGGGGAAAACCGGGCGCGCCCTGGGGGCCGCCCTGGGGCGGGAAGCCGTAGCCACCTTGCGGCGGGCCGTCCTGCGGCGGGGGGAAGCCGTAACCGCCCGGAGGCGGCGGCGTCTGGCCCGGGGGCGGGCCGGCCGGCGCACCGGGGGCCGGCGGGAAGCCCGGGCCGCCCTGGGGGCCGCCGGGGGGCGGGGGGAAGCCCGGTCCGTCCTGCGGCTGACCCTGGGGGCCGCCGGGGGGCGGGGGAAAACCGGGCGCGCCCTGGGGGCCGCCCTGGGGCGGGAAGCCGTAGCCACCCTGCGGCGGGCCGTCCTGCGGCGGCGGGAAGCCGTAGCCACCCTGCGGCGGGCCGTCCTGCGGCGGCGGGAAACCGTAACCGCCCTGCGGACCCGGGCCGCCCTGGTGCGCGGGGGGCGGCGGGAAGCCGGAGCCACCGCCCTGGGTACCGCCCGGAGGCGGCGTCTGTCCCGGGGGAGGCCCGGTCGGCGCACCGGGGGGCGGCGGCATCTGGCCGGGCGGCGGGCCGGCGGGTGCGCCCGGGGGCGGACCGGCCTGGCCCGGCGGCGGGAAGCCGGGACCGTCCTGCGGCGGTGCGAAGCCCTGGCCGTCCTGCGGCTGACCCTGGGGGCCGCCGGGCGGCGGGAAGCCCTGGCCGGGGGGCGGCGGCGGGCCGGGTGTTCCGGCGGCCGGGGTGTTCAGGAAGCCGGCGGGCAGGGAGGGCGGCGGGGGGACGGCGCCCGCCATCGGCCGGCCGCACACCTCGCACCAGTCCTCGGCCACCGACTGGTGTCCGTTCGGGCAGGTAGGCATGTCGGTTTCTTCCCCCTCCGTACCGTCTCCGGCGCTCACGGCCGGCACTGTCGCTGGTCTGTCATGGCGTGGGGCGGACCGTCTCACGGCCGCGGCGGGTGCGCCCCGCGCGTGCCGGAGCCGCCGCCCCGTCGCACAGTACCGTTCGCCACCTCGCCACCGCCGCCCGCCTCGGAGCGGGGAACACCCGCCACCGGTGCCTCACCGGGCGACGTGGCTCCCGCCCGGCCCGGGGTGTGGAGTGCGTCACGCGCCACCCGAAACGGTGCCGATCCGACGAATCCGCACGTCCCACCCACAGGTGTCCGCGACGTCGCGCCGGACCGGCACCGGACGGTCCGGATCAGGCCGTCGCGGAGTGCCCCGCCGGTGCCGGGAACGGCACCACCGCGACCGTGACGTTGTCGTGTCCGCCGCCGTCCAGCGCATGCGTCACCAGCGTCCGGGCGCTCTCCAGCGGCCGGGCGTGCGCGTCGGCGGGCAGTACCGCGGCCATCTGCTCGGCCGACTCCGCGTAGTTCCACAGCCCGTCCGTGCAGACCACGACGACGCCCGGACCGTCCGGCTGGAAGTGCCGGGTGTGCGGCTCGACCTCGTACGCGTCCGCGCCCAGCCAGCCGGTGATGGCGTGCGCCCGCTCGTCGGCCATCGCCTCCGCCTCGGACATCAGATTGCCCGCGACCATCTGCGCGGCCCACGAGTCGTCCTCGGTCAGCCGGGCCGGCGGGACGCTGCGGTCGTCCGGCACCCAGTAGGCGCGGCTGTCGCCGACCCAGCCGACGGTCAGCAGCCCGCCGCCGACCACCGCGCCGACGAACGTGCAGGCCGGGGCGTTCTCGCGGCGCGGCTCCTGCGCATCGTCCGGCCCGGCCAGCGCGTTGACCGCCGTCGCCGCCGTCACCACCGCGTCGTGCATCGCCCGCTGGGCGTGGACGCCGCGCGGCAGCGACTCCAGCAGCGACTCACACGCCGCCTCGCACGCCGCGGCCGACGCCTCGTCCGGCCGGGTCGCGGAGGACACCCCGTCGCAGACGACGGCGACCACGGCCGGCGAACCGTCCTGGAGCGCCGTCGCCGACACCGTGAAGAAGTCCTCGTTGCGGTGGTGGCGGCGGCCGAGGTCGCTGACCGCGCCGACGCCCTCCAACTCCCGCTCCATGTGGTCACGTTCGCGCGGCTGCGCCTGTCCGCAGCGGGGGCAGTACCCGGCCGCGTCCACCCCGCCCGCGCCGCACAGCACACACCGGCGGGTGCCGCGCACCGGCGTCTGCTCGGCGGCGTCGGCGACCGCCTCGTACCCGGCGACCCGCGGGTCGGTGGCGGGCTGCCGCCCGGCAGTCTCCCCGCCCAGTGCCGCGTCGGGGACCCGGGTCTGCGGGTCGGGCGGCGCCGGCGCCCCGGCGCCGCAGCGCCCGCAGCCCGCGCCCTCCTCCTCCGGCGGCTCGCCGCAGCTCGGACACCTGGACGGCCCAGTCACACCCATGTCACACCCACGTCCCGGGGCGGAAACGGTCGGCCCGCTCCACCAGCTCGATCCTTGTCTCGCCACGCCGCGCCCTGCCGCGCGGTCGGCGCCCCGCCCGCCGCGCGGCGGCTCCAGGGGCGGTGGCCGCACGGCCCGGTCCGTAGGCCGGACGGGCACCGTGGCCCCCGGAGAGTACCCAGTCCGCGGCGAGGTTCCGTACTCCGGTCGCCCCCGGCGGCCCGATCCTCCCGGTGCGGCCGGTCGGCCCGAAGTCGGCGGGCCGGCCGGTGCGTTCGGCCGCGGGCCCGCTCACGCCCCGCCCCCGGGGCCCGGCCGGTCCCCGGCGAGCGCCTCCGCCGCCGCCCGCTGGTAGCGCGCCACCGCCGCCTCCGCCGCCCGCAGATCGCACGGTGCGCTCCACAGCAGCCGCCGCGCCGCGTCGTACCGCTCGCCCGGCAGCGGATCGCCCGCCAGACCGCGCCGGGCCAGCTCCGCCCGGTACGCGTCGAGGCGGCCGCGCAGCTCGGCGCGGACCGCGAGCGGCGCGGTCACCGCCGTCAGCGACTCCCGGGCGCGCAGCAGTTCGTCCTCGGCGCTCTCCTCCAGCCGGTCCAGCAGCGGCGAGAGGCGGTGCCACTGGGCGCGGCGCCGGAAACCGGCGGCGGCCGCGAGCTGTTCGTGCAGCGCCGTCGACGGGCCGCTGACCGCCGGGACCTCGCACGACGCGATCTTCGCCAGCACCTCGCCGCGCGCCTGCCGCGCCTCGGTCAGGGTGCGCTCGGCGCGCGAGAGGACGTCCCGCAGCCGCATCAGCCGCGCCTCGGCGTCCTGCCGTACGTCCAGCACCGCCTCGATCTCCCGGCGGACGTCCTCCAGCGCGCGGGCGGCCCGGTCGTAGCGGGTGGTGTCCGGCCGGCCGCCGCCCGGTGCGGCGCTGCCGCCCGCCGGGGCCACCCAGAACGCCAGCGGGTCGGCGATCACCTCGGCGCGCAGCCGGGTCAGTTCGCCGGTGATGTCCTCCAGGTCGTCACCGGAGGGGTGGGTGCCGGGGCGGACGCCCACGGAGTGCGCCAGCGAGCGGGTGCGCCGCAGCTCCTCGGCGAGCAGGTCGATCCGGGCGGGCAGCGTGGACCAGACGGCGTCCGCGGCGACGATGGTGTCCAGCGCGCGGGCGTAGCGGGCGTTGAGCCGGGCCACCAGCTCGCGCAGGGTGCACAGCTCCCTGCCGGCACTGCCGGCCCCGTCGGCGCCGCCGGCCGGGATCTGCGCGTCGCGCAGCAGTCCGGTCAGTTCGGCGAGGTCGTCGGGGGAGAGCCAGCGCCGCCGCTCCCGCAGGGCGCGGACGGTCTCCAGCGTCTCGGTGTACGCGTCGAAGTCGGCCCAGAGCGCGACCAGCGAGCGTTCGGTGGCCGCCCAGCGCTCCGCGGTCACACCGGTCAGTTCGGCGCCCTCCAGGAGGCGCCGCCCCGCGTGGTCCTGGAGCGCCTGGAGCGAGGACTCGATCGCCTCGTACTCGGCGCTCAGCCGCTCCACTGCGCGGTCGGCCTCCTCGCGGTCCAGCGCCTGGCCGGGCGGCCGTTCCGCGGATCCGGGGAAGGGTCCCAAGACCCCCATCGATCACCTCTCCAAACTGCGTACGGGGCGCGGTGGTTGGTGCGCTTCGGCCGCCTCTCGGGTGCTGCTGCCCCCACTTTTCCTCCATAGTGACGCCCCGACGCCCCGCGTGGGGACGATCAGCGGGGTATTTCGCCGACGGTGGTCCCGCGATGCCGGAAACGCCGGAATTAGGAGGGGTGCGGGTCCCGGGACCCGCACACGGAACCCGGGACCCGCACACGGAAGAGGCGCGGGGCGGAGGCGCGGCCTCCGAGGTCGCCGCGCCTCCGCCCCGCGCCCCTGCGCGCGGATCCGTCCGCCGTTACGTCCAGGTCTCCCGCAGCCGCGCGTACGCCGCCGCCGGTGCCCCGGCGCGGTCCAGGGCGGAGAGCGCGGCGCCCAGCACCGGGGGAGCGGTCACCACGTGCGCGACGGCCTTCGGCGCGCGCTCCGCCAGCAACCGCACCACCCGCTCGTGCAGCAGCGGATGGCGGGCGGCCAGCACCCCGCCGCCGAGCACCACGCGGATCTCCTCACCGAGCAGTTCGAGGCGGTCCAGCGCGACCGCCGCCAGCAGTACCACCTCGTCCGCCTGCCGCTCCACGATCGACCGGGCCACCGCGTCGCCGTCCGCCGCGACGGCGAAGAGCACCGGCGTCAGCTCGTACCGCCGGTGGTCGGGGAGGCGGCGCAGGTGCAGCGCCTCGATCAGTTCGGCCATGGTGGTCAGCCCGAAGTGGGCGGGGAGCGCCCGGGCCAGTGCGCTGGGGCCGCCGCGGCCGTCCTCGGCGCGCGCCGCGAACCACAGCGCCTCGTCGGCGAGGTGGCCGCCGCCGCCCCAGTCGCCGGAGATCCGGCCGACCGACGGGAACCGCGCCGTCGCCCCGTCCCGGCCCAGGCCCACGCCGTTGATCCCGGCGCCGCACACCACGGCGACGCCGCGCGGTTCGGCGCCGTCCGGCAGTCCGGCGCGCAGCAGCGCGAAGGTGTCGTTGGCGACGGTCACCGACCCGGCCCAGCCGCGGCCGGCGATCTCCGCCTCCAGCGCGGTCTCCTCGACCGGCAGGTCGGCGTTGGCGAGGTACGCCGAGACGTGCGCCACCGGGCCCTCGGCGCCGGCCTGCGCCAGGACCGACGCCACCAGCGGCGCGAGGACGTCCACCGCGGGGCCGACGCCGACCACCGGTGGCTGGAAGCCGCCGCCGCGGGCCGTGCCGAGGACCCGGCCGTCGGCGCCCACGAGGGCCACGTCCGTCTTGCTGTTGCCCGCGTCGATCGCGAGTGACGCGCCGCTCAGGCCCACGTCAGGTGCTCCCGGTTGTGTGCGAGGAGATCGTCGGTCAGCTGCTCGGCGTAGGCGATCTGGCCGATCAGCGGGTGGGCGAGCAGCGCCTGGAAGACCCGGTCCCGGCCGCCCTTGAGCGCCGCCTCCAGCGCCAGTCGCTCGTACGCGGTGACGTGGGAGATCAGCCCGGAGAACAGCGGCTCCAGGGGGCGTACGGGCAGCGGCTTCGCGCCGGTGGCGTCGACCGTCGCCGGGACCTCGATCACCGCGTCGTCCGGCAGGAACGGCAGCGTGCCGTGGTTGAAGGTGTTGACGATCTGGGTGTCGCCGGTGTCCCGCAGCAGCGAGGACGTCAGCGCCACCGCCGCCTCGGAGTAGAACGCGCCGCCCCGCTTGGCCAGCAGCTCCGGCTTCTCGTCCAGCTTCTCGTCGCCGTACATCTCCAGCAGCTGCTTCTCGATCGCGGCGACCTCCGCCGCCCGCGAGGGCTTGCGCCGCTGCTCCCGCACCACCTCGTCGTGCTGGTAGTAGTAGCGCAGGTAGTACGAGGGGACGACGCCGAGGCGGTCCACCAGGGAGCGCGGCATGTGCAGGTCCTCGGCGACCGCGTCGCCGTGCTCGGCCAGCAGCCGCGGCAGCACGTCCTCACCGCCGACCCGCACGGCCCGCTCCCACGTGAGGTGGTTGAGCCCGACGTGCTCCAGCTCCACCCGCTCCGGCGGGACGTCCAGCAGCCGGGCGAACTTCCGCTGGAAGCCGATGGCGACGTTGCACAGCCCGACGGCCCGGTGGCCCTCGGTGAGCAGCGCCCGGGTGACGATGCCGACCGGGTTGGTGAAGTCCACGATCCAGGCGTCGGGGTTGCGCCGCCGCACCCGCTCGGCGATGTCGAGGACCACCGGGACGGTCCGCAGCGCCTTGGCGAGCCCGCCCGCGCCGGTGGTCTCCTGGCCCACGCAGCCGCACTCCAGCGGCCAGGTCTCGTCCTGGTTGCGGGCCGCCTGCCCGCCGACGCGCAGCTGGAGCAGGACCGCGTCGGCGCCGTCCACGCCCGCGTCCAGGTCGGAGGTCCAGGAGATCCGGCCCGGGTGACCCTGCTTGGCGAAGATGCGCCGGGCCAGCCCGCCGACCAGCTCCAGCCGGTCGGCCGCCGGGTCGATCAGGACCAGTTCCGCGAGCGGCAGGACGTCCCGCAGCCGTGCGAAGCCGTCGATGAGTTCGGGGGTGTAGGTCGACCCGCCGCCGACCACTGCGAGTTTCATGGGAACAGCCACAGGTTCAGCCCTTTACTCCGGTGAGAGTGACGCCTTCGACGAAGGCTTTCTGTGCGAAGAAGAACACGAGGATGACCGGGGCCATGATCAGCAGCGTCGCCGCCATGGTCAGGTTCCAGTCGACGCTGTGCGCGCTCTTGAAGGATTCGAGGCCGTAGGAGAGCGTCCAGGCCCCGGGGTTCTGCGCCGCGTAGATCTGCGGGCCGAAATAGTCGTTCCAGCAGTAGAAGAACTGGAACAGCGCGATGGCGGCGATTCCGGGCTTCGCCATCGGCACGATGATTTTCAGCAGCGTACGGACCTCGCCGCAGCCGTCCACCTTCGCCGACTCGACGTACTCCTGCGGAATCGTCAGCAGGAACTGCCGCAGCAGAAAGATGGAGTACGCGTCACCGAACGCCATCGGGATGATCAGCGGCCACAGCGACCCGGACAGATGCAGCTGCTGTGCCCAGACCAGATACATCGGGATGACGACGACCTGCGGTGGCAGCATCATCGTGGAAATCACCAGGATCATCGCCGTCCGGCGGCCCCGGAAACGGAACTTCGCCAGCGCGTACGCCACCGGAACCGCCGAGCAGACCGTGAACAGCGTGCCCAGACCCGCGTACATCAGGGAATTCTTCCACCAGTCCAGGAAGCCCGGCGTGTGGAAGACGGTGGCGTAGTTGGACCAGTGCCATTCGGTGGGCCACAATTCGCCGCTCATCGCCTGGCCGTCGCTCATCACCGACGTCAGGAAGACGAAGACGAACGGCAGCACGAAGAAGAGCGCGGCGGCGATCGCCACCGTGTGCACGGCGATCCAGTGCAGCAGCCGGGTGCGGCGGGCCCGCAGCGCCGGACCGCGCGCGTCGCCGCCGGTGCGTGCCGGTGCGCCGGGGGCGCTCAGGGTCGTGGTGGTCATGGGATCAGTCCTCCGCCGGGAGCAGACCCGCGCGCTTGCGCATCAGCAGGGTGGTGACGGCCATGGCGATGACGAAGAGCACGAGCGAGAGCACGCACGCCGCGCCGGTGTTGAAGTTCTGGAAGCCCAGCGAGTAGACGAGCTGCGGGACGGTCAGCGTGGAGTGGTCCGGGTAGCCGGGCTGGATGACCGTGCCGGGGCCGATGGTGACGCCGGAGGCGAGCTTCCCGGCGACCAGCGCCTGTGTGTAGTACTGCATGGTCTGTACGACGCCGGTGACCACCGCGAACATCACGATCGGGGTGATCGCCGGCCAGGTGACGTAGCGGAACTTCCCCCACGCCCCGGCGCCGTCCAGTTCCGCCGCCTCGTACTGCTCGCGCGGCACGTCGAGCAGCGCCGCCATGAAGATCACCATCAGGTCGCCGATACCCCACAGCGACAGCAGCACCAGCGACGGCTTCGCCCAGTTCGGGTCGTTGAACCACGACGGCGCGTCGATGCCGACGGCGCCGAGGATCTCGTTGACCGGCCCGCTGCCCGGGTTCAGCAGGAAGACGAAGGCGACGGTCGCGGCGACCGGCGGCGCCAGATACGGCAGGTAGAACGCGGTGCGGAAGAACCCCGCCCCCGACTTGATCTTCGTGACGAGCAGCCCGATGCCGAGCCCGAAGACCACCCGCAGCGCGACCATCACCACGACCAGCCACAGCGTGTTCCACAGCGCCGGACCGAACAGCGGCATCTGCGTCAGCACGTACTTCCAGTTCTTCAGCCCCACGAAAGCGGGCTGCTCGATCTGGTTGTAGTGCATGAACGAGAAATAGACGGTGGCGAGCAGCGGATACCCGAAGAAGACCGAGAATCCGACCAGCCAGGGGGAGAGGAAACCGACCGTACGCAGTCTCTCGCGCAGTTTCTTACGGCGCAGCGCGGGCGCGTGGGTGCCAAGTGCCATGGGTGGCTCCGTCAGTTCTCGGACTGGAGGTTGTCGGCGTCGATCTGCGCGTCGAGGGTCCGCAGCCCCTTGTCGAGATCGGGCACCTTGCCGGCTTCGACGTTGTAGGAGAAGTCCTGGAGCGTGGTGACGTACTGCCCGCCGTTGTTGGACGGGGGCAGCGCCGAACTGTGCGGGTTCTTCGCGATGTTCAAAAAGGTGCGGAACGTCGGATCGGCGTCCAGTTTCGGCGATTTCAGCGCCGCGAACGTCGAGGGGACGTTGTGGATGGCATTGGCGAACGCGACCACCTGATCGGTGTCCGCGGTCAGGAACTTCACCAGCTCCCAGGCGGCGTTCTGATGCATACTGCTGTGCGCGACACCGGCGATGGTGCCGGTGAGATAGCCGCGCCCGTACGTGTCCGCCTGGTCGTCGGGGACCGGCAGCGGCGCGGTGTCCCAGCCGAACTTCGCCTTCGCGTCCTTGAGCATCAGCCCACGCCACTCACCGTCCAGGTGCATCGCCACCTTCTGGGTGAGGAAGGCGTTCTGCGACGACATCTCGTCGCCGAACATGGTGCGGAACTTCTCCAGCGGACCGTAGCCGCCCTGCGCCTTGATCAGTTTGAGCTGGGTACGGAAGAAATCCTTGCTGCGCGGATCCTTCGCCAGCGCGGCCTTGCCCTCCGTGTCGAAATACGTCGGCCCCCACTGCGCGAACAGCCGGTCCGGGCTGTTCTGGTACAACCGGAAGGCCGGCATGAAACCCACCCGCCGGTACGAACCGTCCTTGCGCCGTTCGGTCAGTTTCGCGGCGTCCCGCTCGAATTCCGACATCGTCCGCGGCGGCCGGTCGATTCCCGCCTTCTTGAACGCGTCCTTGTTGTAGTAGAGCCCGTACGCGTCGGCCAGCAGCGGCAGTGCGCACTGCCGCCCGCGGTATTGCGTGTAGTCGAGCAGCGTCTTCGGGAAGATCTTCTTCTTGTCCAGCCCGCTCTTCTTCAGGAACGGGTCGAGATCCGCCCACATGCCCGAGGAGCAGTACTGCCCGACGTTGTTGGTGGTGAACGACGACACCACGTCGGGCGCGTCGTCCCCGCCCGCCCGCAGCGCCTGGTTCATCGTCTCGTCGGTGACGTTGCCGACGGCCTCGACCTTGATGTTCGGGTGCGCTCTCTCGAAGCGGGCGATGCTGTCGTTCACCGCCTTCACCTCACCCGGCTCCGACCAGCCGTGCCAGAACTTCAGCGTCACCGGTTTTGTCGGATCGTCCCGGTCGCTGCCGACGCTCGGCCGGGCACACCCCGACACGAGCAGCCCGGCACCGGCCAGCGCCACGATCAGGCAGCGGCCTGCGCGCGAGGATGGCATGGCGTACTTCCTTTACGGCGGGAGGAATGAGAAAGGGGAAGTGAAAAAGTGCAAGGAATTCAGGCCGTGTTGAAGACGGTGTCGCGGGCGGCGGCGAGTGCCGTGCGCAGGGCGCCGGTGAGAATGGGATTGCCGTCGAGATGGCTGATGCGCAGTTCCGGCCGGGGCAGCGCGAGCCCCGTGAACTCCTCCTCGACCAGCGCCCGCAGCTCCTCCCCGCCGGCGTGCGCGACCGCCCCGGACAACACCACCAGCTGCGGATCGACGACCGCCACCACCGCGGCCAGCCCGGTGGCCATCCGCACCGCCACCTCCGCCCGGACGGTGTCGACCCGCAGCGCCTCCTCGACGGTGCGGACGTGACCGGCGCCGTGCCGGTGGGCGAGTTCGACGACGCTGGGCGCGCCGACCAGGCTCTGGAAGCCGCCGCCGCCGTCGGCCCGCGCGGCGCTGCGGTCCCCGCCGCGCGCCAGCGGCGCCCCCGGCAGCGGCATGTAGCCGATCTCCCCGGCACCGCCGGTCGCCCCGCGCAGCAGTACGCCGTTGAGCACGATCGCGGCGCCGACGCCCTCGTCCGCCCAGACCAGCACGAAGTCGTCGTAGTCCTGGGCGGCGCCGTCGTGCTGCTCGGCGACGGCCGCGAGGTTGACGTCGTTCTCGATCTCGATGGGCGTGCCCAGGACCTCCGCCAGCTCCTCCTGGAGGGCCCGCGAGTGCCAGCCGGGCAGATGCGGCGCGTACCGCAGCCGCCCGGTGCCCGGGTCCAGCGCGCCCGGCGTACCGATCACCGCGCCGTGCAGCTGCTCACGGCCCAGCCCGGCCTTGGCGAGCGCCCCGTCGACGGCCGCCGCGACCAGTTGCGCGGTGCGGTGCGGTACGTCCTCGGCCACCGCGTCGGTGCCCACCCGTGCCTCGCCGCGTACCTGCCCGGCGATGTCGGCCACGGCCGCCGTGATCCCCTCCTGATCCACGGCGAGCGCGGCGACCTGCGCCACGAACGGATTCACCTCGTAGAGCTGGGCGTTGGGCCCCGGGCGCCCGGTGACGTTACCGGTGGTCCGCACCAGCCCGACGGCCTCCAGCCGTGCCAGCAGCTGGGAGGCGGTGGGCTTCGACAGGCCGGTCAGCTCGCCGATCTGGGTACGGGTCAACGGTCCCTGGGACACGAGCAGGTCGAGTGCGGCCCGGTCGTTCATCGCGCGCAGTACCCGAGGCGTTCCGGGCATCCCCGCTCCCGCTGCCGCCATGTGCGCCCCCACCCCGTTCCCGGTGGCGCCGCCACCATCTGTTAGGAAACTTTCCAATCGGTGCAAGGACGGTAGGGCGCACCCCGAGGGGCCGTCAATGGTTTACGCGCGAAGACTTTTCCCGAAGATCCCCGGACCGTCATCTGCTGCCCACCGCCCGGCCGTTGACCGCGCCGCGGGTACCGCCACACGACACGGCCCCCGTACCGCGCGGGGCGGTACGGGGGCCGTGGGACGGCGGGGTGCGGGCCGCTACTTGCCCAGCTTCGGCCGGGCGATCGGCGCCGCGGCGAGGGACTGCGGCGAGTCCGGGTTGTTGAGCGCGGACGGTGCGGCCACCGCGGCGGACGGGTCCGCGGCCTCCCCGTCCTCCTCCTCCGGCTCCGGGCGCGGTGCGAGGCGGATCGCGGCGCGGTCCAGCGCCTGCTTGACCCGCCAGCGCAGCTCCCGCTCGACGCCGCCGGCCTTCCCCGGCATGGTCTTGGCCGAGAGGCCCAGCGTGACGGTCTCCAGGGAGACCTCGCTCAGGCCCAGCACCTCCACCGGCTCCCACAGCTGCTCGTTCCACGGCTCGGCCTTGGACATCTCCTCGCCGGCCGCCGTGATGACCTCACGGGCCCGCTCCAGATCCTGGTCGGCGGCGAGCTGGACGTCGACATGGGCGGTCGCCCAGCCCTGGCTGAGGTTGCCGATCCGCTTGACCTCGCCGTTGCGTATGTACCAGATGGCGCCGTTCGGGCCGCGCAGCTTCGTCACCCGCAGACCGACCTCGATGACGGTGCCGGTGGCCACCCCGGCGTCGATCTCGTCGCCGACGCCGTACTGGTCCTCCAGGATCATGAAGACACCGGAGAGGAAGTCGGTGACGAGGTTGCGGGCGCCGAAACCGATCGCGACACCCGCCACACCGGCGCTCGCCAGCAGCGGCGCCAGATTGATGTTGAGCACCGACAGCACGGTGAGCGCCGCCGTGCCCATGATCACGAAGGAGGCGACGGAGCGCAGCACCGAACCGATCGCCTCGGAGCGCTGCCGGCGCCGCTCGGCGTTGACCAGGAGCCCGCCGAGCGCGGTGCCCTGGGCGGCGTTCGCGGTGCGGTTCATCCGGTCGATGAGCCGGGTCAGCGTGCGGCGCACCACATGCCGCAGCACCACCGCGATCACGACGATCAGCACGATCTGGAGGCCGGACTCGACCCAGTTGCCCCAGTTCTCCTGCACCCACCCGGCCGCGTTGGTGGCCTTCTCCGTCGCGTCCTCGAAGGACGTCGGACCGGTGGCGTCCGGCGCCGGTGCGGCGCTGTAGGGCGCGGCGGCGACCGCCATGGCTGACCAGTGCACAGCAGAACCTTCCGTGTGGGGCGGGATGCCCGGACCGAGGGGGCGCCACGGCTCGGACGGCCACCACACTAACGGGGCAACGCCACCGAACCGCGCCCTTGTTCGAACGTCAACGCCTTCCGGGGCGTTCCCGGAGCGCCACGAGTGCGCCCGAATGAGGGCGAAGTAACACCGTGCCGCGCGAACTGAGGGGGTGTGCCGGAAAACACCTCCGGCCCGTTACCCGGTCATGGTGGCGCCGCGCCCGGGCACCGGGTGACACTGGGGGAGATCGTCCCGGCGCGAGCCACGCGCCGCCGGCGTACAAGGAGGCACCCGTGCCGCATGTCCTGGTCCTCAACGCGTCGTACGAGCCGCTCGGCGTCGTACCGCTCCGCCGCGCGCTCGTCCTCGTCCTCAATGAGAAGGCCGTCAGCCTTGAGGAGTCCGGCGCCCTGATGCACAGTGCGACCCGCGTCATCCCCGCCCCGAGTGTGGTCCGTCTCAAACGCTTCGTGCGGGTGCCTTTCCGCGGTCCCGTCCCTCTCACCCGGCGGGCGCTGTTCGCCCGCGACGGAGGCCGCTGCATGTACTGCGGCGCGGTCGCCACCAGCGTCGACCATGTAATCCCCCGCAGCCGCGGCGGTCAGCACACCTGGGAGAACGTCGTCGCCGCCTGCCGCCGTTGCAACCACGTCAAGGCCGACCGCCATGTCGCCGAGATCGGCTGGCGGCTGCGCCACCAACCGGCCCCGCCGTCCGGCCTCGCCTGGCGGATCATCGGGACGGGCCACCGCGATCCGCGGTGGCTGCCGTATTTGCAGCCGTACGGCGCCGACGACGCCCTGGCCCGGATCAGTGCCGTGACGGCCTAGATCCGGGCCTTCGTGCGCCGGGCCCGGCCCGGGGCGCACGGGCTGCCGCGCGGGCGGGAGCGCCGTCCCGCCGCCCGGCGGCCCGGGCGTCCCGGGTCGCCGTATGTCCGGGGCCGGTGCTCGCGGTGGATCGCCGGACGGTCTCGCGCCCCGCAGAACTTGCCGTCGGAGGGCCGCTCCCGCCGCAATCTGTGCGCCCCGTTCCGGGCCGCGCCGTGAAATCGCCCGTCCCTTAGGGTGTGATGTGGGTCACGTTTGCTGGTCGTTCGCGTCTGTGATCCCGATCGCTGGGTAGCCCAGCCCTTGACCCACTGCCGACGAACGGGAGGCCCTTGTGGCCGCGTCCGCTCAGTTGCTCCTCGACGCCCTGTCCTCCAAACCCGGCGACGGGCCCGTGGAGCCGGACTTCTTCGACGGGCTCTCCGGCCCCGACTGCCTGGACGGCTCCGGCTCCGCCAGCTTCGTCGAGCCGCCCCTGACCAGCGAGCCGCCGCTCGCCGCCGGCGCCCCGCTCACCAGTGAGGTCCCGATCTCCGCCGAACTGCCGCTGACGAGCGAGCCGACCGCCACCGGTCTGGGCACGGAGTCCATGGAGGTCTGACGGCCTCCGGCCGGGCGGTCCGACGCCTGTACCGCCCCCTTTCTCCGGCGGTGCCGCCTTGCGCCACCCCGGGCGCGCGGGCGGCCGGGGCGTCCTATACGTTGACTCCGTGAACAAGGTCAAGAAGAACGCCCTGCGCGCCGGAACCGTCACGGCCGGCACTGCGCTGATGCTGCTGATGTCGTCCCCCGCGTTTGCGTCCGTTCGCGACGACGGCGACGACCCGGGTCCGGGCCTGAGCGTGCTCTCCACGCTCGGCCTCTACGTCGCCGCCCCCATCGTTCTCTTCCTGGTCATCGCCGGGCTGGTCATGGTGGGCGACAAGTCCCGCAAGCAGGCCAAGTAAGGTCTGACGCCGGGCACCGACGCCTTTCAGGGCGCCCTTCGGTTCGTAAGAACCGAAGGGCGCCCTTTGTTGTTTCCGCGGGCGAACAAGGTGAAATAAGGCGATTTGGCGGGTCAGGGACTTAACTCGGCCTCACTTACGATGCCGTAACCTACGGAGCCGTAGGTCCAACTTACGGTTCCGTAGGTCATCGTCCCCCCAGGAGTTCCCCCGTGACCATCGCCCCCGCCCGCCACGACGGAGAGCCTGGCCTCAGTGCCTGGAGCGACGCCCACCTCCTCTACGCGCTCGAAGAGGTCGTCGAGAAGGAGCTGAACCGCCATCTGAAGGTCGCCAAGGAGTGGATGCCCCACGAGTACGTGCCGTGGAGCGACGGCCGGAACTTCGACGGCGTCATGGGCGGTGAGGCATGGGCGCCCGAGCAGTCCAAGGTGACCGACATCGGCCGCACCGCTCTCGTGGTCAACCTCCTCACCGAGGACAACCTCCCCAGCTACCACCACGAGATCGCCACCCTCTTCGGCCGCGACGGAGCCTGGGGCACCTGGGTGCACCGCTGGACCGCGGAGGAGGGGCGGCACGGCATCGTGATGCGCGACTACCTGCTCACCAGCCGCGCGGTCGACCCCGTCGAGCTGGAGCGGTTCCGGATGGCCCACATGTCGGAGGGGTTCGAGTCCGACAACAGCCACAGCATGCTGCACTCCATCGCGTACGTCGCGTTCCAGGAGCTGGCCACCCGCATCTCGCACCGGAACACCGGCCACCACTCCGGTGACCCGGTCTGCGACCGGATGCTGGCCCGGATCGCCACCGACGAGAACCTCCACATGGTCTTCTACCGCAACCTCCTGCGCGCCGCCTTCGAGCTGGCCCCGGACCAGACCATGGCCGCCGTCCGTGATGTCGTCACCGCCTTCCGGATGCCCGGCCACGGCATGCCCGGCTTCGAGCGGGCCGCCGCCCGGATGGCCATCGGCGGGATCTACAACCTCCGCATCCACCACGACGACGTGCTCCAGCCGGTGCTGCGCCACCTCAAGGTGCTGGAGATCGGCGGCCTCGGGCCGGTCGGTCTGGCGGCCCAGGAGGAGCTGGGGATGTTCATGGGCGGGCTCGACGACCAGGCCCGCGCGTTCGACGAGCGGCGCGCCGCCATCGAAGCCCGCCGGGCGGCCCGCGCCGCCTCGTAGGACACACCATTCAGTTCGGCTGAACAGAGTGCGTCGAAATTTTCGATGGACCTGATGTTTCCGGAACTGCCACGGTGGGTGGGCCTCCCTCCGACCGAAAGGACACCGTGGCAGTTCTGGAACGGCCCCGCACCCCTCGCACGGGCACGGCGCGCGCCATCGGCCTGACGCTCGCGCTCACCGCGACCGTCATCTGGTCCGGCAACTTCGTCATCGCCCGCGCCCTGCACGCGACGGTGCCCCCGGTCCAGACCGCCTTCTGGCGCTGGATCGTCGCGCTCGTCGCCGTCGCGCCCCTCACACTGCCCGAGGTCCGCCGGCAGTGGCCCGCCGTCCGCCGCCACCTGCCGCACCTCGCCGGGGCCGCGCTGCTCGGCGTCACCCTCTTCAACACCCTCATCTACCAGGCCGGACGCACCACCTCCGCCACCAACATGGCGATGATCGCGGCCGGTTCGCCGCTGCTGATCGCCGCCTTCGACCGCCTCGGACGGCGCCGCGCCGCCCCCGCGCCGGACGGCGCCCCGCTCGGCGCCCGCCGCCTCGCCGGGATGCTGCTCGCGCTGGCCGGGGTGGTCGTCCTCGTCGGCGGCGGCTCCCCGGCCGCCCTCGCCCGGCTCGACTTCGCCCCCGGCGACCTGTGGATGCTCGCCGCCACCGCCACCTTCGCCGGATACAGCGCACTGCTGCGCCGCCGCCCCGACGGCATCGGCCAACGCGCCTACCTCTTCATGACGTTCGCCCTGGGCGCCGCGATGCTGCTGCCCGCCTACGGGGTGAGCCTCGCCGTCGAGGGCGGCTTCCCGCTCACCGCCGCCACCGCCGGCCCGCTGCTCTACATCGGCGTCCTCTCCTCCGCCGTCGCCTTCTTCACCTGGAACACGGCGATAGCCCTGGTAGGCGCCGCCCGCGCCGGGGTCGTCTACTACCTCCAGCCGGTCTGTGTGGCGCTGCTGTCGTACGCGGTCCTGGGCGAGGGCGCCGGGCCCGTCCAGGCGGTGTGCATGGCGCTGATCGTGGCGGGGGTCGTCCTGGGGGCGGGCGGCAGGCGGTGAGCCCGCCGGAGGGGCGTCCGGGCGCGCCGCCCGATGCGTACGCTGCCCGCATGGCCGACTGGGACATCAAGAAGCTGCGGATCCTGCGCACGCTGCACGAGCTGGGCACGGTCACCGCGACCGCCGAGGCGCTGCACCTGACGCCGTCGGCCGTCTCCCAGCAACTGGCCGGCCTCGCCAAGGCGCTCGGCGTCCCGCTGCTGGAGGCGCACGGCCGCCGGGTGCGGCTGACCGACGCCGCCCATCTGGTGCTCCGCCACGCCGACGTCGTCTTCGCCCAGTTGGAGCGCGCCGACGCGGAACTCCTCGGCTATCTGCGCGGTGAGGCGGGCCGGGTCCGCATCGGCGCGTTCTCCACCGCCATCCCCGCCCTCGTCGTCCCCGCCGTCCAGGAGCTGCGCCGCACCCACCCCGGGCTCGCCGTCGCCGTCCGCGAGGCCGAGGCGGAGGCCGCGTACGAGCTGCTGGCCGAGGGCAGCGTCGATCTGGCGCTCTCCCTCGCCGCGCACGCGCCCACGCCCCGGGACCCCAAGTTCAGCCGGCTGTCGCTGCTCGCCGACCCGTTGGACGTGGCGCTGCCCGCCGGGCATCCGCTCGCCGCCGAGCCGGGGCTGCGGCTGGCCGATCTCGCGGGCGAGCCGTGGATCTTCGGATCCAGCGGCCCCTGGTCGCAGATCACCACCGCCGCCTGCGAGAACGCCGGTTTCGTCCCCGAGCAGGCGCATGCCGCCGCCGACTGGAACGCGATCTGGGCGATGGTCGCCGCGGGCATGGGCGTCGCGCTGGTGCCCCGGATGGCGCGGCCCGGCGTCGGCGCGCCCGCCCGGGGCACCGGCGGCGGCCCCGGCGTCGTGCTGCGGGTCCTCCACGCCGACCAGCCGCGCCGCCATGTCGTCGCCGCCGCCCGCCGCGGCTCCGAGGGGGCGCCGGGCCTGTCCCGGGTGCTGGCCGCGCTCCAGCAGGTGGCCGCGGCGCGCGCCGGTGCCCGGACGGCGCCCGCGGACGGCGACGCGCCCCCGGACGGGCCGCCCACCGTTCAGTCCATCTGAACAACGACCTCACGAACTGTCGATGGACCTGCCGGGTGGCCGCTGCGACGGTGGAGAGGTCCGCAGCGCCGCACCACCGAAGGGCGCCTCACTTCACCGAAGGGCGACGATGACCACCACCCCGGCCGACTCCACCGATCCGCACGCCAACGACGCCAACCCGTACGGCGGCGGCGACCCCTTCGCCGACTACCGCGGCGGCGACCACGCCTTCACCTCCCTCGTCGACCTCGCCGACCGGCGGTTCGGCGCCGGGGTGATCGCTGCGAACGACGAGTTCTTCGCCGAGCGCGAGAACCTGCTGAAGCCCGGCCCGGCGGTCTTCGACCCCGAGCGCTTCGGCCACAAGGGCAAGATCATGGACGGCTGGGAGACCCGGCGGCGCCGCGGCGCGGACGCGGACCACCCCTTCCCGACCGACGACGAGCACGACTGGGCGCTGATCCGCCTCGCCGCCCCCGGCGTGATCCGCGGCGTCATCGTCGACACCGCCCACTTCCGCGGCAACTACCCGCAGCAGGTCACCGTCGAGGCGACCGCCCTCCCCGGCAGCCCCGGCCCGGAGGAGCTGCTCGCCCCGGACGTGAAGTGGGAGGAGATCGTCCCGCGGACGCCGGTCCGCGGCCACGCCGCCAACGGCTTCGAGGTCACCACCGAGCGCCGCTTCACCCATCTGCGCCTCAAGCAGCACCCCGACGGCGGTATCGCCCGGCTGCGGGTCCACGGCGAGGTCGTGCCCGACCCGGCGTGGCTGGCCGCCCTCGGCACCGTCGACCTGGCGTCGGTCCTCAACGGCGGCGCGGTGGAGGACGCCTCCGACCGCTTCTACTCCTCGCCCACCCAGATCATCCAGCCCGACCTCTCCCGCAAGATGGACGACGGCTGGGAGAACCGCCGCCGCCGGGTCAAGGGCACCCACGACTGGGTCCGCTTCCGCCTTGCGGCCCAGGGGGAGATCCGCGCGATCGAGATCGACACCGCCTACCTCAAGGGCAACTCCGCGGGCTGGGCGGCGCTGTACGGCTGCGACGGCACCCCCGAGGACGAGGACTCCTGGTTCGAGATCCTGCCCCGGACCAGGCTCCAGCCGGACACCCCGCACCGCTTCGCCCTGCCCGAGGCGGTCACCGCCACCCACATCCGCCTCGACGTCTTCCCCGACGGCGGTCTCGCCCGGATGCGCGTCCACGGCAGCCTGACCGCCGACGGGCGCCGGGCCCTCGGCGAGCGCTTCACGGCGCTGGGCGGCTGACGGAACGCGGCGGGCCCGACCGGAGCCGCCGGCCGGCCGCGGCCGGTGCGCACGGCCCGGCCACCCGCCGCTGACGGAGAACGGGGCGCCCGGGACCACACGGCCCCGGGCGCCCCGCCCGTACGGAAGCTCCGGTCAGCCCGCGGCCGCGTCCGCCGCGCGGGCCTTCAGCGCCCGCTCGACGCCCGCCCGGGACTCCACGACCAGCCGCCGCAGCGCCGGGCTCGGCTCCGCCGACGCCAGCCACGCGTCCGTCGCCTCCAGCGTCTCCGGGGTGATCCGCAGCGCCGGGAAGAGCCCGGTCACGATCTGCGAGGCCATCTCGTGGCTGCGCGCGTCCCAGATGTCCTTCACCGCGTCGAAGTACTTCGCGGCGTACGGCGCCAGCTGCTCCTCCTGGTCGTGCTGGAGGAAGCCGCCGATGACGGCCTCCTGCACCGCGTTGGGCAGCGTGTCCGCCTCGACGACCGCGGCCCAGGCGGCGGCCTTCGCCTCCGCCGTCGGCCGGGCCGCCCGCGCGGACGCCGCGTGCTGCTCACCCGCCGAGGTGCGGTCGCGCTCCAGCTCCGCCGCGATGGCCTGCTCGTCGGCGCGGCCGGTCGCCGCCAGCCGGCCCAGCAGCGACCAGCGCAGATCGGTGTCGATGACCAGCCCCTGGACCGTCTCGGTGCCGTCCAGCAGCGCCTGGACCAGGTCGAGGTGGGCGTCGGAGCGGGCCGCCTCCTTGAACGCGCGGGCCCACGCCAGCTGGTGGTCGCTGCCCGGCGCCGCCGCCCGCAGCTGCTCCAGCGCCGCGTCCGCCCACCGCGCCAGACCCGTCTCGCGCCACGCCGGGTCCGCGTACATGTTCAGCGCCAGCGACACCTGGCGGTGCAGCGACTGGACGACGCCGATGTCCGACTCCTTGCCGATGCCGGAGAGCACCAGCGCCAGGTAGTCGCGGGTGGGCAGTTCGCCGTCGCGGGTCATGTCCCACGCCGACGCCCAGCACAGCGCCCGCGGCAGCGACTCGGTGAAGTCGCCGAGGTGGTCGGTGACGACCTTCAGCGACTCCTCGTCCAGGCGGACCTTGGCGTACGACAGGTCGTCGTCGTTGAGCAGCACCACGTCCGGCCGCCGGGTGCCCGCCGGGAACGGCACCTCGGTCAGCGCGCCGTCCACGTCCAGCTCGATGCGGTCGGTGCGGACGAGCGCGCCGTCCTTCAGGTCGTAGCAGCCGATCGCGATGCGGTGCGGGCGCAGCACCGGCTCGCCGGTGGCGCCGGCGGGCAGCGCGGGGGCCTCCTGCCGGACGTGGAAGGAGGCGACCGTGCCGTCCGCGGCGAGGGTGATCTCGGGCCGCAGGATGTTGATGCCCGCGGTCTCCAGCCACTTCTTCGACCAGGTCTTCAGATCCCGGCCGCTGGTCTTCTCCAGCGCGCCCAGCAGATCGCTCAGCCGGGTGTTGCCGAAGGCGTGCGCCTTGAAGTACTCCTGCACGCCCTGGAAGAACGCGTCCATGCCGACGTACGCGACGAGCTGCTTGAGGACGCTGGCGCCCTTGGCGTAGGTGATGCCGTCGAAGTTGACGAGGACGTCGTCCAGGTCACGGATGTCCGCCATGATCGGGTGCGTCGACGGCAGCTGGTCCTGGCGGTAGGCCCAGGTCTTCATGGAGTTCGCGAACGTCGTCCACGAGTGCGGCCACTTCGAGCCCGGCGCGTACGCCTGGCAGGCGATCGAGGTGTAGGTGGCGAACGACTCGTTCAGCCACAGGTCGTTCCACCACTCCATGGTGACCAGGTCGCCGAACCACATGTGCGCCAGCTCGTGCAGGATGGTCTCGGCGCGCGTCTCGTACGCCGCGTCCGTCACCTTCGAGCGGAAGACGTACTGGTCGCGGATGGTCACCGCGCCCGCGTTCTCCATCGCCCCGGCGTTGAACTCCGGCACGAAGAGCTGGTCGTACTTCTCGAAGGGGTACGCGTAGTCGAACTTCTCCTGGAACCAGTCGAAGCCCTGCCGGGTGACGTCGAAGATCTCCTCGGCGTCCAGGTGCTCGGCGAGCGAGGGACGGCAGTAGATCCCCAGCGGCACCGTCCGCCCGTCCGCGCCTTCCCAGCTGCTGTGCACGCTGTGGTACGGACCGGCGATCAGCGCGGTGATGTACGTCGAGATGCGCGGCGTCGGCGCGAACGTCCAGACGGTGCCCTCGGGTTCCGGCGTCGGCGAGTTGGAGATCACCGTCCAGCCCTCGGGCGCGGTGACGGTGAACGCGAACGTCGCCTTCAGGTCCGGCTGCTCGAAGGAGGCGAACACCCGGCGGGCGTCCGGCACCTCGAACTGCGTGTAGAGGTACGCCTGCTGGTCGACCGGGTCGACGAAGCGGTGCAGCCCTTCGCCGGTGTTGGTGTACGCGCAGTCGGCGACGACGGTCAGCTCGTTGCGCCCGGCGAGCAGGGAGGGCAGCGCGATCCGGGAGTCGGCGAAGACCGCGGCCGGATCCAGCGCGGCGCCGTTGAGGCGCACCTCGTGCACGGTCGGCGCGATCAGGTCGATGAAGCTCTCGGCGCCCGCCTCGGCGCAGTCGAAGCGCACCGTCGTGACGGACCGGAAGGTGCCGCCCTCCTGCGCGCCGGAAAGATCGAGAACGATCTCGTACGCGTCCACGGTCAGCAGTCGCGCCCGCTGCTGTGCCTCGTCGCGGGTCAGGTTCGTGCCAGGCACCAGGTCATCTCCTCGTAAGAGTCCTCGTCTGCGGGGTGCGGCCATCCTTCCACGCCCGCATTGTCAGGGTCGGTGGGTACTGTGATCGGAGAGGCAGTCGGCACTAGGAGGTGGTGGCCATGGCGGTTCTCGACCGACTCTGGCGGGATGTCGAGGCACAGAGCCGAATCGAGGGTTACGTCGTTGAGATCATCGACGGAAAGGTGATCATGACGCCGCAGAGCCCGACCCAGTCGAACACCATCCGCAGCCTGATCCGGCAGGCGGAACGCGAGCTGGGAGAGGAGGTCCCCCTCGTTTTCGACGTGGGCATCGACTTCCCGGGAGAGACCTCCCTGGCTCCGGACCTCGCGATCCTCGACCTCGACGCCCAGCCACGCGGAAAGCGTTACGTCTACATGGATGTCGTCGCGGCCATCGAGGTCGTCTCGACGGCGGCCGACACCAACGATTACGTGACGAAGGTGGCCAAGTACAGCCGCTTCGGCATCGAGACCTACCTGATCATCGACCCGTTCACCCGCGTGTGCACCCTGCACGAGGGCGCGGTGGGCGCGCAGTACGAGAAGAGCAGCACATACCGGTACGGGGACGTGGTGGAAATGGAGCTGGCCGACGGCCGGAAGTTCTCCATCGACACCAGCGGCTTCCCGGGGGAGACGGCCGCACGGCCCGCTGAGTGAGCAAGGGCTCCGGCGGACCGTACCGGAGACGCACCGAGGCGCCCGCCGGAGACCCGGCAGGCGCCTCGTGACGCGAAGGGGACCGCTCAGCCCCGCAGCTCCGCCGCGACCAGTTCGGCGATCTGGACGGCGTTGAGGGCGGCGCCCTTGCGGAGGTTGTCGCCGGAGACGAACAGCGCCAGGCCGTTCTCCGCGGTCTCGTCCTCGCGGATGCGGCCCACGAAGGAGACGTCCTGACCGGCCGCCTGGAGCGGGGTCGGCACGTCGGAGAGGGCGACGCCGGGGGCGGCGGCCAGCAGCTCCTGGGCGCGGGCCACGCTCAGCGGGCGGGCGAAGCGGGCGTTGAGCTGGAGGGAGTGGCCGGTGAAGACCGGGACCCGCACGCAGGTGCCGGAGACCTTCAGCTCCGGGATGCCGAGGATCTTGCGGCTCTCGTGGCGGAGCTTCTGCTCCTCGTCGGTCTCGTGCAGCCCGTCGTCGACGATCGCACCGGCCATCGGCAGCACGTTGAACGCGATCGGGGCGACGTACTTCTCCGGCTCGGGGAACTCCACGGCCGCGCCGTCGTGCGTCAGGCGGGTGGCGTCCTGCTCGACGGCCTTGCGGACCTGCCCGTTCAGCTCCTCGACACCGGCCAGGCCGCTGCCCGAGACCGCCTGGTAGGTGGCGGCCACCAGCGAGACCAGCCCGGCCTCGTCGTGCAGCGGGCGCAGCACCGGCATCGCGGCCATGGTGGTGCAGTTCGGGTTGGCGATGATGCCCTTGGGGCGCTCGGTGACCGCCGACGGGTTGACCTCGGAGACCACCAGCGGGACCTCGGGGTCACGGCGCCAGGCGGAGGAGTTGTCGATCACGACGGGACCGGCGTCCGCGACCTTCGGCGCCAGCGCCTTGGAGGTCGCCCCGCCCGCCGAGAACAGCACGATGTCCAGACCGGAGAAGTCGGCGGTGGCGGCGTCCTCGATCGTGATCTCGGTGTCCTGCCAGGGCAGGGTGCGCCCGGCGGAGCGCGCCGAGGCGAACAGGCGCAGCTGCTCGACCGGGAACTTCCGCTCGGCGAGAATGCCCCGCATCACGCCGCCGACCTGGCCGGTGGCTCCGACGATTCCGATCCTCATGGAACTCCCTCTTTCCTGACCTGGCATCGGTGCTTCTCTGAGGAACACCTGCTCAGAAGTGTCTCCATCATGTGTGTGAACCCCGTCGCCTTGTCCAATCCGTTCCGATACGTGGCCGGTACGTGTCCTGTGTCACCGCGGCCTCCCACGGCACCGGACCGGCCCGCGCGGTGCGGTGATCCCTGTGCGGTGATGGGCCACGGCTGTTGCGGTGGCGTTCACGCCGCCGACACCCCCGCTGCCAAGCATCCCCGGTGAGCGGGCAGTTGAGCTGCCCGGCCGCCCGCGCCCACGCAACCGGGGAGTCCGCGCATGTCCCGCACACGGTCCGCCGCCTCCGCCCTCGACCGCCGCGCCTTCCTCGCCGCCACCGGTGCGGTCGGCGCCGCCGCCGGTCTCGGCCTCGCCTTCGGCGGCGGCGACCGGCCCGCCGCGGCCGCCACGCCCCCGGGCGGCCACGCGCCCGTGGCACCCGTCCCCGTCGACGCCCCGGCCGTGCCCCCCGTCCCGTACACCCGCGGCACCACCCTCGCCTCCGTCGCCACCCCGCACGGCACCGGCGGCTACCGGCAGCTCGGCGACGGCCCCGGCTGGCGGCGGCTGGTCCGCACCGAGCTGGCCGCCGCGCACCCCGGGCGCGCCGGGCGGCGCACCGCGCTCGCCTCGTTCGTGCAGGTCACCGATCTGCACCTGGTCGATGTGCAGAGCCCGCTGCGGTACGAGTACCTGCGCGCCGAGACGGCCAGCGCCTGGCGCCCGCAGGAGGCGCTCTCCGTCGCCGGGGTCGTCTCACTGATCGAGCGGATCAACGCGCTGCCCGGCGGGCCCGCGACCGGTGCGCCCCTCGCCTTCGTGATGACCACCGGCGACAACACCGACAACAACTCGCGTCTGGAGCTGGACTGGTTCCTCACCGCCATGAGCGGCGGCGCGATCACCCCGAACTCCGGCGACCCGCGCCGCTACGAAGGCGTCCAGGACAGCGGACTCGCCCTCTACTGGCAGCCCGGCAGCGCCCTGCGCGACGCCGACAAGCGCCTCGGCTTCCCGCGGATCGACGGTTTCCTCGACGCGGCGATCCGTCCCGTCCACAGCCCCGGCCTGCGGATGCCGTGGTACTCCACCGCCGGCAACCACGACTCCCTGCCCGGCGGCTGCTACGCGCCCGGCGACCCGTTCCTCACCGCCGTCGCCACCGGCGACCGCAAGCTGGAGACGCTCCCCGCCGACCGCGCCGCCCAGGTCTGGAAGGCCGTCCGCAAGGGCCTCGACCCGCGCGGCGAGGACTTCAAGGAGCTGCTGCGCGCCCAGGCGAAGAAGGCCCGGCACGTCACCCCGGACCCGCGGCGGGCACCGTTCACCCGCACCGACTACCTCCGCGCCCACCTCGACCCGGCCCGCACCGGCCCCGGCCCGCACGGCCACGGCTACACCGCCGACCACCTCGGCGACGGGCGCCTCCACTACACCTTCCCGGTCGCCGACGACGTCCTCGGCATCAGCCTCGACACCACCGACCCGGCCGGCCACTACACCGGCTCGGTCGGCGCGGAGCAGTTCGCCTGGCTGCGCCGGACGCTGGCGGCGAACGAGCGCGACGGCGCCCGGCACGTGCTGATCTTCAGCCACCACACCTCCGCGACGATGGACAACACCCGCCCCGACCCGGCCCGCCCCCACGAGAAGCGGCACACCGGGGCCGAGCTGGCCGCGCTGTTCTCCGCGCACCCGTCCGTCGTCGCCTGGATCAACGGCCACAGTCACAAGAACGAGGTCACCGCCCACCCGGGCTTCTGGGAGGTCTCCACCGCCTCCCACATCGACTTTCCGCAGCTCGCCCGGGTCATCGAGCTGACCGACAACCACGACGGCACGCTGTCGCTCTTCACCACCCTCGTCGAATCCGCGGCCCCGCACCGCGCCGACCCCGCTGACCTCTCGGGGCCCGGCCTCGCCGCCCTCTACCGCGAACTGGCCGCCAACGCCCCCAAGGCCCGTAAGGACCTGGCGGGCGAGGCCACCGACCGGAACCTGGAGCTGGTGCTGCGGCGGCGGTGAGGCGGCGGGGCCGGAGCCGGGGCCGGAGCCGGGCGGGCCCCGGGCCGGGGCGCCTCCGCCGGGGCCCGCCCGCCGCCCCGGAATTCGGTGGACACCCGGCCCGCGCACCCCTTTGGCTGGCCGGATGGCTGCCACCGGATCCGTACCCCGTCTGCACACCGCCCGTCTGCTGCTCCGCGCCTGGCAGGAGGCCGATCTCGCGCCCTGGGCGGCGATCAACGCCGACCCGGAGGTCCGCCGCCATCTGGGCGGACCGCTCACCCGCGAGCAGAGCGACGCCTCCGTCGCCCGCTTCCGCGCCGAGTTCGCCGCCCGCGGCTACGGCTGGTGGGCGGTGGAGGAGCGGGCGAGCGGCGCGCTCCTCGGCTTCGCCGGGTTCGACCGCGTCGAGGAGGAGAGCCTGCCGTTCCACGGTGTGGAGGTCGGCTGGCGGCTGGCCCGCCACGCCTGGGGCCACGGCTACGCCACCGAGGCCGGCCGCGCCTGCCTCGACTTCGGGTTCGGCACCCTCGGCCTCACCGAGATCCTGGCGCTCACCACCGCCGCCAACACCCGCTCCCGCGCCGTCATGGAACGCCTCGGCATGGTCCGCGACCCGGCCGACGACTACCTGGACCCCACCCTCCCCGAGGGCCCGCTGCGCGCCGGGGTCTGCTACCGGATCCGCGCCTGAGCGGGGCGGCGCCCCGGGCCCGTACGGACCCGCGGCGCTCCGGGCGCTACCGCGGCGCGATCACCACCGCCGCCGGGTCCCGGTCCACCGCCGCCATCAGGGCCGTCCGCACCACCACCGCCTGCTCGGCGGGGGCCCGGCGCAGGCCGTCCGGGGTGCAGCGGACCACCGTGACACCCAGCCGCTCCAGCTGTTCGCGCTTACGGTTCCAGGCCGCGCCGGGCAGGGCGCCGTCACCGTCCGGCGCCGCGGTGTCGATCTCCACCGCCACCGCCTCGGCGGGCCAGTACGCGTCCACCCCGCCCAGATGCGGGCCGTCCGGCAGCCGCAGGCCGACGTTCCACAGCGGGTCCGGCAGCCCGTGGTGGCGGACCAGCGCGTAGAGCCGGTCCTCGGCGCGGGCGCGGTCCCCGGCCAGCAGCAGCGTCACCGTGTCCACCACGTGCGGGCGCTCCGCCAGCCGCGCCCGGCGCAGCTCGCCGACGACCGCGGCCGCCTCGGCGTGCCCGTCGCGGACCGCCTCCGTGACCAGGTGCCGCACCGCCGCCGCGTCCGTCAGCGTCGCCACCGTGTCGGCGAGCGCCCGCGCCACCGGGGCGACCGGCAGCCCGTCGACCTCCTCGGCCCCGGGCAGCTCCGCGGCGCGCACGACCCGGGCGAACCCCGCCGAGCGCAGCCGCCGGCCGTGGCCCACCAGGACGTGCAGCCGGTTGAGGGAGGGCAGCGGGGGAGCGGCGGCGACGCCGTGCAGCGCCAACGCCGCCGGACCGGTCAGCATCGCCCGCGCGCCCGGCCGCACCCCACCGCCCTGGTGCGGGACCGACGGGCCGCGCTCGGCCGCGTACAGCACGGCGGCGCGCAGCCGCTCCTCGGTGGACGGCGGACCCGGATGCAGCAGGTACACGCCGGGCAGCACCTCGCGCCAGGGGCCGCCGGGGCGGCAGCGCCCGGCGGTCTCGGCGGCCGTGACGCCCCGCTCGCGCAACCGGTGCGCGGTGACCAGCGAGCGGCCGGCGTCGGTGCGGGGGAGCGGGGAGAGCGGGGTGTCCTGGGTCATGCCCGGCACTTTTCCCGCGCGCGGGGCGCCCGCTCACGGTTGTTACACACCTGTGGCAGGAAGCGGACAACTCCGTTCAGATGGACGGGTGTTCGGGGCGGGGCCGACCGGTCCGGGCCGCACGGGCCGCACGCCCACCGCCCAGGACCGGCCGGCCCCGCGTCCGTCAGTCCCGCGGGCCCGCCGCCGCGTCGCAGGCCCGGGCCCGCAGCGCCCGGGCCAGGTCGTCACGCTGCTCCGACACCAGGCGGCGCAGCGCCGGCGCGGCCTGTGCGTGCTCCGTCAGCCAGGCGTCGGTGGCGTCCAGCGTGGCCTGCTCGATCTGCCAGAACGGGAAGAGGCCGCGGACCACGGCCATGCCGATCTCGATCGACCGCTCCTGCCAGATCCGCTCCAGCGCCGCGAAGTACCGCTCGCCGTACGGCGCCAGCAGCTCGCCCTGGCCGGGCCGGGCGAAGCCGCTGATGGTGGCCTCCACCAGCGCGTTGGACAGCGCGTCGGACTCCACCACGTCGGCCCACGCCCGCGCCTTGACGCCGGCGTCCGGCCGGGCGGCCAGGCAGCGGACCTGGTGCCGCTTGCCGGACGCGGTGTCGTCGCGGGACAGCTCGGCGTCCACGGCGGCGGCGTCGGCCGCGTCCTGCGACGCCAGCGACGCCAGGAACGCCCAGCGCAGCTCCTGGTCCACGTCGAGACCGTCGATCCGCGCGGTGCCGTCCAGCAGACCGCGCAGCAGCTGGAGGTCGGACGGCTGGGTGGCGACCGCGGCGAAGTGCCGGGCCCAGGCCAGCTGGTGGTCGCTGCCCGGCGCCGCGAGCCGCAGCTCGCGCAGGGCGCCCTCGGCCAGCGCGAGGGCCGCCGCGTCCCGGTGCTCCGGCGCGGTGTACGACCGCAGCGCCGTCTGCGCCTGCCCGTGCAGCGTCTGGAGCACGCCGATGTCGCTCTCCCGCCCGGCGAACCGCAGCACCAGGTCGAGGTGGTCGCGGGCCGGCATCAGCCCGTCGCGGGTCAGCCCCCACACCGCCGCCCAGCACTGGGCGCGGGCCAGCGGGTCGGTGAGGTCGCCGAGGTGGGCGCGGAGGGTGGCGAGCGAGCCCTCGTCGAAGCGGGTCTTGCAGTACGTCAGGTCGTCGTCGTTGACGAGGATCAGCTCGGGCCGCTCGGCGCCGGTCAGCTCCGTGACGACGGTGTGCGGCCCCGCGACGTCGACCTCGGCGCGGGCGTAGCGCACCAGCGCGCCGTCCGCGTCCGCCCGCCGGTAGAGGCCGACCGCCACCCGGTGCGGCCGCAGCTCCGGGTGGGAGGCGGCGGCCTCCTGGAGGACGGCCAGCTCGGTGATGCGGTCCTGGGCGTCGTAGGTGACCTGCGGGGTCAGCGCGTTGACCCCGGCGGTTTCGAGCCAGGCGTGCGACCAGGCGGCCATGTCGCGGCCGGAGGTCTCCTCCAGCACCGACAGCAGATCGCCCAGCCGGGTGTTGCCGTAGGCGTGGCGCTTGAAGTAGCGGCGGGCGCCCTCCAGGAACGCGTCCCGTCCCGCGTACGCCACCAGCTGCTTGAGGACGGATGCGCCCTTGGCGTACGTGATGCCGTCGAAGTTGAGCTTGGCGTCCTCCAGGTCACGGATGTCGGCGGTGACCGGGTGGGTGGAGGGCAGCTGGTCGGCGCGGTAGGCCCAGGCCTTGCGGTTGTTGGCGAAGGTGATCCAGCCGTTGGTGAAGCGCGTCGCCTCCACCAGCGACAGGGCGCCCATGTAGTCCGCGAACGACTCCTTGAGCCACAGATCGTCCCACCACTCCATGGTGACGAGGTCGCCGAACCACATGTGCGCCATCTCGTGCAGGATGACGTTGGCCCGGCGCTCGTACGCCGCCTCGGTGACCTTGCCGCGGAAGACGAACTCCTCGCGGAAGGTCACACAGCCCGGGTTCTCCATCGCCCCGATGTTGTACTCCGGGACGAACGCCTGGTCGTACTTGCCGAACGGGTACGGGTAGTCGAAGTGGTCGTGGAAGAAGTCCAGGCCCTGCTTGGTGACGGTGAAGATGTCGTCCGCGTCGAAGTGCTTGGCCAGCCCCTTGCGGCAGAGCGCGCCCAGCGGGATGTCCAGCTCCGTGCCGTCCTCGAACGTCCGCCGGTAGCTGTCGCGTGCGTAGTGGTAGGGACCGGCGACCACCGCGGTGATGTACGTGGAGATCGGCTGCGTCGTCGCGAAGCGGTGGTGGCCGCCGGCCGGCTCGCCCTCCTCCGCGCCGTTGCTCAGCACCAGCCACTCCTCGGGCGCGGTCACCTCGAAGGTGAACGGCGCCTTGAGATCGGGCTGTTCGAAATTGGCGAAGACCCGGCGGGCGTCGGCGGGTTCGTACTGCGTGTAGAGGTAGACCTCGCCGTCCTCGGGGTCCACGAAGCGGTGCAGGCCCTCGCCGGTGCGGCTGTAGGCGCACTGCGCGTCGACGGTCAGGGTGTTCTCCGCCGCGAGTCCGGCGAGCGTGATGCGGGTGCCGTCGAAGACCGCCGACGGGTCCAGGACCGTGCCGTTGAGCGTCACCGACGTCACCGACGGCGCCAGCAGATCCGCGAAGGTGGTGGCGCCCGGCTCGGCGCAGCGGAAGCGGATCGTGGTCAGCGAGCGGAAGGTGTCCTCGCCCTTCACCGCCGACCGCACGTCCAGCGCCACGTCGTACCCGTCGACGCTCAGCAGCCGTCCGCGCTCGTGGGCCTCGTCCCGGGACAGATTCTCACCTGGCACGCTCTGACTCCTTCGTCCTTTTCGTGGTCTTCTTCCGGTTCCGTGGTCCACCGGTCGAACACGGGAATCATGGCACGGCCGCACTCTGTTGAAGCGGGCGCCGACCGGCGTACGCCCCGGCACCCACCGCACCCGAGGAGAGCCCGTGTCCGACTCCGCGAAGACCCCCGCCGACTTCTGGTTCGATCCGCTGTGCCCCTGGGCGTGGATGACGTCCCGTTGGATGCTGGAGGTGGAGAAGGTCCGCCCGGTCGAGGTCCGCTGGCACGTCATGAGCCTCGCGGTGCTCAACGAGAACCGCCTCGACGACCTCCCGCCGGAGTACGCCGAGCCGATGCGGCCCGGCGGCAGCTCCTGGGGCCCGGTGCGGGTCTGCATCGCCGCCGAGCAGCGCTTCGGCAGCGACGTCCTCGGCCCGCTCTACACCGCGCTCGGCACCCGGATGCACCACGAGGGCCTGGGCCGCGACCGCGCCGCGATCGTGGCGGCCCTCGCCGACGCCGGGCTGCCCGCCGAGCTGATCGGGGCCGCGGACTCCGACGCGTACGACACCGCGCTGCGCGCCTCCCACAAGGAGGGTATCGACCTGGTCGGGCAGGACGTCGGCACGCCGGTCATCGCGGTGCCCGGCGCGGACGGCGGGCGGATCGCCTTCTTCGGCCCGGTCGTCACGCCCGCCCCCAAGGGCGAGGAGGCCGCCAGGCTGTGGGACGGCACCCTGATGGTCGCCTCCGTCCCCGGCTTCTACGAGATCAAGCGGACCCGTACGGCCGGTCCGGTCTTCGACTGAGCTCTCTCCGGTCATGGGCAGGGCCCCGCGAGTCACGTCCTCGCGGGGCCCTGCCGTTCTTCCGCCTGCCGGGTGAAGGTTGAGAAGACGATCACGAGGCAGGACGCGCGGGGTGCCTTACGGCGCCAGCAGCAGCGTGTTGGCGCGCTCCTTGGCGGCGGCGTAGCGCTTGGCCACGTCCTGCCAGTTGACGACCTGCCACATCGCCTCGATGAAGTCGACCTTCTGGTTCTTGTACTGGAGGTAGAAGGCGTGCTCCCAGGCGTCGAAGACCAGGATCGGCACCGAGCCCTGGCCGACGTTGCCCTGGTGGTCGTAGATCTGCTCGACGATCAGACGGCCGCTGACCGGCTCGTAGGCGAGCACGCCCCAGCCGGAGCCCTGCGTGGTGGCGGCGGCCTTCGTCAGCTGGGCCTTGAAGCCGGCGTACGAGCCGAAGCTCTCGGTGAGGGCGTCGGCCAGCTCGCCCACCCCGTCCTTGGCGTCGGGCTCGCCGCCGCCTTCACCGCTCATGTTGTGCCAGTAGATGCTGTGCAGGATGTGCCCGGAGAGGTGGAACGCGAGGTTCTTCTCCAGCCCGTTGATGCCGCCCCACTGCTCCTTGTCGCGGGCCTCGGCGAGCTGCTCCAGGGTGTCGTTCGCGCCCTTCACATAGGCCGCGTGGTGCTTGTCGTGGTGCAGCTCGATGATCTCGGGGCTGATGACCGGGGCCAGCGCCGAGTAGTCGTAGGGGAGCTCCGGAAGGGTGTAGGTCGCCATGTGCCCAGCCTCTCCAACTGCTTACGCCTTCTTATTGCAACAGGGAGCTATTGCAACTGATGTGCAAGAACGCTCGCTACGCTACCAGCCGGCGTGATCACCGGCCCGGTAAGGGCGGGCTGCCCGGTACCAAAGACGGAGGCGGGGCGGGACCCCCGGAGGAGTCCCGCCCCGCCTCGTACGCGGGAATGCGGTCCGGTCAGCCGGCCGCGGGCCGCTCGCCCTCCGCGGGGGCGCGGCCCAGCTTCGCGCGCAGCAGCCCGATCACGGCCAGCACCAGCGTGAACCCGCCGGTGAACAGCAGCTGGACCCGCTGGTCGCCGTCGCGCAGCATCATCAGCAGCACCGCCGCGATACCGGCCAGCGACACCCACGTCAGGACCGGGAACGCCCACATCTTCACGACCAGCTTCTCCGGCGCCTCCCGCTCCAGCTGACGGCGCAGCCGCAGCTGGGCGACGGCGATGAAGCCCCACACCACCAGCACCGCGGCGCCGACCATGTTGAGCAGCCACTGGAAGACCGTCGTCGGCCACCAGAAGCTGAAGAGCACCGCGAGGAACCCGAAGCCCGAACACAGCACCACCGCGCGGCGCGGCACCCCGCCGCCGCTGACCTTGCGGAGGAACGCCGGGCCCTGCCCGCGCGAGGTCAGCGAGAACGCCATCCGGGACGAGCCGTAGATATGGGCGTTCATCGCGGACAGCAGCGCCACCAGGATCACCACGTTCATGATCTGGCCGGCCGCCGGGATGCCCAGATGGTCGAGGACCGCGATGTACGGGCCGTTCTTGGTGATGGCGGGGTCGTTCCACGGGAGAAGGGTGACGATGACCGCCATCGAGCCGACGTAGAAGAGGCCGATCCGCCACATCGCGGTCCGCACCGCCCGCGCCACGCCGCGCACCGGGTCCTCCGACTCGGCGGCGGCGATCGTGACCGTCTCCATACCGCCGTACGCGAAGACCGACGCCAGCAGGCCGACCATCAGCCCGTCGACGCCCTTGGGCAGGAAGCCGCCGTCACCGGTGAGGTGGGTGGCGCCCGGCGCGGTGGTGCCCGGCAGCACGCCGAAGATCGCCAGCAGGCCCAGGACCAGGAAGACGGTGATCGCGAGGACCTTCAGCGCGGCGAACCAGAACTCGAACTCACCGAAGTTGCTGACCGCCGCGAGGTTGCTCCCGCACAGCAGCGCCATGAAGAGCAGCACCCACATCCAGGGCTCGGTCCCCGGGAACCACTGCGTCATGATGCCCGCCGCGCCGACCGCCTCGGCGGACACCGCCACACACAGCAGCGCGGTGAACAGCCAGCCCGCGGTGAACCCGGCCCACGGCCCGATCGACCGGCCGGCGTGCACCGAGAACGACCCGGACGCCGGGCTGGCCGCGGCCATCTCGCCCAGCATCCGCATGACCAGCATGACCAGCACGCCGGAGACCGCGTAGGCGAGGACGATCGAGGGTCCGGCGGCGGCGATGCCCGCACCGGACCCGACGAACAGCCCGGCGCCGATCACCCCGCCCAGGGCGATCATCGACAGATGGCGCTGCTTGAGGCCGTTGGACAGCGGGGTGCCGCCGTCGCCTCCCTGTTCCGCACCGGACCGCTCGCGCGCGGTCGTGGCGGACGGGGGTATCCCATTCATGTCGTACCTGTCCCAGTGGTGAGAGCGGAGCGGAACCTGCGTTCTCCCGGGGCTGCGACCTGTACGCCTCCGCCGCCGACCCCCGGCCCCCCGCCCGCGACGGCAAGGCACAGCCCTGCGCATGGCGCGTAATCGAGGGGTCCTCGGTGAAGCGCGCTCAGTTTGGGCGGCGGTGTCCGCTCAGGGCAACAGGCATGCAGCGAATGTTCGGTATTCAGACGCGATCGTGACCGTACGTGTCCAGGTCGTCGTCGTATGCCACCACAAGCCCGCCCAAGAGGGTACAAGTCCGCCTCAGCGCCGGTACGACCGCCCGCGCACTTCCCGGACCCCGGCGATCAACAGGACCAGCGCGGTCGCCCCCGCCGACCACAGCAGCTGCGGCCGGGCGGTGGCGTCGGCGAGCATCAGCACCAGCACCGCGGCCATACCCGCCAGCGCGGCCCAGGTCAGATAGGGGAACGCCCACATCCGCAGGGCCAGCTTCTCCGGCGCCTCCTGCTCGATGCGCCGCCGCAGCCGCAGTTGCGAGACGGCGATCAGCGCCCAGACGAAGAGCAGCACCGCGCCGACCGCGTTCAGCAGATAGAGGAAAACCGAATCCGGCCACTTGAGGTTCAGCAGCACCGAGACGAAGCCGAACGCCACCGAGGCCAGCACCGCCCGCCGCGGCACGCCCCGGCCCGCCACCTTCAGCAGCCCGCGCGGCGCCTCGCCCCGCTCCGCCAGTGAGAAGACCATCCGGGAGGCGCCGTAGAGGTTGGCGTTCAGCGCCGACAGCAGCGCAACGAACACCACGATGTTCATGATCAGCGCGGCGCCCGGGATCCCGATGTGGTCGAGCACCGCGACGTACGGGCTCTTCCCCGGCACCAGCTTCGACCACGGCAGCAGCGCGACGATCACCAGCATCGAGCCGACGTAGAAGAAGACGATGCGCCACACCGCGCTGCGCACCGCGCGGCCCACCGCGCGCACCGGGTCGTCCGACTCGGCGGCCGCGATGGTGACGACCTCCAGCCCGCCGAAGGCGAACACCACCGCCAGCACCCCGGAGATCACCCCGGACCAGCCGCGCGGCAGGAAGCCGCCCTGACCGGTCAGATTGGCCAGCCCCACCGGCTCGGTGTCCGGCAGCACCCCGAAGATCGCCAGCAGGCTCAGCACCAGGAAGAGCACGATCGCGGTGACCTTCAGCGTGGCGAACCAGAACTCGAACTCGCCGAAGTTCTTCACCGCGGCGAGGTTGGCGCCGGTGAACACCACCATGAAGAGGAGCACCCAGCCCCACTGCGGCACCGCCGGCACCCAGCCGTGCGCGATCTGCGCCGCCCCCGTCGCCTCCACGGCGAGCACCACGACCAGCATGAACCAGTACAGCCAGCCGACGCTGAACCCGGCCCAGCGGCCCAGCGCCCGCTCCGCGTGCACCGAGAACGCCCCGGACGCCGGCATCGCCGCCGACATCTCGCCCAGCATCCGCATGATCAGCATCGCCAGCGCGCCCGCGATCAGGTACGAGAGCGCGATGCCGGGCCCGGCCACCGAGATCCCCGCACCGGACCCGACGAACAGCCCGGCGCCGATCACCCCGCCCAGCCCCATCATCGTCAGATGACGCTGCTTGAGCCCCCCGGCGAGCGGTTCCCGCTCTCCGGCCGCCTCTCCGAGCGGCGGTATCCCGGAGGGGGCTGATGCGTCAGGCATGACTCGTTCTCTCGCGAGGGGTGCGGCCTCGCGAACGGCGCGGCCTGTGGACCTTCACAAGTTTCCCCGCACCGGCGACCGGAGCAAAGCGCTCCGACGCTTGGTGAGAAGCATCACGTGACCTGCGAAAAGATCAGCCCGGCGGCGATGCCCGGCACGAATGGGGATGTTCGGAACTCTCCAAGCCGCCCGGCGCCGCTTTGTCGCCGCCACACGATGATCGCGGTGGCCCTGCTGGACTAACGTCCATCGGGTCCGACCTGTCCGTATCCCTCTGACCTTCGCGGAGTCCTGATGAGCACTGCCGCTCTCACCCGTCCCGGTGCGGTCCTCGCCGATCTGCTGCCCGCCGCCACCGCCTCCCGCGCCCGCGTCCGTGACGCCGCGCTGGTCGCCGGGGGCGCCGTCCTCACCGGCGTCGCCGCCCAGATCGCCCTGCCCGTCCCGGGCTCCCCGGTGCCGGTGACCGGCCAGACCTTCGCCGCGCTGCTGGTGGGCACCGCGCTCGGCGCCCGCCGCGGCCTCGCCTCCCTCGCGCTGTACGCGGCGGTCGGCATGGCGGGCGTGCCGTGGTTCGCCGAGGGCAAGTCCGGTCCCGGCGGCGCCACCTTCGGCTACGTACTGGGCATGCTGCTGGCCTCCGTCGTCGTCGGCGCGCTGGCCCGCCGCGGCGGCGACCGGGGCGCGCTGCGCACCGCCGGGACGATGGCCGTCGGCCTCGCCGTGATCTACGCCGTCGGCGTCCCCTACCTCGCGCTGTCCACCGGCATCTCCTTCGGCCAGGCGCTCGCCGTCGGGATGGTGCCGTTCCTGATCGGCGACGCCCTCAAGGCGGCCCTGGCGATGGGCGCCCTGCCCACCGCCTGGAAGCTGGCCGGCCGCCGCGGCTGACCGCGCCCGCGCGCACGGAACGGGCCGGGCCCCGCACTCACCCAGGTGGTGACTGCGGGGCCCGGCCCGTTCCCCGTGTCCGGTGCCGTACGTGCCTGCCGGCTACGCGCGGTCCGCGCCCTGCGCGGCAGCGGCCTCCGGCGCCTCGGCGGCCGGAGCCTGCCCCGGGACGGCGGCGGCCTCGCGGGGGCGGCGGCGGTCCAGGATCAGACCGATGGCGAGGACGACCACGGCGGCGACGACGGACAGGACCATCTGCTTACGGCCGTCCGGGTCGTAGAACATGTAGCCCACGACGAAGAGGATCAGCGCGATCGTCGCGTACGTCAGCCACGGGTACAGCCACATCCGGACCGTCAGCCGCTCCGGCATCTCCTTCTCGATGACCTTGCGCATCCGCAGCTGGGAGAAGCAGATGACCAGCCACACGAAGAGCGCGACGGCGCCCGAGGAGTTCAGCAGGAACTGGAAGATGGTGTCCGGCGAGGTGTAGCTGAAGATCGTCGCGATGAAGCCGAAGGCCACCGACGCCCAGATCGCCACGGCCGGCACGCCGCCCTTGTTGACCTTCGCGAACGCCTTCGGCGCGTCCCCGCGCTCACCCAGCGAGAAGGCCATCCGGGACGCGGTGTACAGGCCCGAGTTCAGACAGGACAGCACCGCCGTCAGCACCACGACGTCCATCACGGTGCCCGCGTAGGGGATCTTCAGCGACTCCAGCACGGCCACGTACGGGCTCGCGTCCAGCTTCGGGTCGTTCCACGGCAGCAGCGTCACGATGACCGCGATCGAGCCGAGGTAGAAGAGCGCGATCCGCCAGATGACGCTGTTGACGGCCTGGCGGACGGCCTTCACCGGGTTCGGCGACTCGCTGGCCGCCAGGGTGACGATCTCGCTGCCCATGAAGGAGAAGACCACCAGCAGCATGCCGGAGAGGATCGCCCCGGGGCCGTTCGGCAGGAAGCCGCCCTGGCCGGTGAAGTTGCTCAGCCCGACCGCGTGGTCGCCCGGGGGCAGACCGAAGATGGCCAGCGCGCCGACGATGATGAAGATGACGATGGCGACGACCTTGATCCCGGCGAACCAGAACTCGAACTCACCGAACGAGCTGACGGAGATCAGGTTGGTACCGGTCAGCACGATCATGACCAACAGTGCCCACGCCCACTGCGGGACGGCGGGGACCCAATTGGTGAGGATCGCGGCAGCCGCGGTCGCCTCGACGGCCAGCACGACCGACCAGAAGAACCAGTACAGCCAGCCGATGGTGAACCCGGCCCAGCGGCCGAGCGCACGGTCCGCGTAAGCGGAGAACGAACCGGACGTGGGGGAGGCCGCGGCCATCTCACCCAGCATCCGCATGACGAGCACGACCAGAAGTCCGGTCAGTGCGTAGGAGAGGAGAATGCCCGGTCCGGCGGCCTTGATACCGGCTCCGGACCCGACGAACAATCCGGCTCCGATGACGCCACCGATGGCGATCATCGACAGATGCCGGTTCTTGAGTCCTGCCTGAAGCCCGTCCGTGGTAGGCGGGTGCGTGCCCATGTGCACCGTCCTTCAGTGGTTCTCGGTTTCGAGTCCCCGCATTAGACAGGTGACACCGACCGCTTAGGAAGATCCGACTCCGGATCGTTGCCGTTCCTGTTCAGCTGTATGAAGAGTGGCTGAAACCTCCCTGCCATATGTACGAAGACCCGACGCCACAGAGCCGCATTCCGCGTGTCACACTCATGCCATGCGCGTGTATCTCGGCTCCGACCATGCCGGTTTCGACCTCAAGAACCACCTCGTCGACTGGCTCAAGGCCCACGGCCACGAGCCCGTCGACTGCGGCCCCCACCTCTACGACGCCCAGGACGACTACCCCCCGTTCTGCCTCCGTGCAGCTGAGCGGACCGCCGCCGACGCCGACGCCCTCGGCATCGTGATCGGCGGCTCCGGCAACGGCGAGCAGATCGCCGCCAACAAGGTCAAGGGCGTCCGGGCCGCACTGGCCTGGAGCGAGGAGACCGCGAAGCTGGGCCGCGAGCACAACAACGCAAACGTGATGTCCGTCGGTGGCCGGATGCATACCCTGGAAGAGGCGACCAAGTTCGTCGAGATCTTCCTCGCCACCCCGTACTCCGGCGAGGAGCGTCACACCCGCCGCATCGAGATGCTCTCGGCGTACGAGACCACCGGCGAACTCCCCCCGATCCCGGCCCACCACCCCCAGGGCTGATCGCCTCCGAGCCCGACGCCGCCCGCTTCCCCGGCCGCCGGGGGAGCGGGCGCTCACCTTCTGAAGGACGCACCGCATGCCCGAGGGGCACACCATCCACCGCCTCGCCCTCGACCACCGCGAGCGCTTCGCGGGCGAGACGGTCCGCGCGAGCAGCCCGCAGGGCCGGTTCGCCGCCGGGGCGGCGCTCGTCGACGGCCGGGTCCTGGAGCGTGCCGAGGCCCACGGCAAGCACCTCTTCCTCGGCTTCGGGCCCACCGGATGGATCCACATCCACCTCGGCCTCTTCGGCAAGCTCGGCTTCGGCACCGCCCCCACCCCGCCCGCCACCGACACCGTCCGGCTCCGCCTCGCCACCCGCGAACACCACGCCGACCTGCGCGGACCGACCACCTGCGCGCTGATCACCGACGCCGAGAAGCAGGCGATACACGAGCGCCTCGGCCCCGATCCGCTGCGCCCGGGGGACGACGGCGAACGGGCCTGGCGGCGCATCTCCCGCAGCCGCACCACCGTCGCCGCGCTCCTCCTCGACCAGAAGGTCGTCGCGGGCGTCGGCAACGTCTACCGCGCCGAGGTCCTCTTCCGCCGCGGCATCGACCCGTACCTCCCCGGCCGGGCCCTCGCCCGCGACGACTGGGACGCGATCTGGGCCGACCTCGTCGCCCTGATGCGCGAGGGCGTCCGCCACAACCGGATCGACACCGTACGGCCCGAGCACCTGCCGGAGGCGATGGGCCGCCCGCCGCGCGTCGACGACCACGGCGGCGAGGTGTACGTCTACCGCCGCGCCCACCAGCCCTGCCATCTGTGCACCACCGAGATCCGCACCGCCGGCCTGGCGGCCCGCAACCTCTTCTGGTGCCCGCGCTGCCAGCCGGCGCACGGCGGCTGAGCGGGACGTCCGGCGCGCTCCGGGCCCGGGGACACCGGACCCCGGGCCCGGCCCCCGTCGCGGGCCCCGGGCCCGGCCGCTCTCAGAACTCGTGCGGCAGCCACGGCGCGACATCCGCGCCGAACGCCACCGACGCCGCCGCCAGCGCACCCGGCCGCAGCTCCCGCACCCGCCCGGCCCCGGCCATCGCCGACAGCGTGAAGCCGCCCAGATACGCCGAACCCAGCTCCCGCACGGACAGCGCCAGCTCGGCCGGGTCGGTGGTCCGCTCGCAGGTCGCGCCGGTGCCGTCGCCGGACAGCCGCCAACGGCCCTCGTTCCACGGGCAGAACGGGTCGGCCACCTGCAGCACCGTGTCCACCGGCCTCTGGTACGTCCGTGCCGCCAGCGCCGCGCCCAGCTCCACCGGCCGTACGAACGCCGCCTCCCGCAGCCCGATCAGACACCGCCGCATGTCCGGGACCAGATGCAGCAGCGGATCGTCCACCGGCAGATTCTGCGCCGTCACCCACGTCGTCAGGTCGATGTTGAACAGATAGCGCCACAGCGCCGCGCCCACCACCGGATCGGGCGCGCCCAGCTCCCACACCCGCACCGTGCCCTGCGCCCCGGCCTCGGCCCAGTCCATCACCACGGAGTAGCGGGCGTATCCGGCCACCTCGCCGCCGACCTCGGCCACCACGCACTGCAGCGGAGTCTCGTCGTCGTCGCGGTCGTCCTCCGGGTCGAGGATCATCAGCCGGTCCCAGCCCGGCGGCCGCACCAGCATCCCGGCGCGCCCCGCGACCACCCGCGCGTAGACCGCCTCACACGCCGTCAGCGCCTCGTCCGGCTCCTTCAGCCGCAGCCGTACGTCGTCACAACCGGGCAGCTCCACGGGGGCCACCCGGGTGGTGTCGGCCTTGATCCGCATCTCCTGCGTCGCCGCGCCGTACCCGAACCGCCCGTAGATCGCGGACTCGGACGCCGTCAGCATCGCCAGCGGCTCACCCCGCTCCCGCACGTCCTCCAGCTGACGCCGCATCATCGACGTCAGCACCCCGCGGCGGCGGTGCGTCGGCTGCACGCTGACCATCGTCACCCCGGCCGCGGGCACCGAGGCCCCGCCCGGCACCGTCACACCGAAGGAGAACGCGCCCGCGGTGCCGACGATCTCGTCGTCGTCCCAGGCGGCGAGGGAGCGGCCGGGCTCCATCAGCTCCCGCCACATGGCCCGTGCCTCGGCCGTCTCCTCCTCGCTGAACGCCCGTTCCAGCTTTCCGTACCAGACGTCCCCCTCGTCCGGCAGCAACACCCGTACCTCTGTCGTCATACGCCACCTGTACCAGGTGGCTCTCCGGCAGCGCGACCGCATTTCGAACGGGATTCCCGGCAATCACACCGGGCGGTGTCCGGCGAATCGACGTGCCGCCGAACGGGTGGATAAAGTCCCCGTGACATGACTCGCCGCCCGGGATCGGAACCCCTGACGGCCCGGCTGCACAAAGCGCTGCACCGGGCCCGCGTCGGCGTGCGCAAGGCGGGGGTCGACTACTTCCGCGGCGACGGCTCCGACGGACCCGCTCTCGCCGCGCTGCTCCTCTCGGTGGCGTTCATCGCGGGCGGCACCCTGTGGCACACGGAGTGGTTCGGACCGACCGCGTTGGTCCTACCGGTGATCGCCGGCGGCCTCCTCCTGCGCCCCGCCAACCTCCTCGTCCTCTACGCCGCCTCCGCGACCGCACTGACCGTGGAGGCGGCGCTCTTCGGCCCGTACGACGAGGGACCGGAACGCATCACGCCCGGCACGGTCCTGATCGTCGCCGCCGTCGGGCTGATCGGCCTGCTGATCGCGCAGTTCCGCAGCCGGGTCGGCGTGCCCTGGCGGCGCGGCAGCACCATGCTCTTCGACCTGCGCGAACGCATCCGGGTCCAGAGCGAGCTGCCGCGGCTGCCGGACGGCTGGCACCACGAGATGGCGCTCCGTCCGGCCGGCGGGCAGTCGTTCTCGGGCGATTTCGTCGTCGCCTCCCGCACCCAGGGCGGCAACATCCTGGAGGTCGTCCTCACCGACGTCTCCGGCAAGGGCATGGACGCCGCCTCCCGCTCGCTGCTGCTCTCCGGCGCCTTCGGCGGCCTCCTCGGCTCGCTGCCGCCGCACAGCTTCCTGCCCGCGGCCAACGGCTATCTGCTGCGCCAGGACTGGGACGAGGGCTTCGCCACCTCCATCCACCTCGTCCTCGACCTGGAGTCCGGCGACTACGAACTGCTCTCCGCCGGCCACCTCCCCGCCCTCCAGCTCTGCGCCGGCAGCGGCCGCTGGGAGGAGAAGTCCGGCGAGGGCCCGCTCCTCGGGGTGTACGACGGGGCGCAGTTCGACCCGGTGAAGGGCCGGCTGCGCCCCGGCGACGTCCTGATGATGTTCACCGACGGCCTGGTCGAGTCCGCGGAACGCGACATCGCCGAGGGCATGGACCGGCTGACCGGCGAGGCCGACCGCTATGTCGCGGGCGGCTTCGCGGGCGCCGCCTGGCATCTGATCGAGGCGGTCGCCAAGGACGTCAACGACGACCGGGCGCTGCTCCTCATCTGCCGGGACGCGTAGCGCCGACGGGTCCGGGCGCCGCCTCCCGCGCCGTGTCCGCGGTGTCCGGCGCGTCCTCCGAGGCCCGGCGGCCGCCCGGCAGCACCCGCGCCAGCAGCTCCGCGCGCCCGGCGGCCAGCGGCCCGAGCACCGCGAGGATCAGCACGTATCCGGCGATGAAGGGCGACAGCCGCGCGTCGAGCCCGGCGGCCGCGGCCATCGTCGCCAGGATCAGCGCGAACTCACCGCGGGCCAGCAGCGAGGTGGCGATGCCCGCGGCGGGCCGCGGCCCGAAGCCGTGGATCCGTGCGGCGAGCAGCCCGGCGACGACGTTCATCGCCACCGTCAGCGCGACGGCGATCAGCACCGGCCCGACCACCGACGGCAGATCACCGGGGTTGATGGAGAGCCCGAAGGCGAAGAAGAAGATCGCGCCGAACGCGTCCCGCAGCGGATGCACCAGCTCCCGGATCCGGTCGCCGGAGCTGGTCCCGCCCAGCATCAGACCCACCATGAACGCGCCGATCGCGTCCGCGACCCCGAACCACTCGGAGACCCCGGCGACCAGGACGGCCGCGCCGAGGAAGGAGATGACGAGGAGTTCGTTGTCCCGGGTGGCGATCAGCCGGTCGATCACCCGGGTGCCCCACCGCGCCGCGGCGGCGAGCAGCAGCAGGAACCCGAACGCCTTGCCCGCGTCGAACGCCGCCGCCCCGAACGAGTCCGCGCCGGAGATCACCGGCTGGAGCGCGGCCAGGTACAGCGCCAGGAAGATGTCCTCGACGACGATGATCCCGAGGATCGGCTTCGCTTCCGGGCTGCCCAGCCGTCCCGTGTCGACCAGCACCTTGGTGACGATCGCGGACGAGGAGATGCCCAGCACCCCGGCGAGCACCAGCGCCTCGGACGTCCCCCAGCCGAGCGCGAAGCCGAAGGCGAGGCCGGCGCCGACGTTCAGCGCCAGATAGGCGCCGCCGGCCAGCGCCATCGCGCGCCCGCCGTTCTTGAGGTCGTCCACATGGAATTCGAGGCCGAGGTAGAAGAGCAGCAGCACCAGACCGAGGAGGGAGAGCATCTCCAGGTCGTGCGGGTCGGCGACCAGCACCAGGCCGGGGGTGTGCGGGCCGAGGAGGATCCCGGCCAGGATGAAGAGGGGAATGGTGGGCAGGCCGATCCGGCGGCCGGTCCGGGCGAGCACGGCGGCGGCCAGAAAGGCCCCGCCCATGGCTATCAGGGTCTGTGCGTGACCGATGGCTCCTCCAGGGTCTGAGGGACGGACAGATGAACGGGCGGACCACGGGCGGACCCGCGCAAGACAGAAGCGGGCAAAACGCCAGGAATTGACACCCAAGGTCAAGAGAGAGTCAAGAAATGGTCGATAGTTAGATTACCAAAGGAGATTCCGGGTGTGCCGAAGCGCGGGCCGGAGCCGGCGCGGCAACCGCCCGTACGCCCGGACGCGACGCGTCAACGGGCGGGTGGGGGAGGAGGGTCGGGGAATTCCAGATTTTCCGGGTGGGCCGCGGAGCTACCGTGTCGCGGCGGCGCGGCCGCCCTCCGGGTCCTTGCGGAACGCCCACGCCATCGTCGGCTCCATCGCGAACCGGAAGACCTTGCGGACCGGCGGGGTGCACAGCGCCGTGACCACCACACCGGCGATCACCGTGACCGCGATCTCCCCGAGCGGTGTGTGCAGCCAGGCGTAGTCGTCGAACCAGCCCCAGAAGCGGGAGCCCTTGGCGAGGAAGCCGTGCAGCAGATAGCCGTAGAGCGTGCCGGCGCCCAGCACCGTGAACCACGTCCGCCGGGTCGGGACCCAGGCGTAGAAGCACGCCGTCAGCACCAGTGAGCACCCGAAGAGCGCCAGGTTCATCACCGCCCCGGCCCACCAGGTGGTGCCCAGCTCCTGCGCGCTGTCGCGGTGGTAGAACCACGCCGACGTCATCCGGGGCGCCGCCCAGTACGCCATGACCACAGCCGTCGCGAAGACCGGCACCGCCGCGATCCGCGCCGCCCGCCGCCGCACCCACGCGAAGTGCTCCGGCTTCAGATGCAGCCCCAGCACGAAGAACGGCAGGAACTGCAGCACCCGCTGGAGGTCGAGATCGTCACCGATCTCCGGGGAGACGGAGGCGGCGACCGCGATGGCGAGCGCCAGCGGGACCGGCCACCGGACGATCTTCCACAGCGGGGTGGTCAGCCGCCAGATGAAGAGCGCGACCAGGAACCACGTCAGGAACCACGGATCGAGCAGGCTGATCGGCATCTTCGGATCGTGGTTCGCCCACCGCGCGAAGAAGGTGTACGCCGTCTCGAAGAGGATGTACGGCACGGCGACGCCGGTGATGAGCCGCTGCAGCCGGTCCTTGCGCATGTCGAAGCTGCGCGAGAAATAGCCGGAGATGACGATGAACGCCGGCATGTGGAACGCGTAGACCGTCATGTACAGCGCCTCGGCGGCGCGGCTGCCGTCGGTCAGCGGCTCCCAGGCGTGCCCCATCGCCACCAGCACGATGGCGAGGTACTTCGCATTGTCGAAGAACGCGTCCCGGCCCCGCGCGGGCGCCGGCGCCCCGGGGGCGGGCCGTTCGGCCGCCGGTCCGCCCGAGGGTGGCGCCGGGTGCGCGTCCGCCCCCTCCCGGACCGCGGGAAGGGCACGTCGCGAGGTCGGCACAGGCGGAAACATCTGAGGCACCCTAGTGGCGATCCGTCGAATGCGTAAAACCGCCGCCGGGCAATTCGCCATTCCCCCAGGTAAGTGCCGCATACGGGCGCCGCCCCCGGCGTGATCCATTTCCACGCCGTGCTCCGCGATATCCCGCTCGTATTGCCCGCGCGCCCGTGAACCCCCCGACCTACGCACCGTTTTGTGGCATTTCACCCCGATAAAACGGTCGATAAGGCATGAGGTCTCCGCCGGAGGGAATGTCGCACCCCGCCGCCGACGCGCCATTGCGGCGAACATGAGTGATGTCACATCAGAGAATGCGCTCCGGCTTCCGCGCGGCGAATGCGGCGCGGGCCGCCGGGTAAATGACCGCGTGGGGAACGTCACTTACCGGCCAGGCGCAACGAAATGTTCCGGCCGAATTGCCGTTCTCGCGGCGCGCGTCGTTTCCCTCCGCCCCGCCCGCACCGTACGGTGCCCCGCCCGGACGCCCCGCGCCCGCTTCCTGGCACCTTGTCGCGCCGCCCCCGGGCCGTCGTACGAGCGGGACGTTCCTCCGCTTCGCGCCCCAACGGAACGAAGCGGGCAAAGCCTTGGCCGATGATTCGTCACCCGTATGCGGTGGGAAGTGACTTGGTGGCACGATGGGTGCCTGCGGGGGTGTGCGCAGCTGCACACTTCCCGGCCGGTGAGGCTTCCGACCGAGGGTGTGATCAGTGTGGCTCTGTCGCTGTCAGTGGTGCTGCTGTTGGGGATCGTGCTGATCGTGCTGATCCGCGGCAAAACGATCAAGCCCGGCCCGGCGATCGTCGCCATCCTCTTCGGGTTCTTCCTCGCGTCCACCGGCATGGCCCCGTCCATAAACCGGTTCTTCAACTCCCTCGCGGACACGATCAACCACATCACGTTCTGAGCCGCCGCCCCACCGCCCCACCGCCGCCGGTGGCACACCGCGCGGCACCGCCCGCCGGCCCCCGGGGCCGGACCGCGCCCGCGGCCCGGCCCCGGACCCGTGTCAGCTCCCGGCGCCCCGCGCCAGCGCCGCGCGCACCGCGTCCTCGCTGCGCCCGACGACCGCCGTGCCGTCGTCCGCGGTGATGATCGGCCGCTGGATCAGCCGCGGATGCGCGGCCAGCGCCTCGATCCACCGCTCCCGCCCGGCGTCCGACCGCTCCCAGGACGCCACACCCAGCTCCTTCGCCTCGGCCTCCTGCGTCCGCGTGATCTCCCACGGCTCCAGCCCCAGGCGCTCCAGCACGGCGCGGATCTCGTCCGCCGTCGGCGGCTCCTCCAGATAGCGGCGCACCGTGTACCGCGCCCCCTCCTCGTCGAGCAGGCCGACCGCGGAACGGCACTTGGAACACGCGGGATTGATCCAGATCTCCATGCCGGTCACCCTAGAGGGCCGCGCGGGCGCTCGGCGGGCAGCAGGAGGGCGTACGGCGAGAGGCCCCGGACCTGCCGGTCCGGGGCCTCTCGCTGAGCTGAGCGGGCGACGGGAATCGAACCCGCGTAGCCAGTTTGGAAGACTGGGGCTCTACCATTGAGCTACGCCCGCATGTGCCACAGGTCGTCGCGACCCCGGCACGCAGAGCACTGTAGCGGGTCGGACCCCTCCGCCGCACACCGGTTGACCACGCCCGGATATCCGGCAGCCGCAGCGCCATCAGCCATGTACCCTACGTGTCGCACCGACGGGGTGTGGCGCAGCTTGGTAGCGCGTCCGCTTTGGGAGCGGAAGGTCGTCGGTTCGAATCCGGCCACCCCGACCAGCAGTATTCACGGCGTACGTCCCGGTGGACCGGTTCCCCGGGGCGCCGCCCGCCGGGCACTTCCGAAAATCCGGAGGTGGCTCTCCGGCCACGTCACAGGCGCCGCGGGCGCCCTCCGCAGGGGCCCGAGAGGTCGCGTTGTCGGTGCCGTCGTCCTTGCGGTTACTATGCAAGCTGCGTGCCCGTGTGTCTCTGTACCGGGCGCGATCGGCCGGGGCCCGCACCGCGGGACCATCCCGGAAGATCCGAGCAGAACCCCAGAAGTCAGCCCCAAGGAGACCGAACCGTGAAGAGCGCCGTGGAGACCCTGAACCCGACCCGGGTTCGGCTCACTGTCGAGGTGCCCTTCGAGGAGCTCAAGGACAGCCTCGACGCGGCGTACAAGAAGATCAACCAGCAGGTCACGGTGAAGGGCTTCCGCAAGGGCAAGATCCCTGCCCGCGTCATCGACCAGCGGTTCGGTCGCGGCGCCGTGCTGGAGGAGGCCGTCAACGACGCGCTCCCGAAGTTCTACACCGAAGCGGTCAACGAGGGTGAGCTGAACGTCCTCGGCCAGCCCGAGGTCGACATCACCGAGCTGAAGGACGGCGAGCTGCTGGCCTTCACCGCCGAGGTCGACATCCGTCCCGCCCTCGAGATCCCGGACTACTCCGGCATCGAGGTCGAGGTCGACGCGGTCGCCGTGTCGGACGAGGACATCGAGAAGTCGGTCGAGCAGCTCCGTGAGCGCTTCGCCTCCACCTCCCCGGTCGAGCGCGCCGCGCAGGACGGCGATGTCCTGACGCTGGACCTCGAGGCCAAGGTGGACGGCGAGGTCCTGGAGGACGGCGTCGCCAAGGGCGTCAGCTACACCGTCGGCTCCGGTGAGCTGCTGGACGGCATCGACGAGGCCGTCAAGGGCGTTGAGGCCGGCGGCACCGCCACCTTCACCTCCGAGCTCAAGGGCGGCTCCGCCCAGGGCAAGGAGGCCGAGGTCAAGGTCGACGTCACCGCCGTCGCCGCCCGTGAACTGCCCGAGCTGGACGACGACTTCGCGCAGCTGGCCAGCGAGTTCGACACGCTCGACGAGCTGAAGGCCGACAGCGCCAAGCGCCTCGAGCAGATGAAGAAGTACGACCAGGCCACCCAGGCCCAGGAGAAGGTGCTCGAGGAGCTGCTGAAGCTCGTGGAGGTCCCGATCCCCGAGAAGCTGCTCGAGGACGAGATCAACACCCGCAAGCACAACCTCGTCAACCACCAGCTCGGCCAGATGGGCCTCGACCTCGCGAAGTACCTGGAGATCCAGGGCAAGAGTGAGGAGGAGTTCGACGCCGAGACCAAGGAGCAGGCGGAGAAGGGCATCAAGACCCAGTTCATCCTCGATGAGCTGGTCAACAAGGAGAAGCTGAACGTCAGCCAGGAGGAGCTCACCGAGCACCTCATGCGCCGCGCGCAGTCCTCCGGCATGTCCCCCGACCAGTTCGCCCAGGCCGTCGTCGAGGGCGGCCAGGTGCCGATGCTCGTCGGTGAGGTCGCCCGCGGCAAGGCGCTCGCCGTCGTCGTCGAGGCCGCCACCGTCAAGGACAGCAACGGCGAGGTCGTCGAGCTGGACGACGACGAGGACGAGACCGCCGAGACGGTCGTCGCCGAGGCCGAGGGCACCGAGGCCGCGGAGAAGACCGAGAGCTGAGCTCCGGCACCCTCCCGCACCCCTTGATCACGGGCCCGAACGCGCCTCTGCGTGTGTTCGGGCCCGTGCTCGTCACCGCCTGGTGAGCCTGCGCTCACAGCGAACAGTTCTCCAAGCGGGATGGCGTTGTCCGACCTGCGCGTTAGGGTCCGTAGATACGAGGGCAGGGGAGTCTCCGAACGCGCCGGGGCCCAGACCGTACGGCGCAGATCCCCACGCCCCGGCAGACGACGCTGAGACGGTTCCGTACCGTCCGACAACGAGCAGGTGGACACGTGACGATCCCGATGCCTTCCGCCGCCGCTGAGCCGACCTTCGGTGGCCTCGGCGACCAGGTCTACAACCGGCTGCTCGGCGAGCGGATCATCTTCCTCGGCCAGCCGGTCGACGACGACATCGCCAACAAGATCACCGCGCAGCTGCTTCTCCTGGCCGCGGACCCGGACAAGGACATCTACCTCTACATCAACTCCCCGGGCGGCTCGATCTCGGCCGGCCTGGCGATCTACGACACCATGCAGTACATCAAGAACGATGTGGTGACGATCGCCATGGGCCTGGCCGCCTCCATGGGGCAGTTCCTCCTGAGCGCCGGTACCCCGGGCAAGCGGTTCGCGCTGCCCAACGCGGAGATCCTCATCCACCAGCCCTCGGCCGGTCTCGCCGGCTCCGCGTCGGACATCAAGATCCACGCCGAGCGGCTGCTGCACACCAAGAAGCGCATGGCCGAGCTGACCGCCTTCCACACCGGTCAGACCGTCGAGCGGATCACCCAGGACTCCGACCGTGACCGCTGGTTCTCCGCCGACGAGGCCAAGGAGTACGGCCTCATCGACGACGTCATGACCTCCGCCGCCGGCGTTCCGGGCGGGGGCGGCACCGGGGCCTGAGCCCGCGGACCACTCGCCCCACAGCCACCCAGCCCCTTGATCGCCACCAGGACGGTGAACCTCCCGATGAACAACTTCCCCGGCAGCGGCCTGTACCAGGGCGCCGAGTCCGAGTTTTCCGGCCCGCGCGCCGAGTCCCGCTACATCGTGCCGCGCTTCGTCGAGCGCACCTCGCAGGGCGTGCGCGAGTACGACCCGTACGCGAAGCTCTTCGAGGAGCGGGTGATCTTCCTCGGCGTGCAGATCGACGACGCGTCGGCCAACGACGTCATGGCGCAGCTGCTGTGCCTGGAGTCGATGGACCCCGACCGTGACATCTCGATCTACATCAACTCCCCGGGCGGCTCCTTCACGGCGCTCACCGCGATCTACGACACGATGCAGTTCGTGAAGCCCGACATCCAGACGGTCTGCATGGGCCAGGCGGCCTCCGCCGCCGCCGTGCTGCTCGCCGCCGGTACCCCCGGCAAGCGGATGGCGCTGCCCAACGCGCGGGTGCTGATCCACCAGCCGTACAGCGAGACCGGCCGCGGTCAGGTCTCCGACCTGGAGATCGCCGCCAACGAGATCCTGCGGATGCGTTCGCAGCTGGAGGACCTGCTGGCCAAGCACTCCTCCACCCCGATCGAGAAGATCCGGGACGACATCGAGCGTGACAAGATCCTGACCGCCGAGGAGACCTTGGCGTACGGTCTGGTCGACCAGATCGTGTCGACGCGCAAGGCGTCGGTCTCGATGGGCTAGCGGTACCGCGCACAGGCGCCGGGCGCCCGCCCCCTTGGACCGAGTCGACGGAGTCGGTCCAAGGGGGGCCCGTACGAAGGGCCCGGCAAGGTACCGTCGATAGGCAAGCACCCGGGTCCGTAGGAGCAATGCGGATCCCAGGCGAAGGGGAAGCACCTCGTGGCACGCATCGGTGACGGCGGCGACCTGCTCAAGTGCTCGTTCTGCGGAAAGAGTCAGAAGCAGGTGAAGAAGCTCATCGCGGGACCTGGTGTGTACATCTGCGACGAGTGCATCGACCTCTGCAACGAAATCATCGAGGAGGAACTCGCCGAGACCTCCGAGGTGCGCTGGGAAGAGCTTCCCAAGCCCCGCGAGATCTACGAGTTCCTCAACGGCTACGTCGTCGGCCAGGAGCCCGCCAAGAAGGCCCTGTCGGTGGCCGTCTACAACCACTACAAGCGGGTGCAGGCGGGCGAGAACGGCGGTGGCCGCGGCGACGAGGGCATCGAGCTGGCCAAGTCCAACATCCTGCTGCTCGGCCCCACCGGCTCCGGCAAGACACTGCTCGCGCAGACCCTCGCCCGGATGCTGAACGTCCCGTTCGCCTTCGCGGACGCGACCGCCCTCACCGAGGCCGGTTACGTCGGCGAGGACGTCGAGAACATCCTGCTCAAGCTGATCCAGGCCGCGGACTTCGACATCAAGAAGGCCGAGACGGGGATCATCTACATCGACGAGATCGACAAGGTCGCCCGTAAGAGCGAGAACCCCTCGATCACCCGTGACGTCTCCGGCGAGGGCGTCCAGCAGGCGCTGCTGAAGATCCTGGAGGGCACCACCGCCTCCGTGCCGCCGCAGGGCGGGCGCAAGCACCCGCACCAGGAGTTCATCCAGATCGACACGACGAACGTGCTGTTCATCGTGGGCGGCGCGTTCGCCGGTCTGGACAAGATCATCGAGGCGCGGTCCGGCGCCAAGGGCATCGGCTTCGGCGCCACGATCCGCTCCAAGCGCGAGATCGAGTCGAAGGACCAGCTCAAGGACGTCATGCCGGAGGACCTGGTGAAGTTCGGGATGATCCCGGAGTTCATCGGCCGGCTGCCCGTCCTCACCTCGGTCCACAACCTCGACCGCGAGACGCTGCTGCAGATCCTCGTCGAGCCGCGCAACGCCCTCGTCAAGCAGTACAAGCGCCTCTTCGAACTCGACGGTGTGGAGCTGGACTTCGACCGCCCGGCCCTGGAGGCCATCGCCGACCAGGCGATCCTGCGGGGCACCGGCGCCCGCGGTCTGCGCGCCATCATGGAGGAGGTCCTCCAGTCGGTGATGTACGAGGTGCCCTCCCGCAAGGACGTGGCCCGCGTCGTCATCACCGAGGACGTCGTGCACTCCAACGTCAACCCGACCCTGGTGCCGCGCAGCCGCGGCGAGTCGGGCGAGCCGCACGAGAAGAGCGCCTAGCGCCCATCCCGTACCGACGAAGAGCCGCCCGGCAGCGAACGCGCTGCCGGGCGGCTCTTCGTCGGTCCCGCGGGGTTACTTCTCCTGGCGCACCTCGTTGCGGACCGTCGCCGTCTTCTCCGACAGCTGCTCCGTGCTGAGCGCCTGCGCACCGGAGGCGCCCGTCGGGTCGGGCTTGGCCTGGGAGTTGACGACGCCGACTGCGCTGCTGTCGGCCCAGATGCAGGTGGACGCCGTAAGGGCGGCGGAGGCGCCGCCGGCCGAGACCGTCACCTTCTGCGTCCGGCACTTCAGGACGGCGCCGTCGAAGTCGTCGGGGGAGTACGAGGTGGTCGGTACCGTCGTCTCGATCTTCGTCTTCGACCGCTCCTGCTGCTTCTTCTGCTGATCGTCGATCTTGGCGAAGAGGGCGTCCACCGCCGCATTCGGGTCCGCGACCTCGCCGTAGATGCCCGTGACGCCCAGGAGCTGATCGCCGGAGTTGGAGTAGGACCCCGCGACGGCCTTGCTGTTGGTGATCCCCATCGCCCGGAGTTCCTTGTCGTCGGAGAAGTCCTTGGAGGTCTCCGCCCCGGGCCGGTCGGGCACCTTCGTGTACTCCCCGTTCACCAGCTTGTCCTTGAGGACGATGGTGTACGGCGGGACGCTGCCGCCCGAGCCGAACGCGAAGTACGCGCCCACGGCGATGGCGGCGACGACCGCCACGCCGCCGATGATCAGGCCGACCTTCTTGCCGTTGCCGCCGGAGGAGGGCGGGGGGCCCTGCGGGATCGCGCCGTAGGGCGTCTGCTGGCCGTACGGGGCCTGCGGCTGCTGGCCGTAGGGGCCCGGCTGCTGCGGCTGGCCGTACGGTGCCTGCTGGGGTGCGCCCTGCTGGGGGTAGCCGTAGCCCTGCTGCGGGGGCACCGGGGCGCCCTGCTGCGGATAGCCGTAACCGGGCTGCGGGGCCGGGGGCTGCGGCTGACCGTACGGTCCGGGCTGCTGCGGCTGCTGCGGCTGCTGGCCGTACGGTCCGGGCGGCGGCTGGTTGAAGCTCATGGAGCGGTTCCCCTCGTGACTCGCTGGCGGCAGGCTCTGCCCTGCCTCGACACATCCTGTACGACGGCGCTGACAGTCGGTGCCCCGGGGGCGAAACCGATTCGAAGCTGCGACATCCGCGCCCGTACACTGTCGGTCGTGACCGAGAACACTCAGCAGAGCAACCACAGCGCCCCCGAACTGCCGACTCAGTACACGCCGGCCGACGTAGAGGGGCCGCTGTACGAGCGCTGGGTAGAGCGGGGCTACTTCACCGTCGACGCGAAGAGCGAGAAGCCCCCGTACACGATCGTCATCCCCCCGCCGAACGTCACCGGCTCGCTCCACCTGGGCCACGCCTTCGAGCACACCCTGATCGACGCCCTCACCCGCCGCAAGCGCATGCAGGGCTTCGAGACCCTGTGGCAGCCCGGGATGGACCACGCGGGCATCGCCACGCAGAACGTCGTCGAGCGGGAGCTGGCCAAGGAGGGCAAGTCCCGCCACGACCTGGGCCGCGAGGCGTTCGTCGAGCGGGTCTGGCAGTGGAAGGCCGAGTCCGGCGGTCAGATCGCCGGCCAGATGCGGCGCCTCGGCGAGGGCCTCGCGTGGGACCGCGACCGCTTCACCATGGACGACGGTCTCTCCCGCGCCGTCCAGACCGTCTTCAAGAAGATGTACGACGACGGGCTGATCTACCGCGCCGAGCGCATCAGCAACTGGTGCCCGCGCTGTCTGACGGCCATCTCGGACATCGAGGTCGACTACCAGGACGACGACGGCGAGCTCGTCTCCATGAAGTACGGCGAGGGCGAGGACACCATCGTCGTCGCGACCACCCGCGCCGAGACGATGCTCGGCGACACCGCCGTCGCCGTCCACCCGGACGACGAGCGCTACGCCCACCTCATCGGCAAGCGGATCGCGCTCCCGCTGACCGGCCGCACCATCCCGGTCGTCGCGGACACCCACGTCGACCCGGAGTTCGGCACCGGTGCCGTCAAGGTGACGCCCGCCCACGACCCGAACGACTTCGCCATCGGCCAGCGCCACGACCTCGAATCGATCGAGGTGCTGGACGAGCGGGGCGTCATCACCGCCCACGGCCCGTTCGAGGGCCTCGACCGCTTCGAGGCGCGCTCGGCGATCGTCGCCGCGCTGCGCGCCGAGGGCCGGATCGTCGCCGAGAAGCGGCCGTACGTCCACTCCGTGGGCCACTGCTCGCGGTGCAAGACCACGCTGGAGCCGCGGCTGTCGCTCCAGTGGTGGGTGAAGGTCGACACGCTCGCCAAGGCGGCGGGTGACGCGGTCCGCGACGGGCGGGTCGACATCCACCCCGCCGACCTGACGCAGCGCTACTTCGACTGGGTCGACAACCTCAACGACTGGTGCATCTCCCGGCAGCTGTGGTGGGGCCACCGCATCCCCGTCTGGCACGGCCCGAACGGCGAGACCGTGTGCGTCGGCCCGGACGAGCAGCCGCCGAGCGGCGAGGGCTGGGAGCAGGACACCGACGTCCTCGACACCTGGTTCTCCTCCGGTCTGTGGCCGTTCTCCACGATGGGCTGGCCGGAGAAGACCGCGGAACTCGCCAAGTTCTATCCGAACTCCGTGCTGGTCACCGGCTACGACCTGATGTTCTTCTGGGTCGCCCGGATGATGATGTTCGGCCTGTACGTGATGGACGAGGTGCCCTTCCGCACCGTCGCGTTCCACGGCATGGTCCGCGACGAGCACGGCAAGAAGATGTCGAAGTCGTTCGGCAACGCCGTCAATCCGCTGGACTGGATGGACAAGTACGGCTCCGACGCCCTGCGGTTCACGCTCGCCCGCGGCGCCAACCCCGGCACCGACGTGCCGATCGGCGAGGACTGGGTCCAGGCGTCCCGGAACTTCGCCAACAAGATCTGGAACGCGACGCGCTTCGCGCTGATGAACGGCGCGACGATCGAGGGCGACCTGCCCCCGGCCGAGGAGCTGTCCGCCACCGACCGCTGGATCCTCTCCCGGCTGAACACCGTCGTGGCCGAGGTCGACGCGTACTACGACGACTACCAGTTCGCGAAGCTCGCCGACGCCCTCTACCACTTCGCGTGGGACGAGGTCTTCGACTGGTACGTCGAGCTGTCCAAGACGACGTTCATGGCCGGCGGCGAGGGTGCCAAGGTCTCGGCGCGGGTCCTGGGCGAGGTCCTGGACACCACGCTGCGGCTGCTCCACCCGATCGTGCCGTTCGTCACCGAGACGCTGTGGACGACGCTGACCGGCCGCGAGTCGCTGGTCGTCGCCGACTGGCCGACCGACTCCGGCTTCCGGGACGCGGCCGCCGAGCAGGAGATCGCGCTCGTCCAGCAGGTCGTCACCGAGGTCCGCCGGTTCCGCTCCGACCAGGGCCTCCAGCCCGGTCAGAAGGTGCCCGCGCAGCTGGAGCTGGCCGGTACGCCGCTGGTGGCGCACGAGGCGGCCATGCGCTCGCTGCTGCGCCTGCAGCCCGCGGGCGAGGAGTTCAGCGCCACCGCGTCGCTGCCCGTCGCCGGCGCCACCGTCGCGCTGGACCTCTCCGGCGCGATCGACATCGAGGCGGAGCGCAAGCGGCTGACGAAGGATCTGGCCGCCGCCGAGAAGGAGAAGGCGCAGGCGCTGGGCAAGCTCGGCAACGAGGCGTTCCTCGCCAAGGCGCCGGAGAAGGTCGTGGACAAGATCCGCGGCCGGCTGGAGACCGCCGAGGCGGACCTCGTCCGGATCACCGCTCAGCTGGCGGCGCTGCCGCAGGCATGACCACGCCCGGGGACTGCCCCGGGATGTGCACCGCAGGCCCCTCGCCCTCACCGGCGGGGGGCCTGCGCCGTCCCCGGGTCCCCCGCTCGCGCACCGGCCACAGCAGGACGTACGCGGTGGAGACCGCCACGAAGCCCAGCCGGATCAGCCCGCGCGCCGCGTCGTCCGGGACGACGAAGACGCTGCCGTAGAGGGTGAGCAGCGCCAGCCAGCTCCACCACGGCACCAGCCGTCGCTGCCCGATGACGTCCCACAGCAACGTGCCCAGCAGCACCGACGCCGTGTAGTACGTGTAGACGCTCGGGTCGAGGACGATCCGGGCGTTGGCGCCGAGCAGCACCACGGCGGCCCACCGGCCCCGCCACACCGCCAGCGAGCCGAGCGTCAGGCCCAGTACGGCCTGGGCGGGGCGGTCCCAGCCGGGCGTCTCGGGGTCGCCGACGCCCAGCCAGCGCAGCGCGGACGCCGGATGGTTGGGGATGGTGAACCGCGCCGCGGCGACCGTGTCGGGGGCGTCCAGGAAGAACGGCAGCCAGGCGACCGCCACCAGCGCCGCACACCACAGCCCGGCCCGCAGCCACTGCCGCCGGGGCAGAGCCAGCAGCAGCGGCAGGAAGGCGAGCGCGGTGGGCTTGGCGTCCATCGCCAGCGCCAGGCAGACACCGGTCGCCGCCGGGTTGCCGCGGGTCAGGAAGCGGACGGCGAGGGCGGTGAAGAAGAGCGCGAGGACGTCGTCGAGGTGGCCGAAGCGGACCGCGACCTCGATCCACATCGGGATGAACGCCAGCCCGGCGATGAGCACCCGCTGCCGCAGCCGCCGGTGGTTGGTGCCGGTGCCCAGGAAGTGCTCGGCGGCGCTGCGCCCGGCCAGCACCGTGATCACCAGGCCGAGCAGCGACATCAGCGCCGCGGCCAGGAACTGCCCGGTAGCCTCGGGGAACGGGTTGAAGACCCCCGCGACCAGGAAGCTGACCGGCCCCATCTGGAGCTCGGGGTGGTGCGCGTAGAGGTTGAGGCCGCCGGTGCCGTCGCCGGCGGAGCCCTGGTAGAGGAGTTCGCCGCCCGCCCGCAGATAGTGCCAGGAGAAGCCGCCGTGCGGCTCGACCACGGCGAACCACAGCACCGTCCAGGCGGTGAGCAGCACCAGATGCATCCGCTGACGTGTCGGCGGCACGTTCTTCGCTCCCGTATTCCGTCCACTCGTACCGGAAGGGGCCCGCGGAGACCCCTCCGACCAAGAGGGGGGAATGCGCGGAAAAGTTCCCCGGCCGGGCCGAAAGGTCATTTTCATCGCGCTCTCATCAAGACGGGTGACCCTGGGGCGGGGCCGCCGGACTTTCCGGAGGAACCGCTCGAACCGTGAGGAGCCGCGCCGATCATGAACAAACCGCTGCGCCGGGTCTCGGTCTTCTGCCTGACGCTGGTCGTCGCGCTGATGGGCTGGGTCACCTGGATCCAGGGCGCCAAGGCCGATGCGTACCGGAGCGATCCGCACAACCCCCGGGTCGCCATAGGGAAGTACGCCGCCCCGATGGGCAACATCCTCGTCGACGGCCGGCCCGTGACCGGCTCCGCCGAGACCTCCGGATCGCTGCGGTACAAGCGCACGTACACCGACGGCGCCCTCTACGCACCGGTCACCGGCTTCGCCTCACAGGTCTACGGCTCCACCCAGCTGGAGGCGCTCTACGGCGACCTCCTGGACGGCACGGACAGCCGCCTGCAGTCCCCGGTGGACGTGCTCTCCCGCGAGCGCCCCAAGGGCGGCGACGTCGCCACCACCATCGACGCGTCGGTGCAGAAGGCCGGGTACCAGGCGCTCGGCGGCAAGAAGGGCGCCGCCGTCGCCCTCGACCCGGCGACCGGCAAGATCCTCGGAATGGTGAGCACGCCCTCGTACGACCCGGGGAAGTTCGCCGGATCGGACGGCAAGGACGCCGAGGCGTGGCGGGCGATGAGCGACGACCCGGACAGCCCCGAGGTGAACCGCGCGCTGCGCCAGGCGCTGCCGCCCGGCTCCACCTTCAAGCTGGTCGTCGCCGCGGCGGCGCTGGAGAACGGGCTGTACTCCTCGGTGGACGAGCCGACCCGCAGCCCCGATCCGTACACGCTGCCGCACACCCGCACGCAGCTGACCAACGAGAGCGCCTCGGCGCCGTGCGAGAACGCGGACATCCGCACCGCGCTCCAGTACTCCTGCAACACCGTCTTCGCGAAGATGGCCGCCGACCTGGGTCAGGACAAGGTCCGGGCGCAGGCGGAGAAGTTCGGGTTCAACGACGGGAAGATCGACACCCCGGTACGGACCGGCAAGAGCGTCTACCCGAAGGGCATGGACGAGGCGCAGACCGCGCTCTCCGGCATCGGGCAGTTCGACGACCAGGCGACCCCGATGCAGATGGCGATGGTCGCCGCCGCGATCGCCAACGGCGGCGAGCTGAAGACCCCGCAGCTGGTCGACCGGGTCACCGACGGCTCCGGCAACACCCTGGAGCAGCCGGGCACGAAGACGTACGGCCGGACGATGTCGGCGCACACCGCCGAGCAGCTGCGCTCCGCGATGCGCACCGTCGTCGAGAAGGGCACCGGCACCAACGCCAAGGTCGACGGGCTGACCGTCGGCGGCAAGACCGGCACCGCGCAGCACGGCGTGGACAACAGCGGTACCCCGTACGCGTGGTTCGTGTCGTACGCGCAGGACGACCGCGGGCGGCAGGTGGCGGTCGCGGTGATGGTCGAGGACAGCGGCGCCGCGCGCGACGAGGTCTCCGGCAACGGCCTGGCGGCGCCGGTCGCCCGGGCGATGATGAAGGCGGCGCTGCGGTGACCGGACCGGGCCGCCCGGCGCGGGCGGCCCGGTCCGTCCCGGCGGGCCGCAGGGTGTGCGGGGCGGCCGGTTTCCGGCCGCGCGCCTGTGGCCTGGGAAGGTCCGCGGGCCGTGGTGCGGGCGAGACCGTTGTCAGGGGTGACTCGTAGACTGGTCGGCGTGAGCGAGAGCCCCCAGAACGACGACCACGAGCAGACCGACGCCTTCGAGGAGATGGTCGACGCCGAGACCCGGCGCGACCCCGATCTCGCGGTGATCGAGGCCGGCAGCCGCACCCTGCGCGCCCAGGCCGGCCCCCCGCAGGGGGACGTGCCCGCCCGGCCCGAGGACCCCGAGACCGACCGTGCGCTGCGCGCGGTCGAGGAGGAGCTGGCGGGCCGCTGGGGGGAGACCAAACTCGACCCGTCGGTCCAGCGCATCGAGGCGCTGCTGGACATCCTCGGGTCCCCGCACCGCGCCTACCCCGCCATCCACATCACCGGCACCAACGGCAAGACCAGCACCGCCCGGATGATCGAGGCGCTGCTCGGCGCCTTCGACCTGCGCACCGGCCGGTACACCAGCCCGCACGTCCAGTCCGTCACCGAGCGGATCAGCCTGGACGGCGCGCCGATCTCCGCCGAGCGCTTCATCGAGACGTACCGGGACATCGCCCCGTACGTCGAGATGGTCGACGCCCAGCAGGAGTACCGCCTCTCGTTCTTCGAGGTGCTGACGGCGATGGCCTACGCCGCGTTCGCCGACGCCCCGGTGGACATCGCCGTCGTCGAGGTCGGCATGGGCGGCACCTGGGACGCGACCAACGTCATCGACGGCGACGTCGCGGTGATCACCCCCATCGCGCTGGACCACACCGACCGGCTGGGGGACACCCCCGAGAAGATCGCCGTCGAGAAGTCCGGAATCATCAAGAAGGACGCGACGGTCGTCCTGGCGCAGCAGCCGGTCGAGGCGGCGTCCGTGATGCTCAAGCGCGCGGTCGAGGTGGACGCCACCGTCGCCCGTGAGGGCATGGAGTTCGGCGTGCTCTCCCGCGAGGTCGCGGTCGGCGGGCAGATGCTGACGCTGCGCGGTCTGGGCGGCGAGTACCCGGAGATCTTCCTCCCGCTCTACGGCGCCCATCAGGCGCACAACGCCGCGGTGGCGCTCGCCGCCGTCGAGGCGTTCTTCGGCATCGGCTCGGCGCACGCCCGCAGCCTGGACATCGACACCATCCGCCGGGCGTTCGCCTCGGTCGCCTCGCCGGGCCGGATGGAGGTCGTCCGCCGCAGCCCCACGGTCGTGCTGGACGCCGCGCACAACCCGGCGGGCGCCCGCGCGGCGGCCGACGGCGTCACCGAGGCGTTCGGTTTCAGCCGCCTGGTGGGCGTGGTCGGCGCCAGCGACGACAAGGACGTCCGGGGCTTCCTGGAGGCGTTCGAGCCGGTCTTCGCCGAGGTCGTGATCACGCGTAATTCCAGCCACCGCGCGATGGACCCGGACGCGCTGGCCGCGGTCGCGGTCGAGGTCTTCGGCAGCGAGCGGGTCCAGGTCGAGCCGCGGCTCGACGACGCCCTGGAGGCGGCGATCACCCTCGCCGAGGAAGAGGGCGAGTACTCCGGAGCCGGTGTGCTGGTCACCGGCTCGGTGATCACGGTCGGCGAGGCCCGGCTGCTGCTGGGGAGGGGCTGACGATGCGGACGCTCTGCGCGAGCACGCTGATCGGTGAATTCTTCGTCATCGGGTTCGCCGGTCTGGTGGCGATGCAGCTCAACGACCTCCCGGCGGCCACGGTCTGGACGGTCAGCGGCATCGCGATGCTGCTCTGCGTCCTGCTGTGCGGCGCGCTGACCCGCCCCGGCGGCGTGCAGCTGGGCTGGGCGCTCCAGATAGCCCTGATCGCCAGCGGCTTCGTCGTCCCGACGATGTTCTTCCTCGGCCTGGTCTTCGCCGCCCTGTGGTGGGCGTCGGTGCACTACGGCCGGAAGATCGACGAGGCGAAGGCCCGATGGGCGGCGATGGCCGAGACGGAGGCGGAGGCGGCGTAGCGCCCCGCCCCGCGGAGACGGTGTGCGGGGCGGAGCGGGCCGGCGGCGCCCGTCCGGTGCCTGTGGGTGAAGCCCCGGCGGCGCACCGTACGGAGGGCGCCCGCCCGCGGTCCCGCCCGCCGGGTGCGGGCCGCTTCCCTGTAGCCTCGGCTCACCGCAGTCCCGTTCTTTCCAAGGAGCCTTCTTCATGAGCCAGCGCACTCTCGTCCTTCTCAAGCCTGACGCGGTCCGTCGTGGCCTGGTCGGCGAGATCATCGGCCGGATCGAGCGGAAGGCCGGCTGGACGATCGGTGCCCTGGAGCTGCGCACCCTCGACCGCGCGATCCTGGAGCAGCACTACGCCGAGCACGTCGGCCGGGACTTCTACGAGCCGCTGGTCACCTTCATGTCGTCCGGCCCGGTGGTCTCCCTCGTCGTCGAGGGCGAGCGGGTCATCGAGGGCGTCCGCGCGCTCGCCGGCCCCACCGACCCGATTACCGCACCGAGTGGGTCCATTCGTGGGGACTTCGGCACGATCACCCGGGAGAATCTGATCCACGCCTCGGATTCCGAAGAGTCCGCCGAACGGGAGATCAAGATTTTCTTTCCCGGCCTTTCCTGATACATCATCGCGCGTATACCGCTCGTGACCAGGGGCGACCGGTGAAATTACCGGTCGCCTCCCGGCATGTGAAGGACGTTCGGGGGAACGCGACTCCGCGACACGACGTCACCATTGAGGAAGGCGGGTACGGGTACCGCCGACAATGGCGCAAGTGGCGCCCACCGCCGTGTTCGGGCGGGCGGCGCGACGAACTACGATGAAGCTTCCGCGCCGTGTGGCGCATCACCTCCTGCCGACCTCCAGTAAGCATTCGCTCCAGTTGGGAAGGCCAGACGTATCCTCATGGGGAACAACATGTCGTTCATCGGCCGTGACATGGCTGTCGACCTCGGCACCGCCAACACGCTGGTGTACGTCAGGGGTCGCGGGATCGTGCTGAACGAGCCCTCGGTGGTGGCCATCAACACCAACACCGGTGGCATCCTCGCGGTGGGCGCCGAGGCGAAGAAGATGATCGGGCGCACACCCGGCAACATCGTCGCCGTACGGCCCCTCAAGGACGGCGTCATCGCCGACTTCGAGATCACCGAGCGGATGCTCCGGTACTTCATCCTCAAGATCCACAAGCGGCGGTATCTGGCCCGTCCGCGGGTCGTGGTCTGTGTCCCCTCCGGCATCACCGGCGTCGAGCGCCGCGCCGTCATCGAGGCGTCGACGCAGGCGGGTGCGCGGCAGGTGCACATCATCGAGGAGCCGATGGCCGCCGCGATCGGCTCCGGTCTGCCGGTCCACGAGGCCACCGGCAACATGGTCGTCGACATCGGCGGCGGCACCACCGAGGTCGCGGTCATCTCGCTCGGCGGCATCGTGACGGCCCAGTCGATCCGCGTCGCCGGTGACGAGCTGGACAACGCGATCATCCAGCACATCAAGAAGGAGTACAGCCTTCTGCTGGGCGAGCGGACCGCCGAGAGCATCAAGATCACCATCGGCTCGGCGTACGACCTGGAGCAGGACGAGCACACCGAGATCCGCGGCCGTGACCTGGTCTCCGGTCTGCCGAAGACCGTCGTCATCTCCGCCGCCGAGGTCCGCAAGGCCATCGAGGAGCCGGTCAACTCCATCGTCGACGCGGTCAAGACGACCCTCGACAAGTGCCCGCCGGAGCTGTCCGGTGACGTCATGGACCGCGGCATCGTCCTCACCGGCGGTGGCGCGCTGCTCCGCGGTCTCGACGAGCGGCTGCGCCGCGAGACCGGGATGCCCATCCACATCGCCGAGGACCCGCTCGACTCCGTCGCGCTCGGCTCCGGCAAGTGCGTCGAGGAGTTCGAGGCGCTCCAGCAGGTCCTCGACTCCCAGCCGCGCAGGTAACCCGACCGGCCCGTCCACGGCGCGGACGCCCTGCGGCGTCCGTGCCGGGCGGGCACCATGGCGGAGGGCCGTCCCCTTCTTTCCCCGGCCCGCTGATATACAGGACCACCCCGGGAAGGGCTCCGCCCGGCCCGGGCACCGCCCCAACCCCCAGAAAAATCCGGTGGACTGACCCCGCACCACCAGCCACCGCACACACAGGCACAACGCTCAGCACTCCCGAACGAGACCGGCGCGGGCCCGCAGCCGGCCGGTCCTACGAGGAAGGACACGGCCGCCGCACGTGAGGGACACACGAGAGAGCCGGCTGCTACTTGTGCTGCTGGTCGCCATCGCGTTCGCGCTGATCACGGTGGACATCCGCGGTGGCGAACAGTCCCCGCTCGACGGTGCCCGCCAAGCCGCCGCCTCCGCCTTCGGACCCGTCGAGAACGGCGTCGCCGGAGCGGTCAACCCGATCGGCAACGCCATCGGCGCGGTACGCGACTCCGGCGAACGGCACACCAGGATCGCCGCGCTGGAACGCGAGAACGCCACCCTGAAGGCCAAGCTCGGCTCGTCCGACCGCAACCGCAACCGCGCCGCCGAGCTGGACAAGATGCTCAAGACCGCCGGTGCCGGGCAGTACGGCATCAAGGGCGCCCAGGTCATCGCCATCGGCGCGGCCCAGGGCTTCTCCTGGACGGTCACCATCGACGCGGGCAGCCGGGACGGCATCGCCCGCGACATGACGGTGCTCAACGGCGACGGGCTCGTCGGCCGCGTCACCACCGTCGGCACCTCCACCGCCACCATCCTGCTCGCCAACGACCCGGACTTCACCGTCGGCACCCGGATGGAGAAGACCAACGAGATCGGCTTCGCCTCCGGGCAGGGCGGCCGGGCGATGCGGGTGCAGCTCCTCAACGGCAAGGCGTCGGTGAAGAAGGGCGACCGGATGGTCACCTTCGGCTCCAGCAAGGGCAAGCCGTTCGTACCCGGTGTGCCGGTCGGCCGGGTCGTCAAGGTCGAACCGTCCAACGGCGATCTGACCCGCACCGTCCAGGTCAGCACCTACGTCGCCTTCTCCCAGCTCGACGTGGTCGGGGTGGTCGTCCAGCCGCCGCGCAAGGACCCGCGGGACACCGTGCTGCCGGCGCCGCCGGCCAAGCCCCGGCCGACGCCCACGGTCACCGTCACCGCCGACCCCTCCGACGGCGAATCCCCCAGGAGCTGACCGATGCGCCTCTACCGGATCCTGCTGACCGTCCCGCTCGTGATCGTCGCCCTGGTCCTCCAGGTCAGCGTCCTGGCCCGGCTCCAACTCCCCGGCGCCGTACCGGACCTGCTGCTCCTCGTCGTCGTCGGCCTCGCCCTGGTCTACGGGCACGTCGGCGGCGCCCTCGTCGGCTTCGCCGCCGGCCTCCTCGCCGACCTCGCGCCCCCCTCCGACCACGCCATCGGCCGCTACGCCCTGGTGCTCTGCATCGTCGGGTACGCCGCGGGCCTCACCCGCCCGGAGAACGGCCGCCACCGCTCGGCGACCGTCCCGCTGCTCGCCGTCCTCGGCGCCGCCGTCGTCTCCACGCTGCTCTACGCGGGCGTCGGCGCGCTGGTCGGCGACACCACCGCCCGGCACGTCGGCGTCGGCGGTCTGGTCCTCAGCGCCACCGTCTACGACCTGCTGCTCGCCCCGTTCATCGTGCCCGGCGTGATGGCGCTCGCCCGCCGGCTGGAGGGCGAGCCGCTGACCGGCGACAGCTCCGGCAGCCCGAGCGGCACGGTCGCCGGGCGGGAGCCCGCGTACGGCTGGATGACCACCGGCACCGGCCTCAAGGCGTCCCGCGGCGGGCTGAAGTCCGGCCGCGCGCCGAAGCCGGCCCGCTCCTCCCGCGGTGGCCTCCTCGGCCGCTCCGCACGGAACAAGGCCGCCCGTATCAAGGGGGTCAAGCGGCTGTGACCGACCGACTGCCCCGCACCCGGACCGAGCTGCGGAGGCGCCGTGAGCAACATTCCTGAGACCGGCCGGACCTCCCGCGTCACCGCCCGGCTCGTCGCGATCCAGATCCTCGTCTTCTCCCTCCTGCTCACCCTCGGCGGCCGCCTCTGGTACCTCCAGATCCGCAACGGCCAGGAGTACGCGAGCAAGGCCCGCAGCAACCACGTCCAGCAGGTCGTCGACCCGGCGACCCGCGGTTCGATCCTCGACGCCCGCGGGGTGCCGCTCGCCGACAACGAGACCCGGCTGGTGGTCTCCGCCAGCCGCACCGAACTCCTGAAGATGAAGGACGACGGCAAGGCGGTCCTCGGCCGCCTCTCCGACGTCCTCGGCATCCCCGAGCAGGAGATCCGCAACAAGGTCCGGCTCTGCGACGCGAAGACGCCGCAGCCGTGCTGGAACGGCTCGCCGTACCAGCCCATCCCGATCACCGACAAGGCCACCACCCAGCAGGCCCTGCAGATCCGGGAGCGCTCCGAGGACTTCCCCGGCATCAGCGCCGAGCCGACCGCGGTGCGCCGCTACGCCACCCCGGCGAAGGCGCAGACCGCACAGGTCCTCGGCTATCTCTCGCCGGTCACCGACGAGGAGATCAAGAAGGCCGAGCACACCCGCTCGCCGCTGCTGCGCTCCGACCAGATCGGCCGCTCCGGTCTGGAGCGGACGTACGACAGCGCGCTGCGCGGCAAGGCCGGGGTCACCCGTTACGAGGTCGACAACCTCGGCCGGGTCATCGGCAAGGCCCACAGCGACCCGGCCGTCCCCGGCGCCAACGTCATCACCAGCATCGACGCCCGGGTGCAGGCGGTGGCGGAGAAGGAGCTGTACCAGGCGATGAAGGACGCCCGCCTGGAGCACGACAAGAACACCGGCACCAACTACAAGGCGGACGCCGGCGCCGTCGTCGTCATGGAGGCGAAGACCGGCCGCGTCGTCGCGATGGCCTCCAACCCCTCGTACGACCCGAACGCCTGGGTCGGCGGGATCTCCGCCAAGGACTACGCCAAGCTCACCGGCAAGAAGTCCAACTACCCGCTGCTCAACCGCGCCACCCAGGGGCAGGCGGCGCCCGGTTCGATCTTCAAGGTCATCTCGACCACCGCCGCCGTCAACGCGGGCTACCCGTTCAACGGGCACTACCCCTGCACCAGCTCGTTCAACATCGGCAGCCAGGTCTTCAAGAACTTCGAGTCGGAGAACTTCGGCCCGATCAGCCTCGGCCGCGCGCTGGAGGTCTCCTGCGACACGGTCTTCTACAACATCGCCTACGACCAGTGGAAGAAGGACGGCGGCAACAACCCGAAGAACCCCGCCGACTGGTTCTACAAGACGGCCCATCAGTTCGGCCTCGGCAAGAAGACCGGCATCGACCTGCCGGACGAGGTCAGCGGCCGGGTGCCGGACCGCCGCTGGAAGAAGGACTACTGGGAGGCGAACAAGACCGGCTGGTGCGCCCAGGGCAAGAACGCCGACGACTACGTCTCCAAGATCGCCCGGGAGAACTGCGAGTCCGGCATGAAGATGCGCGCCGGTGACTCCGTCAACTACTCCATCGGCCAGGGCGACACCCTCGTCACCCCGATCCAGATGGCGACGATCTACGCCGCGCTCTCCAACGGCGGCACGCTCCACGACCCGACCCTCGGCAAGGCGATCGTCAGCCCCGACGGCAAGAAGATCGAGAAGATCACGCCGAAGGCGCACGGCAAGCTGCCCGACTCCCCGGCCACGCTCAAGCAGATCGACTCGGCGCTCGCCGGCGTCGCCACCCGCGGCACCGCCGCCTGGCGCTTCCAGGGCTGGCCGCAGGAGAAGATCCCGATGCACGCCAAGACCGGTACCGCCGAGGTCTACGGCAAGCAGACGACCTCCTGGTTCGCGACGTACACCAAGGACTACGCCATCGTCATGACCATCTCCCAGGGTGGTACCGGCTCCGGCGCCTCGGGACCGGCCGTCCGCAAGATCTACAACGCGCTCTACGGCGTCGACGAGCAGGGCGGCATCGACAAGAAGGCCGCGCTGCTGCCGGCCCCCGAGTCGTCGCTGCCGGTCATCGAGCGCGACGGCACGATCCGGGCGCAGCCCGTCGAACCCGCCGAGTCCGCCGAAGACCCGTCGGCGGATCAGGCGGACGAGACGGATCAGGCGGATCAGACGGATCAGGCGGACCAGGGAGGGGACGAAGGATGACGACGAGTCCCACCTCCCGGATGTTCAACGTCCGGCGGTACGCCCCCGAGACCGGCGCCTGGGGCAAGCTGATGGACCGCGACTCGGCGGTCCGCAAACTCGACTGGCCGCTGCTGCTGTCGTGTCTGGCGCTGTCGCTGCTCGGTTCGCTGCTGATCTTCTCCGCGACCCGCAACCGCATGGAGCTGAACCACGGTGATCCGTACTACTTCTTCCTGCGGCATCTGCTGAACACCGGCATCGGCCTGGCGCTGGCCGCCGGGACGATCTGGCTCGGCCACCGCACGCTGCGCGGCGCCATCCCGGTGCTCTACGGCGTGTCGGTGGTGCTGGCGCTGCTGGTGCTGACGCCGATCGGCGCCACCATCAACGGCTCCCGGTCCTGGCTGGCGATCCCCGGTGGTTTCTCCCTGCAGCCCGCCGAGTTCGCCAAGATCACCATCACGCTGGGGATGGCGATGATCCTCGCCTCCCGGGTCGACGCGGGCGACACCCCGCACCCCGACCACCGCACCGTCGTCCAGGCACTCGGCCTCGCCGCGGTGCCCGTCCTGGTCATCCTGCTGATGCCGGACCTCGGTTCGATCATGGTGCTGGGCGCCATCATCCTCGGCGTGCTGCTCGCCTCCGGCGCCTCCAACCGCTGGATTCTCGGCCTGCTGGGCGCCGGTGTCGCGGGCTGCCTCGCGATCTGGCAGCTCAACCTCCTCGACGAGTACCAGATCGCCCGCTTCGCCGCGTTCGCCAACCCGAGCCTGGACCCGGCGGGCGTCGGCTACAACACCAACCAGGCGCGCATCGCCATCGGCGGCGGCGGGCTCACCGGCTCCGGGCTCTTCCACGGCAGCCAGACCACCGGCCAGTTCGTCCCCGAGCAGCAGACCGACTTCATCTTCACCGTCGCCGGTGAGGAGCTGGGCTTCCTCGGCGCGGGCCTGATCATCGTCCTGCTGGGCATCGTGATGTGGCGCGCCTGCCGCATCGCCCGGGAGACGTCGGAGCTGTACGGCACGATCGTCGCCGCCGGGATCATCGCGTGGTTCGCGTTCCAGGCGTTCGAGAACATCGGCATGACGCTGGGCATCATGCCGGTCACCGGTCTGCCGCTGCCGTTCGTCTCCTACGGCGGTACGTCGATGTTCGCCGTCTGGATCGCCATAGGGCTGTTGCAGTCCATCCGGGTGGAGCGGCCGGTGTCGGCCTCCCGCTGAGCCCCCGCGCGCGGGGCCCGCAGTTCGAACCAGAGCCCGGCGGGGCGGTCCGTCCCGCCGGGCTCCGCCGTGCCCCAGGCGTCCGCGAGGGCGCCGAACAGCAGCCCGGAGAGGTCCGCGGCGCCGTCGTGCCCGGCGGTCCGGGGCGCGGGCCCGCCGTGCACGCTGATCCGCACCCCGGCCGGGCCGTCGCCGGTCACCACCCGGACCAGCACGTCGGGCGCGCCGTCCGTGAGCGGGTGCGCCCGGGTGATCGCCTCGGAGGTGAGCAGGACGGCGGCGTCCCGCAGCGGCTCGGCCGGGGTGCCGCGCAGCACGGCGCGGACGAAGTCGCGGGCGGTCCGGGCGGCGGCCGGGCCGCTCGGCGCGATCAGCAGATGCGGGCGGGTACCGGTCGCGGCGCGGTCCGGCGGGCGGGCGCCGGTGGTGCGGGACGGGGGCACGGGTTCTCCCTTCCGGGAGGTCGGCCGCCGGGGCCGCGCGGGCGCCGGCGGACGGACGGCATCGGGTGGGCCGGACGACGGCGTCGGACCCTCCGCCTCCGGACCTCGCACACCGTAATTCGAGGCGGCGCGGGGCGATCCGCGCCCCGGTGGGCGCGCCGTCGTCAGGCGGGGCGCACGGGGGCGCGGAACGGTGGCGCACGGCGGGAAGCGCGCCGGTGCCCGGCGCCCCGGCGCGGAGTCCGGGTGCCGGGTGCGTCCGGCCACTGCCGCGCGGGGCGTCCGCCGGGCCGTCGCCGGGGCCGGACGGGCGGCGTGCTCCGGGCCGGGGTTCTAGATTCGGAGGTATGGCGCGCACCGTGCGGGAGACCGAGCGGAAGTACGACGCCGCCGACGGCGTCCGGCTCCCGGATCCGGCCGCCGTCGCGGGCGTCGCCGCCGCGCAGCCGGGCGGCGTCACCGCCCTCGACGCGCGCTACTACGACACCGGGGACCACCGTCTGGCCGCGGACGGCCTCACCCTGCGCCGCCGCACCGGTGGCCCCGACCCCGGCTGGCACCTGAAGCTCCCGGTGGGCCCGGACGTCCGCGACGAGATCCGCGCCCCGCTCGCCGACACCGTCCCGCCCGAACTGGCCGCCCTCGTACGCTCCCGGGTGCGCGGCGCCGCGCTGGTCCCGGTGATGCGGCTGCGGACCCGGCGTGAGGTGACGGTGCTGACCGACACCGCGGGGACGCCCCTCGCGGAGCTGGCGTACGACGAGGTCCGCGCCGAGCGCCCGGACGGCGCCCACGCGTCCTGGCACGAGGTGGAGGCCGAACTGGCGCCCGGCGCCGCCCCCGAGCTGCTGGACGCGCTGGACACCTGGCTGCGGGCCGCGGGGCTGACGCCGGGGGCGTACCCGTCGAAGCTCGCCCGGGCGCTGGTGGTGACGGGGTCGGGGGAGGCGCACCGGGACGGACCGGAAGCCTGCCGGGAGGAGGGGCCAGGCCGGCGGGAGGCGCCCCGTACCCCTCGGGAAGCCTCGCGGAAGGATCCGGCCGGCCGGCGGAAGAAGCCCGCCCGCAAGGGCGGCTCCGGGCGCCCGGGGAGCGGCGCCCCCGCGGCCACCGCCGGGGACACCGTCCTCGCGTACCTCGGGGACCAGCTCCGGGCGATCGTCGCGCTCGACCCCGCGGTCCGCCGCGAGCTGCCCGACGCGGTGCACCGGATGCGGGTCGCCACCCGCCGGGCGCGCGGTGCCCTGCGCTCCTACCGCCGGCTGCTCGACCGGTCGGTGACCGACCCCGTCGTCGCCGAACTCTCGTGGCTGGCAGGGGAGTTGGGGGTCGACCGGGACCGTGAGGTGCTGACCGCGCGGATCGGTGACGGGGTCGCCGCACTGCCGCGGGAGCTGTGCGCGGGGCCGGTACGCGCCCGGGTGCGCACCTGGGCCCGGCCCCGCCCCGGCGCCGCCCGGCGGCTGACCGCGGTGCTCGACAGCCACCGCTATCTGACGCTGCTCGACACCCTGGAACGGCTGCTCGCCGACCCGCCGCTGCGCCCCGCCGCCGCCCGCGCGCCCGGCGAGGAACTGCCCCGGGCGCTGCGCAAGGACTTCCGGCGGCTCTCCGGCCGGATGCGCCGTGCCCTGGAGACCCCGCCCGGGCCGGAGCGGGACCGGGCGCTGCACGAGGCCCGTAAGGCGGCCAAGCGTTTCCGGTACGGCGCGGAGGCGGCCCGCCCGGCGCTGGGCCGGACCGCCGCCCGGTGTGTGCGCCGCGCCACCGCCCTCCAGGACGTGCTCGGCGAGCACCACGACACCGTGGTGACCCGCGAGACCCTGCGTGACCTGGCCGACCGGGCGCACGCGGCGGGGGAGAGCGCCTTCACCCACGGTCTGCTCCACGGCCGCCAGGAGGCGCTGGCGGCGGCGTGCGAGGAGCGCCTGCCCCGGCTCTGGAAGAAGGCCCGGAAGAAGGCGCCTCCGGGAGCGTAGGCGACCGTCCGGCGGGCCCGGACCCGCCGTGCGCCCGGGCCCCGCCGCAGGCCGGGCACCCCGGACGCCGCGGCCCGGCGCCCGCCCGCGCCCCCGTCACCCACCGCACCCCTCACCTCACCCCGGGCGCACGTCAAGGGCGCCCCTTCGGACACGTTAGGCTTGAGGGTCACCCCTGCCCGCCGACGAAAGATCCCGCGATGCCTGTCGAGTCGGTCTTCCCGCGCCTGGAGGCCCTTCTCCCGCACGTCCAGAAGCCGATCCAATATGTCGGCGGCGAGCTGAACTCCACCGTCAAGGAATGGGACGACTGCGACGTCCGCTGGTCGCTCATGTATCCGGACGCGTACGAGGTCGGCCTGCCCAACCAGGGCGTGATGATCCTTTACGAGGTGCTCAACGAGCGCGAGGGCGTCCTCGCCGAGCGCACCTACAGCGTCTGGCCGGACCTGGAGGCGCTGATGCGGGAGCACGGCGTCCCGCAGTTCACCGTCGACGCGCACCGCCCGGTCAGCGCCTTCGACGTGCTCGGTGTGTCCTTCTCCACGGAGCTGGGCTACACCAACCTCCTCACCGCCCTGGACCTCGCCGGTATCCCGATCGAGGCCAAGGACCGTACCGAGGACCACCCGCTGATCCTCGCGGGCGGCCACGCCGCGTTCAATCCGGAGCCCATCGCGGACTTCCTGGACTGCGCGGTCGTCGGCGACGGCGAGCAGGCGGTCCTGGAGATCACCGACATCATCCGGGCGTGGAAGAACGAGGGCCGCCCCGGCGGCCGTGACGAACTGCTCTTCCGCCTCGCGAAGACCGGCAACGTCTACGTCCCCAAGTTCTACGACGTCGAGTACCTGGCCGACGGGCGGATCTCCCGCGTCGTGCCCAACCGCTCCGGCGTCCCGTGGCGGGTGTCCAAGCACACCGTCATGGACCTCGACGAGTGGCCCTACCCCAAGCAGCCGCTCGTCCCCCTGGCCGAGACCGTCCACGAGCGGATGTCGGTCGAGATCTTCCGTGGCTGCACCCGCGGCTGCCGTTTCTGCCAGGCCGGCATGATCACGCGTCCCGTCCGGGAGCGAAGCATCACCGGCATCGGCGAGATGGTGGACAAGGGCCTCAAGGCCACGGGATTCGAGGAGGTCGGCCTGTTGTCGCTGTCCTCCGCGGACCACACCGAGATCGGTGACGTCGCCAAGGGCCTCGCCGACCGGTACGAGGAGGACAAGATCGGCTTGTCCCTCCCCTCCACCCGGGTCGACGCGTTCAACATCGACCTGGCCAACGAGCTGACGCGCAACGGCCGTCGCTCGGGACTGACCTTCGCGCCCGAGGGCGGCTCGGAGCGCATCCGCAAGGTCATCAACAAGATGGTCTCGGAAGAGGACCTGATCCGCACCGTCTCCACGGCGTACGGCAACGGCTGGCGCCAGGTGAAGCTGTACTTCATGTGCGGGCTGCCCACCGAGACCGACGAGGACGTCCTCCAGATCGGCGACATGGCGGTCAACGTCATCGCCGAGGGCCGCAAGGTCTCCGGACAGAACGACATCCGCTGCACGGTCTCCATCGGCGGGTTCGTCCCCAAGCCGCACACGCCGTTCCAGTGGGCCCCGCAGCTCTCCGCCGAGGAGACCGACGCCCGTCTCGCCAAGCTGCGCGACAAGATCCGCGGCGACAAGAAGTACGGCCGCTCCATCGGCTTCCGCTACCACGACGGCAAGCCCGGCATCGTCGAGGGCCTGCTCTCCCGCGGTGACCGCCGCGTCGGCGCCGTCATCCGCGCCGTCTACGAGGGCGGCGGCCGTTTCGACGGCTGGCGCGAGTACTTCTCGTACGACCGCTGGATGGCGGCGGCGGAGAAGACGCTGCCGGACTTCGGCGTCGACGTCGCCTGGTACACCACCCGCGAGCGCACCTACGAGGAGGTCCTGCCCTGGGACCACCTCGACTCCGGTCTCGACAAGGACTGGCTCTGGGAGGACTGGCAGGACGCCCTCGACGAGACCGAGGTCGAGGACTGCCGCTGGTCCCCGTGTTTCGACTGCGGCGTCTGCCCGCAGCTCGACCTGGACATCCAGATCGGCCCGACCGGCAAGAAGCTGCTGCCGCTCTCGGTGGTCAAGAAGTAGCCGCGCGGGTGGGGGAGTTGCCCGTCGGCGACTCCCCAAGTGGCCGCCTAACGGCGGGAGTTGGTGCCGCCGACTCCCCGAGTGGCCACGCGGATAAGGCAGTTCGGCCCGGCATCGCACACCGCGATGCCGGGCCGTTCCCGTTCCTGCGCACCGGGTTCCTGCACACTGGGGCGATGCCGCCCCGTCTCACCGCACCCGGCGTCCGCGTCCACGCGTCCTTCCTCGCCGCCATGGCGGAGCTGCGCGCCGAGGGGCGCGGCGACCCCGGCGACGGTTCGGCCGTCGGCCGCGACCTGCGGGAGTACGGCGACCGCTGGCACGACCCCGCCGTCTTCGCCGCGTACACCGCCCGCCTCCGCGCCGCCGGCGGGGAGACCGGCGACGACCGCATCCCCTGCGACCACCTCTGGTACACCGACGGCCCCGCCTACCTCGGCGGACTGCGCCTGCGCCACCGCCTGAACGACTTCCTGCTCAGCCACGGCGGCCACATCGGCTACGACGTCCGGCCCACCGCCCGCCGCCGCGGCCACGCCACCGCGATGCTCCGCGCCGCCCTGCCCCGCGCCCGCGCGCTCGGCCTCGAACAGGTGCTGATCACCTGCGATGCCACCAACACCGCCTCCCGTAAGGTCATCGAGGCGTGCGGCGGGGAGTTCGAGGACCGGCGCGGGGCGAAGCTCCGCTTCTGGGCGCCGACGGGGGAGACGCCCCGCCTCCCCTGAGGCCGCACGGGAGCGACAGCGGCACGGAAAAACCGGGGGAACGGCGCATGACACACGGCAGCGGCATACCGAAGGGCGCGGCGCCCGCCGGCACCTCCGCACCGGGCTGCTGCCTCGCCCGGCTCCTCGCGGTGCCCGTGGTGATCGTCATGGTGCCGCTCCGGCTGCTGTGGGACGCACTGCGCTGGACCGCCCGGAACGTCCTCGCCCCCGTCGGCCGGTGGCTGTACGAGTGGGTCCTCGCGCCGGTGGGCCGGGCGGCGGCCTGGCTCTTCCACCACCTGGTCGTGGTCCCGGTGGCGTTCCTGTTCCGGTATCTGGTCGGGGTCCCCGCCTGTTGGCTGTACCGCTGGGTCTTCACCCCGCTCGGCCGGGCGGCGGTCTGGCTGCTCCACCACGGACTGGTGATTCCGGCCCGCTTCCTGGCCCGGTATCTGATCGTCGTCCCCGCCCGCTGGACGTACCGCCGGATCCTCGCCCCGCTCTTCCGGTGGCTCGTGGTGATCCCCGCCACCGCCGTGTGGCAGCACGTACTGCGGCCGGTGCTGGCCGCACTGGGGGTGTTCCTCGCCGGCTGCTGGCGGATCGCCGGGCGGATCTCCCGGGCCGCCGGCCGGGGCCTCGCCTTCCTCTGGCGGTGGCTGGTGGCCCGCCCGTCGCGATGGCTGTACCGCTCGGTGTTCACTCCGCTGGGCCATGGACTGCGGGCCGTTCTCGGGCCGCCGCTGCGGCTGGCGCGGGACGCCGCCCGCGAGGTCCGCCGCTCCCTCTTCGGCGCCTGAGACCGGCCCCCGGAGCCGGCCGGAGCGCACCGCGGGGAACCAGCGGTGCGCAGGGCACGTACTCTTGGTAGCAGTACGACCGCACTCACGAAGGACTGAACGACACTGGGCAAGCGACAGCCCGAAGGCCCGCCGCCCGCACCGGCGGTGCAGCGCATCCGTCTGCGCTACACCAAGCGCGGCCGCCTCCGGTTCACCAGCCACCGCGACTTCCAGCGCGCTTTCGAGCGGGCGCTGCGCCGCGCCGAGGTCCCCATGGCCTACTCGGCGGGCTTCACCCCGCACCCCAAGGTGTCGTACGCCAACGCCGCCCCGACGGGTACGGGCAGTGAGGCCGAGTACCTGGAGATCCAGCTCACCCAGGAGCGCGACCCCGCGACCCTGCGGGCGCTGCTGGACGCGTCGCTGCCTACGGGCCTCGACGTGACCGACGCCGTGGAGGCGCGGACCAGCGGACTCGCCGACCGGCTCCAGGCCTCGGTCTGGGAGATCCGGCTCGACGGCGTCGAGCCGGCGGAGGCCGAGCGGGCCGCGGCGGCGTTCCTCGCCGCCGCGGAGGTGCAGGTCGAGCGCCGCACGAAGAACGGTATGCGCGCCTTCGACGCGCGGGCCGCGGTCCGCGCGCTGGAGGTCTCGGCCACCGAGGGCGATAGGCCCGACGGCAAAGCCTGTGCGATACTGCGGCTGGTTGTTCGGCATGTGACACCTGCCGTTCGACCCGACGACGTCCTGTCCGGCCTCCGAGCCGCGGCCGACCTGGCGCCGCCGGTCCCCGCAGCGGTGACCAGGCTGGCGCAGGGGCTGCTCGATGAGGAGACCGGCGCGGTGACCGACCCGCTGGCGCCCGACCGCGACGCTGCCACGGCCGCCCCATCCACGGCCGCCGGGCCACGTGCCGCGACGGTGACGAGCGGGGGCAGCCCGGCCGATGCCGGGCACGGCACCGCGTAGAGCGCCGTCGTCGCGTCGCCGACCAACCAGGGAGCCACCCCGGTGCGGCAGACGCACTGACCAGGAGACTTTCGCCGGCCCCGGACCACGGGCCCGGCGAGCGAGACGACAGCTCCCGTGCGGCGCCCGCGCCCCGGACCGCAGAGCCGCGCCACGACGCGGCGCTGCGGCCGGACCAGGCCCGGCGCCCGGGAGCGTGACGGGAGAACCGCCCGCATGCTCGAACCCATTGAGCCCACCGCACCCGCGCCGTCCACGGACCGTGGCGCGGACGACAACAATTCCCCCAGCGACACGCTGCCGCCGCGCCGCAGGCGCCGTGCGGCTTCCCGCCCGGCCGGCCCGCCGCAGGGCGCCGGAGCCACCGCCGTGGTGAGCGACGCCGCCCAGGAGCCGCCGCAGCCCTCCGAGGCGCCCGCCGCGGAGGCACCCGCCGCCGAGGCCGCGCCCGCCCGTCCGCGCCGCCGTGCCACCCGTAAGGCCACCGCCCCGGCCGGTGCCCCGCAGCCCGCCGCCGAGGCCGCCGCCGAGGCGCCCGCGCCGCAGGCCGAGGCCGCACCGGTGACCGAGGCGCCCGCCGAGGACGCCGAGCCGCGCGCCCGTACCCGCCGCCGTGCGACCCGTAAGGCCACCGCGCCCGCCGGTGCCCCGCAGGGCGCGGACGAGACCCCGCGGGTCACCGAGGCGCCCGCCGCCGAGGCCCCGGCCGAGGAAGCGCCCGCCACGGAGGCACCCGCCGCCGAGGCCGCGCCCGCCCGTCCGCGCCGCCGTGCGACCCGTAAGGCCACCGCCCCGGCCGGCGCCCCGCGCGCCGCCGAGGAGGCCCCGGTCGCGGAGGCGCCGGCCGCCGCGCCGGCCGAGGAGGCGCCGCAGGCCGTCGAGGAGGCGCCCGCGCCCCGGGCCCGCCGCCGTGCGACCCGTAAGGCCACCGCGCCGGCCGGTGCCCCGCAGGGCGCCGAGGAGACCCCGAAGGCCGCCGAGGAGACCCCGGCCGAGCCGAAGGCCGAGGCCGACGAGGCGCCCCGCCGCCGGGCCCGCCGCCGTGGCGAGCGGGCCGCCGAGCCCGTCACCGAGGCGCCCGCTGCCAAGAAGGCGCCCGCCGCCGAGGAGGCGCCCGCCAAGGAGGCCCCGGCCCGTGGCCGCCGCCGTGCGCAGCGTCCGCCGACGGCCGTCTTCCAGGCGCCGGTCTTCGCCGAGCCGATGTTCCAGACCCCGGAGACCGCGGCCGCTGCCGCCGCCGCGGCCCGCCGCGAGGAGGAGGCCGCCGCCGCGGTCGAGCCCGAGCAGCCGCAGGAGGAGCAGCCGGCCGGCCGTCGCCGCCGTCGCCGCGCCGAGCGGGTCGCCGAGCCCGTCGCCGCCGCGCCCGCCGAGGAGCCGGAGGAGAGCGCCGAGGAGGCCGAGGAGGCCGAGGAGGCCGCCGGGCAGCGTGAGGCCGCGCACGACGACGAGTCGGGCGACCGCCCCTCGCGCCGCCGTCGCCGCGGTGGCCGCCGCCGTCGCCGCGGTGAGTCCGCCGACGCGGACGAGCAGGCCGCCGAGGCGCCCGAGCAGGAGCAGGAGGGCGCCGAGGACGAGGAGCCCGCCGAGGAGCCGGGCGCCGAGGAGCAGGCGGAGGCCGAGGAGCCGTCCGGCGGTTCCAGCAGCAGCCGTCGCCGCCGTCGCCGCCGCCGTCGCAGCGGGGACGCCGACGGGGGCGAGGCCCACAACGGCGACGACCCCGAGCGCACCGTCGTCAAGGTCCGCGAGCCGCGTGAGCGCAAGGCGGAGTCCACCAGCAGCGACGAGGTCCAGTCCATCAAGGGCTCGACGCGTCTGGAGGCGAAGAAGCAGCGCCGCCGCGAGGGCCGCGAGCAGGGCCGCCGCCGGGTGCCGATCATCACCGAGGCGGAGTTCCTGGCGCGCCGCGAGGCCGTCGAGCGGGTCATGGTCGTCCGCCAGAGCGGCGAGCGCACCCAGATCGGCGTGCTGGAGGACAACGTCCTCGTCGAGCACTTCGTCAACAAGGAGCAGTCGACCTCGTACGTCGGCAACGTCTACCTCGGCAAGGTGCAGAACGTCCTGCCGTCGATGGAGGCCGCCTTCGTCGACATCGGCAAGGGCCGCAACGCCGTGCTGTACGCGGGCGAGGTCAACTTCGAGGCGCTCGGCATGGGCAACGGCCCGCGCCGCATCGAGACCGCACTCAAGTCCGGCCAGTCCGTGCTGGTGCAGGTCACCAAGGACCCCATCGGCCACAAGGGCGCCCGCCTGACCAGCCAGGTCTCGCTGCCCGGCCGCTACCTCGTCTACGTGCCCGAGGGCTCGATGACGGGCATCAGCCGCAAGCTGCCCGACACCGAGCGCGCCCGGCTGAAGCAGATCCTCAAGAAGATCGTTCCCGAGGACGCGGGCGTCATCGTCCGTACCGCCGCGGAGGGCGCCAGCGAGGACGAGCTCCGCCGTGATGTGGAGCGCCTCCAGGCGCAGTGGGAGGAGATCCAGAAGAAGGCGAAGACGCCCTCGACGAGCGCGCCGAGCCTGCTCTACGGCGAGCCGGACATGACCGTCCGGGTCGTCCGCGACATCTTCAACGAGGACTTCTCGAAGGTCATCGTCAGCGGTGACGACGCCTGGGAGACCATCCACGGCTACGTCTCGCACGTCGCGCCGGACCTCACCGACCGGCTCCAGAAGTGGACGTCGGACGTGGACGTCTTCGCGACGTACCGGATCGACGAGCAGCTGATGAAGGCGCTGGACCGCAAGGTCTGGCTGCCCAGCGGTGGTTCGCTGGTGATCGACAAGACCGAAGCGATGGTCGTGATCGACGTCAACACCGGCAAGTTCACCGGTCAGGGCGGCAACCTCGAAGAGACCGTGACGAGGAACAACCTCGAAGCGGCCGAGGAGATCGTCCGCCAGCTGCGCCTGCGCGACCTCGGCGGCATCGTCGTCATCGACTTCATCGACATGGTCCTGGAGTCCAACCGCGACCTGGTGCTGCGGCGGATGCTGGAGTGCCTGGGCCGCGACCGGACGAAGCACCAGGTGGCCGAGGTCACCTCGCTGGGCCTGGTCCAGATGACCCGTAAGCGGGTCGGCCAGGGCCTGCTGGAGTCGTTCTCCGAGTCCTGCGTCCACTGCAACGGCCGCGGCGTCATCGTCCACATGGACCAGCCGACGTCGGCCGGCGGTGGCGGCAAGCGCAAGAAGAAGGGCAAGGGCGGCGGCGAGCGCCACGACCACCACGAGCAGGTGGCCGAGCAGCCCGCGGAGCCGGTGGCCGAGCAGCCCGAGGCGCCCGAGCTGGAGCCCGCGCCGGTGACCGAGGCGGAGCTGCAGCCCGCGGTGGCCGACGCCGACGAGTGGTTCAGCAGCCCGGCCGAGGCCGAGGCGGCCGCCGCCTCGCGTGGCCGTGGCCGCCGCCGGGCGAGCCGGAAGGCGTCCGCCCCGGCGGGCGCGCCGAAGGCCGCCGAGGCCGCCGCGATCGTGGTGCCGGTGGCGGAGACCGCCCCGGAGCCCGAGGCGGCTCCCGAGCCGGAGCCCGAGGCGCCCGCCGCCCCGGAGCCCGCGTCGGCCCGTCCGCGCCGCCGTGCGACCCGTAAGGTGTCCGCCCCGGCGGGCTCCCCGCAGGCCGCCGAGGCGACGGTCGTCGTGGTCGAGGCCCCGGAGGCCGCCGAGGTCCCCGCGGAGCCGGTCCAGGCTCCGGTGGAGGCCGTCGAGGCGCCCGTCGAGGCCCCGGCCGAGGAGGCGCCCGCCGCCAGGAAGACGGCGAAGAAGGCGGCGGCGAAGAAGACCGCCGCGAAGAAGACGGCCGCGAAGAAGACCGCGGCCAAGAAGACGACGGCGACGAAGAAGGCGGCGGCGAAGAAGACCACCACCGCCAAGACGGCCACCGCCAAGAAGACGGCGAAGAAGACGACCGCGAAGAAGACCACGGCGAAGAAGACGACGGCGAAGAAGGCGGCGGCCAAGAAGACCGCTGCCGCCGAGCCCGCCGCGGAGGACTGACGGTCCAGGCCGTGCCCCGGGTCGGTGACGACCCGGGGCCGGTTTGACCCCCAGGTCAAGGCCCCGTAACCTTGACCGTCGGTGTCTGTGACGCCAAACCCCTGAGCAAACACCTCCTGGCTCTCCGCCGGGGGAGGCCGCTCGTCCACTCGGATTTCACGGGAGTCTCCCAAGCCCGTGTGAGCGGCTGGCATCAGAGGATCCGTTTCCAGCGAAGGAGAGTTCCGCGTGTACGCGATCGTGCGCACCGGCGGACGCCAGCAGAAGGTTTCTGTCGGCGACGTCATCGAGATTGACCGCATTTCGACCAGCAAGGTCGGCGACACCGTCGAGCTCTCGACGCTGCTGGTCGTCGACGGCGAGTCGGTCACCAGCGACCCGTGGGTCCTGGCCGGCGTGAAGGTCCAGGGCGAGGTCGTCGACCACCACAAGGGCGACAAGATCCGGATCCAGAAGTACAAGAACAAGACCGGCTACAAGAAGCGGATCGGCCACCGCCAGCTCCACACGGCGCTGAAGATCACCGGCATCGACGCTCCGGCGAAGTAAGGGACTGAGGAGACATGGCACACAAGAAGGGCGCATCGTCCACTCGGAACGGTCGCGATTCCAATGCTCAGCGGCTCGGCGTGAAGCGCTTCGGCGGTCAGGCCGTCAACGCCGGTGAGATCCTGGTCCGCCAGCGTGGCACCCACTTCCACCCGGGCACGGGCGTCGGTCGCGGCGGCGACGACACCCTGTTCGCCCTGGCCGCGGGCGCGGTGCAGTTCGGCACCCACCGTGGTCGCAAGGTCGTGAACATCGTTCCGGTCGCTGAGTGATCAGCAGCCGGGCGACAGCTCAGCAGTAGCACCACTCCGAGGGCGGACCGCCTTTCTCGCACGTGCGGGAAGGCCGGTCCGCCCTTGGCGTGTTAGTACAGAGACATTCCCGTAGTTATCTGGAGGCACCTCACCATGACCACCTTCGTGGACCGCGTCGAACTGCATGTCGCCGCGGGTAACGGAGGCCACGGCGTGGCCTCCGTGATGCGGGAGAAGTTCAAGCCGCTCGGCGGGCCCGACGGCGGCAACGGCGGGCGCGGCGGCGATGTGATCCTCGTCGTCGACCAGGACGTCACCACGCTTCTCGAATACCACCACCACCCGCACCGCAAGGCCACCAACGGCCAGCCGGGCGCCGGTGACCACCGCGCCGGGAAGAACGGCCAGGACCTGATCCTGCCGGTTCCGGACGGCACGGTCGTCATGGACCGCAAGGGCAACGTCCTCGCCGACCTCGTCGGGCAGGGCACCACTTTCATCGCGGGGCAGGGCGGCCGAGGTGGTCTCGGCAACGCCGCGCTGGCGTCGGCGCGCCGCAAGGCGCCCGGTTTCGCGCTGCTCGGCGAGCCCGGTGAGGCCCGCGACATCGTGCTGGAGCTGAAGACCGTCGCGGATGTCGCGCTGGTCGGCTTCCCGAGCGCCGGCAAGTCCTCGCTGATCTCGGTGCTGTCGGCGGCCAAGCCGAAGATCGCGGACTACCCGTTCACCACGCTCGTCCCCAACCTCGGTGTGGTGACGGCCGGTTCGACCGTCTACACCATCGCGGACGTGCCCGGTCTGATCCCCGGCGCCAGCCAGGGCAAGGGGCTGGGCCTGGAGTTCCTGCGCCATGTGGAGCGCTGCGAGGTGCTGGTCCACGTCCTGGACACCGCCACGCTGGAGTCGGACCGTGACCCGCTCTCCGACCTCGACATGATCGAGGCGGAGCTGGCGCAGTACGGCGGTCTGGAGAACCGGCCGCGGATCGTCGTCCTCAACAAGGTCGACATCCCCGACGGCCAGGACCTCGCCGACATGATCCGCGGCGATCTGGAGGAGCGCGGTTTCCGTGTCTTCGAGGTGTCGGCCGTCGCCCGGCAGGGCCTGAAGGAGCTGTCGTACGCGCTCGCCGAGATCGTGGCGCAGGCGCGTGCCGCCAAGCCGGTGCAGGAGGCGACCCGGATCGTCATCCGGCCCAAGGCGGTGGACGACTCCGGCTTCACGGTCACCGAGGAGGGCGACCACTTCTACCGGGTGCGCGGCGAGAAGCCGGAGCGCTGGGTGCGGCAGACGGACTTCAACAACGACGAGGCGGTCGGCTACCTCGCGGACCGGCTCAACCGCCTCGGCGTCGAGGACGCGCTGCTCAAGGCCGGCGCGCACACCGGCGACGGCGTGGCGATCGGCCCCGAGGACAACGCCGTGGTCTTCGACTGGGAGCCGACGATGGCCGCCGGTGCGGAGATGCTCGGCCGCCGCGGTGAGGACCACCGTATGGAGGCGCCGCGGCCCGCCGCGCAGCGCCGCCGCGACCGCGATGCGGCGCGGGATGACGCGGAGCAGGAGTACGACGGCTTCCGCCCGTTCTGACGGTGATCGCCGAAGGCCCCGGGAGGCGCTCCTCCCGGGGCCTTCGGCCTGCCGCGGGCCGGTCAGACGTCGGTCCGGATGATCACGTCCAGGGTGCGGGGCCCGTGGACGCCCTCGACGCGTTCCAGCTCGATGTCGGAGGTGGCGGACGGGCCGCTGATCAGCGTCGTCGGCCGCTCGGGGGCGAGCCGGGCGACGGCCTCGGGGACGCCGACCACCACGCTCGACAGATCGACCACACAGACGTGCAGGTCGGGGACGAGGGTGAGGGCCCGGCGGCCCTGGTCCGGGGAGCCGTCGAGGAAGATCGTGCCGGTCTCGGCGCAGCTGACGGCGGAGGCGGTGACCACGCCGTCGAGGGCGTCCAGCGCGGGCGGCGCCACCGCCGCGTCGTCCTCGCGGACCTCCCCGTCGTACGCGGCCAGCCAGGTGCGGTCGAGTCCGGCGGGGATGCCGACGAGGCGGGCGCCGCGGGTGGCGAGGACGGTGGCGACGGTGGCCGCGGTCTCCTCGGCGGTGCAGGGGTGGACCTCGGCGCGGTAGTCGACGAGCCGGTCGGTGAAGAGCGCCAGCCGGTCGGCGTCGGGGAGGGCGCGGCCGGTGCGGTAGGCGCGGGGGACGGTCACCTCCGGGGCGGGGGCGAGCGCCAGGGCGTCGCGGATCCGGCCGAGCACCGTCTCGCGTGCGGTCGTGGTCACCGTTCCTCCTCGGGGGTGTCGGGGGTGTCGGGGGCGGCGGCCCGCTGCCGGGCGCCTTCGGCGGCGGCGTCGCGCAGGGCGGCGGCGCCCTCGTCCGAGGCCAGCCAGGAGCGGAAGGTGTGCCGGGGCGGGACGGGCGTGTCGCGGCTCTCGCTCCAGCCGTTGAAGGGCGGCGGCAGGTGGGAGATCGTGCCGTCGCGGCCCCCGGCGACCCGGCCGAGGCGGGCGGCGTGCTGCGCGGCGGTGTAGACCTTGGGCCGCTTCATCACCCCGGCCGCCGCCTTCATCGCCAGCTTCTCCGCGGTCGTACCGGACTGTTCGGTCTTCTGGTGGCGCAGCTCGACCAGGAGCGACGGGATGTCGATCTTGACGGGGCAGGCGTCAAAGCAGGCGCCGCAGAGGCTGGAGGCGTACGGCAGCGAGCTGTTGGGGTCGTCCTTGGCGGCGTGCATCCCGGCGAGCTGCGGGGTGAGGACGGCGCCGATCGGGCCCGGGTACGTCGAGCCGTAGGCGTGGCCGCCGGCGCGTTCGTAGACCGGGCAGACGTTGAGACAGGCCGAGCAGCGGATGCAGTTGAGCGCCTCGCGGCCGACGGCGTCGGCGAGGGCGGCGGTGCGGCCGTTGTCGAGCAGCACGAGGTGGAAGTCGCGCGGCCCGTCGCCGGGGGTGGTGCCGGTCCACATCGAGGTGTACGGGTTCATCCGCTCGCCGGTGGAGGAGCGCGGCAGCAGCTGGAGGAAGACCTCCAGGTCCTGGTAGCGGGGGATGACCTTCTCGATGCCCATGACGGTGATCAGCGTCTCGGGCAGCGTCAGGCACATCCGGCCGTTGCCCTCGGACTCGACGACGGCGAGGGTGCCGGTCTCGGCGACGCCGAAGTTGGCGCCGGAGACGGCGACCTTCGTCGTCATGAACTTCTCCCGCAGATAGGCGCGGGCGGCGGCCGCCAGATGGGCGGGCACGGCGTCCAGCTCCGGGTCGACGCCGGGGATCTCCTTGAGGAAGATCTCCCGGATCTCGTCGCGGTTGCGGTGGATCGCCGGGACGAGGATGTGCGACGGCTTGTCGTGCGCCAACTGCACGATCAGCTCGGCGAGATCGGTCTCGTACGGGGTGATGCCGCGGCTTTCGAGATGTTCGTTGAGGCCGATCTCCTGGGTGGCCATCGACTTGACCTTGATGACCTCACGGCTGCCGGTCGCCTCGATCAGCTCGGTGACGATCGCGTTGGCCTCGACGCCGTCGCGCGCCCAGTGGACGGTGCCGCCGCGCTCGGTGACCTTGCGCTCCAGCTCCTCCAGAAGGTCGGGGAGGCGGTTCATGGTGGCGGTCTTCAGCGCGGATCCGGCGTCGCGCAGCCGCTCCCAGTCGGGGAGTTCGCCGGTGACCGCGAGCCGCTTGGCGCGGATGGTGTGGGTGGCCTTGCCGAGGTTGCGGCGCAGCTGGTCGTTGCGCAGCTCGTCATGGGCGGCCTTGGGGAAGCTGCGGTCGCCGCGGAGATTGCCGGCGCCGTAGGGGGCGCGGGGCGGGGCGGCGGGCATGCCCAGGAAGGTGCGGCTCATCGGACGGCCTCCGTCGGGACGTACGGCGCGGTGCGGGTGGCGGCGAGGATCTGTGCGAGGTGCAGGGTGCGGGTGCCGGACCTGATGCGGGAGAGTCCGCCGCCGATGTGCATCAGGCAGGAGGAGTCGCCCGCGGTGCAGACGTCCGCGCCGGTCGAGGTGAGGTGGCGGACCTTGTCGTGCAGCATCGCCGTGGAGGTGTCGGCGTTCTTGACGGCGAAGGTGCCGCCGAAGCCGCAGCAGGCGTCCGCCTCGGGCAGCTCGACGAGGTCGATCTCCTCGACGGCGCGCAGCAGCCGCAGCGGCTTCTCGCCGACCCGCAGCATCCGCAGGGAGTGACAGGTGGGGTGGTAGGTGACCCGGTGCGGGAAGTACGCGCCGACGTCGGTGACGCCGAGCACGTCCACCAGCAGTTCGGAGAGTTCGTACGTCTTCTCCTTGACGGTGGCGACCCCGGCGCGCAGCGCGGCGTCGCCGTAGCGCGCGGCGACGATCTCGTGCTGGTGGCGCACCGAACCGGCGCAGGAACCGGACGGCATCACCACCGCCTCGATCGACGCGTCCCCGAACTGCTCCGCGAAACCGCGGACGAGGGGGACCGGCTCGCGCTGGTAGCCGGTGTTGACGTGCATCTGGCCGCAGCAGGTCTGCTCCGGCGGGAACACCACCTCGTGCCCGAGACGGGTGAGCAGCAGGGCGGTGGCCTTCACCGCGTCCGGGAAGAGCGTGTCCCCCAGGCAGGTGGCGAAGAGTCCGATACGCATGGAGCGCCTCCCACAGAGTTTTACGGTCCGACCATTCTAGCGTCGGTCCGGAAGTGAGGGCAGGAGGCGGCGCCGAGCAGGGTGCCGGGATACGCGTACGCCGGGACGCGGGCAGGCCGGGCAGGCCCCGGGAGACAGAAATGCCCCGGCCGGGGACGGGCCGGGGCAGGGGTTACGGATCTCGGGCTACGCGCCCGCGCCCTCCGCAGCGCCGGGGACGGGCCCGTCCGCGCTCCCGTCGGCGTCCACCAGCGTCCCGTGGAAGCCGCGGATGTGGCGTTCGGCGAGGTCGGCGGCTGCCGTGCCGTCGCCCGCGCGGACCAGCCGGAGCAGTGCGGTGTGGTCGGCGTTGAGGGCGGCGGCGGTGGCCGGCCAGTCCTCGGCGGCCTCCAGCGCGCGCAGGATCAGCGGACGGACCGACTCACGGACCGCGGAGGTGAGCGTCGAGGTGAGGTCGTTGCCGGAGCTGCGGGCGATGGCGACGTGGAAGCGGGTGTCCAGGTCGTTGAAGTCCGCGGGGGACAGACCCTCCGCGCCCAGCCGCGCCAGCAGCTCCTCGGCCTCCGCCAGCGCCTCCGGCGCACCGTGGCGCGCCGCCGCCTCGAAGCTGGAGCGCTCCAGCGTGACCCGGGCCTCCAGGACGTCGGAGAGGCTGTAGCTGCCGAGCGCGAAGTGCAGCCGCAGCAGCCGGCCCAGCGCATCGTCCGGATGGCGCACGATCCGCGCCCCCGCGTCCGCGCCCCGGCCCGCCTGCGCGACCAGCACCCCGATGGTCTCCAGCACCCGCAGCGCCTCGCGCAGCGCCGAGCGGCTGACCCCGAGCACCGGCGCCAGCTCCCGCTCCGGCGGCAGCCGGTCCCCGGCCTTCAGCTCCCCGGCGAGCACCTGCGCCTCGATGCTCTCCAGCACCAGCTCATGCGTGCGGACCTGCCGCACGGGGCGCCACTCGGCCATCGGAATTCCCTCGGCTCGCTCTCGTACCGGACCGGCGACTGTCGCCTGCGGATGTCCCTCACAGTCTATGGTCCGACCGTGCACGGACGGCCGCCGGGAGCGGGCGCCCGGGAAGGCCGAAGGGGCCCGCCGTCGGCCGGCGGGCCCCTTCGGACCGGTGTGTCGGACCGCGGCTCAGACCGCCGCGGGCGCCTCCGGGGTGCCGGGCTCCGCCTCGGCCGCGGCCGCGGCCTCATCGTCCTGCGCCCGCTGACCGGGGATACCGGCCAGACGCCGCTCCATCCGCGCGCGGCGGGCGTCGGCCGCGGCGCCGAGGGCCAGCGCCGCCTGGTTGAAGCGGACCGACGAGGGCGGGTCCGACGGGCCGAGCAGGTGCTCCTTGAGGGCGGCGCGCTCGGCCGCGAGGGTGTCCAGCTCGGGGTTGCGGACGCTCTCCAGCAGCCCGGCGACGCCGTCCGCCGCGGGCGTGAGGATCGTCGCGGCGCGCACCGTCGGGAAGTTCGTGCGGAACTCCTCCTCGGTCATGCCGGAGGTGTTGGCGACCGCGTACGGCTTCTCGCTGGTGAGGTAGTCCGAGACCACGCTGGAGACGTCGCTGATCAGCACGTCCGCCGCGTTGAAGCAGCCGAAGATGCCGGGGCGGGCGGTGGTGATGACGAGGTGCTCCCACTCCGGGAAGGACGCGAAGTAGGCGTTCTCCCAGGCGTCGGAGGCGGCTGCGACGGCGGCCGCGCGGCCCTCGGGCGGCGTGCCCTGCAGCCGCATCCGCTCCAGCTCGTCCGCGCTCTTACGGAACGACGAGGTGGTCAGCGCGTCCAGCTCCGCCTCCCGGCGGTCCAGCTCGGCCGCGGCCTCCGCGCCCGGACGGTCGCCGCCGCGCCGGGTGTTGGCCTCCGCGATCATCGCCTGGATGCGGACGTTGGCGGCGCCCGCCTTCGGGTCCACCGAACCGGTCATCGGGTGCGGCTTGTAGAGCAGCCGCACCTTGGGGTCGGCCAGCAGCTCCCGGACGATGTTCTCGCCGGCCAGGATCACCGAGGTGTTGCCCGGGTTGCCGTCCCAGCCCTCCCAGGTCGGGGCGTACAGCACCGTCGTCATCCGGTCCGCGGCGGGCGCGCCGGTGTACGGCAGGATCGGCGCCAGTTGCGGGCGGCCGACCTCGACGACGTCCTTGTCCTCCACGCCGATGTCGGCGAGCTGGTAGCGGTCCCGGGCCGCCGGACCCGCGACCCACACCTCGTCGTACGCCTTCGCGTACGGGTTGCAGGACGACAGCTTGTCGCTCTCACCGTGGTTGATGAAGGCGTGCTTGATGGAGGGGATGCGCAGGATCTGCGAGGTCTTGCCGGAGTTCGCCGGGTGCAGCAGCAGCTTGAGCGCGGAGTGCTCCAGGCGCATCAGGTTGGCGACCTTCGGGATGCAGACGATCGGGATGTCCGTCGCCTCGATCTTCTGCACCATGAACCGCTCACGGAGCACGATGATCGGCTTGCCGTCGAGGCCGGCCAGCGTGGAGAGCCACATGTTGGCCTGGTACGCGGAGGTCGCGCCGCCGGAGAAGTACATCCCGACCGTCGGCTCGTAGGCGGCCAGCCACCGGTCCAGCCACTCCAGCGCGCGCGCCTCGCCGAGGACCCGCTTCTTCGGCATCAGCCAGGTGCCCAGGTAGACCGAGCCGCCGATCGACAGGAGCAGCGAGACGGCCAGTCCGACGCCGCCCCAGAACGCGTCGGTGGTGATCGCGGTGACCATCATGCCGACCGTGGTCGGCACCGAGAAGCGCAGCAGCCGGCGGCCGGTCTGCCGGGACAGCAGCCGTGGCGGCGCGTCGGACAGTCCCAGCGCGCTCGCGTCGACGTTCCGCGTCACGAACGGCAGCGCACGGCTGCGCCGCACCAGCACCGCGAGGGCCTGGCAGACGAAGTGGGTGCCGTAGAAGACCAGCAGCGCGATGGTGAGCGGCGCCTGTTCGACGAGCGGGTTGATGCCGTCGATGTGCAGCAGGCCGACCAATATCAGCATGTCGCGCAGCAGCTGGCGGACCGTGACGTCGAAGCGGACCCGTCCCAGCACCGCCAGCAGCCCGGGCTGCTTGTGCTGGAGGAACAGGTCGAGCCCGAGGTTGACCACGGATGCGACGATGAACAGCGGTATGACGGGCAACAGCGCACCGAGAAGCTGGGCGATGAAGGCGACCATCATCGCGAGCAGCGCCGCGAGCTGTACGGCTCGGCGGGGGGCGATTCCGGCGGAAGGCACGGGGAAGGGCTCCTGGCAAGCAAAAAGAAAGGTCAGGTGACGGCCGAGGGGGCGGCCGGGCCCCGCGCTGCGACGCGCCAGGGCGTGCCCTGAGGCGGGGGAAACGGGACCGGTGGACACCCGACCGTATGACCTTGTCGGCTCCGGTGACAATCTGCTGTGGTTCTCATCACCGCGAATACGGACCAAACGCGCGCAACCTCAAAGGCGCCATCACCGTCTTAACCGACTTGTCGCAGCCATCCGTTGCGCCAACGCCCTTGCCGCGCCCGGCCGTCGCGCCCGGCGGCGCCCGGCGTGAGCGGAAGCACACCGTGCCCGCCGCCCGCGCACACCGTCCACCGCGTCGTCCATCAGGCGAAACCACCACGCACCGGCCCCGCCCGCTGCCGTAGATTGCCTGCACCGGACGGTCTGCGGGCCGTCCCGTACGGCGGTACCGGACGCGAGCACAGGGGTAGCAGGTGGCAGGGGCGAATCAGCGGGCGGCGGCCGACGGGACCTCCGGGGGCGCGGGGCCGCGCGAGGGCGTCGCCGAGGCCCGCCGGGTCGTGGTGAAGGTCGGCTCGTCCTCGCTGACCACGGCCGCCGGGGGACTGGACGCCGACCGCGTCGACGCGCTGGTGGACACCCTGGCGAAGTACCGCGACAAGGAGATCGTGCTGGTCTCCTCCGGTGCCATCGCCGCGGGCCTCTCCCCGCTCGGCCTCGACCGGCGCCCCCGCGACCTCGCCCGCCAGCAGGCCGCCGCCAGCGTCGGCCAGGGCCTCCTCGTCGCCCGCTACACCGCCTCCTTCGCGCGCTACGGCCGCCGCGTCGGCCAGGTCCTGCTGACCAGCGACGACACCAGCCGCCGCGCCCACTACCGCAACGCCTGCCGCACCCTGGACCAGCTTCTGGCCATGGGCGCCGTGCCGATCGTCAACGAGAATGACACCGTCGCCACCGACGAGATCCGCTTCGGCGACAACGACCGCCTCGCCGCCCTCGTCGCCCACCTCGTCCGCGCCGACCTCCTCGTCCTCCTCTCCGACGTCGACGGTCTCTACGACGGCGACCCCTCCACCCCCGGCACCTCGCGGATAGCGCAGGTCAGCGGCCCCAAGGACTTGGAGGGCATCGAGATCGGCAGCGCCGGGCGGGCCGGGGTCGGCACCGGCGGCATGGTCACCAAGGTCGAGGCCGCCCGGATCGCCGCGGCGGCCGGCATCCCCGTCGTGCTGACCTCCGCGGTGCACGCTGCCGAGGCGCTGGCCGGCGGCCCCACCGGCACCCACTTCCTGCGCACCGGCCGCCGCTCCGCCGACCGCCTGCTGTGGCTGGCCCACGCCTCCACCCCGCGCGGCGCGCTCGTCCTCGACGACGGCGCGGTGCGCGCGGTCGTCGAGCGGAACTCCTCGCTGCTGCCCGCCGGGATCGCGGCGGTGGAGGGCGAGTTCACCGCGGGCGACCCGGTCGAGCTGCGGGACGCCTCCGGCGCCGCCGTCGCCCGCGGGCTGGTCAATTTCGACGCCCGGGAGATCCCCCGTCTGATCGGCCGCTCCACCCGGGACCTCGCGCGCGAGCTGGGCCCCGCCTACGAGCGTGAGGTCGTGCACCGCGACGACCTCGTCCTCCTCGGCCACTGACGCCTCAGCTGCGCCGACGGCCCCGTCCGCCCCACCGGTGACGCCGCCGTCCGGGGCCCGCGGCCACCGGGCGCGGCGGCGCCCGTAGCGGAGCGGCGGGCCCCCTTTCCGCGGGGACCTTCGCCAAAACGCCCCCGCGACGGTCCGTGGACTGGTCCACTTTGTTGCGGGGGCCGCAGGTGAGCGGTGCCCGCAGCACGCCGGGAAAGAACCCACCGATCGGCTCCGCGCCCGCGCGGGGCGATTCGCATCATTCGCAGCACAGGAGGCCGCCGTGGTACGAGGGCGCCCAGGGGCACCGCACCGAGGGACGGCGAGGCCCACACTGACCAGCGTCGGGACCGGCACCCCGCCGGACGCCCCGGCCCGGCCGGACGCCGCCGACCGCACCCGTCCGCACGCCGCACCGCAACCGGCACCGCACACCGGGGACCGCGAGGTCTCCCGGCTGTGGCACGTCACGCTCAGCGTCTCCGGGGCCGACGCCCCGCTGAGCGACGTCCGGCGGGCCCTCGAACAGCTCGCCCACGACCACCCGTTCCTGCTGACCAGCCGCTACGCCAACGACCACGCCGAGATCCGGTACTGGGAGGAGGCCCGCGACCTGCACGACGCCGCCGCCGTCGCGCTCCGCCTCTGGGGCGAACACCGCTCCACGGCGGGCCTGCCGCCCTGGGAGATCGTCGGCCTGGAGGTCATCGACCGCGACACCTACCACCAACGCATCGCCGAGGGTTACGGCCCGCCGCCGGCGGCGCCGGTCGGGGTGCATCCGTACTGAGCCCGGCGGACGGCACGGGCGGTCCGGTCCGCCCCGGTGCGGCGGGCCGCCTCACCCCGGTCCCGGTCCGGCGGGGCGACCTGGCCCGGTCCCGGTCCGGCGGGGCGACCTGGCCCGGTCCCCGGTCCCGGTCCGGCGGCCGCCCCGTCCGTCCCGCTCCGTGAACCACTCCGCGGCCCCGCGCCCCCGCTCGTCTAGTCTTCCGCCCATGACCAGCAGCGCCTCGCACTCCTCACCCGTCCTCGCGACCGCGGCCCGCGCCCGGGAGGCCGCCGCCCTCCTCGCTCCGCTGCCGCGCACCGACCGCGACGGCGCCCTGCTCGCCATCGCCGACGCCCTCGTCGCCCGCACCGACGAGATCGTCGCGGCCAACGCCGAGGACACCGCCAAGGCCCGCGCCGCCGGCACCCCCGAATCGCTGGTCGACCGGCTCACTCTCACCCCGGAGCGGGTCGCCGCCATCGCCGACGACGTCCGGCACGTCGTCACCCTGCCCGACCCGGTCGGCGAGGTCGTCCGTGGCTCGACCCTCCCCAACGGCCTCGACCTGCGGCAGATCCGCGTCCCCCTCGGCGTCGTCGGCATCATCTACGAGGCCCGGCCGAACGTCACCGTCGACGCCGCCGCCCTCTGCCTGAAGTCCGGCAACGCCGTCCTGCTGCGCGGCTCCTCCTCCGCGTACGCCTCCAACACCGCCCTGGTCGCCGTCCTGCGCGACGCCGTGGCGTCCGCCGGACTGCCCGCCGACGCCGTTCAGCTGGTGCCCGGCGAGAGCCGCGATTCGGTCCGGGAGCTGATGCGCGCCCGCGGTCTGGTCGACGTGCTGATCCCGCGCGGCGGCGCCTCGCTCATCCGCACCGTCGTCGAGGAGTCCACCGTCCCGGTCATCGAGACCGGCACCGGCAACTGCCACGTCTACGTCGACGAGGCCGCCGACATCGACATGGCCCTCTCGATCCTCGTCAACTCCAAGGCCCAGCGCCCCAGCGTCTGCAACGCCGCCGAGACCGTCCTCGTGCACGCCGGTATCGCCGACGCGTTCCTGCCCCGCGCCCTCGAAGCCCTCACCCAGGCCGGTGTGATCGTCCACGGCGACGCCGCCTGGCAGCAGGCCGGCCCGGGTCTGGTCGCCCCCGCCACCGACGAGGACTGGGCCACCGAGTACCTCTCGTACGACATCGCCGCCGCCGTCGTCCCCGACCTCGACGCGGCCGTCGCCCACATCCGCCGCTGGACCTCCGGTCACACCGAGGCCATCGTCACCACCTCGACCGCCGCGGCCCGCCGCTTCACCCGGTTGGTCGACTCGACCACGGTCGCCGTGAACGCCTCCACCCGCTTCACCGACGGCGGCCAGTTCGGCTTCGGTGCCGAGATCGGCATCTCCACCCAGAAACTGCACGCCCGCGGCCCCATGGGACTGCCCGAGCTGACCTCCACGAAGTACCTCGTCACCGGCGACGGGCACATCCGCTGATCCCCGCGGGCGAGGTCGTCAACCCCGCTCTCTGCCCAAGCCGCCCGGGCGGAGCTAATCTGGACGCGTGCCGGACGACGCGGGGGGCACGCCGTTCCCGGACGGCGAACAGCCCGACGAGCACGACCACGGGAGCCACGGAGCGGCGGACGAGGACTTCGCCTCCGTGGTCTTCGACGAGGCGTTCGTGCGCGCCGCGCAGATCCACGAACCCTCCGCCGTCGAGCGCCTCGTCGCCGCCGCCGAGGCCCGCGCCGGTCTCGCCGTCGGCCCCGAGCACGAGAGCGGCGACCCCTTCGACGACCCCCGCGGCCAGGACCCGTACGGCGCCGACGACGGCACCTACGCACCCCATGGACCGTACGGGCCCTACGGCGGCGCGCTCCGCCCCTACCGCGGCACCGCCCACTGGCACCGCCCGGTGGCCTGGGTGCTCGCCGTCGTCATGGGCGTCGGCCTCGTCGCCCTCGCCTTCACGGCCGTCCACCGCACCGCCGGCGCCGGCGCCCCGGGGCGGCCACCTGCCTCCAGCGGACCGGACACCCCCTCGGGCGGCCCCCGGCCGGACCCGGCCCGCCCCGGCCTGCCGCCGCCCGCGTCCGCCGGAGCCGTCCCGCCGTCCGCGTCGCCCGTCCCGTCCGCGTCCCGGGCGCACTGATGCCCCCGGAGCGCCCCCGGCGGCCGCACGGCACCGGCTCCCCGACGTTTACGCACCGCCCCGCGGACCTACTCTGGTGATATGAGCGGACGAGGTGACCCTCCCGAGGGGACGCCGGACGGCGCTCCGGGCGGCGAGGACGAGTACCGGTCGATGGTCTTCGACGAGTCGTTCATCCGCGCTGCCCGGCTCCAGGAGAACTCCGCCGACGAACGCCTCGGCGAACACCACGCCCCCGCCGTCCGCCCCCGCCGCCCCTGGATGCGGCTCCCCGGCTCACGCCAGGCGCTGCTGCTGGTCCTGCTGATCGTCATCGCCTTCGGCACCGCGATCTACATGGGCATCCGACACCCGTACAAGGCCGCCGAACCGGGGCTCGGCGCGCAGCCGCTGCGCTCGTCGGTGGTGCCGCTCACCCCGCCGGGCGCGGTGCCGGGCGGCGCCCCCGGCGATCTCTACGCCCACAGCCCGGCCGCCCACTTCCGGTCCGGCGCCGCCGGGGTCACCATCCCGGCGAACACCGCGCGCACCCCGCACTTCTCCGGCGGTCAGGTCGTCGAGGCGCTGCGGCTGGCGAAGGAGTACCTCGTCCGCTCCTCGATCGACCCGGCCACCCTGACCGGCGGCGACGTCCGCTCCGTGCGGCTGCTGCTGGACACCGGGCAGCTCGATCAGTTCGACCGGAGCATGGCGCGCCCCGTGGACGACGGGCGGCACGCGGCGACCGGCTGGCTGATCCGCTTCGACCACGGCACCACGGCCCTCGCGGACCGGAACGTCCGCGTCGACGGCACCCTCGGCGCCGCCGAGAGCGGCCCCGACTCCCTGGACGTCACCGCCGACTACACCTTCGTCTACGCGGTCCGGGCCACCGGCGGCGCCGACCAGCACGCCGCCCACGGCACCGGGAAGCCGGTGCCCGGGGCCTCCTCGCTCTTCACCGTCCGCCGCGAGATCCACTTCCGGCTGGACCGCGAGGACCTCGCCGATCACCGCCTGGAGGTCACCCAGAGCAGTCTCCAGGCCGGACCGATGGCCTGCGCCCCGCAGGCGGACGTCCTGCGCCCGCTGCTGGCCGGCCAGCACGCGGGGGACGCCCGCCCGGCGGGCACCGATCCCTACTCCCGCCGGTGGGCGAACCCCTCGCTCTGCGGCCGGCTCGCCGCTACTTCCCAGCCGACTCCGAGCCACCCGGCCCGCTAGCTCCCTCGTCACCGGAGCCACCGGAGCCACCGGAGCCGCCGGGACGCTGGGCGCCCCGGAAGACGGTGTCCCGCAGTTTGCCGCCGAGATCGCCCGCGCCGCCCGCGATGTCGCGCACCAGGCCCATCAGCGGGTCCTTGCTGTTGCGCACCGAGTCGGCGTAGTGGGACGCGGAGTCGCGGAAGGAGTCGGAGACCGAGGTGTCCTTGTCCTCGTCGCGCCGCGGGTAGTGGCCGTCCATGATCCGCTGGTAGTCGCGGCTGGCCGCCCACTTCTTCAGCTCGGCGGCGCGCACCGTGGTGAAGGGGTGGCTGCGCGGCAGGACGTTGAGGATCTTCAGCACGGAGTCGCGCAGATCGCCGCCGGACTCGTACTCCTCCGCCTGCTCCAGGAACGCGTCGACGTTCATCTCGTGCAGGTGGTTGCCGCCGGCCAGCTTCATCAGGCCGCGCATCGACGCCTGGACGTCCTGCCCGACCAGCAGCCCGGCACGGTCCGCCGACAGCTCCGACTTGCGGAACCACTCGCGCAGCGCCGTCACGATCGCCATCACCGCGACATTGCCGAGCGGGATCCACGCCACCCGCAGCGCCATCTTCGTCAGGAAGAGCAGCAGGGTGCGGTAGACCGCGTGCCCGGACAGGGCGTGACCGACCTCGTGGCCGATGACCGCCCGCATCTCCTCCTCGTCCAGCAGCTCGACCAGACCGGTGGAGACCACGATGATCGGCTCGTCCAGACCGATGCACATGGCGTTGGGCTGCGGGTCCTGATTGACGTACATCGGCGGGACCTTCTCCAGGTCCAGGATGTAGCAGGCGTCGCGGAGCATGTCGTTGAGATGGGCGAACTGCCGGTCGCTGACGCGCACCGAATCCGACAGGAAGAGCAGCCGCAGGCTGCGCTCCGGCAGCAGGCCGCTGAGCGTCTTGAAGACGGTGTCGAACCCGCTGAGCTTCCGCAGCGCCACCAGCGCCGACCGGTCCGCGGGGTGTTCGTACGAACGGGACGAGATACCGGGGAACCGCCTGCGGTCCCGGCTCGGTACGCGCTCGCCGCCTGGGCTCTCCGTCATTGGGGCCTCCCCCTGTTCGACTGCGTGTGATTCAGACTAGAGGACGCCACTGACACCCGATTGGATGCTCGGGCGTACGCTGACGTCGTACCACTTGACCGCACAGTCCCGTACAAAACGGAGCGCCCCGCCATGACGATTCCGAGCGTGCTGCTCGCCGCTTCCGACGCCGCCGCGACGGCCGGTGCCACCGGCGTCTCCCACGCCAACGACGGCCCCGGGTGGCTGCTGCGCGGCACGATCATCGTCGGCGTCCTCGGCGCGATCCTGCTCGCCTGGTTCCTGCTGCGCGGCTACGGCGACTCGGACGGCAACTGACCGACGCGGCGCGGGAGGTGAGGTCGCCGGGTACCGCGCCGGGCGGCCGTCCGCACCGGTCCCCGGCGGAGTCGCCGTGAGCCCGCGCGGGCCCGCCGCTTACGATGTGGCGGAAGTCTCTGCCCGCCCCCAGCCCGGATTGGTCCCCCGACGATGAGCCTGCACACCTCCGCACAGTCCCTGGTCACCCTTGCCGAAGGGGGCCAGCACAACAGCCTCAACCCGCTCGTGACCGGCGGCGGCGCCTTTGTCGTCCTGCTCCTCCTGCTGGTGATCACCACCCGCTTCAACCGGGACCGCTGAGCCCGGTACCCGGCCTCCGGCACGGCGCGGCGCCCAGTAGGGTCTGCACGCATGGGAGAGCACACAGAGCCCGTGAAGCGGCGACTCGGAGTGATGGGCGGGACGTTCGACCCGATCCATCACGGACACCTTGTCGCCGCCAGCGAGGTGGCCAGCCAGTTCCACCTCGACGAGGTCATCTTCGTCCCGACCGGGCAGCCGTGGCAGAAGAGCCACAAAACGGTGTCCCCGGCCGAGGACCGGTACCTGATGACGGTCATCGCGACCGCGTCGAACCCGCAGTTCTCCGTCAGCCGCATCGACATCGACCGCGGCGGCAAGACGTACACCATCGACACGCTGCGTGACCTGCGGGCGCTGCACGGCGACGCCGATCTGTTCTTCATCACCGGCGCCGACGCGCTGGAACAGATCCTCACCTGGCACGACGCCGAGGAGCTGGTCTCCCTCGCGCATTTCATCGGCGTCACCCGGCCCGGCCACGTGCTGGCCGACCCCGGGCTGCCCGACGGCGCGGTATCCCTCGTCGAGGTGCCCGCGCTCGCCATATCCTCCACCGACTGCCGGGCGCGCGTCGCCCAGGGCGACCCGGTCTGGTACCTCGTGCCCGACGGTGTGGTGCGCTACATCGACAAGAAGCAGCTCTACCGCGAGAACGGCTGACGGGGCGGATCGAAAGGGGCACCGGTGACCGACCGACAGGACCCGTACGGGCCGCAGGACCCGTACACCCCCGACCCGTACGCCCATGAGCGGCGGCAGGGCCGGCAGGAGTACACCTACGACGCGTACGGCCGCCCGGTGCACCAGGACACCGGGCCCGGCCAGGAACCGCACCACGACCCGTACGGGCGGCCCGCCGCCCCGTACGGCGACCCGTCCTCCTACGGCCATGACCCCTACGGGGGCGGGGGCCACGGCTACGACGGCCACTCCCAGGGCTACGACCCCTACGGGACCCCGGCCCCCGGCGGCGGCGCCCCGCAGCAGAACTGGGTCCCGCAGCAGGCCCCCCGCCCCCCGTACGAGCAGCCCTCCTACGCGCCGTCCGGCTATGAGCCGTCCTACGAGCAGCCCGCCTACGGGCAGGAGACGTACGGCGGCGCCCCCTACGGGGAGCAGAGCTACGCCGGGCAGCAGCAGTACGGCGCCCAGGGCGCCCAGGGCTACGCACAGCCGGGCTACGCCGACCCGGCGCCGGCCGGGCACCGCACCGCGGAGGAGGCGCCGCGGGGCTACCCCGAGGAGCCGCACCACCGCGAGCAGCCGCCGCGCCCGCCGGAGCAGCGCCGCCCGGCCGAGGACACGGGCCCGTCGGACGGGCCCGAGCCGTCCGCGTCCGGCGCCGACCGGGGCCCGGAGTACCACACGGAGCAGTTCGCGTTCATCGAGGAGCCCGACGAGGACTCCGAGGACGTCATCGACTGGCTGAAGTTCACCGAGAGCCGCACCGAGCGCCGCGAGGAGGCCAAGCGCCGGGGCCGCAGCCGCCGGGTGGCCCTCGTGGTGGTGCTCGTCCTGCTCGTCACCGGTGGCGTCGGCTACCTCTGGTGGGCCGGGAAGCTGCCGGGGCTCAGCGGTCCGGGCGGCACCGCGGCCGAGGCGGGCGCCGGGCAGAAGCGCGACGTCCTCGTCGTCCACCTCCGCGACACCCGCACCGGCGACAGCTCCACCGCCCTGCTGGTCGACAACGAGACCACCGGCAAGGGCACCACCGTCCTGCTGCCGAACAACCTCCTCCTCACCCAGGACGACGGCACCGCCACCACGCTCGGCAAGTCCGTCAAGGACGACGGCACCGAGCCCACCCGGGACGCGCTGGGCACCCTCCTGGGCGCCGACCTCAAGGCGTCCTGGCGGCTGGACACCCCGTATCTGGAGAACCTCGTCGAGACCGTCGGCGGTGTCTCCGTCGACACCGACACCACCGTCCCCGGGGCGAAGAAGGGCGACTCGCCCCTGGTCAAGCCGGGCCACGAGCGCCTGCTCAACGGCCAGTCCGCGGTCGCCTACGCCACCTACCGCGGCCCCGGCGAGACCCAGGACAAGCAGCTCAAGCGGTTCGGCCAGGTCATGCAGGCCACGCTGAAGAAGGTCTCCAGCGACGCCGACGGCGCCACCGCCACTGTGAAGTCGCTGCTCCAGGTCCTCGACCCGCCGCTCACCGAGGCGCAGCTGGGCAGCTCGCTGGCGGTCCGCGCCGAGCTGGCGAAGACCGGCGCGTACGGCACACTGCTGCTCCCGGTGCAGGCCAACGGCACCCTGGGCCCGGACGCGGCCGACTCCGTCGTCAAGAACGTCCTCGGCGGCACGGTCAAGAAGACCGATCCGAACAGCACCCCGCGGGTCTCCGTGCGCAACGCCACCGGCAACGCCAAGGCCGCTCCCAAGGCGCAGGCGGCGCTGGTCAACGGCGGCTACACCTACGTCAGCGGCGGCACCGCGGACGCCGCCCAGGCCGCCTCTCAGGTCACGTACGAGGACGCCGCGGACCACGCCAGGGCGACGGAGGTCGCCAAGACGCTGGGCCTGCCGGACGGCGCGGTCCGCAAGGCGCACGGCGCCGCCAACGCGGACATCACGGTCGTCCTGGGACAGGACTACCGGGGCTGACCCGCGTGCAGAGGGCCGACCACCTCCTCCCTGAGGAGCTGGTCGGCCCTCTTGCGTACGGGCCCGGGGCCGCGGTGTCCGGGTGACGGAAATCCCCGGCCGGTGTGTCGGTGGTCCGTGAGACCCTTGAGAAGAATCCGAAGCCGTTCGCACCGCCCGCCCGGGCGGTGGCGCCCGTGGGCCGTGTGCCCGGGGCCGGGCGGCCCGTCTCCGACCCGAAAGCCGCTTGTGACCGCCACGGACCGTTCCCTTGAGCTCATCAACGCCGCCGCCCAGGCGGCCGCCGACAAGCTCGCGCACGACATCATCGCGTACGACGTCAGCGACGTCCTCTCGATCACCGATGCCTTCCTGCTGGCGTCGGCGCCCAACGACCGCCAGGTCAAGTCGATCGTCGACGAGATCGAGGAGCGCCTCAACAAGGAGCTCGGCGCCAAGCCGGTCCGCCGCGAGGGCGACCGTGAGGCCCGCTGGGTCCTCCTCGACTACGTCGACATCGTCGTCCACGTCCAGCACAGCGAGGAGCGCGTCTTCTACGCGCTGGAGCGCCTGTGGAAGGACTGCCCCGAGATCGAGCTTCCCGAGGACGCCAAGGCGACCCGCGGCAAGGCCGCCGAGCACGCCGAGGCCACGGCGGGCGAGGCAGAGGGAGCGGGCAACTGAACGGCACCCCCACGGGCCGCGGCCGCCGCATCGTCCTGTGGCGCCACGGCCAGACCGCCTGGAATCTGGAGCGCCGCTTCCAGGGCTCCACGGACATCGAGCTGACGGCGGCGGGCCGGGAGCAGGCCCGGCGCGCCGCGCGGCTGCTCGCGGCCCTGGGCCCGGACGCCATCGTCGCCTCCGACCTGCGCCGGGCCGCCGCGACCGCCGGTGAGCTGGCGGCCCTGACCGGGCTCGGGGTGGCGCACGACGCCGCGCTGCGGGAGACGTACGCCGGCGCCTGGCAGGGGCTGACGCACGAGGAGATCATCGCGCGCTACGGCGAGCAGTACGCCGCCTGGAAGCGCGGTGAGCCGGTGCGGCGTGGCGGCGGGGAGCTGGAGACCGAGGTCGCCGACCGGGCCGCCCCGGTGGTCCTGGAGCACGCCGGAAAGCTGCCCGACGACGGCACCCTCGTCGTCGTCAGCCACGGCGGCACCATCCGCACCACCATCGGCCGGCTGCTCGGCCTGGAGGCGCACCACTGGGAGGGGCTCGGCGGTCTGTCGAACTGCTGCTGGTCGGTGCTGGGCGAGGGCGCGCGCGGCTGGCGGCTGCTGGAGCACAACGCCGGCACTCTCCCGGAGCCGGTCCTCGGCGACGACACCTGAGCCGCCCGCGGAGCGTCCCGCGGACCCGGATTTCACATCTGGGCAGGTCGCAGGCTAGAGTTCTTCTTGTTCGCGGCGCCGCCGGGGGAAACCCGGAGGGGCGGAACAAGACCCGGGGCTATAGCTCAGTTGGTAGAGCGCCTGCATGGCATGCAGGAGGTCAGGAGTTCAATTCTCCTTAGCTCCACAACCCGGATGATCCCGTCTCACGGATTCCAGTCCCGCACTGGATCGCGCGAGGCGGGATCATTGCTGTATCTGCGGCGTCGCCGGGGCGGGCCCGGGGCCGGACGGTTCGGCGCCGGTGGCGCGGGCAGATTCGGTGCGCGGGCCGTCGCGTCCGGGCCCGCGCCGTGACCAGGCCGTCCCGCCGGGTGGGCCGTGGCAGAATCGGACGGCCGGCAGGGGAGGAGAGGACGCGATGCCCAGGAGCATCCTCGGGAAGGTCGCCGACCTGCCCGGCGCCGCCGGGCCGTCGTGCCCGCACCGGCTGCCGGAAACCGCCTCCCCGCGCGGCGTCACCCCGTCGTTGCAGTGCCCCACCTGCGGCTCCGGCCGGGTGGCGCAGATGCTCGGCGACAACGGCGGCGTCTCATTCGTCTGTACGTCCTGCGGCCACAGTTGGAGCTGACCGATGGGAGCCCACAGCAGGAAATGCGACTGGTGCGGCAGCGGTACGCCGATCGTCCGTGACATGGAACCGCTCAACTCCGCGTTCCAGTACTGGTGCGAGGAGTGCGCCCGCGCGCTGGTCATCAAGGGCGACCCGATCGAGACCTACCGCGAGCTGGACGGTGAGCCGATCTACGGCCGCCTCCTCGACGAACACTGCACGCTGAAGCGTTTCTACTCCTTCGCCACGGCCTGAGCACGGCCGCGGCCCCGGCCCGCCGACCGCCGTACGCACGAGCCCGCCTGACGCCGTGTGAGCCGCCTGCGCGGCGCCGACGTCATGTCACGCCGGGGGCGGTGCGCACGGCTCAGGGCTCCGCCCTCCCGCCGCGTCCCGCCCGGCGCAGCCGCAGTGCGCACAGCGCCAGCAGACCGATCCCGGCGAGCGGGTAGACGTCGGAGAGCAGCAGCTGGAGCGGGTTCTGGTGCAGCTCCTCGTGGCGGTGCCAGGCGTGCGGCACCCACCACAGCGCGAAGCTGACGAACAGGAACGCCAGCGCGCCCGTCGCCGCCCACCACCGCCGCGCCGCGCCGCCGGTACGGGCCAGCGCCTCGGAGCCGAGCAGGATCAGCGCCGGTACGCACCACACCCAGTGGTGCGACCAGGAGACCGGGCTGATCAGGAGGGCCGTCACCGCGCAGCTGACGGCGGCCCAGGCGCGGTCCCCGCGCAGCAGCGCACGGACCGCGAGCGCCAGCCCCGCGACGACGGTCAGGGCGGCGGCCACCGGCCAGACACCGCCCGGGTCCTGGGTGTGCAGCAGCCGCGCGAGGGCGCCGCGCAGCGACTGGTTCGCGGTGATCTCGACGTCGCCGACGCGGTCCGCCGCGAAGACGATCTCCGTCCAGAAGCGGTGCGCATCGCGCGGCAGTACGAGCGCGGACAGTCCGGCGGTGGCGAGGAACGTCACCGTGGCCACCGCCGCCTGCCGCAGCCAGGGCACACGCAGCGCGGTACGCAGCGGGGCGCCGCCGCGCAGCAGCGAGACCGCGCGTACCGCCCCGGCGAGCGCGAGGAAGACGGCGAACAGCGCGGGCGTGAGCTTGATCCCCGCCGCGATGCCGATGCCGATCCCGGCCCAGCGGCTGTTGTCCCTGCGGGTCAGGTCCCCCAGTACGAGCACCGCGAGCAGCAGATTGATCTGCCCGTAGCGCAGGGTCGTCCACACCGGCTCGCACCACACCAGCAGCGCGGAGAGCGCGAGCGTCGCGGCCGGGCGCGGCAGCCGGTGCGGCCGTCCGACCAGCCGCAGCGAGAGGTGGACGACGGCCACCAGCAGCAGGAGGTTGCCGGCCGTGGCCAGGGTGCGCATGGTGCCCACGCCGACCAGCGTCAGCGGGGTGAACAGCAGCGCGGCGAAGGGCGGGTAGGTGTTGGGCAGGTGCGCGGAGGTGGCGACCATGTCGTAGAGGTCCGCGCCGGTGCGCGCGGTCCAGCCCTCCGCGCGGTAGACCATGAGGTCGATCATGGTCACGTGCGCCAGCCGCTGGGCGAGCCAGAACGCCGCGAACGAGACGAGGCAGCCGGCCGCGGCCCACCGGACCGCACGGCGTCCCGGGGCCCCCGTCAGCGGGGCGCGGCCGCCGGAATCGGTGGACTGTTCCAGCTCCGGCGCGGTCACGGCGTACGGCTCCCCAGGACGAATCGGGCACGGTCCGCCGACAGTACCCCGGGCCGTTCCAGGGGCCTGAGGAGGAGCGATTTGGCAGAAGCCCGGGAGGGCCGTGTAATGTAGTCGATGTCGCCGCGGGAGACCGCAGCGGAGAAGACCTGGGGCTATAGCTCAGTTGGTAGAGCGCCTGCATGGCATGCAGGAGGTCAGGAGTTCAATTCTCCTTAGCTCCACAGGAATCAGAGCGGGCCGTCCGAAAGGGCGGCCCGTTCTTGTTGTGTGCCCGCTTCCCGGCGCGGCCGACGCGTGTGGCGTGTGCCACGAGCCGGACATTCCGTGGCGGGTGTGGCGTATCGCACGGCGGTGGGTGTTCCCGGGGTGCGCGGTGCGGACGCGGGGGAGCGGGGCGCCGGTGGGGCGGTGTTCCGCGCCGCGCGTGGTGGCCTCCCGGAGGACCGGTTCGCCCCGCCGTACTCTGACGTCTGCTCACCTTCCGCCCGCTTCCCTCTCCTTGATGCCGCCCGCGACCTCTTTCGTCCCCTTCCGCATCTCGCGCATTTCTTGCCTCTTCTTGTCGTTCCTTGGGGCCTTCTTGGCGTGCTCATGCCCCTGACGTGAACATTTCATCGAAAGAGTGACGCATCGCGTGCATGTCACCTCCCTCGCCTCACGCCGCACGCGAGGCACCGGACGCCGGTGTACGGCGGCGCGCACGGCGAGCCGCCGTCGCGGAACCGGTCGCGGTGCCACCGTCAGCACCTACCGCATCGTCACCACAGGGGGTTCCATGAGATCGAGCCGCAGCAGAGCCGGGCGGGCGCGTACCGCGACGGCGTGGGCGGCCGCCCTGCCGCTGATCGCCGGGGCGCTCGCGCTCGGCGCGCCCGCCGCCGACGCCGCAGGCCACGACGGCGGACGGCATGAGCTCCGCGGCACCAAACCGGCGTGGGCCACCCAGCAGTCCGACCGCGGCGACACCGCCGCGAACACCGGCATCACCGCCCGCGTCTACCTCGCGGGCCGGGACGCCGACGGGCTCGCCGGGTACGCCAAGGCCGTCTCCGACCCGCACTCCGCCCACTACGGGAAGTACCTGACCGCCGCCCAGGTGAAGGCGCGCTACGGCGCCACCCGGCAGCAGGTCGACGCCGTGAGCGACTGGCTCCGCGGCGCCGGGCTCAAGGTCACCGAGGCGGGCAGCCGCTATCTCACCGTCCACGGTCCGGCCTCGGCCGCGGAACGCGCCTTCGCCACCGACCTGCACAACTACCGCAAGGACGGCCACACTTACCACGCCCCCTCGGCCACCGCCTCCGCCCCCGCCTCGCTGGGCGGCGCCGTGCTGACCGTCACCGGCCTGGACAACGCGCCCAAGATGGCCCGGCACCACTCCACCGAGCTGCCCCCGCCGCCCGCCGTCTTCCGTAACGCCGGCCCGTTCTCCACGTACCACGGCTCCCGGACCGCCAAGGGCCTGCCGGGCGCCTACGGGTCCAAGGCGCCGTACGCGGTCAAGGGGTACACCGGCAAGCAGCTGCGCGCCGCCTACGGGGCGGGGAGGTGGACCGGCAAGGGCGTCACCGTCGCGATCACCGACGCCTACGCCTCGCCGACCATCGCCGCCGACGCCGCCCACTACGCGGCCCGCAACGGCGACGCCGGGTACCGCCCGGGCCAGCTCTCGCAGGTGCTGCCCGAGGACTACACCCACATCGAGGAGTGCGGCGCCTCCGGCTGGTACGGCGAGGAGACCCTCGACGTCGAGGCCGTGCACGCCGTCGCGCCCGCCGCCGACATCGTCTACGCCGGGGCCGCCTCCTGCATGGACGACGACCTGCTCGACACCCTGGGCCGGATCGTCGACGGCCGCCTCGCCGACATCGTCTCCAACTCCTGGGGCGACCTGGAGGCCAACGAGACCCCGGACGTGGCCGCCGCCTACGACCAGATCTTCCAGCAGGGCGCGGTCGAGGGCATCGGCTTCTACTTCTCCTCCGGTGACAACGGCGACGAGGTCGACAACACCGGCACCAAGCAGGTCGACACCCCGGCGAACTCCGCATGGGTCACCGCCGTCGGCGGCACCGCGCTCGCCGTCGGCAAGCACGACACGTACCAGTGGGAGACCGGCTGGGGCACCCGTAAGGCGGTGCTGTCCAAGGACGGCGCGAGCTGGGACGGCTTCCCCGGCGCGTTCAGCGGTGGCGCCGGCGGCGGCACCAGCAAGACCGTCGCGCAACCCTTCTACCAGCGCGGCGTCGTTCCCGACGGCCTCGCGCAGGCGGGCGGCGGCAAGGCCATGCGCACCGTCCCGGACATCGCCGCGGTCGCCGACCCCAACACCGGCTTCCTGGTGGGACAGACCCAGACCCTGCCCAACGGCAAGCAGGGCTACGACGAGTACCGCATCGGCGGCACCTCGCTCGCCGCGCCCGTGATCGCCGGTATCCAGGCGCTCGCCCAGCAGGCCCGGCACGGCATCCCGATCGGCTTCGCCAACCCCGCCGTCTACCAGCGGTACGGCACCCCGGCCTACCACGACGTCACCGACCACCCGCTCGGCGCGGGCCGCGGCCTGGCGGTCGTCCGGACCGACTACGTCAACGGTGTCGACGCCTCCAAGGGCACCACGACCTCGCTGCGCAGCCTGGGCCAGGACAGCTCCCTGAGCGCCCGCCCCGGCTACGACGACGTCACCGGTGTCGGCTCCCCGGCGAACGGCTACATCGAGTCGTACCGCCACTGATCCCGAGGTCGGCGCGCCCCTGAATCCGGGGGGCGCGCGGGCCGGGGCCCGCGCCGGGTGGGAATCCTCGACGCGGGCCCCGAGCCCCCTGCGGTACCCTGACGCCATGCGTGCCGTACGCCTTCTGCTTAGCGGGCCGCGCTGATCAGTACCGACCGGGCCACCCGCGGTGGCCGTCCGGGTCGGCATCGGCGCGGCGTCCCCTCCTGTGCGAGGGGCCTTTTTGTTTCCGCAGCAACCGTGTCCGCGGCAGCCGCAGGCAGAGACGATCGATGGAGCTTGAAGAGATGAGCGAGACGACCACCTCCCCCGCCGGTGAGGGCGCACCCGAGGCGGCCCCGCACCGCTACACCGCCGCGCTGGCAGCGGACATCGAGGCACGCTGGCAGGACTTCTGGGAGGCCGAGGGCACCTACGAGGCGCCCAACCCGAGCGGCGATCTGGCCGGCGACGCCGCCGTGGCCGCCCGCCCCAAGAAGTTCATCATGGACATGTTCCCGTACCCCTCGGGTGCGGGTCTGCACGTCGGCCACCCGCTGGGCTTCATCGCCACCGACGTCTACGCCCGCCACCAGCGCATGACGGGCCACAACGTCCTGCACACCCTGGGCTTCGACGCCTTCGGCCTGCCCGCCGAGCAGTACGCCGTGCAGACCGGCACCCACCCGCGGGTCTCCACCGAGGCCAACATCGTCAACATGCGGCGCCAGCTGCGCCGCCTGGGCCTGGGCCACGACCGGCGCCGCTCGATCGAGACGATCGACCCGGCGTACTACAGGTGGACCCAGTGGATCTTCCTGCAGATCTTCAACTCCTGGTACGACCCGGAGGCCGACAAGGCGCGCCCCATCGACACCCTGGTCGCGCAGTTCGAGGCCGGCACCCGGCCCACCCCCGACGGCCGTCCCTGGGGCGAGCTGTCCGCCACCGAGCGCGCGAACGTCCTGGGCGAGTACCGCCTGGCGTACGCCTCGGACGCGCCGGTCAACTGGTGCCCCGGCCTGGGCACCGTCCTGGCCAACGAGGAGGTCACCGCCGAGGGCCGTTCCGAGCGCGGCAACTTCCCGGTCTTCAAGTCGAAGCTGCGCCAGTGGAACATGCGCATCACCGCCTACGGCGACCGCCTGCTGACCGACCTGGACGGCCTGGACTGGCCCGAGGCGATCAAGCTGCAGCAGCGCAACTGGATCGGCCGCTCCGAGGGCGCCCGGGTCGACTTCCCCGCCGCGGGGCGCACGATCACCGTCTTCACCACCCGCCAGGACACCCTGTTCGGCGCGACGTACATGGTGCTGGCCCCCGAGCACGAGCTGATCGCCGACGGCTCCCTGGTGCCGGACGCCTGGCCCGAGGGCACCCACGAGGTCTGGACCGGCGGCCACGCCACCCCGGCCGAGGCCGTCGCGGCCTACCGCAAGCAGGCAGCGAGCAAGTCGGACGTCGAGCGGCAGGCCGAGGCCAAGGACAAGACCGGAGTCTTCACCGGCATCTACGCCACCAACCCGGTCAGCGGCGAGCAGGTCCCGGTCTTCATCGCCGACTACGTGCTGATGGGCTACGGCACCGGCGCGATCATGGCGGTCCCGGCGCACGACAGCCGTGACTTCGCCTTCGCCCGCGCCTTCGAACTGCCGATGCGCTGCGTCGTCCAGCCCTCCGACGACCGCGGCACCGACACCACCACCTGGGACGACGCGTTCTCCTCCTACGAGGCGAAGCTGGTCAACTCCTCGGACGACACGATCAGCCTGGACGGGCTGGGCGTCACCGAGGCCAAGGCGAAGATCACCGACTGGCTGGCCGCCGAGGGCATCGGCGAGGGCACCGTCAACTTCCGGCTGCGCGACTGGCTGTTCAGCCGCCAGCGCTACTGGGGCGAGCCGTTCCCGATCGTCTACGACGAGGACGGCGTCGCCCACGCGCTGCCCGAGTCGATGCTGCCCCTGGAACTGCCGGAGGTCGAGGACTACTCCCCGCGCACCTTCGACCCGGACGACGCCGACACCTCCCCGGAGACCCCGCTCTCCCGCAACGAGGACTGGGTCCACGTCGAGCTGGACCTGGGCGACGGCCGCGGCGTGCGGCGCTACCGCCGCGAGACCAACACCATGCCCAACTGGGCCGGTTCGTGCTGGTACGAGATGCGCTACCTGGACCCGCACAACGACAGCGCGCTGGTCGACCCGGGCATCGAGCAGTACTGGATGGGCCCGCGCGAGGGGCAGCCCCACGGGGGCGTCGACCTGTACGTGGGCGGCGCCGAGCACGCCGTGCTGCACCTGCTGTACGCCCGTTTCTGGTCGAAGGTCCTGTTCGACCTGGGGCACGTCTCGTCCTCCGAGCCGTTCCACAAGCTGTACAACCAGGGCATGATCCAGGCGTTCGTCTACCGCGACAGCCGCGGCATCGCCGTCCCGGCGGCCGAGGTCGAGGAGCGCGACGGCGGCTACTTCTACCAGGGCGAGAAGGTCAGCCGCGTCCTGGGCAAGATGGGCAAGTCCCTGAAGAACGCCGTCACGCCGGACGAGATCTGCGCCGAGTACGGCGCGGACACGCTGCGCCTGTACGAGATGGCGATGGGCCCGCTGGACGTGTCCCGCCCCTGGGACACCCGCGCCGTCGTCGGCCAGTACCGCCTGCTGCAGCGGCTGTGGCGCAACGTCGTCGACGAGTCGACCGGTGAGGTCACCGTCGTCGACGCGGAGCCGGACGAGGCGACGCTGCGGGCGCTGCACAAGGCGATCGACGGTGTCACCCAGGACATGGCGAACCTGCGGTTCAACACCGCCATCGCCAAGGTCACGGAGCTGAACAACCACCTGACGAAGTCGGCGGGCCCGGTGTCGCGGTCCGTCGCGGAGCGCCTGGTGCTGCTGGTCGCGCCGCTGGCGCCGCACATCGCCGAGGAGCTGTGGCGCAAGCTGGGCCACACCGGCTCGGTGGTGCTCGCCGACTTCCCGGTGGCCGACCCGGCGTATGTCGTCGACGAGGCGGTGACCTGCGTCGTCCAGCTGAAGGGCAAGGTCAAGGCCCGTCTGGAGGTCGCCCCGACGATCTCCGACGCGGACCTGGAGGCGGCGGCGCTGGCCGAGCCCGCGGTGGTCGCGGCGCTGGGCGGCGCCGGTATCCGCAAGGTGATCGTCCGCGCGCCGAAGCTGGTCAACATCGTGCCCGCGTGATGCGGCGCGGCCGGTTCCGGCCGTGGTTCTAGGGGGTTTCCCCTACGGGCAGGTTGGGGGTTCCGTCAGGGCCCGCAACCTGCCCGATCCGTTTACGGTGGAGGGACGGGCGCGGGTGACCGGCCGGCGCCGAGACTCTTCCGGGAGAGCCCATGGAAGCCGCCATCGCCATCGTGGGGCTGCTCTTCCTGCTGTTCGTCGTCGCCGGGGTCTTCGTGACCGTCAAGGCGGTCCAGGCGACCAAGCGCGGTGTGGACCGCACCGTCGCACAGGCCCGCCGGACGGTCGAGGACACCGGACTGCGGGCGCGGCAGCTGACCAAGCCCGGTGTCCCGGGCGAGCTGGCGCAGCTGCGGATGTCCCTGCGCACGTCGATGCGGGCGACCCAGGAGGCGCTGCGCGGGGGTGCGGCCGAGGACGCGTCGTTGAGCGAGGCGCTCGGCCTCTTCGACCGCCTCAGCGTCCACGGCCGTGCGCTGGACGACGAACTCAGGCGTCTGGAGCGCGAGCCCGACCACGCCACCACGGCCGCCCGCCTGCCTGAGCTGCGCGAACGCCTGGAGCGCATCACCCACTCCGCGGAGTCGCTGCGGTGGGCGGCGCGCGACCGGCAGCGGAAGTTCGCCGAGGACGACCTGGCGGCGCTGAGCGATCAGATCGACGTCGAATCGGGCGCGCTGCGGCACTGGACCGCCGTCCCGGACGAGACGGAGGGCGCCGCGGGCAGCGGTTCCACCGAGGCGCAGGCGCCGGGCCGGTCGGCCGGTGCCCCGGAAGCGGGGGCGGAGCAGCCGCAGGCGATATCGGCTCCGGATCCGCGCCGCCGCTCCGCGTACTCCTGGCAGAAGACGCCGTCCTGGCAGAAGTCGCCGGGGCCGGAGCGGGCCAATTGAGCGGAGCGGACCGACTGAGCGCGGGAGGCCGGCGGGCCGGGGCACGGTCCGCGCGGGGGCGCCCGCCCGGACACCGGGCCGTGCGGGTGGGGGCGTCAGAGCGCGTGACCAGGTGTGAGCGCGTGATCAGGTGCGGAACGGCCCCGCACTGTCGGCTGCCGGTCCTCCCCCGATAACCTCCCCTTCATGTCCCGCCATGTCGCCATCGTCACCGATTCCACGGCCTACCTGCCGCCGGTGACACTCCAGCGCCACCGCATCACGGCCGTTCCGCTGACCGTCGTCCTGGGGGACCAGGCCCTGGAGGAGGGCACCGAGATCTCCGCGAGATCCGTCGCCGAGGCACTGCAGAAGCGGCGGCCGGTGACCACCTCGCGCCCCGCCCCGACGACCTTCGCGGACACCTACCGCAAGGTCGCCGCCTCCGGTGCCACCGAGATCGTCTCGCTGCACCTCTCCTCCGAGTTCTCCGGCACCTACGACGCCGCGGTGCTGGCCGCCCGGCACTCGCCGGTGCCGGTAAGGGTCGTGGACACCGGCATGGTCGCGATGGCCCTCGGCTTCTGCGCCCTGGCGGCGGCCGAGACCGCCGAGGCCGGCGGCGACGCCGACGCCGCGGTCGCCGCAGCCGAGCGCCGCGCCGCCGGGACCTCCGCCTACTTCTACGTCGACACCCTCGACTACCTGCGCCGAGGCGGCCGCATCGGCGCCGCGCAAGCCCTGCTCGGCTCCGCGCTCGCCGTCAAGCCCCTGCTGCAACTGGCCGACGGCCGCATCGAACTCCTCGAAAAGGTCCGTACGGCGTCCAAGGCCATCGCCCGGCTGGAGGAGATCGCCGCGGAGCGGGCGGGCGAGGGCGAGGCCGACATCGCCGTGCACCACCTCGCCGCCGCGGAGCGGGCGGACGCCCTCGCCACCCGTCTGCGCGAACGCGTGCCCGGCCTGCACGAACTCCATGTCAGCGAGGTCGGCGCGGTGATCGGCGCGCACACCGGGCCCGGGCTGCTGGGAGTGGTGGTCGCGCCGCGGTAGCGCTGCCGCCCTGCGTGGCGGCGCCGGGGGCTTCCGGGTACGCCGGGTAGTCGTGCCGGCGGCGGGACGCCACCCCTCCGGGTGGCGCGGTTATCCACAAGTCGCGGGTTTTCCACCGGATTTGACGCTGCTCAGCACGGCCGGCGTGCGCAACCTACCGTAGGTCGGCATGAGCAGAGAGTCACGTTCGGTTGGTGAGGTGTCACGCCTTGGTGCGGTGGGCGGTGGCTTGCGGAGCCGTGCGGGCGCCGGGAGCGGTTCGCTTGCCGTGGAGGTTGCGCGGGGGCGTCCGCCGGTTGTCTCCCGCGCCGGGGGCGGAAGCCCGGCGGCCTCGGGTGCGGGCCGCTTTCCGTCCTCGGCGCGGAGCGGCGGCCGTACGAGGCGGCGGGCCGAACGCCGTGCCGCGGCATCGGCGGTGGTACGCGCACGGGCGGCCGCCCTCTTCGGCGTGGGGGCGGCGGGGCGGGAGCACGGGGGTGCGGAGCGGGATGCGGTGCCGGTGCCGGTGCCGGAGGCGGATTCGGCCTCCGGCCTGGAGCGGGAGAAGGAATCCTGGGCTGATCAGGGGCGGTCGGGACGGCTTGCGGGCGGAGTGGCGGGGCCCGGGGACGACCGGGCGCTCGGGCCAGGGCGCGGGGTGAGCGCTGACTCCGGCGACTCCGGCCGCACGGAGAGCCCAGTGCCTGTCCTCGGCGGTGAGGCGAGTCCGTCGGGTGAGGCGGCCTCGGGTGCGGGGCCTGGCCTCGGGCTGCGCCGCAGGGTGCGCCCCACCCTCGCCCTCGGTGACGAGACGGGCCCGTCGCGCGGGGCGTCCGGGGAGTCCGGCCCCGGCGGGGGGCCGAGCCACGCGGTGAGCCCCGAACCTGCCCTCGGCCATGAGGCGGACCCGCCCCGTAAGGCGTCCCTGGAGACGGGCCCCGGCCCGCACCCGGCCCCGCCCGCCGGCTCCGGGCCCAAGGCGCCCGGCCCGCGCCGCGCCCCCACCTCGTACGGCGCCCCCGGTTCGCCCGTCCTCACCCGCCGGGCGCGGGTGCGGCTGGCCGTGGGGGAGCGGTTACCCGTGTGGCTGCAAGGGCGGTTCGGGACGGAGCCGAAGGCGTTGGCGGCGCTCGGGGTGGTGCTGGTGGTGGCGCTCGTCCTCGCGGTGCAGCACTTCTGGTCCGGCGGGCCGGAACCGGTGCGGGCCCCAGCGGCGGAGCGGGCGGTGCCGGTCCCCGGCGGAGCGCCGCGGCAAGGGCCGTCAGGTGCCGCTCCCGCGCCCGGGGCGACCGTGAGCGGGGCGGGCCGTCAGGTGACGGTCGACGTGGTGGGCAAGGTCGAGCATCCCGGGGTGCGCCGGTTACCGGCGGGGGCGCGGGTGATGGACGCGCTCGCCGCGGCCGGCGGGGTGGTGCGCGGGGCGGACACCCAGGGGCTGAACCGTGCCCGGTTGCTGGTCGACGGCGAACAGATCGTCGTCGGCAGGGCGGGAGGCGCAGCGGGCCCCGGTGGCGGAGCGAACGGGCCGCCCGGCGCGGCGTCGGCCGGTGCCTCGGGAGGGCTCGGCGGGCCGGGCGCCGCCGAGCCCGGGCAGCCGGTCAGCCTCAACTCGGCGACCGTGGAACAGCTCGACACCCTGCCCGGCGTCGGCCCCGTACTGGCGCAGCACATCGTCGAATTCCGCACCCGGCACGGCGGGTTCACCTCGGTGAACCAGTTGCGCGAGGTCACCGGTATCGGCGACCGCAAGTTCGCCGACCTGCAGCCCCTGGTGCAGCCATGAGTACCGGAAACCGGGCTGCGGCGGTGGACTCCGCGCCCGGGGCTGCGGAACCGCGTCAGGAGGGCCCGCCCGATCTGCGCCTGGTGGCGCCGGCGACGGCGGCGTGGGGCGCGGCCGCGCTCGCCCTGGGCACCCCGGCGGGCGTGGTGGCGACGGGCTGCGCCCTCGCGGTCCTCCTCGCCGTACCGGCCCTGTGGGCGGCACTGCGGCGACGCAGGACGGAGCCGGCGGACGGTCCGCGCACCGGGGGAGGCGTACCGCCCCTGCGGTCCGCGGGGGCGCTGGTGGCCCTGGCCTCGGTGCTGCTCTGCGGGGCGGCGGGCGCGGCGAGCGCGGCGCTGCACGCGGCGGACGCCCGGCGCGGGCCGCTGCCCGCCTGGGCCGCCCGCCACGCCCATCTGACCGCCGAGGTCGAGGTGACCGGCGATCCGCGGACGGTCCGCCCGAAGGTCCGTGGGTCGCACCGGTTGCCGCCGTCCCTCGTGTTCACCGCTGACGTGGTGCGCCTCACCACCCCGGACGGCGCGGTGACCGCGCTCCGCACGCCCGCCCTCGTCGTCGTGGCGAGCCGTGACGGCGACACGGACCACCCGAAGCCCGACACGGACCACCCGAAGTCCGACGCGGAACCCCGGGCCACGGCACCGGGGCAGGCCACAGCACCGGGGCAGGGCGCGGCCCGGGAACCGGGAGCCGCGCGCTCCCGGGACGCGGGCCCCGACTCCCCGGATCAGGCCGGGCCGGCGGGCGGTGAGGTCCTGGAACGGTGGCGGACGCTGTTGCCGACCACCCGCGTCCGGGTGCCGGTCCGTGCCGCCCCGCCGATGCCGCCCGATGACCGGATCGCCGCCGTCCTCCGGATCACCGCCGACGGGCCGCCGCAGGTCACCGGCGCACCGTCCGGGCTCCAGCGCCTGGCCGGCGGTCTGCGGGCCGGGCTCCGCGACGCCTCCGACGGGTTGTCGCCCGACGCCCGCGGGCTGCTGCCCGGTCTGGTGGTCGGGGACACCTCGCGGGTGCCGCCCGACCTCGACGACGCGTTCCGCGCCACCGACCTCACCCATCTGCTCGCCGTCTCCGGCAGCAACCTCACCATCGTGCTGGCACTGCTGATCGGCCCGCCGCACCTCGCCTCCCGCGCCGAACGCCGCGGGCTGGCCCCGCGCCTGGGCCTCTCGCTGCGGTCCACCGCCCTCGCCGGGGGCGGTCTCGCGCTCGCCTTCGTCGTCGTGTGCCGACCGGACCCCAGCGTGCTGCGGGCCGCGGCCTGTGGCCTGATCACCCTGGTGGCGATCGGTACCGGGCGCCGCCGTTCCCTGCTGCCCGCCCTGGGCGCGGCGGTGCTGCTGCTGGTGCTCTACGACCCGTGGCTGGCCCGCAGTTACGGCTTCTTGCTGTCGGTCCTGGCCACCGGCGCGCTCCTGGTGCTGGCACCCCGCTGGAGCGCAGCCCTCCGCAGACGCCGGGTGCCGCCGCGTCTCGCCGAGGTGATCGCTGCCGCTGCCGCCGCCCAGGCGGTCTGCGGCCCGGTCGTCGCGGTCCTCGCCGCACGGGTCGGGCTGCTGGCGGTGCCCTGCAACCTCCTGGCGGAGCTGGCCGTCGCCCCGGCCACGGTCCTCGGGTACGCGGCGCTCGCCGTGGCGCCCGTACTCCCGCTCCTCGCCCGGGCGTTGGCCTGGTGCGCGGGGTGGCCCGTCAGCTGGATCGCCGGGGTGGCGCGGACGGGGGCGGCGCTGCCCGGGGCGGAGTTCGGCTGGCCGGGTGGCTGGCCGGGCGGGCTCGCGCTCGCCGCCGTCACGGTCGTCCTGGTGCCGCTCGGGCGGCGGGTGCTGCGCCGCCGGTGGCTGTGCGCGGTGTGTGCGCTGGCGCTGGTCCTGGTGGTGTGGCGACCGGTGCCGCTGACCCGGGTGGTGACGGGCTGGCCGCCACCGGGATGGCGGGCGGTGGCCTGCGATGTGGGACAGGGCGACGGCCTGGTCCTGGCGGCGGGCGACGGCACCGCGCTGGTGGTGGACGCGGGCCCGGAGCCCCGCGCGATGGACCGCTGTCTGACGGCCCTGGGGGTATGGCGGGTGCCCGTGGTGGTGCTGAGCCACTTCCACGCCGACCATGTCGACGGACTGCCGGGCGTGCTGCGCGGCCGGTCGGTCGGCCTGATCGAGACGACCACGCTCCGGGAGCCGCCCGGACAGGCGGAGTCCGTCCGGCGTACGGCGGCGGAGGCGGGCGTACCGGTGGTCCCGGCGGTGCCGGGGGAGCGGCGTCGCCTGGGGCAGCTGAGCTGGGAGGTCCTGTGGCCTCCGGCGGACGGCACGGGCGGTGCGGTGGGCCCGAACAACGCCAGCGTGACGCTGCTCGTCCGCAGTGGTGACCTGACCCTGATGCTCCTCGGCGACCTCGAACCGCCCGCCCAGCAGGCCCTGCTGGCCGCGCACCCGGACCTGACCGCCGTGGATGTCCTCAAGGTCGCCCATCACGGGTCCGCCCATCAGGACCCGACGCTGCTCCAGCGCCTGGCACCGCGGCTCGCGCTCATCTCGGTGGGCGCGGACAACCCGTACGGCCATCCGGCGCCCCGCACGGTCGAGACGTTACGGCGCGGGGGCGCCATGGTCCTGCGCACCGACACCGGGGGCGCGGCGGCCGTGCTCGGCACCCACCGGCAGCTGTCGGTGACCACGCAGGACCGCCGCCCCGACGACAGGACCCGCGGGCTCCGCCGTCCCCCTGTCCGTCCTCCCCCTGCCCACCGCGGCCGTCGCCCGCGCCGTGCCGGCCGGGGCTCCCGCCACCGCAGTCGCCGCCGTACGGGCCCGGCCCCGCCCGGCCCGATCGGGCTCGCGGCGCCCCGGCCCGGCGCGCCGCCCCGCGGCCCGGTCGTCACTCCCTCTCGCGCCATCCCTCGTGCTCGGCGGCGAGGGCGTCCAGCCGGTGCGCGTTGTAGCGGCCGTCCGGGTCCTCGACGACCACCAGCCACTGGGCGTCCTCGGCGTCGTCCTCCCCGGCCAGGGCGTCCCGTACGAGCTGGGGCTCCTCGGGGACGCCGAAGCGTTCGGTCAGGGCCTCGGCCACCTCCTCGGCGGCGTCGCGGTCGGGCAGTACCAGTACGTGTCGTGCATCGCTCACCGAGCCATTGTCGGTCAGCGGACCGGTGCGCCGGTCGGGCCGGTCCGGCGGGGTGCGCGGAGCGGCGCTGTCGGTGGGGCGTGGGATGCTGGAACGCGATGGCCAGGAAGAGTGCAAACGACGATCTGCTCGCCCCCGTGACCCTCGCGGTGGGCCAGGAGGACCTGCTGCTGGACCGCGCGGTCCAGCAGGTGGTGGCGGCTGCCCGCGCCGCCGACGCGGACACCGATGTGCGGGACCTCACCTCCGACCAGCTCCAGCCCGGCACCCTCGCCGAGCTGACCAGCCCCTCGCTCTTCGCGGAGCGCAAGGTCGTGGTGGTGCGCAACTCCCAGGATCTGTCGGCGGATTCCGTCAAGGACGTGAAGGGGTATCTCGCTTCGCCCGCCGAGGAGATCACGCTCGTGCTGCTGCACGCGGGCGCGGCCAAGGGCAAGGGGCTGCTGGACGCCGCCCGGAAGGCCGGTGCGCGCGAGGTGGCGTGCGTGAAGATGACGAAGCCCGCCGATCGGCTGTCGTTCGTGCGGGGCGAGTTCCGGGCGGCGGGGCGCTCCGCGACGCCCGAGGCGTGCCAGGCGCTGGTCGATGCGATCGGCAGCGATCTGCGGGAGCTGGCGTCGGCCTGTTCGCAGCTGGCCGCCGACATCGAGGGCACGATCGACGAGGCGGTAGTCGCGCGCTACTACACCGGCCGGGCCGAGGCGTCGAGCTTCACCGTCGCCGACCGCGCGGTGGAGGGCCGGGCCGCCGAGGCGCTGGAGGCGCTGCGCTGGTCGCTCGCGACCGGCGTCGCCCCCGTCATGATCACCAGTGCGCTGGCCCAGGGCGTCCGCGCCATCGGCAAGCTGGCCTCCGCCCCGCGCGGTGCCCGCCCCGGCGATCTCGCCCGTGAGCTGGGCATGCCGCCGTGGAAGATCGACCGGGTACGGCAGCAGATGCGCGGCTGGTCGGCGGACGGCGTGGCGACGGCGCTGCGAGCGGTGGCCGCCGCCGACGCGGGTGTGAAGGGCGGCGGGGACGACCCCGGATATGCCCTGGAGAAGGCCGTGGTGGCCGTCGCCCGCGCAGCCCGTTCCCGCTGACCGACACGGCAGGGGCCGGGCCGGTGGAGGCCACGCCCGCCTTGAGCCCCTGCCCAGGCAAGCTCCTGACCAGCCGAACCCCCGACCAGCCGAACTCCTGACCAGGCACCCTTGAGTCTGACCAGGCGCGGCCCGGCACCTCGACGCCCGGCAAAGGCCTTGCCCGGGCCCCTGGCAAGCACCCGGCCGTGCCTGGCCGCCTGCCTCCGCCGACCGGCGAGGCCCGCGCCTCTCACCCCCGCAGTTTCGCCAGCGTCTCCCGGGCGCTGGTCTTGAGCATGTCGCCCACGTCGTCCGGTGTCGGCTGGTTGCCGACGCTCCGGCCGGAGGCGTAGCTGGACCATGTCGTCTGGTACGTGGTCCAGCCGTGCCGGACGGCGAGGATCGCGTACCGCCCGGTGTCGCTGTTCTGGTCTTCTCGGGTCACCAGATACGCCTCGTCGCCGAGGCCCTCGACCGGTGTGACCTTGTAGCGGTTCGAGGGCGAGCTCTGCTTCTCGTAGGCGCGGTAGGTATCGGCGAACTCCGGGGCGGGGTCGCTCTTCTTGTGCAGGACGGCGGTGGTGTAGACGCTCGCCGAGGAGTAGTCGGAGCTGCTTCCGCCGTCCTGTTGCAGGGTGATGTTGCACCACATGGAGTCGACGGAGGGCTGCTGGGAACCGCTGTGCTCCGGGTTGGAGCCGGAGGTGGAGTCGTTCTGCGACGGCCGGTACCGGCCCTCCTCGAAAGGCTTCAGGGAGGTGTCCGCGCACAGGTCGGAGGTGTAGGCGTAACCGGCGAGGTCGGGGGAGGGCTCGCTGCTGAACCCGCCGGTGGCGAAGAGCAGCGAGCCCCAGAGCGCGCTGGCCGCGACCGCACCGCCGATCGCCCATATCCAGCCCGACGCGCCCTTGCCCCCGCCGTCCGGAGCCGGTACCGGCGCGGCCGGTCCGAAGCCGCCGGGCTGCGGTGACGGCTGGGCGTACGGATTGGACGGTGCCGGGACCGAACCGCCGTAAGGGTTCGGCTGCGGCGGGCCGTAGGGACGGCCGGAATCCCCCGAGATCGACATGCCCGCAGAGTAACGGACCCCACCGACAACGCCCCCGGCACGTCGGAAACCCACCCCGCCCCACGGCCCCACACGCCGGAAGCCCACCCACCGTCACAGCGGAAGGCCCCCGGAAGGCCCCCGGAAAGCCCCGGAAGGCGCAGCGGGAGGCCCTACAGGAAGACGGAAAAGTGGCCCGCCACAAACAAACGGCCCTCCCCCAACGCAGTCAGCCCAGCAGAAAGCCCCGCCGGCCCTGGGGAAGGGCACAGGCGGGGCTTTCCGTATGTGTCATGTGTCGGCGCGCCCGGCGGAAGGCCGGGCGGGCCGGGGTGCGCCGCACCCGCGTGGCGAACGCAGGCCGTGTGCGGCGCGGTGGTGCACCGTGCGAGGAGCGGAGAGAGGGGCCGCTGGGTCCCCGACGGCGGGGTGGTGCGGAGGTCGGACGGCGGACCGTCCGAGGGAGGTCGTTCAGCCCTTGAGGCCGGCGACCTTCTTCGCCAGCGCCGACTTCTTGTTGGCGGCGGCGTTCTTGTGGATGACACCCTTGCTGACGGCCTTGTCGAGCTTCTTGGCAGCCTCGGCCTGGGCGGTGGTGGCCTTCTGCAGGTCACCGGCCTCCACGGCCTCGCGGGTGCGACGGATCGCGGTCTTCAGAGTGGACTTGACAGCCTTGTTGCGCTGACGAGCCTTCTCGTTGGTCTTGATCCGCTTCATCTGGGACTTGATGTTCGCCACGAAAGAGCCTTTTCAGGTTCGTTGGAGTTTCGAGTTGCGCGACGCACTGAGAGGGCACGAAGCGCAGTGGACCAGGCTACCAGCCACCTCCGCGGCCACCCAATCCGGGGCGTTTCCGCCCGTGGGGGCCCGCCGTCGGGAGGTACCCGGGGCCGCGGGGGAGCGCCCGGAACGGGTCGGGGGCGCCGCTCATGGGACCATGGGGAGGACGTCACACCCGAGGGTGGTCTTGCGGATCATGGCGGGTCCGCCGGACGCACCCTGTTCCGCCTACCCGCCTTGAATGGACCCTGCGTGCCCGCGACCTCTACGAACGTGCCGGAGCCGAGCCGTACCGATCCGGCCCTCCTCCGTAACTTCTGCATCATCGCGCACATCGACCACGGCAAGTCGACGCTCGCCGACCGGATGCTCCAGATCACCGGTGTCGTCGACCAGCGGCAGATGCGCGCGCAGTACCTCGACCGCATGGACATCGAGCGCGAGCGCGGCATCACGATCAAGTCCCAGGCGGTGCGGCTCCCGTGGTCGCCGTCCGAGGGCGAGGAGGGGAGCGGTACGCACCACATCCTCAACATGATCGACACCCCCGGTCACGTCGACTTCACCTACGAGGTCTCCCGCTCGCTCGCCGCGTGCGAGGGCTGCATCCTCCTCGTCGACGCCGCGCAGGGGATCGAGGCGCAGACCCTCGCCAACCTCTACCTGGCGATGGAGAACGACCTCACGATCATCCCCGTCCTCAACAAGATCGACCTGCCCGCCGCGCAGCCCGAGAAGTTCGCCGCGGAGCTGGCGAACCTCGTCGGCTGCGAGCCGGAGGACGTGCTGCGGGTCTCCGCCAAGACCGGCGTCGGCGTGCCCGAGCTGCTGGACCGCGTGGTCCGCGACGTCCCGGCGCCGGTCGGCGTCAAGGACGCCCCCGCCCGCGCGATGATCTTCGACTCGGTCTACGACGCCTACCGCGGCGTCGTGACGTACGTGAAGGTCGTCGACGGCACCCTCAGCAAGCGCGAGCGGATCCGGATGATGTCCACCGGCGCCGCCCACGAGCTGCTGGAGATCGGCACCAACTCGCCCGAGATGACGGCCGCCGACGGCCTCTCCGTGGGTGAGGTGGGCTATCTGATCACCGGTGTGAAGGACGTCCGGCAGTCCAAGGTCGGCGACACGATCACCCAGCTCAACAACGGGGCGACCGAGGCGCTGGGCGGCTACAAGGACCCCAAGCCGATGGTGTTCTCGGGCCTGTACCCGCTGGACGGCTCGGACTACCCGGAGCTGCGCGAGGCGCTGGACAAGCTCCAGCTCAACGACGCGGCGCTGGTCTACGAGCCGGAGACCTCCGCGGCGCTCGGCTTCGGCTTCCGCGTCGGCTTCCTGGGGCTGCTGCACCTGGAGGTCATCCGCGAGCGGCTGGAGCGCGAGTTCAACCTGGCGCTGATCGCGACCGCCCCCAACGTCGTCTACCAGGTCGACATGGAGGACGGCGCGCACCACGAGGTCACCAACCCGAGCGAGTTCCCCACCGGCAAGATCGACAAGGTCCACGAGCCGGTCGTGCGGGCCACCATCCTGGCGCCCAGCGAGTTCATCGGCGCGATCATGGAGCTGTGCCAGACCCGGCGCGGCACCCTCCTCGGCATGGACTACCTCTCCGAGGACCGCGTCGAGATCCGCTACACCCTCCCGCTCGCCGAGGTCGTCTTCGACTTCTTCGACCAGCTCAAGTCCAAGACCCGCGGCTACGCCTCGCTGGACTACGAGCCCACCGGCGAGCAGGTCGCCGACCTCGTCAAGGTCGACATCCTGCTGCACGGCGACAAGGTCGACGCGTTCTCCGCGATCTGCCACAAGGACAAGGCGTACGCGTACGGCGTCCGCCTCGTCGGCAAGCTGCGCGAGCTGATCCCGCGGCAGGGCTTCGAGGTGCCGATCCAGGCGGCGATCGGCAGCCGCGTCATCGCCCGTGAGACGGTCCGCGCCATCCGCAAGGACGTCCTCGCCAAGTGCTACGGCGGTGACATCTCCCGTAAGCGGAAGCTGCTGGAGAAGCAGAAGGAAGGCAAGAAGCGGATGAAGATGGTCGGCAGCGTGGAGGTGCCGCAGGAGGCATTCATCGCGGTGCTCTCCTCGGACTCCGACGGCGACAAGAAGAAGTAGCGGCCGCGTCCCGCCTCCGGCACGGGGGAGCGGGCGCGTACCGGACAGGGCGCCGGCCTCGGGTGAGGCCGGCGCCCTTCGGCGTCTGCGCGCGGTGAGACGTCCCGGACGGCAGGCTTCCGGGGGATATGCCGGAGATGCGGCGAGGGGGCATCTGCGCGTACAGCGTACGGATCACTTCGTGAACCAGTCGGCCGCAGACCCTTACATGGCGGCGGAACGCGGCCTACTCTGATCTCTGCTCAAAGGTTACTCGCGAGTCACCAGCAATGTAGCGGGCCCCGGAGGATGCCGTGACGGACACCCACACGCTGATCGACAACCGCCCGCCTTCGGTGGCGAGCCTCTTTCTGGAGCGGGTCGCCGCGACGCCCGACGCGGAGGCGTTCCGTCACCCCGTCCCGCCCGTCTCGGGCACGGGCCCGGACGACTGGAAGTCGCTGACCTGGAACGACGCCGCCCAGCGGGTGTATGCCACGGCCGCCGGCCTGATGGCGCTCGGCGTGCGCCCCGAGGAGCGGGTGGCGCTGGCCGCCGCGACCCGCGTCGAGTGGATCCTCGCCGACCTCGGCGTGCTCTGTTCCGGCGCCGCCACCACCACGGTCTACCCCAGCACCAACGCCGAGGAGACCGCGTACATCCTGTCCGACTCCGGCAGCCGGGTGCTGATCGCGGAGGACGCCGCCCAGCTGGAGAAGGTCCGCGAGCGCCGCGCCGACCTGCCCGACCTCGCCCATGTCGTCGTCATCGAGGAGGCCGACGCCCGGCCCGCCGAGGACGACCCGGAGGGCTGGGTGCTCTCCCTCGCCGATCTGGAGAAGCGCGGCGCCGCCTACCTGGAGAAGCACCCGGAGTGCGTCACCGAACGCGTCGCCGCCCTCCGCGCCGACCAGCTCGCCACGCTCATCTACACCTCCGGTACCACCGGCCGCCCCAAGGGCGTACGGCTGGCGCACGACTGCTGGTCGTACATGGCGCGCGCCATCCAGGCCACCGGCATGGTCACCGCGGAGGACGTGCAGTACCTCTGGCTGCCGCTCGCCCACGTCTTCGGCAAGGTGCTGACCGCCGGGCAGATCTCGGTCGGCCATGTCATCGCCGTCGACGGCCGGGTCGACAAGATCATCGAGAATCTGCCGGTGGTCCGGCCGACCTACATGGCGGCCGTCCCGCGCATCTTCGAGAAGGTCTACAACGGCGTCGCCTCCAAGGCGCGCGAGGGCGGCGCCGCCAAGTACAAGATCTTCCAGTGGGCGGCGGGCGTCGCCCGTGAGTACGCCAAGGTCTCCCAGGACACCTTCCGCCGCACCGGCAACGCCTCCGTCCCCTTCGCGCTCGCCGCCAAGCACAAGGCCGCCGACGCACTCGTCTACGCCAAGCTGCGCGCGGCGTTCGGCGGCCGGCTGCGCGCCGCGGTCTCCGGCTCCGCAGCCCTCGCCCCGGAGATCGGCTACTTCTTCGCCGGCGCCGGCATCCACATCCTGGAGGGCTACGGCCTGACCGAGTCCAGCGCCGCCAGCTTCGTCAACCCCGGCGAGGCGTACCGCACCGGCACGGTCGGCAAGCCGCTGCCCGGCACCGAGGTGCGGATCGCCGAGGACGGCGAGATCCTGCTCCGCGGACCCGGCATCATGCAGGGCTACCACGGGCTGGAGGCGCAGACCGCGGAGGTCCTGGAATCCGACGGCTGGTTCCACACCGGCGACATCGGTGAGCTGTCCGCCGACGGCTATCTGCGGCTCACCGACCGGAAGAAGGACCTGATCAAGACGTCGGGCGGCAAGTACATCGCCCCGGCGGAGGTCGAGGGCCGCTTCAAGGCACTCTGCCCGTTCATCTCCAACGTCCTGGTGCACGGCGCCAACCGGAACTTCTGCACCGCCCTCATCGCCCTCGACGAGCCGACGCTGCTGACCTGGGCCGCCGAGCACGGCATGGCCGACCGCCCGTACGCCGAGGTCGTCGCGGACCGGCGGACCCGCGATCTGATCGACGGCTACGTCGAGCGGGTCAACGAGGGCCTCCAGCGCTGGCAGCAGGTCCGTAAGTTCCGGCTGCTCCCGCGCGACCTGGACATCGAGCACGGCGAGGTCACCCCCAGCCTCAAGGTCAAGCGGCCGGTCGTCGAGCGGGCCTTCAAGGATCTCCTCGACGAGATGTACTCGGGCGCGCGGGAGGCGTGAGGGCGCCCGCCCGGGCGGGCGCCGGGGCGCCACGCGCCCCCTCGCCCGTCCGGTGACGATCCGCCCGCAGGCCCGCTGCCTGCGCTTCCCGGCCGCTTCCCCGCCGTCCGCGCGCCGTTCCGCGGTGACGCGGTGTCGTGGCACGCGCCCGGTCTGTCACCCTGTCCGTGCGGCACGCGGCGGACGGCCGTGCCGCGCGGGAGGTGCGGGGATGACGACGACTGCGTTAGCGGCGGAGACCGGAGCCGCGGACCGGGCGGGCACGGCAGGGGCGGCCCGCTCCCTCGCGTTGCCGGGTACGGCCCGGGCGGCGGCCGACGCCCGCCGCTTCGTCCGCGCCACGCTCACCGACTGGGCGGCCCGGCGGCCACCGGGCGCCGAGCGGCTGGACGGGCGGCTCATGGACGAAGCGGTGCTGCTGGTCAGCGAGTTGGTGACCAACGCCGTGGTGCACGCCGGCACCGACGTCGATGTCCGCTGCCGCCTCGACGCGGACGGCCTGACCGTCGAGGTGGCCGACCGCCACCCCACCCGGCCGGTGTGCGGGCCGCACCACGGCGCCCTCCCCGGCGGCGCGGGCCACGGCCTCCAGCTGGTCGGCGCGGTCGCCACCTCCTGGGGCATCACCTACGACCGCGCCGCCAAGTGCGTCTGGTTCCGCCTCGCGACCGCCGCCCCGGAGCCCGGGACGGACCGCGCGCCCGGCCACGTCCCGGCCGCCCGCACCGCCCCGGACGACGCCCCGGCCCACCGCCCCGAGGGCCCGGACGGCGGGTACCGCCCGGCACCCGGCCGCGACCTCGCGGACACCGGTGGCGCCTACCCGGACCCCGACGCCCCGGCGGCCGCCCGGCCCGCCGCCGGATACGCCGACGCCGCCTACGGGGCGGGCAGCTACAGCGACACCTCCTACGGGTACGCGGCGCCCGGGCCCGGCACCTCGGGCGCGGCCGCCGAGTGGATCACACACGGCGCGCCGACCTTCCTCGCCGAGGCGTCCGACCTGCTCTCCGGCCCGCTCGACGCCGACCGCATCGCCTCCCTCGCCGCCCAGCTCGCGGTACCCCGGCTCGCCGACTGGTGCGCGGTGTGGCTCTACGACGGCGAGGCAGGCGGACCGGTGCCGGGCACGGCCGGCGGCGACGAACCGCCGCGCCTCGCCCACGTCTGGCACTCCCGCGAGAGCCTCATCGACCCGCTCCGGCTGGCCCTGGAGAAGGCCCCGCCCCCGGGCGCGCCTTCGCAGTCCTGCGCCACCGACGGCTCGGCGGTCCCCTGGGCGTGGCCGGAGGGCGCGGACGGCGCGGAGACGGCGGCGGAACCCGAGGCCCCGGGGAGCCACCTCGGCGCCGCCCTCGCCTGCCCGCTGATCAGCGGCGGCCTGCGGCTGGGCACGGTGCTGCTCGGCCGGTCCGGGCTGCCGCGCTTCCCCGACGCGGCGGTCGGCCTCTCCGAGGACCTGTGCCGCCGCGTCGCCCGCGCCGTCGCCACCGCCCGCGCGTACAGCAGGCAGGAGCGGATCAGCCGGGTCCTCCAGCGGCGGCTGCTGCCGCACGGCCGCGCCCAGGTCCCGGGCGTCGCCTCCGCCGTCGTCTACGAACCGCGCGCGGGTGCCTGGGCGGGCGGCGACTTCTGGGACCTCTTCGACGCGGGCGACGGCCGCTGGTGCTTCGCCCTCGGCGACGTCTGCGGCAGCGGCCCGGAGGCGGCGGCGGTCACCGGGCTCGCCCGGCCGGTGCTGCGGCTGCTGGCCCGCGACGGCTTCGACGTCGGCGCGGTGCTGGACCGGCTGAACGAGACCATGGCCCGGGAGGCGGCGGACTCCGTCGCCGCGGTGGCCGCCGCCGTCGCCGCCGAGGCCGGCGTGCAGTCCTCCGTCGGCCTGCGCGACGAGGGCGAACAGGCCCGCTTCCTGTCGCTGCTCTACGGCGAGATCGTTCCGCACCCGGACGGCTCCGGCGGCATCCGCTGCACCCTGGCCAGCGCCGGCCACCCGCTCCCGCTGGTCCTCGGCACCGACGGCGCGGTCCGGGTGGTCGCCGCCCCGCAGATGCTGCTGGGTGTGGTCGGCGACGCCACGTACGAGAGTGAGGCGTTCGACCTCGCCCCCGGGGAGACGCTGCTCTGCGTCACCGACGGCGTCACCGAACGCCGCTCGGGCCGTAACCAGTTCGATGACGACGACGGGTTGGCCCGCACCCTCGCCGCCTGCGCCGGTCTGCCCGCGACCGGCATCGCCGAACACATCCGCCGCGCCGTCCACGGCTTCTCCCCGACCCCGCCCGACGACGACCTGGCCCTCCTCGTCCTCCAGGCGCTCCCGGAGGGACGGACGGAGGGGGCGACGGGGTAGGGCGAGCCGCGGCCCGGCGGCGCCGCCCGGAGGGCGCGGGGCGGGACTCCGGGCGGCGCCCGCGGCCCAGCCCCGGCCGCGGCCCGGGACCGCCCCCGGATGACGGACAATGGACCCCATGCCTTCCGCACTGCCCGATGGGGAGCCGATGCCCGGGGACGGGGCGCTGCCCGCCGCCGCGCTGACCGGCGCCGCCGACCGCCCGCTCGGTTTCTACCTGCACGTCCCGTACTGCGCGACCCGCTGCGGCTACTGCGACTTCAACACCTACACCGCGAGCGAGCTGCGTGGCCCCGGCGGCGCCCTCGCCTCCCGGGAGACCTACGCCGATCACCTCGTCGAGGAGATCCGGCTGGCCCGCAAGGTGCTCGGCGACGACCCGCGGCAGGTCGAGACGGTCTTCGTCGGCGGCGGCACCCCGACCCTGCTGCCCGCCGCCGACCTCGGCCGGATGCTGGCCGCGATCCGCGACGAGTTCGGGCTCGCCCCGGACGCCGAGATCACCACCGAGGCCAACCCGGAGACCGTCGACCCGCGCTACCTCGACGGGCTGCGCGAGGGCGGCTTCAACCGCGTCTCCTTCGGCATGCAGAGCGCCCGCCCGCACGTCCTGAAGATCCTCGACCGCACCCACACCCCCGGCCGCCCCGAAGCCTGCGTCGCCGAGGCGCGCGCCGCCGGGTTCGCGCACGTCAACCTCGACCTGATCTACGGCACCCCGGGCGAGAGCGACGACGACTGGCGCGCCAGCCTGGACGCCGCCCTCGGCGCCGGTCCCGACCACGTCTCCGCGTACGCCCTGATCGTCGAGGAGGGCACCCAGCTGGCCCGCCGGATCCGCCGCGGCGAGGTCCCGATGACCGACGACGATGTGCACGCCGACCGCTACCTCATCGCCGAGGAACGCCTCACCGCCGCCGGTTTCCGCTGGTACGAGGTCTCCAACTGGGCCACCACCGACGCCGCCCGCTGCCGCCACAACGAGCTGTACTGGACCGGCGCCGACTGGTGGGGCGCGGGCCCCGGCGCCCACAGTCACGTCGGCGGCGTCCGCTGGTGGAACGTCAAGCACCCCGGCGCCTACGCCCAGGCCCTGACCGAGGGCCGCTCCCCGGGCGCCGGCCGCGAACTCCTCGCCGACGAGGACCGCCGCGTCGAACGCATCCTCCTGGAACTGCGCCTCGCCGACGGCTGCCCCCTGGACCTCCTCGCCCCCGCGGGCGCCCGCGCCGCCGCCCGCGCCCTCGCCGACGGCCTCCTGGAGCAGGCCCCGTACGCCGCGGGCCGCGCCGTACTGACACTCCGCGGACGCCTGCTGGCTGACGCGGTGGTGCGGGATCTGGTGGACTGATACCGAAAGGGTGAACCGATGCGGGCGCTCTGCGCCCCCGTCCCGCTCTCCCTACGCCGGCGGCAAAGACGCGGCGTGATGTGGAGGGCCACCGAGATGACCGCTGTGGCTGAACGACCGGTGACCGACGTGGCCGAGGTCTTCGCGAACCTGGAGGTTCCCGAAGGTTTCAAGGCGGAACTCCTGTGGGGGGACATTGTGATGATGGCCGGACCTGACTGGGTCCACAACGACATCGTCGAAGAGGTCCCGGAGCAGCGTCGACCGGGACTACGGCGACAAACGCGCGCTCCACGCGGCGGCCGGGGTCCCGTACTACTTGATCATCGATCCGATGGCGGCCCACTGCATGCTGCTGAGCAAGCCGGCGGGGAGCGGCCCGGACGCCGACTACGACGCCGAGGTGACCACGAAGTTCGGGCTGCCGGTGCCACTGGAGGCACTCGGCGTCGAGCTGGAAACCAAGGACTTCGGCACGCTCCCGCCGCTCAGGCGGCACCGCCGACCGTGACGAAGTCGATCAGCTCCTCCACCCGCCCCAGCAGCGCCGGTTCCACGTCCTTGTAGCTGCGCACGCCCGACAGGATCCGTTGCCAGGCGGCGCCGGTGTTCTCCGGCCAGCCCAGCGCCCGGCACACCCCCGTCTTCCAGTCCTGGCCGCGCGGTACGACCGGCCACGCCGCGATCCCCACCGACGCCGGCTTCACCGCCTCCCACACGTCGATGTACGGATGGCCCACCACGCACACATGCGGATCGGTCACCCCCGCCGCGATCCGGGACTCCTTCGAGCCGGGCACCAGATGGTCGACGAGGACGCCGAGGCGCGCGTCGGGCCCGGGGGCGAAGGCGCGGACGATCTCCGGCAGATCGTCGATGCCCTCCAGGTACTCCACGACCACGCCCTCGATGCGCAGGTCGTCGCCCCACACCCGCTCGACCAGTTCCGCGTCGTGCCGCCCCTCCACATAGATCCGCCCCGCCCGCGCGACCCGGGCCCGCGCGCCGGGCACCGCCAGCGAACCGGACGCCGTCCGCGCCGGACCGCCCGCCGCCCGCTCCCGGGGCCGTACGAGCGTGACGACCTCGCCCTCCAGCAGGAAGCCGCGCGGCTCCATCGGGAAGACGCGGTGTTTGCCGAACCGGTCCTCCAGGGTGACCGTCGGCCCCTGCGCCGACTTCTCGCAGCGGATCACCGCCCCGCAGAACCCGGTGGTGACCTCCTCGACCACCAGATCCGCTTCCGCCGCCACCTCCGGCGCGGGCCGCTGCTTCTTCCACGGCGGGGTGAGGTCGGGGCCGTAGTGCCTGCTCTGCATGGTCTCGGGTGCCTGTTCTGTGACGGGTCGGGGTGACGGGTGCCGGCGTGGTTCAGGCCGGCGGGGTGCCGAAGCGGGCGGCGAGCGCGGCGCGCTGGGCGCGGACGAAGGCGGCGTCCACCACGGCGCCGTGCCCGGGGACGTACCGCGCGCCCTCGCCGCCCAGCGCCAGCAGCCGGTCCAGGGCGGCGGGCCACTGCCGGCCGAGGGCGTCGGGCCCGGCGGACGGTTCGCCGGACTCCTCGACGAGGTCGCCGCAGAAGACCACCTCGGGCTCCGTGCCCCGGCCCGGGACGAGGACCGCGAGGTCGTGCGCGGTGTGGCCGGGGCCGACGTTGGCGAGCAGCACCTGCCGGTCGCCGAGGTCCACGGTCAGCTCACCGTGCACACCGTGGTGCGGCAGCACCAGGATGTCGGTGGCGTCGGTGGCCCTGTCCGCGTCGACGCCGTGGCGTACCGCGTCCTCCCGCAGCGTCTCCCGCTCGCGGGCCATCAGCTCGGCGGCTCCGGTGGCGGCGAAAACCCGCACCCCGGCGAAGGCGGCGGTGCCCAGGACGTGGTCGAAGTGCGGATGGGTCAGCGCGATGTGCGTCACGTCGCGGCCCACCACCCGGCGGACGGCGAGCCGCAGTTCGGCGCCGTCGCGCAGGGTGGCGCCGGCGTCGACGAGCAGCACGCCGTCCGACCCCACGACGGCGCCCACCGTCTCGTCCCAGCCCGGCATCCGGCGGCGGGCGATGCCGTCGCCGAGCCGTTCCCATCCCGCCTCTTCCCACGTCGTGCGCATGCCGAGACGCTATCGGTAGCGCGGGGGCGTTGCCCGGTGGATCACGGGGCGTGGCCGGTGTCGCACGCGAGACCCTTGCCCCGCCGGTGTGACCCGGCCGTACACTGGACCGGTACTGGCACTCGGACCGGTGGAGTGCCAGGCGAGGAAGCCGCGGGGCGGCGGGACTGGAGGTGTGCGCGGTGCTCAGTGAACGCAGGCTGGAGGTGCTGCGTGCCATCGTCCAGGACTACGTGGGTACGGAGGAGCCGGTCGGCTCGAAGGCGCTGACCGAGCGCCATCAGCTCGGTGTCTCCCCGGCCACGGTCCGTAACGACATGGCGGTCCTGGAGGATGAGGGATTCATCGCCCAGCCGCACACCAGCGCGGGCCGGATCCCCACCGACAAGGGCTACCGCCTCTTCGTCGACAAGCTCGCCGGCGTCAAGCCGCTTTCCAGCCCCGAGCGCCGCGCGATCCAGAACTTCCTGGACGGCGCGGTCGATCTGGACGACGTCGTGGGCCGCACGGTCCGGCTGCTGGCGCAGCTGACCCGGCAGGTCGCGGTGGTGCAGTATCCGTCGCTGACGCGGTCCACCGTCCGCCACGTCGAGCTGCTGGCGCTGGCCCCGGCGCGGCTGATGCTCGTGCTGATCACCGACACCGGACGCGTCGAACAGCGGCTGATCGACTGTCAGGGGCCGTTCGGTGAGGCGTCGCTGGCGGATCTGCGGGCCCGGCTCAACAGCCGGGTCGTGGGGCGCCGGTTCGCGGATGTGCCGCAATTGGTGCAGGATCTTCCGGACTCCTTCGAGCAGGAGGACCGCGGCACGGTCTCGACGGTGCTGTCGGTGCTGCTGGAGACGTTGGTGGAGGAGACCGAGGAGCGGTTGGTGATCGGCGGTACCGCCAATCTCACCCGCTTCGGGCACGACTTCCCGCTGACGATCCGGCCGGTGCTGGAGGCTCTTGAGGAGCACGTGGTGCTGCTCAAACTGCTCGGGGAGGCCAAGGACTCGGGCATGACGGTACGTATCGGGCATGAGAATGCCCATGAAGGACTTGCGTCCACGTCGGTGGTTGCGGTCGGCTACGGTTCGGGCGACGAGGCAGTCGCCAAACTCGGCGTGGTCGGACCGACCCGCATGGACTACCCCGGAACGATGGGAGCGGTACGCGCAGTGGCACGTTACGTCGGACAGATCCTGGCGGAGTCGTAAGTGGCCACGGACTATTACACGGTCCTCGGTGTCGGCCGCGACGCCTCGCAGGACCAGATCAAGAAGGCTTTCCGGCGGCTGGCGCGTGAGCTGCACCCGGATGTGAACCCGGATCCGAAGACCCAGGAGCGGTTCAAGGAGATCAACGCCGCTTACGAGGTGCTGTCGGACCCGCAGAAGAAGCAGGTCTACGACCTCGGCGGCGACCCGCTCTCGCAGGCCGGCGGCGGCGGTGGCGGGGCCGGTGGCTTCGGTGCCGGCTTCGGCAACTTCTCCGACATCATGGACGCGTTCTTCGGCGCCTCCTCGCAGCGCGGTCCGCGCTCGCGGACGCGGCGCGGTCAGGACGCGATGATCCGTCTCGACGTCGAGCTGGACGAGGCGGCGTTCGGGACCACCAAGGAGATCCAGGTCGACACCGCCATCGTGTGCACCACGTGCACCGGTGAGGGCGCGGCCCCCGGCACCTCCGCGCAGACCTGTGACATGTGCCGCGGCCGCGGTGAGGTCTCGCAGGTCACGCGGTCCTTCCTCGGTCAGGTCATGACGTCGCGGCCGTGTCCGCAGTGTCAGGGCTTCGGTACGGTCGTGCCGACGCCGTGCCCGGAGTGCGCCGGTGACGGCCGCATCCGCTCGCGCCGCACGCTGACCGTCAAGATCCCGGCGGGCGTCGACAACGGCACCCGCATCCAGCTCGCGGGCGAGGGCGAGGTCGGCCCCGGTGGCGGTCCCGCCGGTGACCTCTACGTCGAGATCCACGAGCAGCCGCACCCCGTCTTCCAGAGGCGCGGCGACGACCTGCACTGCACGGTCACCATCCCGATGACGGCGGCGGCGCTGGGCACGAAGTGCCCGCTGGAGACGCTGGACGGCGTCGAGGAGATCGACGTCCGGCCCGGCACCCAGTCCGGCCAGTCGATCCCGCTGCACCAGCGCGGCGTGACCCATCTGCGGGGCAACGGCCGCGGCGACCTGATCGTCCACGTCGAGGTCCAGACCCCCTCCAAGCTCGACCCCGAGCAGGAAGAGCTGCTCCGGCGGCTGGCCAAGCTCCGTGGTGAAGAGCGCCCCACGGGCCAGTTTCAACCCGGACAGCAGGGGCTCTTCTCCCGGCTGAAGGATGCGTTCAACGGGCGGTAGGCGACCGTAGATCTACGCGGGTGGGCCCGGGGATTTTCCCCGGGCCCACCCGCGTTCTGCGGGCGTTGGCCGATCTTGTCCGTCCGTGGCGCCGGGTGGGTCTGCCCGTTTCGGTGCGGTGCGCGGGGCATGACACGATGTGGCCATGTCCACCGCGCTGACCGCTCTTTGCCGTCATCCGATCGTGCAGGCGCCGATGGCCGGCGGCGGTTCCGGTCCGGAGTTGGTCGCCGCCGTCGGTGAGGCCGGCGGATTCGGTTTCCTCGCCGCCGGGCTCAAGACCGCCGACGGCATGTACCAGGAGATCAAGCGGCTGCGCGGGCTCACCGGCCGCCCCTTCGGCGTCAATCTCTTCCTCCCGCAGCCCGAACTCGCCAACACCGCCGCCGTCGAGGTCTACCGCGATCAGCTCGCCGGTGAGGTCGCCTGGTACGGGACGGGGCTCGGCGAGGTCGATCCGTACGGCGGCTCGGACGACGGCTACGAGGCGAAGCTGGCAGTGCTGCGCGAGGACCCGGTGCCGGTGGTCTCCTTCCACTTCGGCTGTCCCTCGCCCGCGGTGCTCGCCTCGCTCGCCGCGGTCGGTACGTACACCGTCGTCACCGTCACCACGCCGGACGAGGCGCGGGCGGCTCAGGCGGCGGGCGCCGACGCGGTCTGTGCGCAGGGCGTCGAGGCGGGCGGCCATCAGGGCACCCACCGGGACGACCCGCACGCCGACGGCACCGGCGCCCCGCTCGGGCTGCTGACGCTGCTCACGCAGGTCCGCGAGGCGGTGCGGCTGCCGGTGATCGCCGCCGGAGGGCTGATGCGCGGTGCGCAGATCGCCGCGGTGATCGCCGCCGGCGCCGTGGCGGCGCAGCTGGGCACCGCCTTCCTCGCCACCCCCGAATCCGGCGCGCACCCGCTGCACAAGCGGGCGCTGACCGACCCGCTGTTCACCCGCACCGAGCTGACCCGCGCCTTCACCGGACGCCCGGCGCGGGGCCTGGCCAACCGCTTCCTGCGGGAGCACGGCCCGTACGCCCCGGCCGCCTATCCGGCGGTGCACCATCTGACCGCGGGGCTGCGGAAGGCGGCCGCGCGGGCGGGTGACACCCAGGGCATGGCACTGTGGGCCGGGCAGGGGCACCGGCTGGTGCGGGAGCTGCCCGCCGGTGAGCTGGTGGCACTGCTGGCGTCCGAACTGGACGCGGCACAGGGAGAGCTGAACGGTCGCGGGATGAGGGGCGAGTCATGACGGCGCCGGTTTTCGTGGTGGATTCGCTGGCGGGCGTACGGCCCGGCGGCACGCTGCTGCTGGACGGCCCCGAGGGCCGGCACGCGGTGTCGGTGCGGCGGCTGCGGGCCGGTGAGGACGTGGTGCTGACCGACGGCGCCGGGACCGGTGCGTACGGCACGGTCGCGGCGGCCGAGGGCAAGGACCGGCTGACCGTCGCGGTCGCCGAGGTGCGGACGGAGCCCGCGCCGCCGGTGCGGATCACCGTCGTCCAGGCGCTGCCCAAGGGCGACCGCGGCGAGCTGGCCGTGGAGACGATGACGGAGACCGGCGTCGACGCCGTCATCCCCTGGGCGGCGTCGCGCTGTGTCACGCAGTGGCGCGGTGAGCGGGCCGCGAAGTCGCTGGCGAAATGGCGGGCGACGGCCCGCGAGGCCGGGAAGCAGTCGCGGCGGCTGACCTTCCCCGAGGTGGCCGAGGCGCACACCACCAAGCAGGTGGCCGAGGTGCTGGCGGCGGCCGATTTCGCGGCCGTGCTGCACGAGGAGGGCGCCACCCCGCTGGCCACGGCGGAGCTGCCCGCGTCCGGTTCGGTGGTGCTGGTCGTCGGCCCCGAGGGCGGGGTCGCGCCGGACGAGCTGGCCGCGTTCGCGGCGGCGGGCGCCGCGCCGTACCGCCTGGGCCCGTCGGTGCTGCGCACCTCCACGGCGGGGACCGCCGCGACGGCGCTGCTGCTGGGGCGTACCGGTCGCTGGAGCTGACGGACGGACGGGCCGGGCGGCGCGGGCGGTGGTGCCGCGGGCCCGGCCGGTCCGCGCGGGTCAGAGCAGTTCGGCGGTGAGGGTGATGTTCTTGACGCCCGCCAGCGCCTGACTGACCGGGCAGTTGGCCTTGGCGTTCTGCGCCGCCGCCTGGAAGTCGCCCTCCGACAGACCGGGTACGCGCGCCTTGACGCTCAGCGCGATGGCGGTGATGCCCTCGCCCGGCTGGAGGGTCACATCGGCCTCGGTGTCGATGTGCTCGGCGGTGTGGCCCTGCCCGGCGAGGCCGTGGGAGAGGGCCATGGAGTAGCAGGCGGAGTGCGCGGCGGCGATCAGCTCCTCCGGGCTGGTGACGCCGTTGGGCTCCTCGACGCGGGCCGGCCAGCTGACGGGGAAGGTCCCGACCTTGGAGGAGTCCAGGGACACGGTGCCCTTGCCCTGGAGGAGGTTGCCCTCCCAGTGTGTGGTGGCGGTGCGCGTGGTTGCCATGGTGCATCAACTCCCGTTTCGTGGGGGAATGGCGGGTATGCGGGGTCAGCTTAGGTGGCGCCTCGCGGCGCGAGCGGCACCTCGTGCCCGCCCCGGCGCGGTCCGCCCGCCCGGCCGGACGGCGGGCCGGGCCGGTAGCATCCGAGGGCGTACGCAGGGTGCGTACGGCGTCCGCCGCGTACGCCGGGACGGGACGAGGGCGGCCACGGCGCGGCCCTCGTACTCCGGCGGGTGGGGCGGCCGATGACCCGGGAGGAGCCCACCGGTGGCGGGAGAACCGCAGGCCGACTGCCTGTTCTGCAAGATCGTGGCGGGGGAGGTGCCGGCGACCATCGTCCGTGAGTCCGCGACCACCGTCGCCTTCCGCGACATCAACCCCCAGGCGCCGACCCACGTCCTGGTGATCCCCAAGGTCCACTACGCGAGCGTGCGCGAGCTGGCCGCCGCGGAGCCGGCCGTCGCCGGTGACGTGCTGCGCGAGGCGGGCGAGGTGGCCGCGGACGAGAAGGTCGACGCGACCGGCTATCGCATCGTCTTCAACACCGGCCCCGGCGCGGGGCAGACGGTCTTCCACGCCCACGCCCATGTGCTCGGCGGCCGCGACCTCCAGCGCCTGGTCTGACGGGCGAGGCCGGAGAGTTGTCCGTACGCGAACTGGTCGTCCTCGGCACCGCCAGCCAGGTGCCGACCCGGCACCGCAACCACAACGGCTATCTGCTGCGCTGGGACGGCGAGGGCCTGCTGTTCGACCCCGGTGAGGGCACCCAGCGGCAGATGCTGCGCGCCGGGGTCGCCGCCCACGACCTCAACCGGCTCTGTGTCACCCACTTCCACGGCGACCACTCGCTGGGGCTCGCCGGGGTGATCCAGCGGATCAACCTCGACCGGGTGCCGCACCCGGTCACCGCCCACTACCCGGCGAGCGGTCAGCGCTTCTTCGACCGGCTGCGCTACTCCACCGCGTACCGCGAGACCGTACGCCTGACGGAGCAGCCGGTGGCGGCGGACGGGGTGCTGGCGGCGACCCCGGCGTACACGCTGGAGGCGCGGTTGCTGTCGCATCCGGTCGAGTCGTTCGGCTACCGGCTGGTCGAGCCGGACGCCCGGCGGATGCTGCCGGACCGGCTCGCCGCACACGGCATCGCCGGGCCCGACGTCGGCCGCCTCCAGCGCGCCGGGGAGCTGGGCGGGGTGCGGCTGGACGAGGTGAGCGAGGTGCGGCGCGGGCAGCGGTTCGCGTTCGTCATGGACACCCGGCTGTGCGACGGGGTCCACGCGCTGGCCGACGGGGCGGACCTGCTGGTCATCGAGTCGACCTTCCTCGACGAGGACGGGCAACTCGCCACCGAGCACGGACATCTGACGGCCGGGCAGGCGGCGAGGGTCGCGGCGGAAGCCGGGGTGCGCCATCTCGTCCTGACGCACTTCTCGCAGCGCTACTCCGACCCGGCCGCCTTCGAACGGCAGGCGCGGGACGCCGGGTTCACCGGGGAGCTGACCGTGGCCCGCGATCTGATGCGGGTGCCGGTGCCCAAGCGGCGCTGAGCGCCGGGGTGGCGGGAGTGACCGGGCGCCGGTCACTCCCGCGTCCGTCACGGCAGGTAGTACATCGGGTTGGGCAGCTTGAACGTCCGCTCACCGAAGCCGCCGCGCAGATCGCTGTACTGGTCGCCGAAGTTGGCGACGATGCGGTACCCCAGCGACTCGATGTGCTTGCGGGTGCCCGACTTGTACTCGACCGTGGTGCAGTCGGCGCCGCACGGCAGGTACGCCGGAGGGTTCTCCTTGTTCTTCAGGTAGACGTGGCCGCGGTCGAGCGGGACGTCGTAGCCGACGTTCTTGAGGTTGCGCACGCTCCACTCCCGCTGGGCCTCCTTGCGCCCGGTGAGGAAGAAGACCTCGGCGCCCTTGGAGTGCGCCCAGGTGACCAGGCGGTCCATGCCGAAGACCGGGTCCATGTCGGTCGAGGCGAGGTACTCGTCCTGGCTCTTCTCGGTGAAGTGGAAGCCCTCGCGCAGCTCGTAGTTGTACGTCAGCAGCGTGGTGTCGTCCATGTCGAGGACGATGGCGGGCTTGGTGTGGCCCTTGTCCGCGGCGGCGTCGTGGCGGGCGAGCGCGCGGGTGAGGTAGGCCCGCGCCTTCTCCTCGACGGAGTGGACCTGGCGGGCGTAGTTGCTCTTCGGGGAGGCGTAGTGCTCGCCGCCGGCGGTGACGGTGTCGCCGTAGTACGCCTTGATCTCGTCCTGGACGAGGGTGAGGTTGGGGATCTCCTTGTCGCTGCGCGGCACCGAGTGCTCCGCGGTGGCCTGGCCGACGCCGAACACCGCGGTGCCGGCGACGAGCGCGGCGACCGTCGCGGCGCCGGCCTTGGCCCGGCGGGAGCGGAGGGCGGCCGGAAGGCGGCGGGACAGGGAAGAGCGGGGCATGCGCGGCTCCTTCGGAAGCGGTGGGGGTCCGCGCGGGGCCGCGCGGTGCCGGGCAGGTCACGCCCGGCCCAGGTAGATCTAACAGAGGCGCGGCGCGGGATCTACGCGCGAAGATTCAACGATTGGCAAAGAGGCGGGAGGTGCGGGCCGGTCGGGCGGTGGGTGGCGGGACGTACCGCGGCAGGAGTCCGGGTGCACCGCGGCAGGGGCGGGGCGTACGCCATCCGACTCCGCGCCCCCGGGGCCCCGTTGACGCCCCGTCGCCACGCTCCTAGCCTCCCTTCCGGTCCGTGGACGTCGTCCACATACGCGGACATGCGTGGCGCCGTCGCCCGGCGGCGTCCCTCCGGAGACAGGAGTCCGTCCCTTGGCCGCCACCCGTGCCCACGCCCTCACCGTCGCCGAGGTCCGCCTCACCCCGGTCCTGGTCGCCGACCCGCCGCTGCTGAACACCCAGGGCGTCCACCAGCCGTACACGCCGCGGCTGATCGTCGAGGTGGTCACCGTCGGCGGCGTCACCGGCGTCGGCGAGACCTACGGCGACACCGCCTACCTCGATCTGGCCCGGCCGCTCGCCGATGCCCTGCCCGGCCACCTGGTCACCGATCTGAACGCGCTGCCCGCGCTCGCCGCCCGCGTCTGCGGCGACTCCCCGGACGCCACCGGGCCCGGCGCCGTCGACGCCGCCGGGCTCCGGGGCGTCCGCACCGCCGACAAGCTCCGCCGCTCCGTCGTCTCCGCCGTCGAGGTGGCCTGCCTGGACGCCTGGGGGAAGACCGCGGGGCTGCCCGTCCACGCGCTGCTCGGCGGCAAGGTCCGCGATCACGTCGACTACAGCGCCTACCTCTTCTACCGCTGGGCCGCGCACCCGCAGGGCCGCGGCGAGAGCGACGACTGGGGCGCGGCCCTCGACCCGGACGGCGTCGTCGCCCAGGCCCGCCGCCTCGCGGACACCTACGGCTTCGGCTCCTTCAAGCTCAAGGGCGGCGTCTTCCCGCCGGACGAGGAGATCGCCGCGGTCCGCGCCCTCGCCGCCGCCTTCCCCGGCAAGCCGCTGCGGCTCGACCCGAACGGCGCCTGGACCGTCGCCACCTCGCTCCGCGTCGCCGCCGCGCTCGGCGACACCCTGGAGTACCTGGAGGACCCCGCGTCCGGGACCGGCGCGATGGCCGAGGTCGCCGCCGCGCTGCGCGCCGGGAGCGCCACGCCGCTGCCGCTCGCCACCAACATGTGCGTGACGACGTTCGAGGAGATCCCCGAGGCGTTCACCCGGGGTGCCGTACAGGTCGTCCTCTCCGACCACCACTACTGGGGCGGGCTCCGCGCCACCCGCGAACTCGCCGCGCTCTGCGCCACCTTCGGCGTCGGCCTGTCCATGCACTCCAACACCCACCTGGGCATCTCCCTCGCCGCGATGACACACGCCGCCGCCGTCGTCCCCCGCCTCGACCACGCCTGCGACACCCACTACCCCTGGCAGACCGAGGACGTCCTCACCGAGCGGCTCGCCTTCCACGGCGGCGCGCTGGCGGTCGGCGACGCACCGGGCCTCGGCGTCACCCTCGACCGCGACCGGCTCGCCGCGCTGCACCGCCGCTGGTGCGACGACGACGGCGCGCTCCGCTCCCGCGACGACGCCGCCGCCATGCGCCGCGCCGACCCCGACTGGCGCGTCCCGGCGGTGCCCCGCTGGTGACGGGGGCTGGCGCCGGGGCCGCCCCCGTTCGCGTACGCCGGATCATCGAGGGCGCCCCGGTCCTGCGGACGGCCGCCCGCCCCGCGTACGGTGTGGCACGGCTCGGTGGCGGTACGCCACAGTGGTCCCGTACGTGATCTTTGAGAGGGGCTGTCCCATGGCACAGGAAGTGCGCGGCGTCATCGCGCCGGGGAAGAACGAACCGGTGCGGCTGGAGACCATCGTGGTGCCGGATCCCGGACCCGGCGAGGCCGTGGTGCAGATCCAGGCGTGCGGGGTGTGCCACACCGACCTGCACTACAAGCAGGGCGGCATCAACGACGACTTCCCGTTCCTGCTCGGCCACGAGGCCGCCGGGACCGTGGAGTCCGTCGGCGAGGGCGTCACCGATGTCGCACCCGGCGACTTCGTCATCCTCAACTGGCGCGCGGTGTGCGGCCAGTGCCGGGCCTGTCTGCGCGGCCGCCCGCAGTACTGCTTCGACACCCACAACGCGAAGCAGAAGATGACCCTGACCGACGGTACGGAGCTGACGCCCGCGCTGGGCATCGGCGCCTTCGCGGACAAGACGCTGGTCGCCTCCGGCCAGTGCACCAAGGTCGACCCGGCCGTCTCGCCCGCCGTCGCCGGACTGCTCGGCTGCGGTGTGATGGCCGGTATCGGCGCGGCCATCAACACCGGCAACGTCGGCCGCGGCGACACCGTCGCGGTCATCGGCTGCGGCGGGGTGGGCGACGCGGCGGTGGTCGGCGCCCGGCTGGCCGGCGCCGCGAAGATCATCGCGGTGGACCTCGACGACCGGAAGCTGGAGACCGCCCGCACCATGGGCGCCACCCACACCGTGAACTCCCGCACCACCGACCCCGTCGAGGCGATCCGCGAGCTGACCGGCGGTTTCGGCGCGGATGTCGTCATCGAGGCGGTCGGCCGCCCGGAGACCTACCAGCAGGCGTTCTACGCCCGCGATCTGGCCGGCACGGTCGTCCTCGTCGGCGTCCCGACCCCCGAGATGAAGCTGGAACTGCCGCTCCTGGACGTCTTCGGCCGCGGCGGCTCCCTCAAGTCCTCCTGGTATGGCGACTGCCTGCCGTCCCGGGACTTCCCGATGCTCGTCGACCTGCACCAGCAGGGCCGGATCGACCTGGGCGCCTTCGTCACCGAGACCATCGGCATCGACGGCGTCGAGCGGGCCTTCGAGCGGATGCACGCGGGCGATGTGCTGCGTTCGGTGGTGACCCTCTGATGGCCGCCCGCATCGACCACCTGGTCACCTCCGGAACCTTCTCCCTCGACGGCGGCACCTGGGACGTCGACAACAACGTCTGGATCGTCGGGGACGACGACGAGGCGATCGTCATCGACGCCGCCCACGACGCCGAGGCGATCCTCGCCGCGCTCGACGGCCGCACCCTGCGCGCCATCGTCTGCACCCACGCGCACAACGACCACATCGACGCGGCCCCCGCCCTCGCGGCCCGCACCGGTGCGCTGATCCATCTCCACCCCGACGACCTGCCGCTGTGGCAGCAGACCCACCCGGGCACCCCGCCCGACCGGGAGCTGTCCGACGGCCAGGTGCTGACCATCGCCGGTACCGACCTGACGGTGCTGCACACGCCGGGCCACGCGCCGGGCGCCGTCAGCCTGTACGCACCGGGGCTCGGCGCCGTCTTCACCGGCGACACCCTCTTCCAGGGCGGCCCGGGCGCCACCGGCCGGTCGTTCTCCGACTTCCCGACGATCATCGACTCGATCCGCGACCGGCTGCTGACCCTGCCGCCGGAGACCGTCGTCCACACCGGTCACGGTGACACCACGACCATCGGGACCGAGGCCCCGCACCTGGCGGAGTGGATCAAGCGCGGGCACTGAGCCCGCCCGAGGCGGGCGCCGGGCCCGGCACCCGCCTCGACCTCGGCCTCGACCTCCGGCGAAGGCGAAGGCGAAGCCCGAGCCCGGCACCCGGACGAACACCGACCACAGCCGCCCGGAACCCCTGCGACACGAGGAGGTGGTGGGGTCGGGGGTGGTGTTACGGACGTAAAGCGGAGCAGTCCGTAACACCACCC
>NZ_JBIBYO010000007.1:0-357464 GCF_043083385.1 Streptomyces sp. NPDC014733 | reverse complement strand
GCCGATGGTACTGCAGAGGGGACTCTGTGGGAGAGTAGGACGCCGCCGAACGATTTTTCAGCTCCGGTCTCCGGGAACCAGTGAATGGTTTCCGGAGACCGGAGCTTTTTTTGCGTTCAAGCGCGTTACCCTCGGCGGATGCGCTACGACCTGATCATTTTCGACAATGACGGGGTGCTGGTGGACAGCGAGCCGATCTCGAATCGGATTCTCGCCGGCCATCTCACCGAGTTGGGCCACCCCACCACGTACGAGGAGTCGATACGGGATTACATGGGCTCCGCCATGCCCCGTATTCACGACATCGTGCGAGAGCGGTCCGGGCAGCGGTTGCCGGACGGGTTCGACGAGGAATTCCATGCGCGGGTCTTCGCCGCGTTCCGTACCGAACTGGAGCCGGTGCGGGGCGTCGATTCCGTACTGGACGGATTGGCCGCGGCGGGGGTGCCGTACTGCGTCGGGTCGTCCGGCAGCCATGAGCGGATTCGGGTGGCGCTGCGGACCACCGGGCTTTTCGGGCGCTTCGAGGAGGAGCGGATCTTCTCCGCGCAGGATGTCGGGCGGGGGAAGCCGGCGCCGGATCTCTTTCTGCACGCGGCGGAGCGGATGGGCGTGGCGCCGGAGCGGTGTGCCGTCGTCGAGGACAGTCCGCTGGGGGTGGCTGCCGCGCGGGCGGCGGGGATGGACGTGTACGGCTTCACGGCGATGACGCCCGCCGCGCGGCTGGGCGACGCCACCGGGCTCTTCGCGGAGATGGCCGACCTTCCCGCGCTGCTGACGGCGTAGTCCCGCGGCCGGCGGGTGGCGGCCGTGCGGTTGCCACCCGCCGGCCGGGCGGCGCCCCGCAGAATTGGCGTGGTGATCCATCTACCTCTTGGTAGCAACGAGTTCTAGGCTGTGCCGCCATGACGGCGCCCCGGGTTCCAGGCACGCAAGCGCGGTACGGCAGGGTCGCGTTGGCCCTCAGCTTCTTCGTCCAGGGCACGGTGTTCGCGCTCCTGGTGACGCGGATTCCGGCGCTCCAGGGCCGGTACGGGATCTCCGACGCCCTGCTGCCCGCCTTCCTGGCGGCGGTGCCGGTACTGGCCGGCGCCGGCAGTGTGCTGACCGAGCGGCTGGTGCGGCGGGTGCGGCCGAGCCGGGTGCTGCGCGTGGTGCAGCCGGTGGTCTGTCTGGCCCTGCTGGCGGCCGGGGCGGGCCGTTCGATGGGGCAGGCGGCGGTGGCGCTGGCCGTGTTCGGGCTGGCGGTGGGCGCGCTGGACGCCGCGATGAACATGCTCGGGGTCAGCCTTCAGCGGGCGTACGGCCGGAGCATCATGCTCGGCTTCCACGCCGCGTACAGCCTCGGCGGGATCGTCGGGGCGTCGCTGGCCTGGGCCGGGGCGCACTGGGAGCTGTCGCTCGGGGTGCTCTACGGGCCGGTGGTCGCGGTGCTCGTGCCGGTGGCGGTGGTCGCCGGGCGGTGGTTCGTCGACGGGCCGAAGACGGCGGCCACCGGGCGGGACGGCGCCGAACCGGCGGGCGGCGCGGCGGCCGTCTCGATGCGGCTGCTGTTGCCGCTGTGCCTGGTGATGGCGTGTGTGTACATCGGGGACTCGACGGTCTCCAACTGGAGCGCGAAGTACCTCCAGGATGTGCTGGGCAGCTCCGAGCAGCTGGCGACCGTGCCGTACAACGTCTACATGATCACCACGCTGCTCGGACGGACCGCCGGGGACTTCGGGGTGCGGCGGTTCGGGGCGGTCGCGGTGGTGCGGGCCGGGGCGGTCGTCGCGGCCGGGGGGTTCGCGGTGGTCGCGGCGGCGCCGGGCGCGTGGACGGGGATGGCCGGCTTCACCCTGCTCGGTCTGGGGCTCTGCGTGATCGTGCCGCAGACGTTCGCGGCGGCCGGGCGGCTGGCGTACGAGCGGGACGGCGGCGCGGCGTCGGACAGCGCCGTCGCGCGGCTGAACATCTTCAACTACGTGGGTTTCCTGGTGGGTTCGCCGCTGGTCGGGGCGCTCGGGGACGCGTGGAGCTACCGGGGCGCGATGCTCGTACCGATGCTGCTGGTGCTGGTGACGCTGGTGTACGCCCGCTCGTTCGGGGCGTCCGGCGCCCGATACGGTGACGTGCATGAGCGGCCGCGCACAGCTGATGTGGGATGAGGCAGTAACGGGTTACGACTTCGGCCGCGGGCACCCCATGGACCCCGTACGGCTGGCGCTGACCATGCGGTTGGTGGAGGCGTTCGGGCTGGACCGGGCGCCCGTGGAGGTGGTCGCGGCGCGGCCCGCGGGCGAGTCGACGCTGCGGCTGGTGCACCGCGCCGACTACCTGGACGCGGTACGGGCCGCCTCCGCCGATCCGGCGGCCGCGGACGCCCGGTACGGGCTGGGCACCGAGGACGATCCGGCGTTCCGCGGGATGCACGAGGTGGCGGCGCTGATCGCCGGTCAGTCGGTGGGCGCCGCCGAGGCGGTGGCGCGCGGGGACGTGCTGCACGCGGTGAACTTCGCGGGCGGGCTGCACCATGCGATGCCGGGCGGGGCGGCGGGTTTCTGCATCTACAACGACGCGGCGCTGGCCATCGCGCGGCTGCTGGAGCTGGGCGTGGAGCGGGTCGCGTACGTCGACACCGACGTCCACCACGGGGACGGCGTCCAGGCGGCGTTCTGGGAGGACCCGCGGGTGCTGACGGTCTCGCTGCACGAGCATCCGCGGACGCTGTTCCCGGGGACCGGCTGGCCGCAGGAGACCGGCGGGCCGGGCGCGGAGGGCAGTGCGGCCAACGTGGCGCTGCCCGCGGGGACCGGCGACGCGGGCTGGCTGCGGGCGTTCCACGCGGTGGTGCCCGACCTGCTCGGCGCGTTCCGGCCGCAGGTCCTGGTGACCCAGCACGGCGCGGACACCCACATCGAGGACCCGCTGGCGCACCTCGGGGTGAGCCTCGACGCGCAGCGGGCGGTGGCGCTCGCCTGCCACACGCTGGCCCATGAGCACACGGACGGGCGGTGGATCGCGCTGGGCGGCGGCGGATACGCGGTGGTGGACGTGGTGCCGCGGGCCTGGACGCATCTGACGGCCGTCGCCGCCGGACGTCCGCTCGCCCCGGAGACGCCGGTGCCGGAGGAGTGGCGGCACGAGGCGTTCCGCCGGACCCGGCAGCCGGCGCCGCACCGGATGACCGACGGCGTCGAACCGCGCTGGCGTGACTTCTCCGAGGGCGGCTACGACCCGGCCGACCGGCTCGACCAGGCGATCCTCGCCACCCGCCGGGCGGTCTTCCCGGCACACGGGCTGCTGCCGTGAGGTGAGTCCGTACGGGCTCGGGCCGCGGCTCGTACGCTCCGCCCGGTGCGTCCGGATGTGTGACTACCGGGCGGTTTTGGTCCGGTGGCCGGGGCGGCGGGTCAGCATGGGCGGCGTGTCGGGGACCGGTGCGTTGCGCGCCCATCTGATCGAGGCGCGGCTCGCGGGGACCCTCGCGACGCCGCGGGAGAAAAGCCTGGCGCGCTACCGCCTCTTCGCGGCGCGCGACCCCCGGGCGCTGCTGGGGCTCGACCCCGTGGGGGAGTGGCCGGTCGCGGAGGTGCTGCGGCTGATGGCGGGGCGCTGCGGGGGGCCGGCGGACCCGGCGCGGACCCGGGGCCCGAACGTGATCGACCCGGACCGCACGCTCGCCGCCCTGGACCGGTTCGCCGACCGGATCGCGGCGGCGGCGGCACGGCGCGCACCGGTGCTGCTCGGCACCGGACATCCGGACCGGCTGCTGGAGTTCTACGCCGCGCTCGCGGGCGGACTCGCGGCGGCGGGGTGTGCCGTCCTCACCCCTGGGCGGGGTTTTCCCGCCCGGATGACGACCTCGTTCGGCGTACGCACGTACGTACTCGACTACGTACGGGGAGTCGCGCTGATGCGCGGGACCGGCGTGGGGGGCGCATCCGCAAAGGGGCGCGTGCATACCCATTCGCCCCTCCCCGTGCGGCTGGCCCTGGCGGCGGCGGCGGAGGGCGGCGGGCCGTTGCCGGAACTGGTGGTCGGTGACCACGGCTGGATCTGCGGTGCAGGTCAGCTGGGGTTTGAGGCGATCGGGCTGGCGGATGCGGACGATCCGGGGCCGTTCGTCGGGGAGGCCGAGGGCCGGGTGTGCGCCGTGGTGCCCCTGGACGATGCGGTGGCCGAGGAGCACTACGGGCCGCTGTGGCGTTATGTCCTTAATAGAGCAGAACTGCCCTGGTAGCGGAGGCTTTTGCGGTCCGGGTGGCTCCTCTTCCCCACTCGCATCACCCGCCCCTAAATTGGGGAGTGAGCGCATAGCGACGAAGAGTGACCGGAGGGGAAGCCGGTGCCCGTCATATGCGGAAGGTGCAGGTGTGGCATGGCTGCGGACCAGAAGCCTCTGAACGAGGTCGTTTTTCTGACGGTGGCGGAGGTCGCCACCGTGATGCGAGTGTCGAAGATGACCGTGTACCGCTTGGTGCACAGCGGTCATCTGCCCGCGATCCGGGTGGGCCGGTCGTTCCGCGTACCGGAGCAGGCGGTCCACGACTACCTCCGGGAGTCCTACGTAGGCGTCGAATCGGCCTGACGGAGGCTTCCGGGCCCTCGGATTACGCCGTACGCCCGGCGCCGGGTAGGCTGGCCCGATGTAGGTAGTGTGGGCTCGGACGCCCCGCACCGAGTGATTCGAAGTGAGCGAGGGTAGTCGTGGGCTCTGTTATCAAGAAGCGGCGCAAGCGGATGGCCAAGAAGAAGCACCGCAAGCTGCTCAAGCGCACCCGCGTGCAGCGTCGCAACAAGAAGTAAGCGACGCGGATCGCGTTTTCGTGGCCCCTCACCGCCTTGTGCGGTGGGGGGCCACGGTGCGTTCCGGGCCCTTCCGTTCCGCCGCCGGGGCCGCTTCTGGGGCCGGTGGGGCGGAAACGCGACCGCGGGCAGCGCGAGGTCGTCGTGGTGCCGGGACGACCCGATAGCGTGGAGTACACAGCTCGGCGCAGGCGGCGGCCGAGGGCGGAAGGAGGGCCGGTCGTGGGCAGGGTCGTGCTCGTCACGGGAGTCGCCCGGCAGCTCGCCGGCCGGTTGGTCCGGCGCATCCTCCGCGACCCGGCCGTCGAGCGGGTGATCGGCGTCGACGCGGTGGTCCCGGCGCAGCTGCCGGCCGGCGCGGAGTTCCTCCAGGCCGACATCCGGCACCCGGCCATCGCCCGCGTGCTGGCCGAGACCGGCGTCGACACCGTCGTCCACATGGACGTCAACAGCACTCCGCCGGGCCGCCGCGGCAGCCGCACCGCGGTCAAGGAGACCAACGTCATCGGCACCATGCAGCTGCTCGGCGCGTGCCAGAAGGCGCCCCGGGTGCAGCGGCTGGTCGTCAAGTCCAGTACCGGCGTCTACGGTTCGGCCCCCCGCGACCCGGCGGTCTTCGGGGAGGACACCCCGCCGAAATCGCTGCCGTCCGGCGGGTTCGCCAAGGACGTCGTCGAGGTCGAGGGGTACGTCCGCGGTTTCGCGCGGCGCCGCCCGGACGTCGCGGTCTGCGTGCTGCGCTTCGCCAATGTCCTGGGGCCGTGCGCCGACTCCCCGCTCGCCGAGTACTTCTCGCTGCCGGTGCTGCCGACCGTCCTCGGGTACGACCCGCGGCTGCAGTTCGTGCACGAGGAGGACGCGCTGGCGGCGCTGCTGATCGCGGCGTCCGCGCCGCGCCCCGGCACGCTCAACAGCGGTACGTTCAACATCGCGGGCGACGGCGTGCTGCTGCTGTCGCAGACCGCCCGCCGGCTCGGGCGGCCGACGCTGCCGCTGCTGCTGCCCGCCGTCACCTGGGCGGGCGCCGCGCTCCGCGCCGTCGGCGTCACCGACTTCTCGCCGGAGCAGATCCGGCTGCTGACCCACGGCCGGGTGGTCCGCACCACGCAGATGCGCGAGACGCTGGGCTTCGACCCGCAGTACACGACGGCGGAGACGTTCGCGGAGTTCGCCCGCAGCCGCGGCCCGGGGCTGCTGCCGCCGGAGTCCCTCGCCCGTGCCGTCGACCGGCTCGCCGACGCGCTCCCCGCGCGTCCGGCCCAGTGAGGAGTTGACGCGAGATGGCGGACGCCAAGGTCATTCCGTTCGGTGAGGAGCCCCGGGCGCGCCGCACGGCCCGGCGGCCGGTGAACGGCACCGCGGTCCCGCTCACGCCCGTACCGGAGGCCCGCACGGGCGACCGGCCGCACCCGGCGCCCCCGGTGGCGCGCGGCGGCCGCTCGCTGGACGAACGGATCGCCGGTGGCCTGCGCTTCCTGCGGCGACGCCTGACCGGCGAGTACGAGGTCGACGACTTCGGCTACGACGAGGAGCTGACCGACCAGGTCCTGATGTCGCTGCTGCGCCCGCTGGCCGAGAAGTACTTCCGGGTCGATGTCCGGGGCGTGGAGAACATCCCGGCGGACGGCGGCGCGCTGGTCGTCGCGAACCACTCCGGGACGCTGCCGCTGGACGGCCTGATGCTCCAGACGGCGATCCACGACCACCACCCGGCCGCCCGGCACCTGCGGTTCCTCGCGGCCGATCTCGTCTTCGTGCTGCCGGTGGTCAGCGCACTGGCGCGGAAGGCCGGGCACACCCTGGCGTGCGCGGAGGACGCGCAGCAGCTGCTGGAGCGCGGTGAGGTCGTCGGGGTGATGCCGGAGGGGTTCAAGGGCATCGGCAAGCCGTTCGCGGACCGCTACAAGCTCCAGCGCTTCGGGCGGGGCGGTTTCGTCTCGACGGCGCTGCGGGCCGGGGTGCCGATCGTGCCGTGCTCGATCGTGGGCGCCGAGGAGATCTACCCGATGATCGGCAACGCCCGGACGCTGGCGCGGGTGCTGGGGCTGCCGTACTTCCCGCTGACGCCGACGTTCCCGTGGCTCGGGCCGGTGGGCGCGCTGCCGCTGCCGACGAAGTGGACGATCCAGTTCGGCGAGCCGATCGCGACGGACGGCTATCCGCCGGAGGCGGCCGACGACCCCATGCTGATGTTCAATCTCACCGACCAGGTCCGGGAAACGATTCAGCACACGCTGTACAAGCTGCTGGTGCAGCGCCGGTCGGTCTTCTTCTGACAGCGCCACGGCCCGCTCCCGCCCGGCGCGGGACCGAGGGGGAGCGGGCCGTGGCGCCCGTCAGCCGTGGGTGTTCTCGCCGTCGATGCCCAGACCGGGCAGCAGCCCCGGGATGAGCGGCGGCACGGTGATGTCGGGGTGATCGGTGAGGCCCTTGCCGCCGTGCGACGGCGTCGGGGCGTCGTCGCGGTCGGGACCGCCGAGCAGCCCGCCGGTGTCGCCGCCGAGCAGCCCGTGGTCCTCGGAGGGGCTGGACGAAGGCCGGGCCGGACGGCCCGCCTTACCGGGCGTACCGGACGGGGCGCCCTCCACGGTCGGTGACGGGTGCGGCTGCCCGGAGACGCGGTCCGGTGAGGCCGGTGAGGCGCCCTGCCGCGCCGCCCTGTCCGGGGTGGGCAGCAGGCCGCGCAACGGCTTGACCTGCTTGTCCATCGCGTCGAAGACCGAGCTGACCTCGTCCCGCGCATCGGTGAGCTGCACCGGGAGCCGGTCGCGCAGCTGCGACCAGGTGGCGCGGTGGGACGTGGTGAAGGAGTCCAGCGTCTCGATGGGACCGAGGGAGCCGTCCCGCTCGTACGCGGCGTACAGCAGGCGGTGGCCCTCGCCGGCGTCGTGGGTGATCCCGGCGAGCGTCCGGCGGACCTCGGCGAGCGATTCGTGGTCGAGGTCGGCGGCCCGGCCGCGCTCCATCAGGCGACGGGCCTCCAGCATCCGGGTGGCGGCCTGGTCGAGGTAGAGCCGGCCGCGGTCGGTGTCGTCGTCACTGAGGCCGAGCTTGAAGTCCTCCATGCCCCGCTTGAGGCCGTAGAGGGAGTCGCCCGGAAGCGCGTCGGAGCTGGCGGCGGCGACGCCGCTGAACGCCCCGGCGGCGACCCCGACGGTCAGCCCGCCGGCCGCCAGCCGCTTCGTCAGCCGGGAGCGTGGGCGCAGCCTCCCGAGCTGCTCGGCGCCGCGGTGGGTGCGCTGTTCGGGCACCCGGGAGCCGTCGGAGGGACTGCCTTCGGTGAAGGCGGCCTCCATCGCGGCCATCAGCTGGGCGCGCTGGACGGTCTTGACCTCGGTGGCCATCTCCGGCTTCGGGAGTTCCCCGAGGCCGTCCGCCACCGCCAACAGTCGTGCTTCACCCGGCGTCTGGGCCGCGGTGTCGTCCTGGTCCTCGGCCGCGCCCCGGGAGGTCTGGTCCTCCAGGGCCTGGGCGAAGGCGTTGGCCCGCCGGTGCACCGAAATATTCGCGATCACGGGCGGCACCTCCTCTCGTATCCCGCTCGACTCCCCTGACTGGACTTGGACCATCCAGACGGGCCGGACGGTTGTACGCCACCCTCTGCGGCCACTCGTAGGAGTGAGAGGCAGCGGACAGGGCGTGACCGCTTGGAGTCTGCATCCCGCACAACGAGCGGCGCGGCACACGGGTTACGCACACACGATGATCTGACCGAGGGGGCACGGCCGGTCACCGTACGTCACCGGATGCGGGCGTACGGGTGACCGGAAGGCGAACGAGGGGGTGGGGGTGGGCGGGCGGTCAGCGGGCGTCTTCGGGCAGCAGCCGGGCGAGGGTGCGCACCGCGCGGTACTGGAGGGTCTTGATCGCGCCTTCGTTCTTGCCCATCACGCGGGCGGTCTCGGCGACCGAGAGACCTTGCAGGAAGCGCAGGGTCACGCACTCCTGCTGCTGGGGGTTGAGCTTGCGGACCGCCTCCAGCAGGGCGGCGTTGGAGAGCGATTCGAGGACGGAGTCCTCGGGGCTGCGCTCGACCTCGTTGGCGTCGAGCATCTCGCCGGTGGTGACCTCCAGGCGGAACCGGGAGGACTTGAAGTGGTCGGCGACGAGATTGCGGGCGATCGTCACCAGCCAGGCGCCGAAGTCGCGGCCCTGCCAGGTGAAGGTGCCGATGCGGCGCAGGGCTCGCAGGAACGTCTCGCTGGTGAGGTCCTCGGCGGTGGCCCGGCCGCCGACGCGGTAGTAGATGTAGCGGTAGACGGTGTCGGCGTACTGGTCGTAGAGGCGGCCGAAGGCTTCGGCCTCTCCGGACTGGGCGCGTTCGACGAGGTCCATCATGCGACGGCTGTCGCTGTCGACGGGGCGTCGGGCGGTGGTCGTGCCGGTGCCGGAGCGGCGGGATCTGCCGGCGGTCGCGGGCTTGCCGACCGCCGCGCTCCCGTCGGCCAGGGCGTAGCAGGGGCCGGCGGGGACGGCTGTGGCGAATGCGGGGACGGCGTACGCGGTGGGGACAAAACTGCGCAGGTGGTCGACGAGTGTCGTACGCAGCGTAGCCAGGCCCGAGGCGTCAACCCCGACGTGTGGGTACACGGGACTCCCAGAGGCAGAGCTTCCATCACGTGCAGTGCGGGACCGTTCACTCGTCGTAGGGACGTGTGGGTTCCGGAATGCGTCTGAGGAGAATAACGCTTCGTATAGGCAGCGCTACACCCAGTTGTTCAAATCATCGATTACTTACGATCCGTGCCTGGTTGGTGGCGGAAGTAGTATCGATTATTGAGCAGCTTTTGATCGAAAGGTGATGCAATCTGCCAGGTTGGAGGGCGTGTTGTGGTGGAGCGCCAGCAACCGGACCGGGGGTGGCGCGGGGCGGGGCTCCGGAGTGAACGGACGCGCCCGCCTGCCGGTGATCAATCCTGGTCAGCCGCGGGGGTGCGCGGGCGCCGGGCCGGTCAGCGGCGGCGGCGCTGGAGGGCGACGGCGGCGGCCGCCCCGCCCGCGAGCGCGCCGACCCCGGCGGCGGCCGGGATGCCGATGCGGACGGCCTTGCGGCCCGTGCGGTAGTCGCGCAGCCGCCAGCCGTGCTCCCGGGCGTGCTTGCGCAGCCGCCCGTCGGGGTTGATGGCGTAGGGGTGGCCGACGAGCGAGAGCATCGGGATGTCGTTGGCGGAGTCGCTGTACGCGGCGCAGCGGGCCAGCTGGAGGCCCTCGGCGGCGGCGAGCGCGCGGACGGCCTCGGCCTTGGCGGGGCCGTGCAGCGGTTCGCCGACGAGCTTGCCGGTGTAGACGCCGCCGACGGACTCCGCGACGGTGCCGAGCGCGCCGGTGAGGCCGAGTCGCCGGGCGATGATCGTCGCCGTCTCGACCGGCGCCGCGGTGACCAGCCAGACCTTCTGTCCGGCGTCGAGGTGGGCCTGGGCGAGGGCGCGGGTGCCGGGCCAGACGCGCTCGGCCATGTACTCGTCGTAGATCTCCTCGCCGATGGACATCAGCTCGGAGACGCGGTGGCCCTGGACGATGGAGAGGGCGCTGTTGCGGACGTCGGCCATGTGCTCGGGGTTCTCCGAGCCGGCCAGCCGGAAGTAGATCTGCTGCCAGGCGAAGCGGGCCAGTTCGCGCTTGTGGAAGAAGTGGCGCTTGTAGAGGCCGCGGCCGAAGTGGAAGAGGGCGGCGCCCTGCATGACGGTGTTGTCGAGGTCGAAGAAGGCCGCGGCACGGTCGTCGCCGGCGACCGGGAACTCCGGCTCCTCCGCCGCGCCCTCGGCCTGCTCCGCCTCCGCCTCCTCGGCCTCCTGGGAGGTCTTGCGGGCGGCCTCGGCGGCGGCTTCGCCGGCCAGCACGCTGCGGGCGGTGGCGGGGCGACGGCGGCGGCCGAGCCAGGCGGGCGCGCGCACCCCGGCGAGCGCGGCGCCGAGGCGGCGGCCGGGGGCGGCGGGCGACGGTGTGTCGGGCGTCCCGAAGGGAGTCCCACCGGGGCGGTGGTCGGGCGACGGTGTGTCGGGCGTCCCGAAGGGACTCCTACCGGGGCGGTGGTCGGGCGACGGGCGGGCCATACGGACAGCGTAGCCAGTCGGTTCCGTGGTTCCGGTGACGGCCCGGTGTCGGGCGACGGGTGGGGCGGCGAAGAGTGGGTGACCGGCGGGCGCCGGGTCAGGCGCCCAGTGCCGTCCGAAGGCGCTTCGGGTCCACGCGCCAGAAGTCGTGCTGCGCGCCGTCGACGAGGATGACCGGAATCTGCTCCCAGTATTTGCGGTGCAGCTCGGCGTCCTCGGTGATGTCCTTCTTCTCCCAGGAGGCGCCGGTCTCGGCGCAGATCTGCTCGATCACGGCCTGGGCGTCGTCGCAGAGGTGGCAGCCGGGCTTGCCGACGAGGGTGACGGTGCGCTCTGCGGGGCTCTTGCGGGGGGCGCGGCTGAACATGCCGAACGAGGGGGCCATGGGGCCATTGTGCCGGGAGCGCGGCGGCGCGGGACGGCCCGGAGGTCGACTACGATCGGTGGGCGATTTGTAGGTTTCCGGGGGCATAGCGGTGAGGAGTGAGGACCCGTGCTCCCGGCGGCTACCCCGTGTGACCTGCGGGTAGCGGGCGAACGGCGTGGTGGGGAAGTTGGTTCCACGGACCGTGTCAAAACCCGCGTGACACCGATCACTTTGGCCAGACAAAGCGGACATCATCTTTGTGCACGCGTTCACAAAGACATAGCCTGCACAGGACAGGGCGGTCGGGTGACGTATGGCCGCCCGCAGCCCCGCTCTACCCGCAGGAGCACCGTGGCAACTGGCCGAACTCACCGACCGGCGACCCGAAGCCGAGGGATTCCCGAGGCCACCGTCGCCCGGCTTCCGCTGTATCTGCGCGCACTGACCGCGCTCTCCGAGCGCTCGGTCCCCACGGTCTCCTCCGAGGAACTGGCCGCCGCGGCGGGGGTCAACTCCGCCAAGCTGCGCAAGGACTTCTCGTACCTCGGCTCCTACGGGACGCGTGGTGTCGGTTACGACGTGGAGTATCTCGTCTACCAGATCTCGCGGGAACTCGGCCTGACCCAGGATTGGCCGGTTGTCATCGTCGGCATCGGTAATCTCGGCGCCGCGCTCGCCAACTACGGCGGTTTCGCCTCGCGTGGTTTCCGGGTGGCCGCGCTGATCGACGCCGATCCCGCCATGGCCGGGAAGCCCGTCGCCGGTATCGCGGTGCAGCACACCGACGAGCTGGAGCACATCATCGAGGACAACGGCGTCTCGATCGGCGTGATCGCGACGCCCGCGGGCGCCGCCCAGCAGGTCTGCGACCGTCTCGTCGCCGCCGGTGTCACCTCGATCCTCAACTTCGCGCCGACCGTGCTGACCGTCCCGGACGGTGTGGACGTCCGTAAGGTCGACCTCTCCATAGAGCTGCAGATCCTCGCCTTCCACGAGCAGCGCAAGGCGGGCGACGAGGGCGCGGTGGCCCCGGCTGCCGCGGCCCGCGCCGCCGCCGACGCCACCGTGACGCCGGCCGACGACCGCAAGGGACCGGACGGGGACGTGCCCGCCGTGATGCCGGCATGAGCGAGCGCAGCAAGGGGGTCCCCCCGGTCGGCGACTGGGGGAGAATCATCGGAAGATGCGTCACGGGCGAAGGCCGTGCCTCGCGGAGCGAGGTGCGGGCATGAGTTTGCTCGTCGTCGGACTGAGTCACCGCACCGCCCCGGTCAGCGCGCTGGAGCGGGCCGCGCTCGCGCCCGAGGTGCGCGGGAAGCTGCTCCAGGAGGCCGTCGCGGCCGAGCCGGTCAGCGAGGCCGCCGTGCTCTCCACCTGCAACCGCATCGAGCTCTACGCCGACGTGGACAAGTTCCACGCCGGTGTCGCCGAGCTGTCCACGCTGCTGGCCCGCCACGGCGCCGCCGAGCTGGACGAGCTGACGCCCTACCTCTACGTCCACTACGAGGACCGCGCCGTCCACCACCTCTTCTCGGTGGCCTGCGGCCTGGACTCGATGGTCGTCGGCGAGGGGCAGATCCTCGGGCAGATCAAGGACGCGCTCGCCGTCGCCCAGGAGCAGCACACCGCCGGGCGGCTGCTGAACGATCTCTTCCAGCAGGCGCTGCGGGTCGGCAAGCGCGCGCACAGCGAGACCGGTATCGACAAGGCCGGGCAGTCGCTCGTCACCTTCGGCCTGGAGCAGCTGGCGGGCGGCGCGGACGTCGCCGGCTGGGCGCGGGGCAAGCGGGCGCTGGTGATCGGCGCCGGTTCGATGTCGTCGCTGGCGGCCACCACGCTGGCCCGCGCCGGGATCGGTGAGCTGGCCGTCGCCAACCGCACGGTGGAGCGCGCCGAGCGGCTGACGCAGATCCTCACCGAGCCGGGCGGCCCCGGCGCCGCCACCGGCCTGCGGGCCCGTGCCGTCGCGATGTCCGCGGTGGCCGAGGAGTTGGCCGCCGCCGATGTGGTCGTCTCCTGTACCGGGGCGACCGGGCTGGTGCTGGGCGCCGAGGCGGTCGCCGCCGCCCGCGCCGGGCGCACCGCGGACCTGGCGCTGCTCGACCTGGCGATGCCGCGGGACATCGACGCCGCCGTGCACCGTGTCGAGGGCGCGCACCTCGTCGACATCGAGTCGCTGGCCGACGCCTCCGCGGACGCGCCGATGGCGGCCGATGTGGACAAGGTCCGGTCCCTGGTCGCGGACGAGGTCGCCGCCTTCGGCGCGGCCCAGCGGGCGGCGCACATCACGCCGACCGTGGTCGCCCTGCGCACCATGGCCGCCGGTGTCGTGGCGGGCGAGATGGCCCGGCTCGACGGCCGCCTCCCCGACCTGGACGACAAGGAGCGCGCGGAGATCACCCAGACCGTGCGCCGGGTCGTCGACAAACTCCTGCACGCGCCCACCGTGCGGGTCAAGCAGCTCGCCAGCGAGCCCGGCGGCGCCGGGTACGCGGACGCGCTGCGGGAACTCTTCGATCTCGACCCCGAGACGGTCGCCGCCGTCAGCAGGGCCGACACGCGGGCCGACAGGCACGATGCAGCACGGGAGCGGGCATGACTGACAGCACAACGAGGGGTACGCCCCTTCGGCTGGGCACACGGCGGAGCAAGCTCGCCGTGGCCCAGTCCGGACAGGTCGCCGACGCGGTCCGCGAGCTGACGGGCCGCCCCGTCGAGCTGGTGGAGATCACCACGTACGGCGACACCTCCCGCGAGCAGCTCGCGCGGATCGGCGGTACCGGCGTCTTCGTCTCCGCGCTGCGCGACGCGCTGCTCGCGGGGGAGATCGACTTCGCGGTGCACTCGCTCAAGGACCTGCCGACGACGCAGCCCGACGACCTGACGCTGGCGGCCGTGCCGCGGCGTGCGGACCCGCGGGACGCGCTCATAGCCAGGGACGGGCTCACCTTCGAGGAGCTGCCGGACGGCGCCCGGGTGGGGACGGGCTCGCCGCGGCGGATGGCGCAGCTCAACGCCTGGGCGCGGCAGCTGGGCCGCCGCATCGAGGCGGTCCCGATCCGCGGGAACGTCGACACCCGCATCGCCTTCGTCGAGCAGGGCGAGCTGGACGGCGTCGTACTGGCGGCCGCCGGGCTCACCCGTCTCGGCCGTATCTCCGAGGCGACGCAGCTGCTGTCGCCCGACATGGTTCTGCCCGCCCCCGGCCAGGGGGCACTGGCGGTCGAGTGTGCTGCGGTCGACGCAGACCTCGCCGCCTCGCTCGCCGGACTCGACGACCCCTTCACCCGGGCCGCCGTGACCGCCGAGCGTTCCCTGCTCGCCGCCCTGGAGGCCGGCTGCTCCGCACCCGTGGGTGCGCTGGCCGACCTACAGGCCGGTGAACAGGCCGTCACCGAAATGCGCCTGCGCGGCGTCGTCGGCACGACCGACGGCAGCGCGCTGGTGCAGCTGTCCACCACCGGGCACGTACCCGCCTCTCCCGACGACGCCACGACGCCGCTGCGCATGGGCCGTGAACTCGCCGCCGAGATGCTCGCCAAGGGTGCGGCCGGTCTTATGGGGGAGCGAGCACTTTGAACCCCACCGCCCCGAATCACTCCGCCTCCGGTCAGGTCACCTTCCTCGGTGCCGGGCCGGGAGACCCGGGTCTGCTGACGCTGCGTGCCGTGGAGGCACTGGCCCAGGCGGACGTGCTGATCGCCGACCCGCAGGTGCTGGATGTCGTGCGCGTGCACGCCCGCGCACAGGTGGACACACCGCTGCAGGCGTCAGCTGACGAGGCGTCAAAGCCCGTCATGCCCGCAGAAGTTTCTTCGCTGCGTGACACCGCCAATCTTGTCATGGCGGCCGCGCGCACCGGCAAGCGGGTCGTCCGTGCCGTGGCCGGTGACCCCGGTCTGGACGGCAACGTCGCCGAGGAGATGCTGGCCTGCGCGGCCGAGGGCATCGTCTTCGAGGTCGTGCCGGGCATCGCCGCCGCCGTGGGTGTTCCCGCGTACGCCGGTGTGCCGCTGCGCGACGCCGAGGGCGCCGACGTGCGGTTCGTCGACGCGCGCACGGCGACCGACCGCTGCTGGGCCGAGCTGGGCGGCTCCGACGCGACCGCCGTGGTCTCCACCAGCCTCGACTCGGTGGCCGCGGCCGCCGGTGAGCTGGTGTCGGCGGGCCGGAAGCCCGACACCCCGATGACGGTCACCGTCGCCGGTACGACCACCCGCCAGCGCACCTGGAACGCCACCCTCGGGACGGTCGCGCAGGTGCTGAAGGCCGCCAAGGTGCTGCCGTCGCCGGACGGCGGGCAGCCGGTCATAGCCGTGGTCGGTGAGCGGGGCGCCGTGGCGCAGCGCGACCAGCTGTCGTGGTTCGAGTCCAAGCCGCTGTTCGGCTGGAAGGTCCTCGTGCCGCGGACGAAGGAGCAGGCCGCGTCGCTCTCCGACCAGCTCGTCTCGTACGGCGCGGTGCCGCACGAGGTCCCGACGATCGCCGTCGAGCCGCCGCGCACCCCGCAGCAGATGGAGCGGGCGGTCAAGGGCCTGGTCACCGGCCGGTACGAGTGGATCGCCTTCACCTCGGTCAACGCCGTCAAGGCGGTCCGGGAGAAGTTCGAGGAGTACGGCCTCGACGCCCGCGCGTTCGCCGGGATCAAGGTCGCGGCGGTCGGCGAGCAGACCGCCAAGGCGCTGATCGCCTTCGGCGTGAAGCCCGATCTGGTGCCGTCCGGCGAGCAGTCGGCGGCCGGGCTGCTGGAGGACTGGCCGCCCTACGACGCGGTCTTCGACCCGATCGACCGGGTCTTCCTGCCGCGCGCCGACATCGCCACCGAGACGCTGGTGGCGGGCCTGATCGAGCTGGGCTGGGAGGTCGACGACGTCACCGCGTACCGCACGGTGCGGGCGTCGCCGCCGCCGGCCGAGACCCGTGAGGCGATCAAGGGCGGCGGTTTCGACGCGGTGCTCTTCACCTCGTCCTCGACCGTCCGCAACCTCGTCGGCATCGCCGGCAAGCCGCACAACGTCACGGTCATCGCCTGTATCGGCCCGGCGACCGCGAAGACGGCGGAGGAGCACGGGCTGCGGGTGGACGTGATGTCGCCGGAGCCGTCGGTGCACAAGCTGGCCGAGGCGCTGGCCGACTTCGGCGCGGCCCGCCGCGACGCCGCGATCGAGGCGGGTGACCCGGTCACCCGGCCCAGCGAGCGGCGGCCGGGGTCGCGGCGGCGGAGGGCTACGCCGTAGCGGGTGAATTCCTGTGTCCTGCCCCGTATCCGCTTCGGCGGGTGCGGGGCAGGGGTGTTTCCGGCGGCTCGTGCGGGGGCTCCACATGCTGATGGCTGCGACGGTCAGGTTGGCTGACAGGTGGGCTTCGGCGCCGACGAGGGTGCGGTTGATGCCGATGGGTGGCCCTTTCTGCGTGTGGTCGGCGGCCGTCCTGGGTGCGGTTAGCTTCACCGGCACCGGACCCGAGGAACGGAGCGTTCATCCGTGCGTCACCCGCGCGTTGGCGTCGCCATCTTGACCATGGGCACACGGCCCGTCGAACTGGCCGAGCTGCTGGAGTCGGTCGCAGCGCAGGACACACCGGCGGCACGGGTGGTGGTGGTCGGCAACGGCTCGCCGCTGCCGCCGCTGCCGCAGTGGGTGACCGGCGTGGAACTGCCGGAGAACCTGGGCGTCGCCGGTGGCCGGAACGTGGCCCTGGCTGGTGACGACGTTCCCGGGCGTTTGGACCGTGCTGGCGGTGGCCCGCGCCCGGTCGGCGGCGGGGCTGCGGGCCTGGTTCGGCGGGTTCGCCGAAGGGGTGCGCACGCCCTGCCCGCCACGCCGACCGATGCGGTGGGCCACGGTGTGGAGGATGGCCCGCCTGGGCCGGCCGCCGGTCATCTGATCACGGGGCCGCGGCCTCGGGCTGGGACCGTAGCCATCCGGGGATGGCGCCGACTGTACGGGAACGGCCCTCGCCGCTTGGCGAGGGCCGTTCCCGGAGGCGTTTGTTGTCGACGCTCAGGCGGTGAGCTTCCCGTCCTTGACGGCGACGAATGGGGCCCAGGCGGTTATGGGGAACGCGAGCGCCGGGCCGTCGGGGGTCTTGGAGTCGCGGACCGGGAGGACGCCGGGGAAGCCGTCGGCGATCTCGACGCAGTTGCCGTCGCCTCCCTCGCTGTAGCTGCTCTTGCGCCACCGTGCGGAGCGGAGGTCGGGGGTGGTCATGATGGGCTGCCCTCCATGATCTTTCGGACGAAGTCCACTGAAGACGCTGCCTCTGGCGAGTTGGGACCGGAGCCCGGAAACCCGGGCTCCGGTGGGCCGGGAGACGGCGCAGCGGCGGTCAAAGAGCAAAGAACCCTGGGAAAGAACCTTCCAAACCAACTAAACCCCGCATTCGTCACTCATCGGAGTGAACGGGATCAACTCAGCTGGCGTGAGGGCTGGTTGGGCAGGCAGTCTCGCCCATGCCGACAACCGTAGAAATGCGTTGGCCCCCGCAGGGACTGCCATCCCGGTGCGAGGGCCTGACCGCCGGAGAAGCAACACCTTCCCGGCGGCTGACCACCGAGGAACAGAACTCCCTGATGGCCGTACAGAAGACTAGCGCCCTTGCGTGCCCGCAGCACCGTGTTCGACGAACCGCCACCCGCACCGGTGTCACTCACATCAGGGCGCACCAGCCCGATCGGTACACGATCATCGGTAATCACCTCGCCCAGCATCGCGAGTTGTCGCTCGTCGCCATCGGGGTGGCCACCCACATCCTGTCGCTGCCCGAGGGCGCCGCGGTCGACATCCGCACCCTTGCGGAACGCTTTCCCGAGGGGCGGGACCGGATCGCCTTCGCTCTGCGGGAGCTGGAGGCCCACGGTTACGTCGAGCGGGTACGGGAGCGCGTACAGGGTGGTCGTTTCGTCACGAGGACCTACGCCTTCCATGCGCCTGACCTGGGAGGGGACGTCGGCGGCGAGCCGGGCTGCGTAGGGGAGGCCCCGAAGGAGAAGCCTTCGCCGCCTGCCCCTGCTCCTGCCGAGCCCCGCCCCGTACGGCCCGTGGCTCCCGTGCCGCAGGTGCCGTCCCCCGCTGCGGAGGCGCCCGGCGGCGAGCGCCACGACGCGGCCACCGCTCTCCTCGTGGGGCTGCGGCGGGCCGATGACCGGCTCACGCTGCCCAGGCGTGACGTGCGCCGTCTCGTTCCGGCGGTTCTCGCCTGGCTCGACAACGGTGCCAGCGCCGCGGCCGTCCACCGCACCTTGACCGCGGACCTTCCGGCGGAGCTGACGTATCCGGCGGGGCTGCTCGCCCATCGGTTGCGGGAGCTGTTGCCGCCACCCCTTCCGGAGCCGTCCGCGCCTGCTGCGGGCGAGTGTCCCGATGCCGGTCCACCGCCGTTCCAGACCTGCGACGGCTGCGAGCGTGCCTTCCGTGGCCGGGTGCCGGGGCTCTGCCGTGACTGCCGCGAGGAGCGTGATCGCGGTGGCGGGCCCGTGGGCTGCGGTGCTGCCGCCGCTGCCTGAGAGGGCGGTCGCGGGCCCGACGCCGCGTCGGCAAAGGAAGGGGCAAGGCGGGCGTAGCGTGGGCGTATGACGAAGTACGGAACCTTCCCCGGCGCGCGGCCCCGGCGGCTGCGGACCACCCCCGCCATGCGGCGGATGGTTGCCGAACACCGTTTGCACCCGGCCGATCTGATCCTCCCGGCGTTCGTCCGTGAGGGGATCTCGGAGCCGGTGCCGATCTCGGCGATGCCCGGGGTCGTCCAGCACACCCGGGACACGCTCCGCAAGGCGGCGGTCGAGGCGGTGGAGGCGGGTGTCTCCGGGATCATGCTCTTCGGCGTTCCCGAGGAGGCGAAGAAGGACGCGGCGGGCACCGTCGGCACCGACCCGGACGGCATCCTCCAGGTCGCCCTGCGGGACGTCCGCGCCGAGGTGGGCGACGACCTGGTGGTCATGTCGGACCTGTGCCTGGACGAGTTCACCGACCACGGGCACTGCGGGGTGCTGGACGCGGACGGCCGGGTCGACAACGACGCGACGCTGGAGCGGTACGCCGAGATGGCGCAGGTCCAGGCGGACGCGGGCGCCCATGTGGTGGCGCCCAGCGGCATGATGGACGGCCAGGTCGGCGTCATCCGGGACGCGCTGGACCAGACCGGCCACGAGGACGTGTCGGTCCTCGCCTACACCGCGAAGTACTCCTCGGCGTTCTACGGGCCGTTCCGCGAGGCGGTCGGCTCGTCGCTCCAGGGCGACCGAAAGACCTACCAGCAGGACCCGGCGAACCTCCGTGAGTCGATGCGGGAGCTGGCGCTCGACCTCGACGAGGGCGCCGACATGGTGATGGTGAAGCCGGCGCTGCCCTACCTGGACGTGCTGGCGAAGGTCGCGGAGGCGGTGGACGTGCCGGTCGCGGCGTACCAGATCTCCGGTGAGCTGGCGATGGTCGAGGCGGCGGCGGAGAAGGGCTGGATCGACCGGGACAAGGCGATCCTGGAGACGCTGACCGGCATCAAGCGGGCGGGCGCCGATCTGATCCTGACGTACTGGGCGACGGAGGTCGCGCGCGGGTTGTGAGCGGGGGCGCGCGCCGTGCGGTGCGCGCCTGCCGTGACGGCGTCCGGTGACCGGTTCCACGGTCATCGGACGCCGTGGTCGTTTCCGGGGCCGTCGACCTGGGTGTCGGCGGTGGCCGTGCACTCGGGGGCGGTGGCGGCGTGCAGGAACTCCCGCAGCAGCGGGCGGCGCCCGCCGGAGGGGAGGTGGGCGAGCCGGACGGGGATGGTGGGGGCGTTGGTGAGCGGGATGAAGCGGACGCCGGAGTGGGCGACGCGGCGGGCGGCCAGCGCCGGGACGACGCCGACGCCGCGGTCGGCGGCGACGGTCTCCAGCCACTCGTCGTAATTGGCGCACGGGACGACGGTGCGCGGGGCGGCGGCGGGGTGCCAGGAGCCGGGGTTGGTGGTGCCGGTGACGGTATTCACCACGAGCGGCCACTGGTGGAATTCCGACCAGTCGATGCTCTTTCGTGCCGCGAGAAAAGAAGATGTTGATATCGCGGCAATGCGCTGTTCGTGGAAGAGCGGGTGAACCGTCGCTCCGGTGAGTTCCAGGTGGCCGCGTAATACGGCGATGTCGACGCGGGCCGTTTCCAGGGTGGCGACGGGGTTGTCGACGCGGGCGAGGGTGACCTTCGCGTCGGTGGCGCGCTCGAAGCGGGCGATGGTGCGCTGCGCCCACGGGTCCGGCAGCAGCCAGCTGAAGCCGAGGCGGAGTGTGCGGTGGACGCGCATGTCCCGCGCCGCCTGGTCGAGGTTGCCGAGCACCCGACGGGCGTGGAAGAGGAATTCCTGCCCGGCCGCGGTGAGGGCGACATGCCGGGACGAGCGGTCGACGAGGCGAATGGCCAGCGTCGCTTCGAGTTGTTGAATCGTGCGGGACAGTGCGGGCTGGGTGACCATTAATTCGGCCGCGGCGCGGGTGTAGGAGCGGTGGTGGGCGAGAGCGGTGAACGCACGTAAATGCCGCAGTTCCAGGTCCATGCCCGGGAAGCATAGTTCAGCAGCGAGAAGCATTTCTCAGCGCTCCGGGGGCTCCGTAGGCTTACCGAACGACCGGGACTTTTCGGGCAGTTCTTTCTTTGCGGTGGGGGTGCGCGGTCCGCATGGCCACGTATGACGTCAGGGGGCGGGCCGCGGCGCGGACGCACCGACGGGCCGGGGCGCCGCGCCCGGGCCCCTCGGGCGGTGCGCCGCCCGTAGGGTGCCGGTGCGCCCGCCGGGCGTGATCTTCCGCCACCTGCCACCTCGACCCCCCCCCCGGCCCGGGGCGCCGCCCCGCCGCCGGCCGTACGGCGCCGCATCCGCGCCCCCCACGCGCCGCCGGCCCCGGCTCCCCGCTCCTCGCCACCCACCCTCACCGCACCGAAGGAGCCACCGTGTTCGACCTCTCCCACCTGCGTATCCCGATCGTGCAGGCCCCGATGGCCGGGGGCCCGGGCTCCGTCGCGCTGGCGGTCGCCGTCGGCCGGGCCGGCGGCCTCGGCACCCTCGCCGCCGGTTACAAGACGCCCGCGCAGCTCGCCGAGCAGATCGCCGGGGTGCGGGCCGGGACCGACGCCCCGTTCGGGGTGAACGTCTTCGTCCCACAGGAGGTCCCGCACCCCGACACGGTCGCGCCGTACCGCGCGGAGCTGACCGCGGACGCCGAGCGCCGGGCGGTGGCCCTGCCCGAGCCCGACCGGAGCGACACCGACTTCTGGGACGAGAAGATCGCGCTGCTGACCGGGGACCCGGTCCCGGTCGTGTCGTTCACCTTCGGCGCACCGCCCGCGGAGACCGTCGAGGCGCTGCGGCGGGTGGGCAGCCGGGTGGTCGCGACGGTCACCACCGTCGCCGAGGCGCGCGAGGCGGAGGCGCTGGGCGTCGACGCGCTCTGCGTACAGGGCCCGGAGGCGGGCGGACACCGGGGCACCTTCGACCCGTACGCCGAGCCCGACCCGACCCCGCTGGCCGAGCTGCTGGCGGCCGTCGCGGCGGGGACGCGGCTGCCGCTGATCGCGGCCGGCGGCCTGGCGACCGGCGCGGACATCGCGGGCGTCCTGAACGCCGGGGCGACGGCCGCGCAGCTGGGCACCGCGTATCTGCGGACCCCGGAGGCGGGGACCGCACCGGCGTACCAGGAGGCGCTGGCCCGGCCGGAGTTCGACACCACGGTCGTCACCCGGGCCTTCTCCGGCCGCTACGCGCGCGGGCTGCGCAACCGCTTCATCGAGGAGCACGACGCCGCCGCGCCGGTCGCCTACCCCCTCGTCAACCAGCTCACCAAGCCGCTGCGGGCGGCCGCCGCGGCCGCCGGCGACGCCCACGGCCTGAGCCTGTGGGCGGGCGTCAACTACCGCAAGGCGGAGCGCGTTCCGGCCGGGGAGCTGACGGAGCGGCTGTGGGCCGACGCCTCCGCCGCCCTGCACTAGGGGGTGTCTTTCCGCTCTTCGCGGGGTCGTGACGCCTGGCACCGCACCTCGCCGCGTTGTCGCCCCACCCACGGACACCCAGTCCGCGGGCAGGGCTCCGCCTTGCGATGCACGGCACCAGACGCCACGCCCTGACCCACGAAGAGCGGAAAGACACCCCTAGGACCGCTGACCGCCTCTCCGGTCCCGCTCGCCCGCCCCGCGGGCCGTACCACCGGCCCGCGGGCCACCGGGCGCACCGCTCGTACGACAGGCACCGCACGCACCACCGGCACGACAGCACGACACGCACCACCGGCACCACGTCCCCACAGTCCTCACGTGGGCCGTTCGCACCGTGTGATCCGTCCGATGTGAACCGTCCGATGTGAACCCGTCCGATCGGAGAAGCGGAATGACGAGCCGAACCGTCGCCGTCGTCGGGCTCGGCCCGCGGGGCCTTTCCGTCCTGGAGAGACTCGCGGAGAACGCCCGGCACGACGCCACCGAGCACCTCACCGTCCACCTCATCGACTCCCACGCCCTCGGCTCCGGCCGGGTCTGGCGGCCCGAGCAGTCGCCCGAGCTGCTGATGAACACCGTCGCCTCCCAGGTGACCCTCTTCACCGACGACAGCGTCAGCTGCGCGGGCCCGACAGTCCCCGGCCCGAGCCTGTACGAATGGGCCCGCAACGCCGTCCACCTCACCCAACTCCGCACCACCGCCCCGCACCTGGAGGCGGAGGCGGCCCGGCTCGGACCGGACGACTACCCGACCCGGGCGCTGTACGGCCGCTATCTCCAGTGGGTCCTGGAACACGTCTCGGCCCGGCTGCCCGCCACCGTGCACCTGGTGCCCCGGCACACCCGCGTCCGGGCGATCACCCGCGGGCCGGACGGGCGGCTGGTCCTGGAGACCTCCGACAGCGGGCGGATCAGCGCCGACCAGTGCGTGCTGACGCTGGGCCATCTGCCGGGCGCGCCCGGCCCCCGCGAGCAGGGGCTGCGCGACTTCGCCGCCCGCCACGGACTGCGCTACTACCCGATGGCCAACCCGGCCGATGTCGATCTGCGGGACATCGAGCCGGGCGAGGGCGTCCTCGTTACCGGCCTCGGCCTGAACTTCTTCGACTACCTCGCGCTGCTCACCACCGGGCGCGGCGGCCGTTTCGTGGAGACCGGCGATGGCCTGAAGTACCTGCCGTCCGGCGCCGAACCGTATCTGCACGCCGGTTCGCGCCGCGGTGTCCCGTACCACGCCCGCGGCCACAACCAGAAGGGCGTCACCGGCCGCCACCTGCCGCGCTTCCTCACGCCCGAGGTGATATCCGGCCTCCGGCGGCGCGCGGCCGGCGGCGGTCTCGACTTCGACCGCGACGTGTGGCCGCTGGTCTGCCGGGAGGTCGAGTACGTCTACTACCGGGCGCTGCGGGAGGAACGGGCCGGGTGGGCGGCCGGGGAGCGGACTGACGCGGGCGGGGCGGAGCGGCCCGACGCCGGGTGCGCCGCCGACGACGCCCTGCGCGCCGCGCTGGCGGGCGACCCCGCGGACAGGGCGCGCGCCCTCGCCGCCCTGGGGTTCACCGCGGACGACCACTGGGACTGGGCGGACGTCCGCACCCCGTACCGCGACGCCGCCTTCGCCGACCACGGCGCGTTCTCCGCCTGGCTGCTCGACCATCTGGCGCAGGACGTCCGGGACGCCGTCGGCGGCAACGTCCGCAATCCGCGCAAGGCGGCGCTGGACGCGCTGCGGGATCTGCGCAACGAGGTCCGGCAGGTCGTCGACCACGGCGGGATCCTGCCCGACTCGCACCGCGACGCCCTCGACGGCCACTACACCCCGCTCAACGCCTTCGTCTCCATCGGGCCGCCCGCCCGCCGGATCGAGGAGCTGATCGCGCTGATGAAGGCGGGCATCGTCACCATCGGCGGCCCCGGCTTCACCGTGGAGGCGCACCCGGACGGCCACTTCACCGGACACGCCCCGGGCCTGCCCGGCAGCCGCCGCGAGGCCCGCGTGCTGATCGAGGCGCGGCTGCCCCCGGCCGGTATCGCGCACACCGACGACCCGCTGACCGGCCAGCTCCTCACCGACGGCCTGGCCCGGCTGCACACCCTGCGGCACGGCGACGCCGTCCACACCACCGGCGCCCTGGAGGTCACCGGCCCGCCCTACCGCGTCGTCGACGCCACCGGCACCCCGCACCCGGACCTCTACGCGTTCGGCGTCCCCACCGAGGGCGTCCACTGGGCGACGGCGGCGGGCGTCCGCCCCGGCGTCGACTCCGTCATCCTCGGCGACGCGGACGCGGTGGCGCGGGCGGTGCTCACCGCACTGCGTACGTCCGACGGGGACCGGCGGCGGGAGCTGACGGCCCGGGCGTGACACGGCGGCGCGCCGCCCCGGACGGTTCCGGGGCGGCGCGCTCGTCCGCGGATGTCAGGTGAAGGCCAGGATCCCGGCCAGCGACAGCGCCCCCGCGAGGACCGTCGACCCGGCGCCGAGCGCCACCGGGCGCGCCCCCGTGCGGATCAGCGACATCAGGTGCACCGAGGTGCCGAGCCCGAAGAGCGCGCCCGCCAGCAGCAGGGTGGTCAGCGTCTGGGCGGCGGTCAGGACGGACGCCGGCAGCACGCCGGAGCTGCGGACCGCGACCATCGCGATGAAGCCGACGACGAAGAGCGGCACCAGCGGCGGGCGCTTGCCGGTGGCGTCGGCGGCTCCCTTGCGGCGCCGGACGATGCTGTAGCCGGCGATGAGCGGGGCGAGCAGCACGACACGGGTCAGCTTGACGACGGTGGCGACGGCGAGGGCGGCGGGACCGGCGACCGAGGCGGTGGCGACGACCTGCGCGACCTCGTGGACGCTGGCGCCGGACCAGACGCCGAAGGCGGTGTCGGACAGGCCCAGCGGGTGCTGGAGCAGCGGGAGCAGGACGATCGCCAGGCTGCCGAAGATCGTCACCAGCGCGACGCCGGTGGCGAGGTCCTCCTCGTCGCTGTCGCTGACCGCGTCCATCGCCGCGGCGGCCGAGGCGCCGCAGATGGAGAAGCCGGTCGAGACGAGGAGGGTGGTGCCGGGACGGATGCCCATCCGGCGGCCCAGCCACATCGTCCCGGCGAACGTCCCGGCGACGGTCACCGCGACCACCAGCAGGACACCCGGGTCGAGCTGGAGCACCTGGGAGAGCGCGAGCTGGAGTCCCAGCAGGACGACGCCGGTGCGCAGCAGCTTCTTCGTGGCAAGCTTCGCGCCGGGGAGCACCCGGTCGCCGAGCAGCCCGGTGTTCCGGGCCAGCGCGCCGAGCAGCACCGCGATCGTCAGGGCGCTGACCGCCGGGACGAGGCGGTTGAGCCCGTACGAGACGGCGACGCCCACCACGACCACGGCGAGGCCGGGCCCGTGGTGGGCGAGCCGGCCGGGGCCGTCGCCGCCGCCGTCGCCGGGCGCGGGCGGTCCGGAGGAGGGCGGCGCGGCGCTCTCCGCGGGGGCGTCCCCCGCGGTGTGGAGGAGGGGAGTGGCGGCCGGTTCCGGGTCGCTGCGGCGGTCGGGGCGGGCGGTCCCGTCAAGAGAGGGCATGTCCCGATCGTCCGATCGGGGGACAGTTCGCGGTAGCCACCAACCCCCTATGCACCCATAGACTTGTGCTATGGACGGCCAATACGCTATGAGGACGGATCTGCGGTCGCTGGAGATGCTGCTCGCGGTCGTCGACCAGGGCAGCATCGGCGGCGCCGCACGGGCCCTGCAGGTCGCGCAGCCCTCGGTCACCAACCGCATCAAACGGCTGGAGCGGCATCTCGGGCTGACCCTGATCGTCCGCTCCCCGCGCGGCTGCCGGCTCACCGACGAGGGCGTGGCGGTCGCCGACTGGGCGCGCGAAGTCCTCGGCGCCTCGGACCAGTTGGAGACCGGCGTCGCCGCGCTCCGCCGCAACCACGACTCCCAGCTGAGCGTGTCGGCGAGCCTGACCGTCGCGGAGTATCTGCTGCCCCGGTGGCTCGCCGATCTGCGGCTGCGCTCGCCGGAGACGGGCGTCGCGCTGCGGATGTGCAACTCCGAGCAGGCGGCCCAGGACGTCCTGCACGGCGCCGCCGACCTCGGCTTCATCGAGGGCCCGCGCACCACGAGCGGGCTGCACGCCCGGGTCGTCGCCGTCGACGACCTCGTCATCGTGGTGGCGCCGGGCCACCCCTGGTCGCGGCGGCGCCGCCCGCTGACCGTCGCCGAACTGGCCGCCACCCCGCTCATCGCCCGCGAGAAGGGTTCCGGCACCCGCGACACCCTCGACCACGCCCTCGCCCGCGCCGGTGCGGAGGGCGCCGCCGCACCCCGCCTCGAACTGGCCTCGACCGCCGCGATCCGCACGGCGGTGCTGACCGGGCAGGGCGTCGGCGTGCTCAGCCGGTTCGCGATCAGCGACGACATCCGGGGCGGGCGGCTGCGCGAGGTCGCCGTCGAGGACGTCGACCTGCGCCGCCGGCTGAGGGCCATCTGGCGCTCCGGCTCCCAGCTCTCCGGCCCCGCCGCCGACCTCACCCACTGCGCCCTCCAGTCGAGTTGGGGCCGCCCGGCCCAGGGGCGCACCCACCGCCCGGCCCGTACGAAGGCGGCGAAGGCGGCGGGCTGAACGACGGGCCCCGGCCCCGGATACGCGGACGGCCCCGGCGGGAAGCCGGGGCCGTACGGTGCGCCCGGGCGGGCGCGGGGTGGATCAGAGGCGCTCGGGGGTGCGGATGCCCAGCAGCGCCATGCCCTGGTGGAGGGTGCGGGCGGTCAGGTCGCAGAGGAAGAGGCGGTTCTCGACCTGCTCGGGCGTCTCCGCCTTCAGGACCGGGCACTGGTCGTAGAAGGTCGTGTAGAGCGACGCGAGCTGGTAGAGGTACGCGGTCACCTTGTGCGGCGCGTACTCGGCGGCGGCGTCCGCGACCGTCTCCGCGAACTGGTCCAGGTGCAGACCGAGCGCCCGCTCCGCCGGGGCCAGCCCCAGCTCCGGGTGGGCGACCGGCTTCGCGTCGCCCGCCTTGCGCAGGATCGACTTGATCCGGGCGTGCGCGTACTGGATGTAGACCGAGGTGTCGCCGTGCAGCGAGACCATCTGGTCCAGGTCGAACTTGTAGTCGCGGTTGGCGGACGTCGACAGGTCCGCGTACTTCACCGCGCCGATGCCGACCTGGCCGCCGCGCTCGGCGATCTCCGCCTCGGTCAGGTCCTGGGCCTTCTCCCGGACCACGGACGCCGCCCGGTCGATCGCCTCGTCGAGAAGGTCGACCAGCCGCACCGTCTCGCCCGCACGGGTCTTGAACGGCTTGCCGTCCGCGCCGAGCACCGTGCCGAACGCCAGCTGCTGGGCGGTGGTGCCGTCCTTCAGCCAGCCCGCCCGGCGCGCCGTCTCGAAGACCATCTTGAAGTGCAGCGACTGCCGGGCGTCGACGACGTACAGCAGGGTGTCCGCGCCGAGGTTGCCGACGCGGTCGCGGATGGCGGAGAGGTCGGTGGCGGCGTAGCCGAAGCCGCCGTCGGACTTCTGGACGATCAGCGGGGTCGGGTTGCCGTCCGGGCCCTTGATGTCGTCGAAGAAGACGCAGAGCGCGCCGTTGGAGCGGACCGCGACGCCCGACTCCTCCAGCAGGCGGCAGGTCTCGGCGAGCATGTCGTTGTAGCCCGACTCGCCGACCACGTCGGCGTCGTGGATCTCCATGTCGAGCTTGTTGAAGACGGAGTAGAAGTAGACCTTCGACTCGTCCACGAACTTCTGCCACAGCGCGAGGGTCTCCTCGTCACCGGCCTGGAGGTCGACGACCCGGCGGCGGGCGCGGTCCTTGAACTCCTCGTCGGAGTCGAAGAGCGCCCGGGACGCCTTGTAGAGGCGGTTGAGGTTGGACATCGCCGCCTCACCGGCCTGCTGCGACGCCTCCTCCAGCACCTCGCCGGCCTGGTGGTCCAGCTCCTGCGGGTGCTCGATGAGGTACTGGATGAGCATGCCGAACTGGGTGCCCCAGTCGCCGATGTGGTGGCGGCGGACCACCTTCTCGCCGGTGAACTCCAGGATCTGCACGACGGCGTCGCCGATCACCGCGGAGCGCAGGTGCCCGACGTGCATCTCCTTGGCGACGTTCGGCTGCGCGTAGTCGATCACCGTCGTGCCGGGCCGGTCGGCGTACGGGACGCCCAGCCGGTCGTCGGCGGCGCGGGCGGCCAGCGTCCGGACGATCGCCTCGTCGCTGAGGGTGATGTTGAGGAAGCCGGGCCCGGAGACCTCGATCTCCTGGATCAGCTCCGGCGCCGAGATGCCGTCCACGACCTTCCCGGCCAGCTCCCGGGGGTTGCCCTTCAGCTTCTTCGCGAGCGCCAGCATGCCGTTGGCCTGGAAGTCGGCCCGGTCGCTTCGTCGCAGCAGCGGGTCGGCGGCGCCGGCCTCCGGCAGAGCTGCCGAGAGGGCGTCCGCGACGCGCTGGTGGACCGTAGCTGCGAGGGAGGGGACCGAAGCCATGGAGTGCTGCCGTTCCGTTGAAGGCGATCAGAAAAGGTGAGGTACGGGGTAAGGGTTTGCCGTCAGTATTCCACGACGGTTCCATCGGTTTTTTCGTCTGGGAGAATGGGAACGCCGGGCGCGTGTCCCGGCACGGCAACCGTGAGCGAGCAGGCGCAGTGTGCTGCGCGGAGAGCGCCGTGAGCGCAGAAAAGGAAGGGCCGACCGTGGCTCAGAGCACCGAGACAGCCGACTGGGTCTCCCGTTACGCGGACGAGGTCATCGCCGAGTCGGAGCGTCGCGCGCCTGGCAAACCGGTCGTCGTCGCCTCCGGCCTCTCGCCCTCCGGCCCGATCCACCTCGGCAACCTCCGCGAGGTCATGACCCCGCACCTGGTCGCCGACGAGATCCGCCGCCGCGGCCACCAGGTCCGGCACCTGATCTCCTGGGACGACTACGACCGCTACCGCAAGGTCCCCGCGGGCGTCGACGGCGTCGACGAGTCCTGGGCCGAGCACATCGGCAAGCCGCTGACCTCCGTCCCGGCGCCGAAGGGCTCCGCCTTCCCGAACTGGGCCGAGCACTTCAAGGCCGCGATGACCGCCGCCCTCGCCGAGCTGGGCGTGGAGTACGACGGCATCAGCCAGACCGCGCAGTACACCTCGGGCGTCTACCGCGAGCAGATCCTGCACGCGATGAAGCACCGCGGCGACATCGACGCGATCCTGGCGCAGTACCGCACCAAGAAGGCGCCCGCCAAGAAGTCGCAGAAGCCCGTCGACGAGGCGGAACTGGAGGCGGCCGAGGGCTCCGGCGCCGCCGCCGAGGACGACGGCAGCGCCGGCGGCGCAGGCTACTTCCCGTACAAGCCGTACTGCGGCGCGTGCGGCAAGGACCTCACCACCGTCACCGCCTACGACGACGCCACCACCGAGCTGACGTACACCTGCGCCTGCGGCCACGGCGAAACGGTCAAGCTCAGCGAGTTCAACCGCGGCAAGCTGGTCTGGAAGGTCGACTGGCCGATGCGCTGGGCCTACGAGGGCGTGATCTTCGAGCCGTCCGGCGTCGACCACTCCTCGCCGGGCTCGTCGTTCCAGGTCGGCGGCCAGATCGTCGGGATCTTCGACGGTGCGCAGCCGATCGGCCCGATGTATGCCTTCGTCGGCATCAGCGGCATGGCCAAGATGTCGTCGTCGAAGGGCGGCGTGCCGACCCCGGGCGACGCGCTGAAGATCATGGAGCCGCAGCTGCTGCGCTGGCTCTACGCCCGCCGCCGTCCCAACCAGTCGTTCAAGATCGCCTTCGACCAGGAGATCCAGCGGCTGTACGACGAGTGGGACCGCCTCGGCGCCAAGGTCGCCGACGGCTCCGTGCTCCCCGCGGACGCCGCCGCGTACAGCCGCGCGGTCGGCACCGCCGCCGGTGAGCTGCCGAAGACGCCGCGCCCGCTGCCGTACCGCACGCTCGCCTCGGTCGCCGACATCACCGCAGGGCACGACGAGCAGACCCGCCGCATCCTCAGCGACCTGGACCCGGCCAACCCGGTCACCTCGCTCGACGAGGTCCGGCCCCGTCTGGACCGCGCCGAGCACTGGATCACCAGCCAGGTCCCGGCCGATCAGCGCACCGTCGTCCGCGCCGAGCCGGACGCCGAGCTGCTGGGCTCGCTGGACGACGCGGCGCGCGCCTCGCTGCGGCTGCTGCTCGACGGGCTGGAGACGCACTGGTCGCTGGACGGTCTGACGCACCTCGTCTACGGCGTGCCGAAGGTGCAGGCCGGGTTCGCGGCGGACGCCACGCCGAAGGAGCTGCCGCCGGAGATCAAGGTCGCCCAGCGGACGTTCTTCGCGCTCCTGTACCACCTGCTGGTCGGCAAGGACACCGGCCCGCGGCTGCCCACCCTGCTGCTCGCGGTCGGCGCCGACCGCGTCCGCACCCTGCTGGGCGGCTGACGCCGGGCCCGCGGCCGGAGAGACGACTGCGCCCGCCCTCCCCTCGGGGATGGCGGGCGCAGTCGCGTACGGGACCGGTACGGGATCAGCTCTTGGCGTCCTTCGGGTCGGCGTCCTTGCCGTCCTTCGCGCTCTTGTCGTCGGACTTGCCGTCGGACGCGCCGTCCTTCTTGGCCTCGTCGGTCGCCTTGCCGGAGGGGCTCTTCGAGGCGTCCGGGCCGGCGGGCTTGCCGGTGGCCGCCTCGACGGCCTCCTTCACGGCCTTCTCGGCGTCCTTGAGGAGGTCGCTGCTGTCGGGGGTGGAGCCGCCGGCGAGACCCGCGCCGTTGTAGTTCAGCGTCACCACGATGTTGTCGGCCCGGACCACGACCGTCTGGTTGCGGTAGTCGTTGCCCTTGCTCTTCATGTTGTACGTGACCCAGGTCGCGGCATCGCCCACGCCGTCGACCGCACCGGACTTCACCTTCGTGGCGTCCTTGGTGGCCTTCGCCAGGTCGACCTGCTTCGCGTAGAACTCCTCGGCGCGCTTCTCGCCGGTGGCGTTCACCGCCGCCTCGGAGTCGTACCGCTTGAAGCTGACGTCCAGCCAGCGGAACTGGCTGCCGTCCACGCCCTCGGACTTCGAGCTGTACCAGGAGCAGGTGGCGCTGGCGTTCGGGTCGGAGGTCTTGCCCTTCTCACCGGCGCTGCTCTTCGGCTTGGGCAGCAGCTGCTTGAGGGTGCCGTTGGCGAACACCGTGCACGGGTCGGGCAGCTTCGCGTACTTCGCCGGGGCCAGGCTGGGCGACGGCTTCGCGGCGGAGGAGGCGGGGGCCGAGGGGTCCGACGCGTCGGCGGCGTCCTTCGAGCCGGATTCGGAGCAACCGGCGACGAGCATCACCGGTACGGCCGCGCAGGCGAGAATGCTGGCGAGTCGCTTGGATGAACGGTGCATGGTTCCTTCGCTGTTCGTCGTTGTTCCGGCACGTCAGGGCCGTTCCGGTGCGCCGGAACGTACGGCACCGACGGGGGCCCGGACCAGGCGTACGGCGACAGACCCTACGCGGCGCGCGGACGATTCGCCCCGGAGATCACCGGCCGAAACGGACTGTTCGCCGACAACCCGACAGAAGGATCATTTGCCGCGAAAGGCGCATTACTCGCTGAGGGAGTCGGCCAGCTCCTCGGCCAGCGCATGCGCCTTGTCCTGCAGTTCCTGGCTTTCCGGCACCCGCGTCTTGTCGGTCGACCACTGGTCGTAGGTGACCGTCACGACCACGTTCGACGTGCGAAACACCACAGTGATGTCGCGGTGCACCCCGGAGTCCGCGGTGGCCAGCGCGTCCTGGAGGAAACCCGCGTCGCCGAGGTCGTCCAGGGTGTGCGCGGTGGTCCCGGCCGACGGCGCGCCGCTCGGCGTACCGCCCTTGCCGCCCTTGCCGCCGTCCTTGCCCTTCCCGCCGGTCTTGCCGTCCGCCGTGAGCGCGTCCGTGGCGTCGCCCGCCGTCCGCCGTGCCTCGGTGTCCCCGGCGCCGCCCTTGCCGTCCTTACCGTCCTTGCCGCCCTTGCCCGGCTTGGCCGACGCGCTCGGCTCGTCGCTCGGCGGCGCGGACTCCGCGCCCTCCTGCGGCACCCCCGCGGCCTGCGCCCGCTCCCCGTAGATCTGCCGCGCCCGGTCCTCGTCGCTGACCTTCGTGTCGTACGAGACGACCCGCTGGATGTCGAGCGTCAGATGCCGGGTGCCGGCGGTGGTCTCCCGCTTCCAGCGGCAGCCGACGCGGCGGTCGGTGTCGTACGTGATGTCGGCCTGCCCGCGGTAGACCTGCGCGGCCTCGTCGCCCGACAGGCGCTTGCCGTCGCCGGGGAGCATGCCGCGCACGGTCGAGCCGGAGGGCAGCCGGCAGGCGTCCGGGAGCGAGGAGTAGCGGCCCGGCTCGCCGGACTGCGCCAGCGCCGGTTCACCGCCCTTGGCGTCGCCGCCGCCCGTGGCGGAGGTGCCGCCCGAGCAGCCGGCGAGGCCGACGGTCAGCGCCGCGGCGGCCGCCAACGCGGCAGTGGGGACGAACGACCTGCGCTGCATCGTCCGGGGCTCCTTCCTGCGAATGCCCGGGAAATCCGGTTGCCGCCGGGAGGCGGGCGATGGACACAATGTCTACCGCACGTCTCACCGCAGGCGCCGGTCGACCGTCCCGCATCGCATGGATGGTCCGCGTTTTGCGTTCTATGTCTTTTCGGGGGAATGAGGAAGGTATGTCGTACACCGAGCTGCCCGGTGCGCAGGTGCCGATCCGGATGTGGGCGGATCCGTCGACCGTCGAGGACGTCGCGATGCAGCAGCTCCGCAACGTCGCCACCCTGCCGTGGATCAAGGGCCTCGCCGTGATGCCCGACGTCCACTACGGCAAGGGCGCCACCGTCGGCTCGGTGATCGCCATGCACGGCGCGGTCTGCCCCGCCGCCGTCGGCGTCGACATCGGCTGCGGCATGTCCGCCGTCAAGACCTCCCTCACCGCCGCCGACCTGCCCGACGACCTCTCCCACCTGCGCTCCCGCATCGAGCAGGTCATCCCCGTCGGCCGCGGGATGCACGACGACCCGGTCGACCCCGGCGCCCTGCACGGCTACCCCACCGCCGGATGGGCCGACTTCTGGTCCCGCTTCGACGGCGTCGCCGAGGCCGTCCACTTCCGCCAGGACCGCGCCACCAAGCAGATGGGCTCTCTCGGCTCCGGCAACCACTTCATCGAGTGCTGCCTCGACGAGGACGGCGCCGTCTGGCTGATGCTCCACTCCGGCTCCCGCAACATCGGCAAGGAGCTGGCCGACTTCCACATCGGCCAGGCCCGCAAGCTCCCGCACAACCAGGGCCTCGTCGACCGCGACCTCGCCGTCTTCATCGCCGACACCCCGCAGATGGCCGCGTACCGCCACGACCTCTTCTGGGCCCAGGAGTACGCCAAGCACAACCGCGCCGTGATGATGGCCCTCTTCCAGGACGTCGTCCGCAAGGAGTTCCGCAAGGCCCGCCCGGTCTTCGAGCCGGTGATCAGCTGCCACCACAACTACGTCAGCGAGGAGCGGTACGAGGGCCTGGATCTGCTCGTGACCCGCAAGGGCGCGATCAGCGCGCGGGGCGGCGAGTACGGCATCATCCCCGGCTCCATGGGCACCGAGTCGTACATCGTCCGCGGTCTGGGCAATGAGAAGTCCTTCAACTCCGCCTCCCACGGCGCCGGCCGCCGGATGAGCCGGAACGCCGCGAAGAAGCGCTTCTCGACGCGGGACCTGGAGCAGCAGACGGCGGGCGTGGAGTGCCGTAAGGACTCCGGCGTGGTGGACGAGATCCCGGGCGCGTACAAGCCGATCGGCAAGGTCATCGAGCAGCAGCGGGATCTGGTGCAGGTGGTCGCGAAGCTGAAGCAGGTTGTTTGCGTGAAGGGCTGAGACGGCCGCTTCACGCGGCGGACCGCCCCTGGCCCGGGGAGATGAACCCGCGGGCTGCCGGCGGCGCCCCCCCCCGCAGGGCCTGGGCGGGGGCGCCGCGAACCGTCTCCGGCGGTCCCCGCGCAAGAGCCGGTCAGCAGGCGGGGCGGATCCCGTTCGGAGTAATGCGAGTTACGGGAGTTGCGGGAGAGTTTTATCGAGGTTGGCCGGCAATTCTGTACGCATACGGATCGGCGCGCCGGTGTGGCCGGTAAGTGCCCCGTTGAAAGTGACAGATGAAAGCTTCCTTCACGTAATTCACGCCACACCTGGAAATAGCTCCCGGTGAGAGAATCCGGAAGATCTATTGTGGCGCTCGGTCCGCACTCACCTGCCCGGATATAGGGAAGAGATCCATCCGTTTCTGGTCGTGCGGCTCCCTTTGCATTCCGCCAACTCGCCATATTGGGTGATGATTACCTCTCCCGGGCTGGCCAGAATTTACGCGCCCTTCCGCTTGTCCGGTTGATCAGAGCCGAGAAGTGCACCTACCGTCCTGCGGTGAGCTTTCCGCAGCGCACCGCATCTGAACGTCGCACCCGGTCCCGCATTCAGCAGCCGAGCATCGGAGACTCTTCGTGAGCGGTAACGGATCTGCACCCGAGAACATCTGCGCCTCGCTGGAGAACGACGAAATCCGTCGTCTGTCACACCAGTACCACCGGTACGGCATCGTCACCGTGACCGACCTGATCACAGCCCCCACCCGCCAGGTGGTGCGCGCCGAGGCGGAACGCCTCCTCGACAAACACGCCGAGCGGCGCGACCTGCGTCTCAAGACCACCGCCTACACCCGCCGTTCCATGTCGGTGGTGCCCAGCGAGATGATCGCGGCCAACAGCGAACTGGTGACCTCGATCTACGCCCATCCCGAGCTCATACGGTCTCTCGAAGCCATCGCCGGCGAGAAGCTGCACCCGTGCCCCAAGGCCGACGAGGAATTCCTGATCACCCGCCAGGAACAGCGCGGTGACACGCACGGATGGCACTGGGGCGACTTCAGTTTCGCCCTGATCTGGGTGCTCCAGGCCCCACCGATCGACATCGGCGGCCTGCTGCAGTGCGTACCCCACACGACGTGGGACAAGGCGTCGCCGAGGATCAACAACTTCCTCGCCGAGAACCCCATCAACACCTACCACTTCGCCTCGGGGGACGTGTACTTCCTCCGGACCGACACCACGCTGCACCGCACGATCCCGCTGCGCGAGGACGCCACCCGCATCATCCTCAACATGACGTGGGCCGGCAGCCGTGACCTGAAGCAGGAGTTCGACGCGGATGACCGGTGGTGGGACGACGCCAACGTCTCGGCCGCATCCGCCCTCAAGAAGTGACGTACCTGAGTTCGGTTCCGTACCCGGAAAGAGGTCACCATGACTGAGCTGAGCACCTCGGACTCCACCGGCACAGCGGTGTGGGATCACTTCGACAACGTAGAGCCGGGCATCCGCCGCCGTATCGCCGTCCAAGATCCGGCGATCAAGGAATACCTGGACGGGATGCTGGCCCGGATCGCCGCACACCGTGGCGTCGAGCACCCCTACCTGAACGCGTACCGGACCACTCGGCTCACCCCCGAGCAGGAACGCCTCATGTACAGCGAGTGCCACTACTTCTTCCGCCATCTCCCCTTCTACATCACCGGAATGGCGATCAAGACCCGGGACGAGATGATCCTTCGCGAGATCATCCTGAACGTCGCCGACGAGGTGGGCGGCGAGGTCACGCACTCCACCCTCTTCGGGAATTTCCTCGCCGGAATCGGCATCGAGAAGGAACACCTCGACGGCTACGAGCCGCTGGAGGTCACCAAGCGCCTGAACGACGGAATCCGGGTTCTCTACACCGAATCCCCGATCCACAAGTCACTCGGCGCGCTGTACGCCGACGAGACCATGTCGTCCGTCATGGTCTCGAAGATCAACGACGGTCTGGCCAACCAGGGCTACGGCAAGGACCTGCGCCACTTCTGGCAACTCCACATCGACGTCGAGGTCGGGCACAGCAACTCCGTCTTCAACGCGATCGCGCCCTACGTGGGGTCGGAGGCCACCCGGGCGGAGTTCGAGGAGGGCGCCTTCGAGTTCCTCCGTCTCGTGGAGGACTACTGGGACGGGGTGGAGCAGCTCGTGGGGCTCAAGGCATGACGCTCAGCGTCCCCGAGGACATCGGGCCGGCCTGCGGTCTGCGACACATCGCCGCAGGCGGGCTCGTGCCCGGCTCCATCCACTCGGTATCCGTCTCGATCCCCGATGTCGCGTCGGTCATCGGATTCGAATCGGGCGATGCGGCCACCCTGCGCCGCATCGCGTGGGGCTACCCGCGCTTCCGTACCCATCCGTATGTGACCCGGGTGGCCGGGCTCCTCGCGCAGGACGGCACCGGGCCGGCCGAAGGGCTTCTCCTGACCCGCTCGGCGCGTGCCGCGTACGCCGCCGCGGCGTACGCGGGGCTCCCCCCGGCCGCGGCGTTCACCGGCCGCGGCGTGCACGGGGTACGGCTCGCCGGCAGCGGCCCCTCGGCCGCCCGGGCCCGCGCGTACGTCCAGCACACCGGCAGTCATCTGTCCTCGCGCGAGGCGGAGGACGTGCTGCTGGACGCCGGTCTGATCGAGGGGCGCCAGGCCGAGGCCGCGGTGGACGACGGCCCCGAGGAGGCCGTCAAGGCCGTCCTCGCCGATGCCTACGGTGCGAGGGACCCGGCGGATGTCTCGCTGCACAACAGCGGCATGAACGCCGTTGCGGCGGCCGTCGCGGCGGTCACCGATGTCCAGCGCGAGCACGGGCGGCGCCGGTGGCTCCAGCTCGGGTGGATCTTCTTCGACACCGTGAGTCTGCTGGAGAAGCGCCTCATCAACGTCGAACACACCACGGTTCCCGACCCGTTCGACCTGGCGGAGGTCGCCCGGGTCGTGGAGGCGTCCGCCGGGGAGTTCGCCGGGATCATCGCGGAGGTGCCGAGCAATCCGAGCCTGCGTACCCCGGACATCCCGGCGCTGCGGGAGATCGCGGACCGGGCGGGGTGCGCGCTGGTGATCGATGCGACGATCGCCACGCCCCACAACGTCGATGTGCTTCCCTACGCCGACGTGGTTTGCGAGAGCCTCACCAAGTACGCCACCGGTTCGGCCGACGTCCTGATGGGCGCGGCCGTCGTCAATCCGGATTCCTCCCGTGCGGCGGAGCTCCGCGCGGGGCTCCGCCGTCACGGCGACGCTCCCTATCACCGCGACGCGGCGCGCGTGGCCGCCCGTATCCGGGGCTACGCGGAGCGCATGGACCGGGTGAACGCCAACACCCTCGCCCTCGCCGAACGGCTCGTACGCCACGACCGGGTCGTCCGGCGCGTCGACTGGGCGTACGACGACCGCTCCGAGGGCAACTACCGCAAGATCGCGCGGCGCCCCGACGCGCCGGGGGGCCTGCTCATGGTGGACCTCAAGGTGCCGCTGGAGCGGATCTACGATCGCCTCGCGGTCGCCAAGGGGCCCAGTTTCGGCGCCGAGTTCACCATGGCGTCACCGCAGATCTTCATCGCCCACCACGACCTGCTGACGACGCCCGAGGGGCGGGCCACCCTGCGTGCCAGGGGGCTTCACCGTGACATGTTGCGGATCTCGGTCGGTACCGAGGAGCCGGAGCGGATCACGGAGACCTTCGAGCAGGCCCTGCGTCCCGACTGAGCGGAGTGGGCCGCCCCGGCACCACGGGCGGCCCACCCGTGCGGAACTCACTCATGCAGCAAGGACGCCTCCGCGGCCTTGAAGTACGCGTCGGCGGCCTCGAAGGTGGGCGCCAGAGCGGTCAGCTCCACGAACCCGCAGGTGGTCAGGGCGCCCAGCACATGCAGAGCCACGCCCTCGCCCTTGTCCTGCCGGTAGAGCAGCCCCTCCGCACGCAGCCGCTCCACCGCGGACTTCGGGTCCATCGTGCCGAGCGTGTCCGGTTCGTGCAGCCGTCCGTGCACGTAGCGCACCTGCCGCCCGTCGCTCCGCCGCAGCAGTCCGTCGTCCCCGAGCTGTTCGCCGACGAGCGCCTCGGCGTACCGCAGGACGTGGCTGGGGCCCACCTTGCGGAGGTTGATCTCCACCGCGAGCGGCCCGCGGTCCCCCGCGACCACGAAGTCGATGCCGAACGTGCCGCGGTGGCCGAGCTCGGCCAGCACCGTGCCCGTACGCGCGACCGCTTCGCCGATCGCGGGCCGCCACCGTTCCTCCGCCGGGAACCGGCACCCCCAGTACTGGCCGCCGGACAGCACCTGGTCGTGGCTGGCGACGACCTTGACCGTGCCGTCCGCGCCGATGTGTCCGAGCCCGCTGGGGGACGAGGTGATGCCTGCGAGGAACTCCTCCACGATCGCCCCGCCTCCGGCCAGTTCGCGGTGGAAGTCGTCGGCGGGCATCCGGATCACCTCGGCCGAACCGAGGAGATCGCCCGTGCGGCCGAGCTTTTCGCAGTCGATCAGCACATTGCCGATCGACGCGGCGTAGGAGTGCGAGCTCAGCTTCACCATGGCGTGGCGTGCGCGCCGCGGGCCCGCGGCGAGCCGCTCGATCGCCCGGATCACGGCCTGCTCGGTGTGCAGCTCCTCCGCCGACCCGTCGGGCACCGCGACGCCCGCCCGCAGGAGGATCTCCTTGCCCCCGGCCTTGCTGCCCCAGCGGGTGACGAAGGGCTGGTTGCCTTCTTCGAGGCCGGCGCCCAACGTACCGGCGAGCTGGTCGAGGGAGTCGGAGGCCATGAAGTGGACGATGGTTGTCCGGTCGCTGTCCCGCGCGGCGTTCCGCAGCGCGTCCACGGTCCGGTCGTCGGCGAGGACCAGGTCGTCGAGCGCACGTGGCAGGTGGGAGCCCGGGGTCAGAAAGGTCAGTCGCTCCCGGACGCTTTCGACCATGCGGTCGTCGAACCGGAAGACATCACGGAAGTGATACTCAAGCGTGTAAGGATCGACCGGTTCCGATGTGACGACAACGGCCTGCACTGCCGGGTCCCGGAGGTCCGACAGGAAACAGAGGCTCCGCTCCGCCGAGTACCGAAGGTAGGACACCTCTTCCAGCAGGCGCTCGGCGTAGCTGAATGCGTAGATCAGAATCCGAGTCGAGTCGAAATTAGCCATAAGAAAGCGATCTGCCTCACTTCTCAAGATTTTGGCGGACGATCTCCACGGCTCCGTGCGAGCCGGGCGCTCCACGCGAGACTAACGACTTCGAGGCTCTGAAGTTCGGGTTATGGATCGGCAGGGTGATCGGCAGGCACCCCGGGCCGGTGCCGTCCGGTGGCCGCGTCACCTGCCGGGCTCTGGCGACAGGTCCATTCGAACGCGGCGGCGGCCGGCCCCGGAGGCCGGGGCGGAGGAACTGGCGGGTGCCGAAGCGATGGGCGACGTCGAAGGGGGACGGCCGGGCCGAACCGAGGTCCGGCTCACGCTCGCCGTCGGCACCCTGTACGGGGCGCCGGCGCCGCGCCGCGGTGACCCGCCCGGAACGCCGCCTCACGGGCTCCCGGAACGGTGCCCCGTACGAACTCAGGGCGCGGGGGAGAGAAAAGCGGCTGACCGCATGCGGCCCGTACGGTTCGCGGCGAGCGCCTTCCCTTTACGGAAAGAAGCCGGACAACCCTGGCGGGAAGGGTGAGCCGGCCGGCGCCGCGAGGAAAAGGATGCGGATGGGGGAAATCGTCACTGCCCGGTGCGTCGAGGGCAAGAAAAGTCACCGCAACGATCGGCAAAGGCTTTCCGGACGACACCGGATGTGCGGCCGCCGGAGAAAGCGCCCGGGAGTTGAGGAAAACACCGCGATCCGCCCGTGATCCGGTGCTCCCGACCGGAATATGATCCGGTAGTCTTGCCCGGCGGTGGGTGGGCCGTATCCACCGCCGGGCGCTTCCCGCCCACGCGCCGTCGGGCGCACGGAGCAGGTGACACGAGGAGGGCAGATGCTGACAGCCCGGAAGAGCGCGACGCCGGCGGCGCAGCCCCGCGGGGCCAAGCGGAAGAGCAGCCGCTTCCTCCTCCCGCTCGGTCTCGCCGTGTTCGCGGCGTGGATCGCCGTCGTGGTCGTCGGCATCGCACGGGAGCCCGACCCCGGAGCCGCCTCGTACGGGAAACTCGCCTCCGGTGTGGCGGAGAATCTGCACAAGGGCGATGCGGAAAGTCTGGCCCGTTATGTCAACGGCGACGGCGCGGAGGAATACGCCAAAAGTCTCGTCGGCAAGGTGAAGGATTCCGGGGCCGCCGGAAAGATTTCGGTTTCCCGGGTGAGCGGGGAGCAGGTGCAGCTGAGTGCGCCGCATCTCTGTCTGACATGGGATGTCGAGAAGAGCGACGGCCGTTTCTTTCTCGACCCCGTTCCGCCGCTGACGCCGGCGGCGTGCCCCGCACCCTGACCCGCTGAATTCAGGGAACTCCCCGCGCCCTTCCGGACCGCGAGTTCCTCGAAAAGCCCCCCGCACTCTTCCGGGCTGCGCCTTCCCGAAAGCCCCGCCGCGTCCCGTCCCACCCCGTCCCATCGGGCGCGGGCGCCGGGCCCGGGCACACAATGGAGGGGAGGCGCGCGGCAGCGCGTCTCGGGGCAGCAGCCGACGTCGAGGCAGCCCGGACGGGGGCGGGCGGCGGGGAGTGTGCCGATGCGGTACGTCACCGTGACCGCGCTCAGCCACACGGGGCTGGTCCGTGAGCAGAACGAGGACAGTCTGGTGGCCGGCCCCTGGACGCTCTGCGGCACGGTCACCGAGAACCCGCAGACCCTGGTCTTCCCGCTCGGCCATCCGCTGGTCGTGGCGGTCGCCGACGGCATCGGCGGCCAGCCGGGCGGCGAGGTCGCCAGCGAGCTGACCGTCCGCCAACTCTCCCTGGCCTGCCCCTCACTGACCTCCGAGGAGGCGCTGCGGGACGCCCTCGCCGTCTGCAACCGCGCGGTCTACGACGCCGCCGACCGCAACCGCGCCCTGGCCACCATGGGCACCACCGTCGCCGGGGTGGTCGCCCTGGCGGACTCCGTCCTCGCCTTCAACGTCGGCGACAGCCGGGTGATCGACGCCGGACCGGACGGTGCGCGGCGGCTCAGCGTGGACGACAACCCGCCGCTCACCCAGGGGCGCCGCACCACCTCGCTCCTCACCCAGTCCCTGGGCGGCGGGCTGCGCTTCACCCCCGTCGTCCCGCATGTCGTGGACCTCCCGCACACCTCGGGCGCGCGGTACCTGATCTGCACCGACGGCCTCACCGACCCCGTACCGGAGGAGGAGATCGACGACGTGCTGCGGCGGTACGAGGACGACAACAGCAAGGCCGCGTTCGCCCTGTGGAAGGCCGCGATCGAGGCGGGCGGGCCGGACAACATCACCCTGGCGCTGGTCGGGATCGGCGGCCTGGACTGACGGCCCCGGACAGCCGTGAGGGCCGTCCGGGGACGGCCCTCACGGGTGGGACGGGAGAAGGTCAGGCGCCGACGGTACCGGCGTGGTACAGCGCGTTCCAGGTCTCGGGGGTCACGGCGCCGTCCGGCACCAGACCGTAGTTCCGCTGGAAGTTGACGATGGCCACGAGGGTGGGGGCGTCGAACGTGCCGCTGAGGTGGTTCCAGCCCAGGTACTTGCGGTTGGCGAGCAGGCACTGGATCTGCGAGACGCGGTCGCCCTGGTCACCGAAGGAGGTGGTCTGGCGGCCCTCGTAGAACGCGCAGGCGGCAGGACCGTCCACGAGGTTGTCGCCCATGGCGGCGAAGGCCGGGCCGGCCGAGAGGCCGGTGGTCAGCGCGCCCGCGGCGACGGTCAGTACGACGGCGCGCTTGAGGGCGCGGCCGGAGCGGCGGATACGGGGGAGGGGGACACGGGGGAGGGGGATACGGAAGGTACTCACGCCTGTCCCCGTTCCCCGCGACGCGCATTCCATGTGGCCCGGCGGGCCAAGATGTTGATCTTCAAGGTGATCTTTCTGTGGGTGATGTGCGGACGGTGTGAGCGGCCGCCGCGGCGGCCCCGGAACCCTCCCGGCGGTGCGCCGGAGCGGCCCCGCCGGTGGCCTCAGGAGGTGCGGTGGACCTTGGAGTTGGACGCCTGGGCGCGCGGGCGGACCACCAGCAGATCGATGTTGACGTGGGACGGGCGGGAGACGGCCCAGGCGATCGTCTCGGCGATGTCGTCGGCGTCGAGCGGCTCGGCCACGCCCTCGTAGACCTTCGCCGCCTTCGCGGTGTCGCCGCGGAACCGGGTGGTGGCGAACTCCTCGGTCTTCACCATGCCGGGCGCGATCTCGATGACCCGGACGGGTTGCCCGCACAGCTCCAGCCGGAGCGTCTCGGCGAGGACGTGCTCCCCGTGCTTGGCGGCCACGTACCCGCCGCCGCCCTCGTACGTACCGTGCCCGGCGGTGGACGACACGACCACGACGGTGCCGTCGCCGGACGCGGTGAGCGCGGGCAGCAGCGCCTGGGTGATGTGGAGCGTGCCGAGGACGTTGACCTCGTACATGGCGCGCCATTCGGCCGGGTCGCCGGTGGCCACCGGGTCGGCGCCGAGCGCGCCCCCGGCGTTGTTGACGAGGACGTCGCAGCGGTCGAGGGAGGCGGCGAACGCGTCGACGGCGGCCCGGTCGGTGACGTCGAGGACGTACGCCTCGGCGTTCGGCAGCGCGGCGGCCAGCTTCTCGATGCGGTCCCGGCGGCGCGCGGTGAGCACGACGCGGTACCCGGCGTCGGCCAGCTGCCGCGCGGTCGCGGCGCCGATCCCGCTGCTGGCTCCGGTGACGACGGCGGTACGGGCGCCGACGGCGCGTTCCTCGGCGGTCATGCGCACTCCTCAAGGCGGGACGGCTGCACCCGTTGCGACGACGGGCGCACGGTGGGTGGTCCAGGATAGGCACGGCGATCTTGCGCCCGCGGACCCCGGCCGAGGGGTGAGACGCGGCCGCCGGCCGGTCACCGGGCCTGCCTGGGCGGAGTGTTGGGCCGACGGCGGGCTCCGCCTCCGGGCCCGGGCGCGCGGCGCTTCCGGGCGAGGTCAGCGGCCCCGGGGCGCGTACATGATCACGGCCATGCCGGCCAGGCAGATGAGGGCGCCGGTGACATCCCAGCGGTCGGGGCGGTAGCCGTCGGCGACCATGCCCCAGGCGAGCGAGCCCGCCACGAAGACCCCGCCGTACGCGGCCAGGATCCGGCCGAACTCGGCGTCCGGCTGGAGGGTGGCGGCGAAACCGTAGACCCCCAGCGCGATGACGCCCGCGCCGATCCACAGCCAGCCCTTGTGCTCCCGCACGCCCTGCCAGACGAGCCAAGCCCCGCCGATCTCGAAGAGCGCGGCGAGGACGAACAGCAGCACGGAACGGGCGATGACCATGCGCATCAGCGTAGAAGCCGCCCGCGCCGGGCCGGGACGGGCCCACCGGCCCCGCGGTTACGGCCGCGGCGGGATCACGGCCACACCAGGCAGTACGCCTGGTGGCCCGCCTCGTGGAGGCGGTGGCTGAAGTCCTGCCACTCGTGGAGCAGCTGGTAGACGGTGTAGGCGTCGCGCGGGCCACCGCGGTCGGGGACGGTGGACCATATGAACGCGGCGGCGCCGACGGTCTCCTCGCCGATGCCGCGCAGCGGGTCGACGACCGTCATCGGCAGCTTGACGACCGCGTAGTCGGGGTGGAGGACGACGAGTTCGAGCGGCGGGACCTTGTGGAGCGGGACGCCCTCGATGCCGGTGAGGACCATGGCGGCCATGGTCTCCGGCTTGATCTTGGTGAACATGCCGCCCATGCCCAGCTCGTCGCCGCCGAGCTCCTCGGGACGCATCGAGATCGGCACGCGGGCAGCGGTGGCGCCGTTGGGCGCGCCGAAGTACTTGTACGTCACCCCCATGCGGCCGCCTCTGCTGTCCCCACCCTTGATCCCGTCGCGTCGGTGGCGGCCGCGCCGGGCGCGCTCGGGGCCCCGGTCATCGGTCCCCTCGCCCAGTTCGCCACCGCGATGCATATCTCCCACCCGACCACTCGCGGCCTCAGCCGCGCAACCCGATCATCGTCTCAGAATCTCCCCCGTCACGGGCGCGCGAAACCGCCCCGCCGCACGCCCCCGCGCGCCTCTGAGACCATGGATGGCGTGACCCATTCGTACGATGCCCCAGTTTCGCAGACGCGCGGGGGCTGACGCCCGGCCGAGAACGGGAGGATTCCGAAGGGGCAGATAAGGGACGGCGAGGGCCGTACCGGTCGTGCGCCAGGGTCTCCCGCACCGTTGTCAGCCGGGCCGTGTCCGTGTGGCGCCGTCCTTCCCCCCGTATATGCAGGTCAGGATCGCTGTGACTTTTCCTTATGAAGCCCCTGTTTCGCAGTCGCTGTTCGACCGTGCGTCCCAGGTGACGCCCGGTGGCGTGAATTCGCCGGTGCGGGCCTTCCGGGCCGTGGGTGGTACGCCCCGGTTCATGGTGTCCGGTACCGGTCCGTATCTGACGGACGCCGACGGTCGCGAGTACGTCGACCTCGTGTGCTCCTGGGGACCGATGATCCTCGGACATTCCCATCCCGAGGTGATCGCGGCGGTCCAGGAGGCGGTCGCGCGCGGTACGTCCTTCGGTACGCCCGGCGCCGGTGAGGTGGAGCTGGCGGAGGAGATCGTCGCCCGGATCGCGCCGGTCGAGCAGGTGCGGCTGGTGTCGTCCGGCACCGAGGCGACGATGTCCGCGATCCGGCTGGCGCGCGGCTACACCGGCCGGGCCAAGGTCGTGAAGTTCGCCGGCTGCTACCACGGCCACGTGGACGCGCTGCTGGCCGCGGCCGGTTCGGGCGTGGCGACCTTCGGTCTGCCGGACACCCCGGGCGTGACGGGCGCGCAGGCGGGCGACACGCTCGTGCTGCCGTACAACGACATCGAGGCGGTCCGGGCGGCGTTCGCGGCGCACCCGGGCGAGATCGCCTGTGTGATCACCGAGGCGTCCGCGGGCAACATGGGCGTCATCCCGCCGCTGCCCGGCTTCAACCAGGGTCTGAAGGACCTCTGCGCGGACAACGGCGCGCTCTACATCTCCGACGAGGTGATGACCGGCTTCCGTGTCTCGAAGGCCGGTTGGTACGGCATCGACGGGGTCACCCCGGACCTGATGACGTTCGGCAAGGTGATGGGCGGCGGGTTCCCGGCCGCGGCGTTCGGCGGGCGCGCCGACGTGATGGCGCACCTGGCGCCGGTCGGCCCCGTCTACCAGGCGGGGACGCTGTCCGGTAACCCGATCGCGACCGCGGCGGGCGTCGCGCAGCTGCGGCTGCTGGACGACGCGGCGTACGAGAAGGTCGACGCGGTCTCCGCCGAGGTGCGGGCGCTGGTCGGCGCGGCGCTGACCAAGGAGGGCGTGGCCCACCGCGTCTCGGTGGCGGGCAACATGTTCTCGGTGTTCTTCACGGACACCGAGGTGACGAACTACGACGAGGCGAAGGCGCAGGAGTCGTTCCGCTTCACCGCGTTCTTCCACTCGATGCTCTCCCAGGGCGTCTACCTCCCGCCGTCCGCGTTCGAGTCGTGGTTCGTCTCGACCGCGCACGACGCCGCCGCGGTGGAGCGGATCGCCGCCGCGCTGCCGGCCGCGGCCCGTGCCGCCGCCGAGGCGACCGCCTGAGCCGGAGCGCGAGGTGCGGCCGGCCGGCGCGTACCGGCCGGCCGCACGCCCCCCGGCGGAGCGGCGCATCCACGGACCGACGACTGAATGAATGGGTGACATGAGCAGCGAAGACTTCACCGTCGTGCATCTGATGCGGCACGGCGAGGTGCACAACCCGGAGGGGGTGCTCTACGGGCGGCGCCCCGGGTACCACCTCTCGGATCTGGGCCGGAAGATGGCCGACCGGGTCGCCGAGCACCTGGCGGACCGCGACATCACGCATGTCGTCGCCTCGCCGCTGGAGCGTGCGCAGGAGACGGCGGCGCCGATCGCGGCGGCGCTGGGGCTGGAGACGGCGACCGACGAGCGGCTGATCGAGGCGGCCAATGTCTTCGAGGGGAAGACGTTCGGGGTCGGCGACGGCGCGCTGAAGAAGCCGGGCAACTGGAAGTACCTGACGAATCCGTTCCGCCCGTCCTGGGGCGAGCCGTACATCGAGCAGGTCGTCCGGATGATGGCGGCGCTCGGCGCGGCGCGGGACGCGGCGCGCGGGCACGAGGCGGTGGCGGTCAGTCATCAGCTGCCGATCTGGATCGTGCGCAGCTTCGCGGAGCGGCGGCGGCTGTGGCACGACCCGCGCAAGCGGCAGTGCACGCTGGCGTCCCTGACGTCCTTCACGTTCCAGGGCGACAAGATTATTTCCGTCGGTTACAGCGAACCGGCACGGGATCTCGTCCCGTCTCATCTGTTGGCGGGCGCCAAGCCGGTCAAGGGGAAGGCCAAGGCGTTCGGCGCGTGACCGGAGCGCGGGTGCTCGGGGCGGCCCCGCCGGGGCCGCCCCGTCGCCGTTCGCGGGGCAGGCGCCCCGGGCGGGCTGACGGCTTGTCAAGGATGACTCGCCGGACGTGTCAAAAGTCATGAGAAATAACCGAATAGCACGGAACCCCCTTGTTCGTCGGGCCATCTAACCGATTGTCCATTTATATGGATATTGAAATCGGCGAGCACGGATGGGGACGACGCTATGCGCGCAATCAGTCGGCGGAACCTGCTGGGAATGGGTATCGGGGCGGCCGCGGCGCTGGGCGTCGCCGGCTGCTCGACCGGCACGGACACCGCCTCCGACAAACAACGGGCGAAGAACGCGATCCAGGCGCGGCCGAAGCTCATCGGCGACGGCTCGACCGCCGACTACGGACGCCAGCCCCACCAGCCCAAGGCACCGGAACGATTGGAACCGGGCCAGACACCACCACAGTTCGTGATCTTCTCCTGGGACGGCGCCGGCGAGGTCGGCAACGGGCTCTTCCCGCGCTTCCTGCAACTTGCCCGGGACCACGGTGCCGCCATGACCTTCTTCCTCTCCGGGCTCTACCTCCTGCCGGAGAGCAAGAAGCACCTCTACCTCCCGCCCAACAACGCACCCGGCGCCTCCGACATCGGCTACCTCACCGACGAGCACATCAAGGTGACCCTCAGGAACGTCCGCCAGGCGTGGCTCGACGGGCACGAGATCGGCACCCACTTCAACGGCCACTTCTGCTCCGGGTCCGGCACGGTCAAGAACTGGACGCCCGACCAGTGGCGCTCCGAGATCGACCAGGCCGTCGACTTCGTGACGAAGTGGCGGACGAACACCGGCTTCACCGACATGGAGCCGCTCCCCTTCGACTACCGCAAGGAGCTGGTCGGCGGCCGCACCCCCTGCCTCCTGGGGCAGGAGAACCTGCTGCCCACCGCCGAGAAGCTCGGCTGGCGCTACGACGCCAGCTCGCCCGGCGGCCTCCAGATGTGGCCCCGTAAGAAGGGGAACATCTGGGACTACCCGCTCCAGCAGATCCCGTTCCCCGGCCACACCTTCGAGGTGCTGTCGATGGACTACAACATCCTCGCCAACCAGTCGAAGAACTCCACCCGCGCCCCGTCCGCCAACTACCCGGGCTGGCGCCGCCAGGCCACCGACTCGTACATCTCCGGCTTCCAGCGGGCGTACGAGACCAACCGGGCGCCGTTCTTCATCGGCAACCACTTCGAGGAGTGGAACGGCGGCCTCTACATGGACGCCGTCGAGGAGGCGCTCAAGCACATCGCCAACGAGCAGAACAAGGATGTGCGGATGGTCTCCTTCCGGCAGTTCACCGACTGGCTCGACGCACAGGACCCCGCGATCCTCGCCAAGCTCCAGGCGCTCCAGGTCGGCCAGCAGCCGGCCGGCGGGTGGAAGACGTACCTCGGCGCGGCCTGACGCGGTCGCCGCGCGGCCCGTCCCGGCGGGCCGCGCACGGTCGTGACATGGCCTTTCGTGGCCGGATCGGTCCGGTGAGGGGGGCGCCAAAGATCCGGAATCCGCCCATGCGAAACTTTTCACATGAGTGGATGCCGCGCCCCACGCCGCCTCACCGGCCGCCGTCGCCTCGCCCTGCTCGCCGCGGGGACGGCGCTCGCGTCGCTGACGCTGAGCGCCTGCGGTGAGGGGACCTCGGGCGGCTCCTCGCAGACCCGGTTCGTCCAGGGCAAGAACGGCATCGCCCGGGTCGACGCGGCCGACCGGCAGAAGGTGCCGGACATCTCGGGCGAGACCACCACCGGCAAGCAGCTCGACCTCTCCGCCTACAAGGGCAAGATCGTCGTCCTCAACGTCTGGGGCTCGTGGTGCGGCCCGTGCATCGCGGAGGCGCCGAACTTCGCGAAGGTCGCCAAGGACACCGAGAAGCAGGGCGTCCAGTTCGTCGGGATCAACACCCGCGACAACAAGACGCAGGCGACCAGCTTCGAGGACCAGCACAAGATGCCGTACCCGAGTCTCTTCGACCCGACCGGCAAGCTGATGCTCCGCTTCCCCAAGGGCAGCCTCAACCCGCAGTCCATCCCGTCGACCATCGCCATCGACCGGCACGGGAAGATCGCCGCGCGCTCCCTCGGCCCGCTCGCCGAGGACGATCTGCGCGCGATGCTCAAGCCGCTGATCGCCGAGAAGTGACCCCGTGATCACCCTCGCCGCCGCTTACAACGACACCGTCATGTCCGGCGCCCTGCTGGCGGCGGTACCGCTCGCCCTCCTCGGCGGGCTGGTCTCCTTCTTCTCCCCCTGCGTACTGCCGCTCGTCCCGGGCTACATGTCGTACGTCACCGGCGTCACCGGCACCGACCTCGCGGAGGCCAAGCGCGGCCGGATGTTCGCCGGGGCGCTCCTCTTCGTCCTCGGCTTCACCGCCGTCTTCGTCTCCGGCGGCGCGCTCTTCGGCTACTTCGGGCAGCGCCTCCAGGAGAACAAGGAGATCATCTCCCGGGTCCTCGGCGTCCTGATGATCCTGCTCGGGCTGGCCTTCGCCGGTGTCCTCAAGCGGTTCGGCCAGCGCGAGCTGCGCTTCCACAAGAAGCCCGCGATGGGGCTGGCCGGCGCGCCGCTGCTCGGCGCGCTCTTCGGCGTCGGCTGGACGCCGTGCCTGGGCCCCACCCTCACCGCCGTCAACACCCTCGCCTTCAGCCAGGCGAGCGCCCCGCGCGGCGCGCTGCTCACCGTCGTCTACTGCCTGGGCCTGGGCCTGCCGTTCATCGCCGTGGCGCTGGCGTTCCGCCGGATGCTCGGCGCGTTCGGCTGGGTCAAGCGGCACTACGTGTGGGTGATGCGGATCGGCGGCGGCATGATGGTCGTCCTCGGCATCCTCCTGGTCACCGGCGTCTGGGACGGAATGATGTCCGGGCTGCAGAGCTGGACGCAAAGCTCCACCGTTGGGATCTGAACCGATGTCCACCACGACCGACACCTCTCGCGACGCGGAGTCCGGCGCCCCGCGCGACGGCGACGCGGGCTCCGATCTCGGCGCGGCCGGATCGCAGCTCTCCACCGCCCCCAAGGAGGAGATCAGCTTCCCCTCGCTCGGCCCGATCGGCTGGGTGCGGTGGTTCTGGCGCCAGCTCACCTCGATGCGGGTGGCGCTGCTGCTGCTCTTCCTGCTGTCGATCGGCGCCATCCCCGGTTCGCTGATCCCGCAGACCTCCATCGACCCCGTCAAGGTCGACACCTTCAAGGCCGACCACCCCTCGCTCGGCGGCATCTACGACAAGCTCGGGATGTTCCACGTCTACAGCTCGGTGTGGTTCTCCGCGATCTACCTGCTGCTCTTCATCTCCCTCATCGGCTGCATCGTGCCGCGCACCTGGCAGTTCGTCGGCCAGCTCCGCGGCCGCCCGCCGGGCGCGCCGCGCCGGCTGACCCGGCTGCCCGCCTATGCGACGTGGCGTACGGAGGCGGAGCCGGAGGCGGTGCTCGACGCGGCGCAGCGGCTGCTGAAGAAGCGGCGGTTCCGGGTCCACCGGGCAGGTACGGCGGTGGCGTCCGAGAAGGGGTACCTGCGGGAGCTGGGCAACCTCGTCTTCCATGTCGCGCTGATCGTGATGCTGGTGGCGTTCGCCGTCGGCAGCCTGTGGAAGTCCGAGGGCGGCAAGCTCATCACCGAGGGCGACGGCTTCGCCAACAACCTCACGCAGTACGACGACTTCAAGTCCGGCCCGTTCTACGACCCGGACGCGATGGAGCCCTTCGGCTTCACCCTCAACAGCTTCGACGCGACGTACGAGCGCACCGGCCCGGAGCGCGGCACGCCGCGGACCTTCCGCGCCAACGTCACGTACTACACCGGTGCGGACGGCACGGAACACCGCACCAAGATCGAGGTCAACGAACCGCTCGACATCGCCGGCTCGCGGGTCTACCTCCTCAGCCACGGCTACGCCCCGCAGGTCAAGGTCAAGGACGGCCGCGGCAAGGTCGTCTACGACGGTGCGGTGCCGTTCCTGACGCAGGACCCGAAGAACTTCACCTCCACCGGTGTGGTGAAGGTGCCCGCCGCGCAGACCAAGGACGGCAAGCGCAATCAGCTCGGCTTCCAGGGCTTCTTCGTGCCGACCTTCGGCGGCAAGGGCTCCGGCTCGATGTTCTCGACGTTCCCGGCGCTGGACTACCCGGTCCTCACGCTCACCGCGTACCACGGTGACCTCGGTCTGGACTCCGGGCTCTCGCAGAGCGTCTACCAGCTCGACCAGAAGCACCTCAAGCAGTACAAGGTCAAGGACCGCAAGCTCGCGCAGATGATGCTGCCGGGCGAGACGATGAAGCTGCCGAACGGCGACGGCTCCATCACCTTCACCGGCGTCAAGACCTGGGCCAGCTTCAAGATCACCCACCAGCCGGGCAACGGTCTCGCGCTGACCGGCGCGGTGGCGGCGCTGCTGGGCCTGGCGGCCTCGCTCTTCGTCCAGCGCCGCCGGGTGTGGGTCCGCGCCGAGCCGGGCCCGGACGGCACCACCGTCGTCGAGATCGCCGGTCTGGGCCGCAGCGAGTCGGCCCGGCTCCCGGAGGAGCTGGCCGATCTGGCCGCCGCCCTGACCCCGGACGCGCCGGTCGCCCCGGACGCGGAGCCGGGCGACGCCCCCGGCCCGGACGCCCCGGCCCCCGGCGAGGCCGAGGCCCCCGGCGAGGCGGCGACCCCCGACGAGGCGGCCCCCGCAGGCCCCGAAGACCCGGCGCAGCCCACCGACTCCGCCGACCCCGCTGATCCCTCCGAAGGAGCGCGCGCGTGAACATCGCGGCCGCAGCCAACGAGACACTGGCGCACAACAGCAATCTGCTGGTCTACGGTGCGATGGCCGTCTACACCCTGGCCTTCCTCGCGCACATGGCCGAGTGGGTGTTCGGCAGCCGCAGCAAGGTGGGCCGCACGGCCGCCGCGCTGACCGCCGAGGCGGCGCAGCCCGCCACAGTCACCGTCCGCGCGTCGGCCAAGGGCGGCACCACGGTGCTGGAGCGGCCCGCGGTCGTCACCCGCTCCGCGCCCGGCAGCCGGGACGTCCCCGACGGCCCCGGCGCGGCCGGCGGCACCGAGAAGGGCGACCTCTACGGCCGGATCGCCATCTCCCTGACGGTGCTGGCCTGGGCGCTGCACGTCGGCGGTGTGATCACCCGCGCCCTGTCCGTGCAGCGCGCCCCCTGGGGCAACATGTACGAGTTCTCGACGACGTTCGCCGCCGTCGCGGTCTCCGTGTACCTGATCCTGCTGGTCCTCAAGAAGAAGGTCCGCTGGCTCGGCCTGCCGCTGGTCACCACCGTCCTGCTCGACCTCGGCCTCGCGGTCTCGGTCCTCTACACCGCCAGCGACCAGCTCGTCCCGGCGCTCCACTCGTACTGGCTGTGGATCCACGTCAGCTGCGCCATCATCTCCGGCGCGGTCCTCTACATGGGCGCCGTCGCCACGCTGCTCTTCCTCTTCCGCGACCGCTACGAGGACCGGGTCGCCGACGGCCGGGTCGCCGCGCTGCACGAGCGGCTGGACACCCTGTGCCGCTCCGGCAAGGACAAGCAGGAGTCGACGTTCTGGCTGCGGGTCCGGATCGGCGGCAACGACGTGATGTCCCGGCTGCCCGCCGCCGCCTCGCTCGACAAGTTCGCCTACCGGGTCAACGCCACGGTCTTCCCGCTGTGGACGTTCACCATCATCGCGGGCGCCATCTGGGCAGAGGCCGCCTGGGGCCGCTACTGGGGCTGGGACCCCAAGGAGGTCTGGTCCTTCATCACCTGGGTCGCGTACGCCACCTACCTGCACGCCCGCGCCACCGCCGGCTGGAAGGGCCGCAAGGCCGCCTGGCTGGGCCTGATCGCCTTCGCCTGCTACCTCTTCAACTACTACGGCGTGAACATCTTCGTCACCGGCCTGCACTCGTACGCCGGGGTCTGACACACCCGTACGCACACATCGGAGGCGGTCCCGTCACGGGGCCGCCTCCGGGCGTTTCCGGGAACCCGCGCGGCGGGCCGGGCGCCGTCCTACGGTGGGCGCATGGAGCAACGCATCACCCTGATCACGCTGGGCGTCACCGACCTCGCCCGCGCCAAGCAGTTCTACGAGGCCCTGGGCTGGCGCGGCCAGGAGGTCGAGGAGACCGTGTTCTTCCAGGCCGGCGGGCTCGGGCTGGTCCTGTGGGGCCGGGAGAAACTGGCCGCGGACGCCGGGCTGGCCCCCGGGACACCCGGTGGCTCCGGTGGCATCGCCCTGGCCCACAACGTCCGCTCCGACGCCGAGGTCGATGCGCTGCTGACGGCGGCGGAGCAGGCCGGCGCCACGATCACCAAGCCCGCGGCCGTCAACCCGATCGGCTTCTACGCCGGCGTCTTCACCGACCCGGACGGCCACATCTGGGAGATCGCGCACAACCCGGGCTTCCCGCTGGCGGCGGACGGGACGGTGACGCTCCCGGACTTCGGGGCCTGATGCGGCGCCCGGTCCGCCCTCACGCCGGGGACAGCGCGGGCGTCTCCGGCGGCGCCGGGTAGGGCCGCTCCTCCGGCAGCAGCGCGGTGGCCGCGGCGGTGTCGCCCGCGCGCACCAGCGCGTGGACCTCGCGGGCCAGCGGCGTGACGTCGGTGATGGCGACCGTCCACGCGTCGGCGTAGCGCCGGGCCGCCTCGCCGGACAGGCCCAGCTGGAGCGAGCGGTACGGCAGCGGGCGGAGCGCGAGGTCCCGCTCCGGGTCCCACTGGAGCCGCACCGGCGACGCCGCCAACTGCTGCCGCCAGGCGTCGCGGTCGGGGTGGACGCGCGGGTCGTGGTGGGAGAGGCAGGCGGTGCGGAGCGCGTCGTCGAAGCCCGCGCGGTCGATCTCGACGGCGAGGACCGTCTCCTGACCGGGCTTGGTGGCCCAGCCGCAGCGGTACATCATCCACAGGAACGACGGCTTGATCCACGTCATGCGGTCCCGCTTCCAGGCCGCCGGGAACCGCCCGTCCCGCGCGGCCGGTCCGCCGAGCGACGGGTCGTACGCCTGATAGACGGTGACGGTGTGTGCGGTGTGCCGGGCCCGGACGCGACGCGCCGGCTCCTCGGCGGCGGACCGCGCGGCGGAGAGTTCCATGGGGCCAGGGTGGCCCGGTGGGGCGGGCGGGGTCCAGCGGGTTTCGGTGCGGCCCGGTCCTGCCGCACCGTCCCGCCTACGCTGCGCCCCATGACGTTCACCTACGAATGGCGCGGCGACTTCGGCAACGCGGCCGTCGAGGCCCTGCACGCGGAGGCGTTCGGCCACGGACCGACGGCCACCGACTGGCACGCCCGGCTCCACCGCCACAGCCTCGGCTGGGTCTGCGCGTACCGGGACGGCCGACTGGTCGGGTTCGTCAACGTCGCCTGGGACGGCGGCGTCCACGCCTTCCTCCTCGACACGATGGTCGCCCGGGAGGTGCGCGCGGCCGGGGTCGGCACCGCGCTGGTGGCCGCCGCCGCCAGGGGCGCCCGCGCCGCGCACTGCGACTGGCTCCACGTCGACTTCGAGGAGCAACTGCGCCCCTTCTACCTCGACGCCTGCGGCTTCCGGCCGACGGCCGCGGGCCTCCTCGCCCTGCGCTGACGACGTCCGTCCGGCCCCTCACTCCGCCCCGGCGCCCCCGATGTCCTCCCGCCACAGCTCCGGCCGCTCCTGGGTGAACTCCCGCATCAGCCGGGCGCACTCCGGATCGTCCAGCACCACGATGCGGACGCCGTGGCGGGCCAGCCAGTCGTGGCCGCCGTGGAAGGTGCGGGCCTCGCCGACGACGAGCCGGGAGATGCCGAACTGCCGCACCAGACCGCTGCAGTACCAGCACGGCGAGAGGGTGGTGACCATCGTGGTGCCGTGGTAGCCGGGGCGGCGGCCGGCCGCGCGGAAGGCGGCGGTCTCGGCGTGGGCGGACGGATCGCCGTCCTGGACGCGGCGGTTGCGGCCGCGCCCCCAGAGCGTGCCGTCCGGGCCGTAGAGCGCCGCACCGATCGGCACGCCGCCCTCGTCCCGCCCGGCGCGCGCCTCGGCCAGCGCGGTCGCCAGCATCGCCCGGGCCTGCTCCTGGAGGTGGCGCGGGTCGCCCGGCAGCTCGCGGGCGGGGCGGTCGTCCGTGCCGTCGCGCATCAGCGCGTCACGGTCGCGCGCCCATTCCCGGCGGCCGGAGTCCGAAGGGTCGTCCATGCCGCCAGAGTGTCAGTCCTTCGGCGGCGGCGGGGTCTGGCCGGGGCCGTTCGGAGTGCCGTCGTCGTCGCGGCGGCGCAGCTCCTCCTCGCGGCGGCGCAGATCGGCCTCCCAGTCCTTGAGCCGCGCCTCGTCCTCCGCGTCCGCCTTCTCGCTCTTGAGGGAGTTGAGGAACTCGGGGTTGTCGTCGGGCGCCACCCAGGTGGCCCGGCCGCGCGGCGCGCCGCCGGCGGTCTCGCGGACCTTGCCCGCGACGAGCCAGGCGACCGGCCCGACCAGCACCTCGCCGAAGAGCAGGATGATGAGCACCCAGATGACCTTGGGCAGGCCGCGGATCTGCGATTCGGGGGTGTTCACGCAGTCGATGAAGGCGTAGATCCACAGCGCCAGGATCAGAAGGAACGGCAGATACCTGAGCATGGTGGAGGCGGCCCCCTGGACGCGGCGGCGGGCCCGCTCCGGGGCCCGGTGACCCGTCCAGGGTAGTGCGTACCCGATACTGGGACGTATGGCTTATGACGATCTTCGCTCGTTTCTGCGCGCGCTCGACCGGGAGGGCGACCTCAAGCGCATCAAGGCCGAGGTCGACCCCCATCTGGAGGTCGGCGAGATCGTTGACCGGGTCCAGAAGGCGGGCGGCCCCGCGCTCCTCTTCGAGAACGTCAAGGGCGCGGCGATGCCGCTGGCCATGAACGTCTACGGCACCGACCGCCGCCTGCTGAAGGCCCTCGGACTGACGTCGTACGGCGACATCAGCGACAAGATCGGCGGACTGCTGCGGCCCGAGCTGCCGCAGGGCTTCGTCGGGATGCGCGAGGCGTTCGGCAAGCTCGCCGGGATGACGCACGTCCCGCCGAAGAAGGTCAAGGGCGACGACGCGCCCGTGCAGGAGGTCGTGCTCCGCGGCGACGACGTCGACCTGGACGCGCTCCCGGCGCTCTTCACCTGGCCGAAGGACGGCGGTTCCTTCTTCAACCTGGGCCTGACGCACACCAAGGACCCCGAGACCGGCATCCGTAACCTCGGTCTCTACCGCCTCCAGCGTCACGACAAGCGCACCATCGGGATGCACTGGCAGATCCACAAGGACAGCCGGAACCACTACCAGGTCGCCGCCCGCCGCGGTGAGAAGCTGCCGGTCGCCATCGCCTTCGGCTGTCCCCCGGCCGTGACGTACGCGTCGACCGCGCCGCTCCCCGGCGACATCGACGAGTACCTCTTCGCCGGGTTCCTCCAGGGCAAGCGGGTCGAGATGGTCGACTGCAAGACCGTCCCGCTCCAGGTCCCGGCGCAGGCGGAGGTCGTCATCGAGGGCTGGCTGGAGCCCGGCGAGATGCTGCCGGAGGGCCCGTTCGGCGACCACACCGGCTTCTACACGCCGCAGGAGCCGTTCCCGGCGCTGACGATCGACTGCGTGACGATGCGGAAGCGGCCGCTGCTCCAGTCGATCGTGGTGGGCCGCCCGCCGACGGAGGACGGGCCGCTGGGCCGGGCGACGGAACGCTTCTTCCTGCCGCTGCTGAAGATCATCGTCCCGGACATCGTCGACTACCACCTGCCCGAGTCCGGCGGCTTCCACAACTGCGCGATCGTCTCGATCGACAAGAAGTACCCCAAGCACGCGCAGAAGGTCATGCACGCCATCTGGGGCGCCCACATGATGTCGCTGACCAAGCTGATCGTCGTCGTCGACGCCGACTGCGACGTCCACAACCTCCACGAGGTCTCCTGGCGCGCCCTCGGCAACACCGACTACGCCCGCGACCTGACCGTCGTCGAGGGCCCGGTCGACCACCTCGACCACGCCTCCTACCAGCAGTTCTGGGGCGGTAAGGCGGGTATCGACGCGACGAAGAAGTGGCCCGAGGAGGGCTACACCCGCGACGGCGGCTGGCCGGACATGGTCGAGTCGGACGCCCGGACGGCGGCGCTGGTCGACCGCCGGTGGAAGGAGTACGGCCTGTGAGCAGCGAAGCCCTCCCCGGCGACGGCGGCACGCCGCTGCCCGCCGCGCCCCCGCGGCCCGGCCGGACCAAAGCGTTCCTGCGCCTGGTGATGATCGAGCACTCGGTCTTCGCGCTGCCCTTCGCCTACATCGCGGCGCTGACCGCGATGTACGAGGGGGACCGGAGCATCCACTGGGGCCGGCTGCTGCTGGTGACGGTGGCGATGGTCGGGCTGCGGACGTTCGCGATGGCCGCCAACCGCATCATCGACCGTGAGATCGACGCCCGGAACCCGCGCACCGCCGGCCGTGAGCTGGTGACCGGCGCGGTGTCGGTCCGCTCGGCGTGGACCGGCGCGCTGATCGCCGTCGTCGTCTTCCTGGGCGCGGCGGCGCTGCTCAACCCGCTGTGCCTGGCGCTGGCGCCGGTCGCGGTGGTGCCGATGGTGGTCTATCCGTACGGCAAGCGGTTCACCAACTTCCCGCACGCGATCCTCGGGCTGGCGCAGGCCATGGGGCCGGTCGGGGCGTGGCTGGCGATCACCGGGAGCTGGTCGTGGGACGCGGTGATCCTGGGCCTGGCGGTCGGGGTGTGGATCGGCGGCTTCGACCTGATCTTCGCCTGCCAGGACGTGCAGGCCGACCGGGCGCACGGCGTGAAGTCCGTCCCGGCCCGCTTCGGCATCCCGGCGGCGCTGCACGGCGCCCGCGTCTGTCACGCCGTCACCACCGCGCTGCTGGTCTGGTTCGCCCTGTCCACCGGCGCCGGGGTGTTCTTCTGGGCCGGCCTGGTGATCGTCGCCGGGGCGTTCCTCTACGAGCACACGATCGTCCGGCCGCACGACCTGTCGCGGCTGAACCGCGCGTTCTTCAGCGTCAACGGCTTCATCGGCATCGCGCTCTTCGTCTGCGCCCTGGCCGACCTGGTGGTCCGCGGCCTGACGGTGTGACGGGACGGGAACGGCGTACGGCCCGGAGCAGTTGGCTCCGGGCCGTACGTGTGTCCGCGGGCGGCCGGCCCGTCCGTCACCGCAGGGGCGGCCGGGCGGGGCTCACGGCTTGAGCATCGGCCAGGCGACCAGGCGGGGGTAGGACCACCACTCGCCGCGGTTGGCCTTCGTCGTGGCGATGATCGAGCAGATGACGCTGCTGAGGCCGTAGCCGCCCATCATCACGACCACCGTCAGCATCGGGATGGCGAGCCCGGAGGAATCCAGCTGCTCCGGGGTGGCCACCATGCCGTAGACGATCATCGTGCTGAAGTAGAGCACGGCGCCGATGACCGCCATGATCGCCTGGGTGAGCCCGAAGTTCAGCGCCTCGGTGGTGTGGTGGCGCAGGTACGGGTCGTGCTTGTTGCGGGAGTCGTTGCGCATCGACATCGGGCCGATCCAGCCGAGGAACGCGCCGATCCCGCAGCAGATCGCCGATCCGGCGGTGACCGTCAGCAGCGCGCTCAGATGCGCCCACATCGCGGTGGAGTGGGACGGCGCGGACGGTGGCTGCGGCGCGTATCCCGGGCTCGGGTACGGCCCGGCGGACGGATAGCCGTAGCCGCCGGGCGGGGCGGACGGCTGCTGCCATCCCTGGGCGCCGTAGGGCTGCTGCGGCGGGCCCTGCGGGCCGTAGCCGTAGCCGGGCTGCTGGTCGGACATCTGCTCACCCCGTCGAACTGCGGCCGGGCGGTCGTCCCCGCCCGGCGCTCTGCCTCTACCGAGAGATTACGGGACGGGTCCGACAGCGGGACGGGCGGTGCGCTGCGGCAGGGCGCGCAGCAGGAACGCGGCGAGCACCCCGCCGGCCAGTCCGAAGAGGTGGCCCTGCCAGCTGACGTCCCCGGCGCCGGGCAGCACGCCCCACAGCAGCGAGCCGTAGACGACCAGGACGCCGAGACCGATGAGGACGTCGGGCAGGGAGCGGTCGGTGAAGCCGCGGACGAGGAGGAAGCCGAGGATGCCGAAGATGACGCCGGAGGCGCCCGCGGTGTTGCTGTGCGGAAAGGCGGTCAGCCAGACGCCGAGTCCGCTGACGACGGTGATCAGCGCGACGACCTGGAGGAAGCGGCGGACACCGAGGCGGAGCGCGGCGAGGAAGCCGAGGACGAAGAGCGGCAGGGTGTTGGCGGCGAGGTGGTCGAAGCCGAAGTGGAGGAAGGCGGCGGGCACGATGTCGGCCAGCTCGGACAGCTCCCGTGGCCGGATCCCGAAGGTGTCGAGGGCGTGGCCGCTGACGGTGTCGGCGATCTCCAGGATCCACAGGAGGGCGGTCCAGCCCAGCATCAGGAAGAGCGCGGGCTTCGCTCGGCTCATCGTCCGGCCTCCTCGGTGCGGTGGCCCGCCCGGGCGGCGGGGGTTCTCCGGGGAGAACGGCCGTGACGGGGCCGGTGGTTCCGCCGGATAGGGTCGATGTCGTGGAGTTCACGCCCAGCGACACCAGTTCATCCGGCGCCCCGGAGCCGGCTCCCGGCCCGCGCCGCCCGTGGGTCGTCGGGGTCTCCGGCGCCTCCGGCACGCCGTTCGCCGCCTCGGTGCTACGCGCATTGCTCGCCGCGGGGGAGGCGGTGGATCTGGTGGTGAGCCGGGCGTCCCGGCTGACGCTGCTGGACGAGACCGGCATCGCCTTCCGCGACGCGCACTGGAAGGCGGACCTGCGGCAGTGGCTGGCGCGCGGTGCCGACGGCGGGCCGGAGACGTTCCCGGTGACCGAGGCGGACCTGGCGGATGTGCGGTGCTGGCCGGCCGGGGATCTGGCGGCGGGCCCGTCGTCGGGTTCGTATCCGGCGAAGGGGATGCTGATCGTCCCGGCGAGCACGGCGTGCGTCGCCGGGGTGGCGCTCGGACTCTCGAAGGATCTGCTGCAGCGGACGGCGAGCGTGACGCTCAAGGAGCGGCGGCCGCTGGTGGTCGCGGTGCGGGAGACCCCGCTGAGCGGACCGACGCTGAAGCAGCTGGTGGCGCTGGACGAGGCGGGCGCCGTGGTGCTGCCCGCCTCTCCGGCGTTCTACGCGGGGGCGACGCACATCCAGGATCTGGTGGACTTCGTCGCCGGCCGGGTGCTCGATGCGGCGGGTGTGCCGCACGGCCTGTACCGGCGCTGGGAGGGGGAACTGGGGCGGGCCTCCCGCGAGGAGGGCCCCGGTGTCCGTCGGTGAGGGGTCCGCGGGGGTCGGTCCGGCCGGTGGCGCGGCGCCCGCGGGGCGCGGATCAGCGCTTCTTGGCGGCGCGCAGCGTACGGCGCCGGGCCCGCTGGGCGGCGGGCTGGTGAGCACGGGAACGATTGGCCCGGTCCTGCAGCTCGCGCATGCGGGCGTAGGCCATCTCGATCGAGTACACGGTGACAACTCCTGTGAAGATCGTCCTTGATCATTTGAGAGAATCACAGGGCATCGGGCCCTGTATGCCTTAGATTCTACATGCAGGACTCGAAAATTCATAAAGATTGGAAGGCTTGAGGGCATGGACGCGGTGGATAGGCAGCTCATCCAGGCACTTCGCGAAAACGGGCGGGCCTCGTACGCGGAGCTGGGCCGGCTCGTCGGCCTCTCCGGGCCCAGCGTCACGGACCGCATCAACCGTCTGGAGGCGGCCGGAGTGATCACCGGCTACCGCGCGACGATCGACGCCAAGTCCCTCGGGCTCGGCGTCACCGCGCTGGTCGGTATCTCCCTCTCGGACGCCGCCGACCACGAGGACGTGGCCCAGCGGCTGCGCGACCTGGAGGAGATCGAGGACTGCTGGTTCATCGCCGGGGACGACTCCTACATGCTCAAGGTCCGCGTCGGCGACGTCGACGGCCTGGAGACCACGATCCGGCGGCTCTCCGGCACCAAGGGCGTCTCCCGTACGCGCACCACGATCGTGCTCTCCACCAAGTGGGAGAACCGCGTCGGCGAGCTGCCCGAGGAGACCGCGTAGCAGACACCGGGAGGGCGGCGGGCCGTCAGGGGTCTCCGCCCTCGCCGGGGCCGGGGGAGTAGGCTCGGTCCGGCTCGTTCGCAGGGCCGGAACGGGACAGACACGGACACGGCAGGGACTGGGAGGCGACCGGATGGCTGCGTCGATGGATGCGGGGCTCAAGCGCGAGCTGGAGGCGAAGGTCCACGCCGGCGAGCGGCTGACCCGCGAGGACGGCATCGCCCTCTACGAGTCCGACGATCTGGCGTGGCTGGGCGGTCTCGCCCACGAGGTGCGCACCCGTAAGAACGGCGACGTCGTCCACTTCAACGTCAACCGCCACCTCAACATGACGAACGTGTGCACCGCGTCGTGCGCCTACTGCTCGTTCCAGCGCAAGCCGGGCGAGAAGGACGCGTACACCATGCGCATCGAGGAGGCCGTCCGCCTCGCCAAGGCGATGGAGAACGACAATCTCACCGAGCTGCACATCGTCAACGGCCTGCACCCGAACCTGCCGTGGCGCTACTACCCGCGCTCCCTCAGCGAGCTGAAGAAGGCGCTGCCGAACGTCTCGCTGAAGGCGTTCACCGCCACCGAGATCCACCACTTCGAGACCATCTCCGGGCTCTCCGCCTCCGAGATCCTCGACGAGCTGATCGAGGCGGGCCTGGAGTCGCTGACCGGCGGCGGCGCGGAGATCTTCGACTGGGAGGTCCGGCAGCACATCGTCGACCACCGCACCCACTGGGAGGACTGGTCGCGCATCCACCGCCTCGCGCACGAGAAGGGTCTCAAGACCCCGTGCACGATGCTCTACGGCCACATCGAGGAGCCGCGCCACCGCGTCGACCACGTGCTGCGGCTGCGTGAGCTCCAGGACGAGACCGGCGGCTTCCAGGTCTTCATCCCGCTCCGCTACCAGCACGACTTCGTCGACATGCAGGACGGCAAGGTCCGCAACAAGCTCCAGGCGCGGACGACGATGGCCACCGGCGCCGAGGCGCTGAAGACCTTCGCCGTCTCCCGGCTGCTCTTCGACAACGTCCCGCACGTCAAGTGCTTCTGGGTGATGCACGGCCTCCAGACCACCCAGCTGGCGCTCCAGCACGGTGCGGACGACATGGACGGCTCGGTCGTCGAGTACAAGATCACGCACGACGCGGACAACTACGGCACGCCCAACAAGCTGACCCGTGAGGACCTCCTCGACCTGATCCGCGACGCCGGCTTCCGCCCCGTCGAGCGCAACACCCGCTACGAGGCGATCCGCGAGTACCCGGGCCCGGACCCGGACCGCCGTGAGTCGCCGCAGGCGATGCGCGTCTGACGTCGTTCACCGACAACGCCCCCCGGCTCCGGCCGGGGGGCGTTGTCCGTGGTCAGCGGCGTGCGGCCCGGGGTGCGGCAACGGCCGCCGGGGCCACGGAAGATCGTCCCTGGCGCTGTGCTTGACTGGTTGGCGACCCTTTGGTTGCCGTTGAGAAGAAGGTTCCGCACCGTGAGCAGCCCCAAGTACGCCACACTCCGCTACACCGCGCTCCGCCTCGGCCTCTTCCTCGCCTGCTTCGTGGTGGCCTGGGGGCTCGCCTGGCTCGGGGTCATCCCGCTCGCGACCAAGGGTTCGCAGGTGATCTGGCTGCTGCTGGTCGCCATCGTGGTCTCCGCGCCGCTCAGCCTGGTGCTGCTGCGCAAGCAGCGGGACGCGATGTCCGTGCAGATCGTCGACAAGGTCGACCGGCAGCGGGAGCGGCTGGCCGCCAACCGCAGCCAGGAGGACGGTCTCCTCTGAAGCCGCCGGGCCGCCCGCCGGCCCGTCCGCCGCGGGTGTCGGACACCTCACACCCGCCCGCGCCGTCCCGGACGCCCCGCCTCGGAATTTCCTTTCCGTGGCGGGGCGTTCGGCTTGTGTGACCGGTTCCGTGGGCGACGAGACCAAAGATTTTCTTTGGGTTCCTCAAAGCTTGAGTGTTAACGTAATCGACATGAAGACAGCAGCCGCGCACACGTTCCCGCCGGGCATCCGGCTCGTGGCGCGCCTGCACGTCGATCTTTGCCGCCGTGTCTCCGCGGCCTGTTGCCGCCGCTGACCTCTGAGCGGCCGGAGATCCGCGTACGGACCTCCGGGCGGCCTGACGCCCCTTCACCTCTGCACCTCACCCAAGCCTGACCTGCCCAGGAGTGTGTCCGTTGTCCACGCCTTCCCCGTCTTCCGAGACCGCCGCACCCGCGAGATCCCGCATACCGAAGATCCCGTTCTGGGTCCAGATCCTGGCCGGTCTGGTCCTCGGCGTCCTGCTCGGCTGGGTCGCCAAGAGCGGTGACGTCGCCTGGCTGAAGTCCACGCTGGAGCACGTCGGCGACCTCTTCGTACAGCTGCTGAAGCTCGTCGTCGCCCCGCTGGTCTTCTTCGCGATCCTGGTGTCGATCACCAACCTGCGGCAGGTCAACAACGCCGCCCGGCTCGCCACCCGCACCCTGCTGTGGTTCATGGTCACCTCGCTGATCGCCGTCGCCATCGGCCTCGCGATCGGCCTGCTGACCAACCCCGGCGCCGGCACCGGCCTCACGCCGAAGGACGGGCAGGCGCCCGAGCACGCCGGTTCCTGGATCGACTTCCTGACCGGCATCATCCCCACCGACGTCATCACGCCGTTCACCGAGCTGAACGTCATGCAGATCGTCTTCATGGCCGCCGTCGCCGGTATCGCCGCCCTCCAGCTCGGTGAGAAGGCCGACCCGGTCCTCAAGATCAGCCGCTCCGGGCTGGAGCTGCTGCAGAAGGCCCTGTGGTGGGTCATCCGCCTCGCCCCGATCGGCACCGTCGGCCTCATCGGCAACGCCATCGCGGCGTACGGCTGGAACCTCATCGGCAAGTACGCGACGTTCACCGTCGACATCTACGTCGGCTGCGCCCTCGTGCTCTTCGGCGTCTACCCGCTGCTGCTGTCGACGGTCGCCAAGGTCAACCCGGTCCAGTTCTTCAAGGGCGCCTGGCCCGCGATCCAGCTGGCCTTCGTCTCCCGCTCCTCGGTCGGCACCATGCCGGTCACCCAGAAGGTCACCGAGCGCCTCGGCGTGCCCAAGGAGTACGCGTCGTTCGCGGTGCCCTTCGGCTCGACGACCAAGATGGACGGCTGCGCCTCGATCTACCCGGCCATCGCCGCGATCTTCATCGCCCAGATCTTCGATGTGCCGCTGGGCATCGGCGACTACGTCCTGATCGCCTTCGTCTCCGTCATCGGCTCGGCGGCCACCGCCGGTCTGACCGGCGCCACGGTCATGCTGACCCTGACGCTGTCCACCCTGGGCCTGCCGCTGGAGGGCGTGGGCCTGCTGATGGCGATCGACCCGATCGTCGACATGATGCGCACCGCCACCAACGTCGCGGGCCAGTCGGCGATCCCGATCATCGTCGCCGCCAAGGAGAAGATCCTCGACCGCGAGGCGTACGCGACCGCCCACGGCAGCACGCTGGAGGCGGACGCGGGGAACGTCGCCGCCGAGCAGCCCGCCCCGGTGCCCGCCGCGGCAGCCGCGAGCTGATCCGCCCGCGCGGGCCGTCCGTCCCCCGGCCCGCGCGCGAAACCGGCGCCCCCGGAACCCCACGGTTCCGGGGGCGCCGTCGTCGTACGGGCGCGGCTCAGGCCACCGCCCCGGTGTGCGCCAGTATCGCCGCGGCGAGCGGGCCCTGGACGGCCGGCGGCAGGGCGTGGCCCATCCCGGGGATCTCCGTGACCCGCACGGCGTTGAGGCACTGCGCGAGGTGCTGCGGATGCGGCGGCGGGAACACCGGCTCGGCCGGGGCCACGATCGCCTGCACCGGGACGCGGTTGGCGGCCAGCTCCTCGGTGCGCAGCAGTCCGTCGGGGTTCGCGCGGGAGTGCGCGCTCGGCGGGGTGTACGTCCCGGTGTGCGCGATGATCCGCCGCTCCAGCTCCCGGTACCACTCCGGGTCGAAGGGCAGCTGCCCGCCGGCGAGCAGCCGCCAGTGCTCGACGCGCCGGTCCAGTTCGGCCGCCTCGCCCAGGTCCTCGACCGGCCGCGCCCAGAACTCCAGAATCTCCGGTGCGATGGCCGGCAGCTCCTCGGCGGGCGTTTCGGTGCCGTCCGGCGCGGTGTACGGGCGGGTGCTGAGCGCGTTGGTGCCCATCAGGGTGGCGGAGGCGACCCGGTCGGGGTGGTCGGCGAGGACGAGCTGACTCAGCATCCCGCCGAGGGAGAGCCCGGCGAGGTGGGCGCGGGCGATGCCCAGTCCGTCGAGGACGGCGACGACGTCCTCGGCGAGGACGGAGACCGGATACGGATCGGTGTCGAACGACCAGGTGGAGCGGCCGGTGTCGCGGTGGTCGTAGCGGATCACGCGGTGGTGTTCGGCGAGCGCGTCGACGAACGGCTCGGGCCAGCCGATGCCGGACGCCTGCGCGCCCATGACCAGCAGCAGCGGCGGCGCGTCGGCCGGACCGCGCTGCTCGGTCCACAGGCGGATGCCGGGGGCGGCTTCGACGTACTGCTGCATGGGGGACCTCCGGGGTCGGATGCGGGAAACGGGTGTGCGGGCCCGTCCGCAGGCAGGGTGCGGCGGCGCCAGGCGAGACGTGGCGTCTCGCTTCGCGACGAGACGTATCGTCTCGTTAAGTGGAGAAGGCGTCAAGGGAATGGGTGTGCGAGCCGAAGATCGTAAACTTCGGTGCGGTCGAGGGGTGGGACGGAAGGGTGTTCGGCGTGGGTGCGGTGAAGGGGAAGCGGGTGCCGCGTGCGGTCCGCGAGCAGCAGATGCTGGACGCGGCGGTGATCACCTTCGCCCGGCACGGCTACCGCGCCGCCTCGATGGACGGCATCGCGGAGCTGGCCGGCGTCTCCAAACCGCTCGTCTACCTCTATCTGCACTCCAAGGAGGAGCTGTTCAGCGCGGTCATCCGGCGGGAGGCGGCGGCGCTGGTCGCCGCGGTGACGGCGGCGGTCGAGCCGCACGCGCCGGCCGACCGCCAGCTGTGGAGCGGCCTGACCGGTTTCTTCGCGCACACCGCGGCGCACCCCGACAGCTGGGCGGTGCTCCACCAGCAGGCGCGCACGCAGGGGGAGCCGTTCGCGCACGAGGTGGCCGCGATGCGCGCCGGGCTGGTCGACTTCGTGGCCGACCTGATCGGCGCCGCGGCCCGCGAGTCGGAGTGCGCCGCCGAACTGCCCGAGCGCGAGGTGGCCGGCCTCGCCCACGCCCTGGTCGGCGCGGCGGAGTCACTGGCCGAATGGGCCAACGTCCCTCCGCAGGGCGCGGGTCCGGACGGTGCCGCCCCGGCGGACCCGCGGGCGGCGGCGGAGCGCACGGCCGCCACGCTGATGAACTTCGCCTGGACCGGGCTGCACCGGATGATGGCGGGGGAGCGGTGGGGGGCTGCGGCCGGAGCTGGAGCCGAGGCCCGAGCCGGAGCCGAGGCCGGAGCCGGAGCCGAGGCCGGGGCCGGAGCCGAGGCCGGGGAGCGACGGCCGGGCGCCGACGGCTGAGGGGTGCCGGGTGCCCCGGCGCGTGCGGGGAGTTGAAGAGTCGCCGGGCCTGTCGGGAATCCGCCGGGTATCTGCGGTTGCCCCGCCGGCGAGCCCGGTGAGCCACCGGCCCTGCCGGGAATCCGTACACGAAGGCGGTCGCCAGGCATTGGCCCGCGCGTCGACCTCACGTAAATTTACCGAGAAGTAAGGTTACCGGCCGGTCGGTGCGGCGGTGATCGGTGCGATGCTGCCCGGAGGCGGCGCCGAGACCGGCATCGGCCTCGCCGACTCCCCGGAAGCGGAGGGGAAGGGGCGCCTCCCGGCCGCCCTGCCACGGGAGCCGAACCGGCACCACGCGCACCCCCTCCGCCCCACCCGACCGCCCCGCTCCCCGCACACATCCCCCGCATCCCCACCCCTCGCACCACCCCTCCCCACGTAGCGCACCCGGCCACGTCCCGCGTTCGTCCCCGCGTACGCGGTGGTGGCCGCCGCCCGTCGGGTCCGTCCGTGCCCGGCGGCGACTCCACCACCGACGAGGAGCCGCCCGTGTCCAGCCAGGATTCCGCCCCGCCCCCGACCGCCGAGCCCGCGTTGACGGTCCACGACGGCACCGTCCGCGAAGTCGCGCTGCCCCCGCTGGTGGCGCCGCCCGCCCGCGGTTCCCTGGGCGACCTGCCGTTCGTCAACGCCGCCCAGGCGCCCGGGGCGGTCGCGCTGGCCCGGCGGCAGGCCGACGGCGGCTGGTCCGACCTGACCTGCGCGGCGTTCGCGGACGAGGTACGGGCCGTCGCCAAGGGCCTGATCGCCCACGGGCTGCGCCGCGGCGACCGGCTGGCCCTCATGGCCCGTACCACCTACGAGTGGACCCTCATCGACTGCGCCGCCTGGGCCGCCGGACTGATCACCGTCCCCGTGCACCCCACCGCCTCCGCCCACCAGGTGGCGTGGATCCTCCACGACTCCGGGGCCGCCGCCTGCGTCGTGGAGAGCGTCACGGAGACCCGGCTGATCACCGGCGTCCGCGGCGGACTGCCCGGCCTCGTCCACCTCTGGCAGTTCGACACCGGCGCCGTCGCCCAACTCGTCGCCGCCGGGCGGGAGCTGCCCGACTCGCTGGTCGACGAGCGGCGCGCCGCCACCGGCCCGTCGGACCTCGCCACCCTCGTCTACACCTCCGGCACCACCGGCCGCCCCAAGGGCTGTGCGCTGACCCACGGCAACGTCCACGCCGAGATCGACAACGCGGTGGCGCTGCTGGGCCCCGTCCTCCGCCCCGACGGTGCCGAACCGGCGTCCACCCTCCTCTTCCTCCCCCTCTCCCACGTCTTCGGCCGGATGGCCGCGCTCGTCTGCCTGCGCGCCCGGGTGCGCCTCGGCCACGCGCCCAGCCTCCGGACCGCCGACCTCCTCGCCGACCTGACGCACTTCCGCCCGACGTTCCTCTACGCCATCCCGTACGTTCTGGAGAAGGTCTGCCGCACCGGGCGGGCCGCCGCCGAGGCCGCGGGCCGGGCCGCCGCCTTCGACCGGGCGGTCCGTGTCGCCCGCGCCTACGGGGAGGCCGTCGCCGCCCGCGACCGGGGCACCGGAAAAGGGCCGGGTCCCGGCCTGAAAGCGGCCCGCCGCCTCTACGAGCCGGTGGCCTACCGCCCCTTCCGTGACGCCCTGGGCGGCCGCGTCCGCCATGTGATCTGCGGCGGCGCCCCGCTGGACCGCGGCCTCGCCGGCTTCTGCGCCGGCGCCGGCGTCGCGATCCTGGAGGGCTACGGCCTGGCCGAGACCTGCGGCGCCACGACCGCCACCGCACCGCTGCGGCCGCGCCCCGGCACCGTCGGACAGCCGCTGCCCGGCAGCGCCGTACGGATCGCGGACGACGGTGAGGTGCTGGTGCGCGGCGGCCAGATCTTCGCCGGTTACTGGGAGGCGTCCCGCGCCGCGGCCGTCCCCGCCACCGACGGCTGGTTCGCCACCGGCGACCTCGGCGCCCTGGACCCGGACGGCCACCTCACCCTCACCGGCCGCAAGACGGACATGATCGTGACCACCGGCGGCAGGCGGATCGCCCCGGCGCCCCTGGAGGACCGCGTCCGGGCACACCCCCTGATCGCCCACTGCCTGGTCACCGGCGACAACCGCCCCTACGTCACCGCGCTCCTCACCCTGGACCCCGAGGCCCTGCCCCACTGGCGCCGCACCGCGCGGAAGCCGGACCTCCCGCTCGCCGCCCTCGCCGGCGACCCGGACCTCCGCGCCACCCTCCAACGCGCCGTCGACGACGCCAACCGCCTCGTCTCCCGCCCGGAGTCGATCCGCCGCTTCGCGGTCCTCCCCGTCGAGTTCACCGAACGCGCCGGCCATCTGACACCGTCCCGCAAGCTCCGCCGCGCGGCGGTGACGCAGCAATTCGCCGACCGCATCGAGGAGTTGTACGAGGAGCCGTACGAGGAGGGGCCTGGGCCTGGCTGACCCCCGGGGCGGCCCGGCGCGGCCCCTGCGGCCCGGGCGCGCCCCGTACGCCCCGGTCGGGCGGCCCGCGCGAGCCACCCGGAGTGACCCACGCGACCTGACTCCTCCGTAAGAAACCCGCTACCCCCTATGGAGCCATTCCGCGCGGCGCGTCAGACTGGAACCCCGTGTCACTTCTGTGGGGGAGGTGGCACGGGGCTTTCTGTGGCGCTGGAGGGACGGGACATCCCCCACCCGCCCCCGCGTCCCCGCACCCGTCCCCCAGGTGGCGCCGCAACTCCCGCCGCACACTGCGGACTGCCCCCGGCACGGCCAGCAGCTCCAGCAACAGCGTCGTCCTCACCGCACCGCGGCCTTCAGCAGCGCGGCGGCGAGCCGGAGCGCAGTCGTGCTGTTGCACCGCCCGAGCGCGACCAGCGGCATGTGGTGGGCCCCCGCGAACGCCACCAGATCCACTAGGGCCAGCCGGGCCGGTCTTCCTCGCTACTACGCCAACATCCCGGAGTTGGAGAAGAACGCGGCGACGGTCGAGGACTGGGCGCCTTCCGTCTTTCCCGGCCTGCTGCAGACCGAGGCGTACGCGCGAAAGCTCAGCGCGACGGCGATGCCGTGGGAGGAGGACGAGGAGATCGAGGCCAAGGTCAGTGCCCGGATCGGGCGTGCGGCCTTCTGGAAGCAGCAGGATCGCCCTGCGTACTGGGCGATCCTGCACGAGGGGTTGATCCGTCGGCCGTTGGTCACGCCCGGGGAGATGGCCGAGCAACTGGATCACATCGTCGACGTCATCCGGGCCAGCAAGAGCGTTGTCCAGATCCTTCCGGAAACGCTGGTCGCACATCCGCTGATGATGGCCATGGCCAAGCTTCTGACGACGCCGCCCACTGGCGGAAGAGCAGCCACAGCAACGGTGATGGCGGCCACTGCGTCGAGGTGGCAGACGGATTCCTCGGGGCCGCCCACTGGCGTAAGAGCACCTACAGCAACGGCGACGGCGCCGACTGCGTAGAGATCGCCGACAACCTCCCCGGCATCGTCCCCGTTCGCGACTCCAAGGCGGCACCGGGTGGGCCCGCGCTGGTGATCCCGGCGGGCGCCTGGCACCGGTTCGTCACGGCGGTGAAGGGCGACGGGTTCGGCGCGTAGGGCCGACCGGTGAGGTGCCGCCGATCGAGGTGGCGCTCTGGCTGACGAAACCGGCCCGCCAGGTGCGGGCCACACCTGGCGTGACGTGTTCGCCGAACCGGGCGCGGAGCGATCTGCCCTGTCCGCTGCGGGGCCCGGCGGTCGCAGGGGATTCCCCGCTGCCCCGGCCCTGAGTAGATTCGCCCCGATGTTCTGATCATTTACGGGGGCGGGGCGGTATGGACTGGGGGACGCTCGCGGGGGCGGTCAGTGGTGGGGCGTTGGCGATGGCGGGGACCGTGCTCGCCGATCGGCTGCGGCACCGGTACGAGGCCGATCGGGGGACCGGGGAGCGGCGCCGGGCCGTGTATCTGGAGTTCATCACGGCGGCGGAGGCGTGCCATACGCGGTTGCGGGCGCTCGCCAAGGATGCCGGGGCCGGCGATCCGGAGGCGGCCGGGCGGGCGGCGCTGAGCGAGGCGGGGATCTACGAGGCGCGGGAGCGGCTCTTCCTGGAGGCGACCACCGGGGTGGCCGGTGCCGGGCAGGCGATGTTCGAGCGGCTGCGGGCGGTGCAACGCGCGGTGTCGGGCGGCGCCGGGACGGACTCGGCCGCCTTCCACGACGCCCACCACCCCTACATCGGCGCGGTGTGGGCCTACCGCGTCGCCGTACGCGAAGAGTTGGAGGGGCAACCGCTCGCGCCCGCCGATTTCGGCTGGGGCCGGTGGGACGGTACGGACCGGTGCCCGAGGTGCCGGGAGGCAGCCGCGGCGGGGGCGTGAACGGGGGCGCGTCGTACGGGAATTCCGGCCCGTGGCGCCGGGCGGCGGGGGATGCTGGGGCGATGAACGAGGTGACCGGCCGGGAGCGTTCCCAGGCGTTCGAGGCGGATGCCGTCCACTATGCGGCGAGCAGGCCGTCGTATCCGCCCGCGCTGCTCGACTTCGTGGCGGAGTGCCTGGGCCGTTCCTTGGCGGGCGCCCGGGTCGCCGATGTCGGGGCGGGCACCGGGATCGCGACCGCGTTGCTGCGGGAGCGCGGCGCCGAGGTGATCGCGGTGGAGCCGGGGGCGGCGATGGCGGCGGAGCTGCGGCGGGCGTTGCCGGAGGTGCCGTTGGTGCGGGGCGACGGCAATGCGCTGCCGCTCGCGGATGCGAGCTGTGATCTCGTGACGTATGCGCAGTCCTGGCAGTGGACCGACACCGCGCGGTCCGTACCGGAGGCGCGGCGGGTGGTGCGGCCGGGCGGGGCGCTGGCGGTCTGGTGGAACACCACCGCCTTCGACGTGCCGTGGCTGGCCGCGCAGCACGAGCGGATCGCCCGGCACTGCGGGACGGTCCCGCGGTCCGCGGCCCGCCCCGACGACGCGACGGCGGTCCGGCTGGCGGGCCTCGCGGGACTGCGCGTCGCCCGGCGGCTGCTCCCCTGGGGGCGGACCGTGGCGCTCGACACGCACCTCTCCAACATCGGCAGCCGCTCGGCCCTCCTCGTCCTCGAACCGGCCGCGCGCCGCGCTTTCCTCGCCGCGGAGCGCGCGCGGTTGGACGCGGAATTCCCCGGCGGGGCGGTCGAGGAGCGGTACGTGGTGGATGTGCTGGTGGCGCGGGAGCGGTGAAGGGCGGAACGCGCCGGGCGAGGGACGGCACGGCGCCGGGGCCCGGCACCGCACCGCACCGCCCCCGGCGCCGGGCGGCGGCCCCCGCTACACCCCCACATCCCTCCGCTGCACGTCCTCCAGGGACTCCCGCCGCACCAGCAGCCGGGCCTCGCCCTCGCGGACCGCGATCACCGGGGGGCGTCCGACGAGGTTGTACCCGGAGGCCATCGAGAGCTGGTACGCCCCGGCGACGGGGACGGCCAGCAGGTCGCCGGGGTGGATGTCGGCGGGCAGCGGGACATCGGCGGCGAGGATGTCGCCCGCCTCGCAGTGCCGGCCGACGACCGTGGTGGGCCGTACGGCGGCCTCGGGGCGGCGCCCGACCAGCCGTGGCGCGTACCGCACGCCGTACAGCGCCGGGCGCGGGTTGTCGCTCATCCCGCCGTCGACGGCGACGAAGGCCCGGCCGCCGGTGTCCTTGACGGCGAGGACGCGGTAGAGCGCGACGCCCGCGGGCCCGGCGACGGCCCGGCCCGGTTCGATGAGCAGGCGGGGCACGGTCAGTCCGGCGACCGCGCAGCTCTCGACGAGTTCGGCGCGCAGCCGCCGGGCCAGCGTGGTCAGGTCGAGCGCCGGGTCGCCGGGGCGGTAGGCGATGCCGTGACCGCCGCCCATGTCCAGCTCCGGCAGGGCCACGCCGTGGGCGTCGCGGACCCGGGCCATCAGGCCGACGACGCGGCGCAGCGCCGCGAGGTAGGGCCGCACGGAGGTGATCTGGGAGCCGATGTGGCAGTGCAGGCCGGTCAGTTCGAGCTGCGGTTGGCCGAGGATCCGGGCGATGGCGTGCTGTGCGGAGCCGTCGGTGAGGGAGAGGCCGAACTTCTGGCCGTCGGTGCCGGTGCGGATCTTCTCGTGGCCGCCGGCGGAGATGCCGGGGACGACCCGCACCATCACCTTCTGGCGGCCCTTGGGCCCGACGAGGGCGGCGAGGCGGGCGATCTCGGACGGGCTGTCGATGACGATCCGGCCGACGCCGAGCCGTAGCGCGCTGTCGAGGTCGCGGGGCGATTTGGCGTTGCCGTGCAGCACGATGCGGTGCGGGGCGAAGCCGGCGGCGACGGCGAGTTCCAGCTCTCCGGCCGAGCAGACGTCCAGGCCGAGCCCTTCCTCGTCGATCCAGCGGACCAGGGCGCGGCAGAGGAACGCCTTGGCGGCGTAGTGGACGTCGGCGTCGGGGAACGCGTCGCGGTAGGTGCGGCAGCGGGACCGGACCTCCGCCTCGTCGAGGACGTAGACGGGGGTGTCGAAGCGGCGGGCCGCTTCGGTGAGGGGGACGCCGCCGACGGTGAGGTCGCCGTCGGGCAGGCGGGTGGTGGTGGACGGCCAGACGGACAGGTCGTCGGCGTCGGCGGGGAGGAAGGGGAGGGCCGCGGTGGTCATGGCGGCGCCTCTCAGACGGTCCGGGCGGCGCGGCGGGCGGGCTGCGGCGGGACGCTCGCGCAGGCGCGTGGGATGGCGCGGGGCGCGGTGAACGTCGGGTCGACGGTCAGTCGCGGGGTGCCGGACGGGGCGGTGAGGGCGCGCAGCGCGGACTCGGAGAGCCGGATCCAGGGCTGGGTGGCGCCGAGGGTGGCGGCCAGCCGGGCGGGGCTGGTGAAGCCGACGGCGGTCCGGGCGCCGAGCGGGGTGCGGAACAGGCGGAGTGCGGGCCCGGTTGCTCCCGGCCGGACGGGGACGCAGAGCAGTCCGGCCGGGGACGGTTCGTGCGGCTCGGCGTCGTCTTCGTACGAGTACAGGCACATGCGTCGGTCCTCCGAGGTGTCGGGTGGCCCCGGACGCGGGGAGGCCGCCGGGGCGCATCGAAGGTATCCCCGGGCGCGGCGGCCAACGGCCCTGTCCTGACGCGTCCTTGACGGTGGGTGGCCCGGCTCTTGCGGATCGCTGACGGGGGCGGGAGACGGCAGGTGACCGGGGGCGCTTCCTGGAAGCCCGTGTTAAGACCCGGCCGGTACGGTGTGCTCACGTCAAGAGCAGGTCAGCGAGTGGGAAGAGTGGTGCACAAGGTGTTCAGCGACGTAGGGCCCTTGCTGGCCGTTGTGCTCGCGGTGGTGGCGTTGGTGATCTTCCTGATCCCGACGTACGTCGCCTTCCACCGCAAGGTGGAGAACCGCTGGCTGGTGCTGGGGATCAACGTGGTGTTCGGCGGCACGCTGGTGGGCTGGGCGGCCGCCCTGGCCCTGGCGACACGGAAGCCGGCCGTGCAGCAGCAGGCCGCGTGAGGGTGTGACCGGGGCGCCGGTGCGCCCACGGGCAAGTGGTACGAACCGGAAGTGTGAGGCGAAATGATCGACCATCTGCGGGCTCTGACGCCCTTCATGGCCATAGTGCTCGCGGTGCTGGCGTTGCTGGTCTACCTGCTGCCGACGTACGTGGCCTTCCACCGCAAGGCGGAGAACCGCTGGCTGGTGCTGGCGATCAATGTGCTGCTCGGCAGCTCCCTGGTGGGCTGGGTGATCGCCCTCGTCCTGGCGACACGGAAGCCGGCCGTGCAGCAGCAGGCGGCGTGACGGTGTGAGCGGGGCGCGGGTCCCTGCCGGAGGGGCGTGACGGCTCCGCCCCGGGGCGCCCGCCCGGCGTCGCCCGTGGGGCCCGCCCGGTGGCGTCGGCCGGCCGGAATCATGACGGAACCCTGACAGAAAGGCCCGGCGGAAGAACTGCGGCCGAGGGGGCCGCCCGGAAGATTCCGCGGAACGCGGAACGGGTTCCGGGAACTCACGGAATTCCGGTGGGCGCGGGCGTCGGCTGACTCGGGAGTCAGGAAATCCTCCGCCGTCGGGCCGACGGATGCAGATCCGTTTCCGCGCCCGATTCCCCGGCTGTTTCCGTCCGGTACATGCCCGGTTTGTGCGCCGTATGTCGCCGTGTCGGCACGGGGAATCGGAAATCTCGTACCGGCCGGTGGAAAAACCGAAAAAAGCAGGAGCCCCACTCTCCGCCGAAGGGGCGGGGCGGGGCTCCTTGGGTACTGCTCTTGAGAACTCCTACCAATGGCCGTTACCGGCCGACCCGGGCAACTCAGGCCGGGGTGACGTTCTCCGCCTGCGGGCCCTTCGGGCCCTGCGTGACGTCGAAGGTCACCTGCTGGTTCTCCTCCAGGGAGCGGAAACCAGAGGCGTTGATCGCGGAGTAGTGGACGAAGACATCCGGGCCGCCGCCGTCCTGGGCGATGAAGCCGAAGCCCTTTTCAGCGTTGAACCACTTGACGGTTCCGGTAGCCATAAGCCCTCCTTGGGCCAAAGGGTTGCCCTGCTCCAGAACCTGCAAACAAGTCTGAAAACGACAAAAGCCTGCGGGTTACATGCTCCGCAGGCTCTGTACTGCAAGGGAAACCAAACTGCAACTTGCGCTGAGCGTAGCATGGTGCGCTCGTGCGGTGGAAGAGCCAAAGATCACGTTTACCCGAAGGGGTCAGGAGCACCCATCCGGCGCCCGGGGAGCCATATGCGCCCCCGCCGTGCCGGTTCCCGACCCACGGGTCTAGCCTCCGCATGTGGACAATTCAACCTTTGGAGACGCCCCCGCCGAAGCCGCTGCCGAGGCCCGTCGCAGCCGGCCGCGGGTGGGCCACATCCAGTTCCTGAACTGCCTGCCCCTTTATTGGGGCCTCGCCCGTACGGGCACGCTGCTGGATCTGGAGCTGACCAAGGACACCCCGGAGAAGCTCAGCGAGCAGCTGGTCCGAGGGGAGCTGGACATCGCTCCGGTCACCCTCGTGGAGTTCCTGCGCGCCGCCGACGACCTCGTGGCCTTCCCGGACCTCGCGGTCGGCTGCGACGGCTCGGTGATGTCCTGCGTGATCGTCTCGCAGAAGCCGCTGGACCAGCTGGACGGCGCCCGGGTGGCCCTCGGGTCGACGTCGCGCACCTCGGTGCGGCTGGCGCAGCTGCTCCTCGCCGAGCGGATCGGCGTCACGCCGGACTACTTCACCTGCCCGCCGGACCTGGGCCTGATGATGCAGGAGGCGGACGCCGCCGTCCTGATCGGGGACGCCGCGCTCCGCGCCAACCTCCACGACGGGCCCCGGCTCGGCCTTCAGGTCCACGACCTGGGGCAGATGTGGAAGGAGTGGACGGGGCTGCCGTTCGTCTTCGCCGTCTGGGCCACCCGCCGCGACTACCTGGCGCGCGAGCCGGAGGTCGTGGAGAAGGTCCACGAGGCGTTCCTCGCCTCCCGGGACCTGTCGCTGGAGGAGGTCACCAAGGTCGCCGAGCAGGCCGCCCGCTGGGAGTCCTTCGACGAGACGGTCCTGGAGAAGTACTTCACGACGCTGGACTTCCGCTTCGGCCCGGACCAGCTGCGCGGCGTCACCGAGTTCGCCCGCAGGGTCGGTCCGACCACCGGTTTCCCCGCCGATGTGACGGTGGACCTCCTGGGCCGCTGACCGCCCGGCCGCCCGGCGCGCGCCGCACCGCCGCGCGCCCCTGACGTCACCGGGACGCGCCCCTGACGTCCGCCGCCCGGCCCGCCTCCCGCCGTCCGCCCGGCGGGAGGCCCCCGGGCCGCCCCGGACCCCTGGCGTAGGCTGGGCCGGTCCGTCAATACCCCTCCGAAAGGGACGCTCCGGTGACCGAGAACGCCGACCTCCAGTCCGTACTCGACCGCGCCGCCGAGGGCGGCCGCATCACGCCGGAGGAGGCGCTCGACCTCTACCGTTCCGCGCCGCTGCACGCCCTCGGCCGCGCCGCCGACGCCGTACGCCGCCGCCGCTACGCCGGCAGTGAGCACATCGCGACGTACATCATCGAGCGGAACATCAACTACACCAACGTCTGCGTGACGGCCTGCAAGTTCTGCGCGTTCTACGCGGCGCCGAAGGACACCAGGAAGGGCTGGACCCGCGACCTCGACGACATCCTGCGCCGCTGCGCGGAGACCGTCGAGCTGGGCGGCACCCAGATCATGTTCCAGGGCGGCCACCACCCGGACTACGGCGTCGAGTACTACGAGGAACACTTCTCGGCGATCAAGAAGGCGTTCCCGCAGCTGGTCATCCACTCCCTCGGCGCCTCCGAGATCGAGCACATGGCCCGTATCTCCGGGGTGTCGGTCGACGAGGCGATCCGCCGGATCCACGCCGCCGGTCTCGACTCGTTCGCCGGTGCCGGCGCCGAGCTGCTGCCGGAGCGGCCCCGTAAGGCCATCGCGCCGCTGAAGGAGTCCGGCGAGCGCTGGCTGGAGATCATGGAGATCGCCCACAACCTGGGCGTGGAGTCCACCTCCACCATGCTGATGGGCACCGGCGAGACCAACGCCGAGCGGATCGAGCACCTGCGGATGATCCGGGACGTCCAGGACCGTACGGGCGGCTTCCGCGCCTTCATCCCGTACACCTACCAGCCGGAGAACAACCACCTGAAGGGCCGGACGCAGGCGACGCTCTTCGAGTACCTGCGGATGATCGCCATCGCGCGGATCTTCCTCGACAACGTCGCGCACATCCAGGGCTCCTGGCTGACCACCGGCAAGGAGGTCGGCCAGCTGTCGCTGCACTACGGCGCCGACGACCTCGGTTCGATCATGCTGGAGGAGAACGTCGTCTCCTCCGCCGGTGCCAGGCACCGCTCCAACCGCCAGGAGATCATCGACCTGATCCGCAAGGCCGGCCGCGTCCCCGCGCAGCGCGCCACGACCTACGAGCACCTCGCCGTGCACGAGGACCCGGCGAACGACCCGGTCGACGAGCGGGTCGCCTCCCACATCTCCTCGACGGCGTTCGACGCAGCGGCGCGCAGCGCCTCCACCGGGGGCGGCGACGGGCGACGGGAGGGCGGCACCGCCCACCCCGAGCTGAAGCTCGTCGAGACCAACTGAGCCCGCGGTGCTGACCCTTCACGTCGCCGCGGCCTCCCCGGAGAGCGCGGTACTGGTCGAGGGCGCGTCCGTCGCCGCCGTCGGCCCGTACGAGGAGCTGGCCGCCGCCCACCTCGCCGCGCGGGTGCGGCGGTGGCCCGGCATCCTCACCCCGGGGCTGCTCAACCCCTACGGGCCCGAGCTGCTCGAAGGGGCCTACCACCCGGACCCGCGCGAGGCGGACGAGTTCGGCACCGCACCGCTCACCGGGGAGCGCGCGCAGGCCCTCTTCCGCGCCGACCCGGCGCGGCGCGGCGCCAGTGCCCGGCGCGGGGTGCAGCGGATGCTGGCGCACGGCACCGTCGCGATCGCCGGCGAGCTGCGTCACCGGGCCGTCGTGGACGCGGTGCGCCGGGCCGGGCTCGCGGTCGGGCAGCGGCCGGAGAACCTGCCGGGCCCGGCGTCCTTCTCGCCGTCCCCGCTCGTCCTGCTGCCGCCGCTGACGCCGGGCGGGCCCGCCCGGTTCGCGGTGTTCGACGTGCCGGACCGGTCCGCCCTGGTCAGGCTGGGCGCCGCCACCTGCGTCGCCACCGTCGTCGGCGGACGCCTGGTCCACCGCCGCCGCTGACCGCCGCGGTGCCCGGCCCGGTGCCCCTTCCGTCCCGATGCGTGCCCGGTGCCGGGGGCGGCCGGGCGACGGTGGACAATGGCCGGGTGACCCGAGCATCCCTGGACAAGCAGCCGCACGAAGTCGCCGCGATGTTCGACGACGTGGCGGCGCGCTACGACCTCACCAACGACGTGCTCTCCCTGGGGCAGGCCCGGCTGTGGCGCAAGGAGGTGGACCGGGCGGTCGCCGCGCGGCCCGCCGAGCGCATCCTCGACCTCGCCGCCGGCACCGGCACCTCCTCGCTGCCCTTCGCCCGCACCGGCGCCCACGTCGTGCCGTGCGACTTCTCCGTCGGCATGCTCCGCGAGGGCAAGAAGCGCCACCCGTGGCTGCCGTTCACCGCCGGCGACGGCACCCGGCTGCCCTTCGCGGACGAGGTGTTCGACGCCGTCACCATCTCCTTCGGCCTGCGCAACATCCAGGACACGGACGCCGCCCTCGCCGAGCTGTACCGCGTCACCAAGCCCGGCGGCCGCGTCGTGATCTGTGAGTTCAGCGAGCCGACGTGGGGCCCGTTCCGCACCGTCTACACCGAGTACCTGATGCGGGCGCTGCCGCCGGTCGCCCGCGCGGTCAGCAGCAACCCCGACGCGTACGTCTACCTCGCCGAGTCGATCCGCAGCTGGCCCAACCAGCCCGCGCTCGCCGCCCGCCTCCAGGGCGTCGGCTGGTCGAAGGTGGCCTGGCGCAACCTCACCGGCGGCATCGTCGCCCTGCACCGCGGCGTCCGCCCGGCGCACTGACGCGGACCGGCCGGGGCGGCGCACCGCCCCGGCCGCAGTTCACCTCCGCCGCCTCACGGCGTCAGCCGGTAGCAGTACGCGGTGACGCCCGGCTTCTCGTACGTCTCCGCCCGCCGCATGCCGAGCCGTTCGGCGACCGCGATCGACCGGGCGTTCCGGGAGTTGATCATCGCGACGACCTCGGGGACGCCGGCCGCCCGGACGTCGTCAAGGGCCGCGTGCGCCGCGGCCGTCGCGTACCCCTTGCCCCAGTGCTCGCGCCCCAGCCGCCAGCCGATCTCGATCTCGCCGACCGGGCCCCACGCCTCGTGCGGCCACGGCTGGGCGCCGGTGAAGCCGAGGACGCTGCCGTCCGGGTCGAGCAGCGTGTAGAGGCAGTAGCCGCGTTCGGCGTGGTGACGGCGCTGGCGGGCGGTCAGCTCGTCGTAGAAGGAGAGTTCGGCCGGGGCGCCGCCGTGGAACTCCATGACCTCGGGGTGGGCGAAGACGTGGTGCCAGTTCCACGCGTCCTCCTCGGTGGGTACCCGCAGTGCGACGGCGGGGGGCGCGCCGTCCGTGCTCGTCTTCGTCATCGGCTTCACGGCCAACCCTTCAGGATCTGATCACCAAGGCCCCCATAGACTGCCCATGCCCGGTGCCGTTCGGCACCCGGATATGCAGAAATCCAGATATCGACTTCCCTGGAGATCCCCCGTGACCGAGTCCGCGCCCGTGACCGAGTCCGCGCCCGCCGCCGAGCGGCGCTCAGAGCACAGCGCGGATGTGATCGTCGTCGGCGCCGGTCCCGCCGGATCCGCGACCGCCTACCACCTCGCCCAGGCCGGACTCGACGTCCTCCTCCTGGAGAAGACGGCGTTCCCCCGCGAGAAGGTCTGCGGCGACGGTCTGACGCCGCGCGCCGTCAAGCAGCTGGTCGCGATGGGCATCGACATCTCCGAGGAGGCGGGCTGGCTGCGCAACAAGGGCCTGCGCATCATCGGCGGCGGCTCCCGCCTCCAGCTCGACTGGCCCGATCTCGCGTCCTTCCCCGACTACGGACTCGTCCGCAAGCGCGACGACTTCGACGAACAGCTCGCCCGCCAGGCGCAGAAGGCCGGCGCCCGGCTGTACGAGCGCTGCAACGTCGGCGCCCCGATCGTCCACGAACTGACCGGCCGCATCACCGGCGTGCACGCGAAGCTCGGTGAGGAGAAGACCCCGGTCACCTTCCACGCGCCGCTGGTCGTGGCCGCCGACGGCAACTCCACCCGGCTCTCCGTCGCGATGGGCCTGCACCGCCGCGAGGACCGCCCGATGGGCGTCGCGGTCCGTACGTACTTCACCTCGCCGCGCCACGACGACGACTACCTGGAGTCCTGGCTGGAGCTGTGGGACCGCCGCGGTGAGCAGGACCGGCTGCTGCCCGGCTACGGCTGGATCTTCGGCATGGGCGACGGCACCAGCAACGTCGGCCTCGGCATCCTCAACTCCTCGTCCGCCTTCAAGGAGCTGGACTGGCGCGAGATCCTCAAGGCGTGGTGCGCCTCCATGCCCGAGGAGTGGGGCTACACCCCCGAGAACATGACGACGACGATCCGCGGCGCCGCCCTGCCGATGGCGTTCAACCGCCAGCCGCACTACACCCGCGGGCTGCTGCTGGTCGGCGACGCGGGCGGGCTGGTCAACCCGTTCAACGGCGAGGGCATCGCGTACGCCATGGAGTCCGGCGCGCTGGCCGCCGAGGTCATCGTGCAGGCGCACGCCCGCGCCACCTACCTCCAGCGCGAACGGGCCCTGGAGCGCTACCCGAAGGTCCTCAAGGAGACCTACGGCGGCTACTACTCGATGGGCCGCGCGTTCGTGAAGCTCATCGGCAACCCGAAGGTCATGCAGATCGCCACCCAGCGCGGGCTGACCCACCCGCTGCTGATGCGCTTCACCCTCAAGATGCTCGCCAACCTCACCGACCCCACGGGCGGCGACGCGATGGACCGCATCATCAACGGGCTGAGCAAGGTGGCCCCGAAGGCGTGAGCCGCCGGGACGGCGGGTGAGCTGCTGAGGCGGGGCCGCCACGGGTGCTGTGCGGGGCGGCCCCGGCCACGCCCTGGTCTCGGGGCGTGGCCGGGGCCGCATCCTTGCCGTCAGTCCGGGACCTGCCCGGTCCCGGACGCCTGCCTGCGATACGTGTCGAGCAGGTCCAGCGCGTGGTTGAGCCGCCAGGCGATGTCCGCCGCCTCTTCGGGTGGGATCGACCCGAGGAGGAGCCGGTATCCGGTCCGGCGGCACCCGCCGCACGGTTCCTTCAGCACGATGTCGTCGAACTCGACGCCCAGCCGCCGGAAGGCGTTGACGAACGCGCTGCCTTTCTCCTCGGCCTCCTGCCGGTCGCCGTCCACCCAGAAGGCGTGGTCGGCCTTGATGAAGTCCATGTGCATGCCTCCGTGGGGGCTACGCGGTGCGGAGTTCGCAGGTCCGCGTGCGGGCGGGCCGGGACCTGGCGCGGCGCTCGTACGCGATGAGGTACGGCCGGACGAGGGCGATCTCCTCACCGTCGAGCGGCCGCGCTCTGCGCCGGACGTGATCGGGTAGCGGCCGACGGGCGTACGGCGGGGCCGGTGCGATGACCGGCGGCGCGGGCGGCAGCGGCGGCGGGAAGAGGCACGCGGACGCCCGGTTGACGAGGGAGCGGGTGCGGCGTCTGGTCGGTTCTCCTAACCAGAGGAACAGCAGGCCGATAAAATCGCGCATGGGTGGTCAACTCCTCAGCGGTGGTGACTCCTTGCCCCGGCAGCCGTTGCAGCGGCGCACCGGGGTGGTACCCGCACCCCTGCCACGGCCGGGTCGGCGCTGCCAGGCGCCGACCGGATCGACCGGGCAGGGGGCGGGGCATCAGGGGCGTCGGGGCGAGGCGGCGGTGAGTCCGCTGGGCCCGCTTGACGGGGGCTGCTGCACTGTCACCCCCGACCGACTCACACCCCGCAGCTGTGCGAGGTGCAGCTCGACTCGCTCGCACAGCTCCTCCTGCTTTCGCGCGAGGTCGTCCATCTCCGCCTGACCGGTGGGCTTTTCATCCTGCTCGTGCTTGATCACGGCCATCCCATTGTGGGCAACTTCCCGTACAGCCACGGCCGTTCGCTCGTGCCTGTTGGCTTCTGCCATCAGGGTGCTCGCCTGACATGCGAGTTCGCAACACCCGATACGGTGAAATAGAAATTTGCACGCACTGCCGGGATTGAGGGGCTGCGTCGTGAATCGGCAGGTGACAGGCGAAGACGGGGCACGGCAGACTGTTGGGCACCGGAAGAGGAGGGGGAGCCCGTGAGTGCGCCCACGGTGCGTCGTCGGCGACTTGGTGCGAAACTTCGCGTCCTACGCGGTGACCTCACACTCGAAGAGGTCTCGGAGCGGTCCAGGGGCGCGTTCGCCGTCTCCAAGCTGTCGAGGATAGAGACGGCCAAGAGCGCGGCGAAGGCGAAGGATGTCGAGCGACTGCTCGACCTGTACGCCAAGCTCGGCCGGAACGTGAGCGACGAACTGCGTGCCGCCTTGGTCGTCCTGACGAAAGAAGGCGCCCAGCGCGGCTGGTGGCACTCGTACCGAGGTGTTCTTACGCCGGTGCACGAGGACTTGATCAGCCTGGAAGCTGAGGCGGAGTCGGTTTCTGCGTGGCAACTCGGAGTGATTCCGGGCCTGCTTCAGACGGCTGAGTACGCGCGCGAGATCATCCGCGCGACGGCGATGTCCGAGGCTGTTGAGGCCCGCATCGATCCCCTGGTTGAGGTCCGGCTCGCGCGCCAGGCCGTACTCACGCGTGACAGTGATCCGCTGACGCTGTGGGCGATCATCTCCGAGCAGGCATTGCGCTCGACTTCAGAGGCTCCCGGCGTCATGGACGAGCAACTGGGCCGACTGCTCTCCATGGGGAAGCGACCGAACATCAACATTCAGGTGTTGCGGTCGGCGGCCCTGCTGAACGCCGGGCTGATGGGCTCTTTCAACATCCTTGGCTTCGGGCGGTATGCAGACCTCGATGTCGTCCACCACGAGGGTTTGACCTCGGCCCTGTACATCGAGGAACAGGACAAGGTTGCCGCGCACCGGGATGCGTGGCAGCGCCTCACGTCTGCCGCCGAATCGGTCGAGGCATCGGCGGAGCTGATCACAGAGATAAGGAAGTCACAATGAGTCATGTTGACGACGCCTCCACCCTCCCCGTGACGTGGTGGAAGTCTTCGTTCTCCGACAGCGGCGCGCAGTGCGTCGAGTGCGGCGTCGTCGATGACGCGACGGTCGCCATCCGGGACAGCAAGAATCCCCGGGGTGCCGCACTGCTGCTTCCCCGTGAGCAGATGGCCGCGTTCCTTGCCGCTGTGGCCTCGGGCCGGTTCGGCGGTATCGCGTAAGGAGGGGCACCTGACCCGCACCGAGTTCTACGACGACCCGGAAGCGCCCGGGCCCAACAGTCTGGTGGTGGCCGCGTCCGCCGTGGTCACCGATGAGGCCGGCCGGGTTCTCCTTCAGCGGCGCCGGGACAGCGGGCTGTGGGCGTTGCCCGGTGGCGGGATGGAGACGGCCGACTCGCTTCCGGGGGCGGCGGTTCGGGAGGTGAAGGAGGAGACGGGGCTGGACGTGGAGATCACCGGGTTGGTGGGGACGTACACCGATCCGCGGCACATCATCGCGTACGCGGACGGTGAGGTGCGCAGGCAGTTCAACGTCTGCTTCACGGCCCGGGCCGTGGGTGGGCGGCTGGCGATTTCGGAGGAGTCGACGGAGCTGCGGTTCGTCCGGCCGGAGGAGATCGAGCGGCTGCCGATGCATCACACGCAGCGGCTGCGCATCGGGCATTTTCTGGAGCGGCGTGAGCGGCCGTACCTCGGCTGAGGCGTCGGCCGCCCCGCGGAGCAAGGTCGCCCCGAAGGCGTGAACCGCCGGGCTCCCGCCCGCGCCCACGTCACCTCACCGGGTACGCCTGGCCCCGAGAACGTCCTCTTCCGAGCAGGTCACGCATGGTCCGCACGGGCCGGGGGGAGTACGGAGGGGATTCGTCCGCCTGTTGAGTGTGAGGTCATGAGTTGGACGCGATGATCAGGGACGCCGAGGGAGCGCGCGACGAGCTGCGGGCCGCGCTGCTGGGGGTCGGTGTCGTCCTGCCCACCCTGCGGCTCGACGCCGCGTCGGTCGCCGGGGAGGACCCCCGGCCGCTGGTGGAGCTGGGGCGCTGCGCCCCGGACGTGGCGCGGCAGCTCGCCGCCGCACTCCGCCGCTGCGCGATGCACAGCACGTACGAGCGGAACCGGCAGGGCGCCGGCAGCGCCCCGTGACCGCCGACGCGGCGCGGGGGAGCGGCCGGTGGTGAGCCGGCCCGCTGCCCCGGACGGCGCCCCGTGACGCCGGCCGCGGCGTCCGGGGACGGTCCGTCAGGGGCGCGCGGCGCCGCCGTCGGGGCGCCCGGCCGCGCCGCGCTCCCGGCGGCGGGCCAGCAGATATCCGCCGGCCGCGGTCGCCGCGAGGACGGCGCCGCCCGCCGCCAGCAGCGTGGCGGCGCTCCGGTCCCCGGCGGTGATCCGCGCCAGCTCCGCGAACCGCACCTCGGTCGCCGGGCGGCGCTCCGCGCCGCCGCCACCGGCGGCCACCGGTCCGTGCGGGGCACCGGGGCGTGAGGCCCCGGGGCGCGCCGCGTCCGGGCCGCCGGAGGCCGGGCCGTTCGGGCCCGGCTGCTTCGTGTTCCGGCCCTCGGGGCGCAGGAGTTCACGGCGCGGGGTGCCGGGCGCCGGGGCGTTCCCGGCGGGCGGACCGGACGGGGTGGTGTGCGGAGCCCCGGACGGCGCACCGGACGGGGTGTGCGCCGGGGCGGGGTCCGCGACGGTGGTCCGTACGGTGACGCTCCAGGGCGCGCTGTCCGGGCAGACGCCCTCGATCGCCCAGGCGGCCCGGGCGTCGGCCCGCGCGGCGGCGGCCTCGTCGATCGGCCCGAGGCCCAGCGGCACCCGGGGGGCGGTCTGCGCCGCGCCCCGGTAGGTGCCGGTGTTCCCCTGGCGCTCCAGGGTGATGGTGCCGTCCCGCAGCACCCGCCCCTCGCCGCTGATGTTCCGCGGCATCCGCACCTCGTCGCGCACCGCGCAGGTCACCGCCACGGTGACGGACCGGCCGCGGCGTACGGTCGCCGGGCTGACGGAGGCGGACGGTCCGTCGGCGGAGGCGGCCGCCCGGGATATGGCGGCGCCGGCGGCTATCGGCCGCGCCGGCGTGGCCGAGGCCGCCGGGACGGTGAGGGCGACGGCGGCCGCGCCGAGCGTGGAGACGGCCAGGGTGCGCGCGGCGCGGGACATGCGGGTCCTCCTGGGACGGCGTCGGGGAGCGCCCGGTCGGGCGCCCGGGCCCCGCACACCGCCGGTGCGCCGGGCCCCTTCCGTAGCCATGTCAGCCGAGCCGCGGCCGGGGCGCACGCGGAGCGGTGCGGGGGAGGGGCGCCCGTGGGCCGAACGGGCGGCGCGCCGGGCGGTCCCGCCTCCGGTCCCGCCGCCCGCCGTCGGCCGCCCGCCGTCAGCCGGTGGCCGGAACCGTGGCCGGGGCGCGGCGGCGGGGCTCCGGGGCCGTCAGGCGGTCGGCGCCGGGCGGGACCGGGACGGCCGCGAAGAGGGCGTTCTGCTGCTCCTGGAGTTCCCGCGCCCGGGCCGGCGAGGTGCCGGGCAGCCGCTGCTCCTCGTACAGCTTGTGCGTCTCCAGCTGGGCGGCCTTGCTCTCGGGGGTGTGGAACTGCACCTCGAAGAGCTGACCGGAGCGGGGCGCGCGCCAACCGGAGTTGACGGCCTTGTAGCCGGTGCGCCGCTGCCAGGTGTTGGACCACTTGGCGCTGTCGTTGCCCCAGGAGGAGAGCAGCGTGGCGGCGGCGGTGACGCCGGCGGTGTACCGCTTCCCGGGCCACTGGAGGGTGAAGCGGACCGCGTCGTTGATCCGGGCGAGGGACTGGCCGACGGTCCTGCCGCGCTCCTCGCCCATCCAGGTGGCGACCTTCCGCTTGAGCGAGTCCGGGGACTTCAGCCGCTGGTCGAAGCCGACGAGTTCGGCGTGGGAGAGCCGGGCGGCGGCCCGGATCTGCGGGCTGATGGAGCGTTCGGCCGCACGGGCGCGGGCGGCGTACGCGTCGACCGCGGCGTTGTCGGCGGCGTCGAGGTGGAGACCGTCCTGGTTCCAGGCGCCGTCCGGCGAGCTGTGGTTGAGGGCGTCGTTGCCGGTGACGACGGTTTTGCCGGAGCCGCCGGGGTGGACGGCGGCAGCGGGGTGGACGGCGCCCAGCCCGAGCGCGGCGGCCAGGGCGGCGCCGGTCACGGCGCGGGTGAGGGTGCGGGATGCGGTCATCGGGGTGCGGTGTCCTCTCGGCAGACGCCGCACGGTGCCCGGGACGGCGGATGCGGCGGATGGCGAGAGGTGAACGCCCCCGGCGGTCCACCGGTCGCTGCCCGGTCACCCGTGAGGGTGGAAACCGACCGAAACCCTGCGGCCCACGGCGCGAAGAATCCACCGCACACGCCGAGGGCCGCCCCTCCCGAGCGGTGGGAGGGGCGGCCCGAGGAGGACGCGCTACGGAGCGGTCGGCCCGTCAGGAAGGGTGACGGCGGTGCACCGGCGGGAGGGGATGCCGGTACGCGTCACGGACGGGGCGTGCTCCGTGGGAGGTGCCGGTCTCAGAGGACGCGGACGGCACCGCTGGGCGGGTCGTAGCTGAGCGGCCGCTCGACCACGCCGGTGCTGGGGTTCTGCGCGCCGATGAAGTTGCCGTTCCCGACGTAGACACCCACGTGGTAGGCGCTGCCCGCGCCGCCCCAGTAGAGGATGTCGCCGACCTGGAGGTTGCTCAGGCCGACCTGGGTGCCGGCGGTCGACTGGTCCTGCGAGACGCGCGGCAGCTGGATGCCGATCTGACGGAACGCGGTCTGGACGAGGCCGGAGCAGTCGTACGCGGAGGGGCCGGTGGAGCCCGAGATGTACGCCTTGCCGACCTGGGCCTGGAGGAAGGAGAGCAGCGTGGCGGTGGAGCCGGTGGCACCGGTGGACGGCGTGGAGGCGTCGGAGCCGGAGTCCGCGGAGCCACCACCCGTCAGGCTGGTGCGGTCGGCGGAGCGGGAGGCTCGCGTCTCCAGGGCCTCGGCGGCCTTCTTCTTGGCCTCCGCCGCCTTCTTCTTCGCCTCGGCGGCCTTCTTCTCGGCCGCGGCCTTGTCCTTCTTCGCGGCCTGGGCGGCGCTCGACGCCGCCTTGTCCTGCGCGGCCTGACGCTCGTACACCTCGGCGACCTGCTGGGTCGCGTCGGCGCTCTCGGCGAGGTCGACGGTGAGCGCTGTCGTGATGGTCGGCAGTTCCTGCGTCTCGGCCACCGGCTTGTCGGCGGCGTTGGCCGGAACGGTCGCGCCGGTCACCGCGAGGGTGAGGAAGCCACCGGTCACGCCCGCACGCAGGGCCCGCGAGGACGCGGAACGGCGGGGCTTCCGGTGGCTGGGTATGAGTGCGTTCGGGGACATGGCACCACGGCTATCAAGACTCACAGGTTGCTGCCAACAAAGGTGGCCTGCGCCACACTTGACGCGTCCATGGTGAACAAAGCGGACTTATTGTCGAGCGTCACACCGCTCGAACGGTGTCCGAAAATCGCGATCATGCACCTACGCACGGCTTTTACGGCCGATACGGGTGCGCCGGGGCGCCTATCACCTCTGCGGGCGCCACGCCAAGGCTTCCCGGTAGTCAAGGAGTTATGGCGTGAAACCGCGTGGGATAGCTCACTCGTGAGTGCCCGTTATGTTCCCGTGATCCGGCCGCGCCCCGGCGCTCGTGAAGGCGTGCACGTACGGGCGATCACGAGCGGATCACGGGGCGGTCACGCCACCGATCGGGCGGCTTATAGCAGTTGGCCGCGTCCAGCACCAATTTGCTTGCGCGGCACCTGTCTTGATAGTGACGCAGCCGCTTTGACCAGCGGTAACCCGTATGAATGTCACCTCTCGTGATCACTCGCACGCTTCACGTGCGTAGATCACCGCTCATCCGACTTCATGATCCTTCGTCAGGTGGTGGAGATCACAAAGGCGTTGGTGTACCCCGTGTCGCAGATCACAGGAGGACGGGCATAGGATGCAGGCGGTCCGGGCTTGTGAACTGCCTCACATGCGCACGATCTCTGTGGGGCGAGCCCGGGCGGACCGCCATCCAGTCATCGTCGACTGAAGGGAGCGAGGACGGTGAACGCCTATGCGCCCATCCTCGTACTGGGAGCCCTCGGGGCAGGCTTTGCGATCTTCTCCGTCGTGATGGCCACGCTCGTCGGACCCAGGCGCTACAACCGGGCCAAGCTCGAAGCGTACGAATGCGGGATCGAGCCGACTCCGCAGCCGGCCGGCGGCGGTCGCTTCCCGATCAAGTACTACCTGACGGCGATGCTCTTCATCGTCTTCGACATCGAGATCGTCTTCCTCTACCCCTGGGCCGTCACCTTCGACGCCCTGGGGCTGTTCGGGCTCGTCGAGATGCTCCTCTTCGCGCTCACCGTCTTCGTCGCCTACGCCTACGTATGGCGTCGCGGCGGCCTGGAATGGGACTAGGGGTCACCCATGGGACTTGAAGAGAAGCTGCCCAGCGGCTTTCTGCTGACCACCGTCGAACAGGCCGCGGGCTGGGTGCGCAAATCCTCCGTCTTCCCCGCCACCTTCGGGCTCGCCTGCTGCGCCATCGAGATGATGACGACCGGCGCCGGCCGCTACGACCTCGCCCGCTTCGGCATGGAGGTCTTCCGCGGCTCCCCGCGCCAGGCCGATCTGATGATCGTGGCCGGCCGGGTCAGCCAGAAGATGGCGCCGGTGCTGCGGCAGGTCTACGACCAGATGCCGAACCCGAAGTGGGTGATTTCCATGGGGGTTTGCGCCTCGTCGGGCGGGATGTTCAACAATTACGCCATTGTTCAGGGTGTCGACCACATCGTCCCTGTCGACATCTATTTGCCGGGATGCCCGCCGCGCCCCGAGATGCTGATGGATTCCATCCTCAAGCTCCACCAGAAGATCCAGGAGACCAAGCTCGGCGTCAATCAGCGGCAGGCGGCCCGTGAGGCGGAGGAAGCCGCGCTCAAGGCACTCCCGACGATCGAGATGAAGGGACTGCTGCGGTGAGCGAGCAGGACGACCCCAACGCCCCCGGCCAGAACGTCCCGGCCCAGCGCGACGACACCGGCGACCTCATTGCCACCCGCCGCGGCATGTTCGGCGCGGCGAACGGCGGCGACACCTCCGGCTACGGCGGCCTCGTCCGCACCGTACGGCTGCCCGGCGCGAGCGCCCGCCCCTACGGCGGCTGGTTCGACGAGGTCGCCGACGAGCTGGAGGGCGCCCTGGAGGAGCAGGGTCTGGTCCCCGAGAACGTCATCGACAAGACCGTCGTCGACCGCGACGAGCTGACCTTCCACATCGAGCGGGAGCACCTCCCGGCCGTCGCCCGCACCCTCCGCGACGACCCCGCGCTCCGCTTCGAACTGTGCACCGGCGTCAGCGTCGTCCACTTCCCCGACGACAAGGGCCGCGAGCTGCACGCCGCCTACCACCTGCGCTCGCTCACCCACAACCGGCTGATCCGGGTGGAGGTCTCGGTCCCCGACGCCGACCCGCACCTCCCGTCGGTCGTCGACGTCTACCCGACCAACGACTGGCACGAGCGCGAGGCGTACGACTTCTTCGGCCTGATCTTCGACGGCCACCCGGCGCTCACCCGGATCATGATGCCCGACGACTGGCAGGGCTTCCCGCAGCGCAAGGACTACCCGCTCGGCGGCATCCCCGTCGAGTACAAGGGCGCCCAGATCCCGGCTCCCGACCAGCGGAGGTCGTACAGCTGATGACTCCTTCCCCTTCCCCCGCAGAAGCGTCTGCCGCCCCCGGGCCGCGCGAGACGACCGAGGGCGCCGTTTACACCGTCACCGGCGGCGACTGGGACGAGATCGCGACGGCCGCCGCCGCGTCCGACGACGAACGCATCATCGTCAACATGGGCCCCCAGCACCCCTCCACGCACGGCGTGCTGCGGCTCATCCTGGAGATCGACGGCGAGACCGTCACCGAGGCCCGCTGCGGCATCGGCTACCTCCACACCGGCATCGAGAAGAACCTCGAATACCGGACGTGGACCCAGGGCACGACGTTCGTCACGCGCATGGACTACCTGACGCCGTTCTTCAACGAGACGGCGTACTGCCTCGCGGTGGAGAAACTCCTCGGCATCACCGACCAGATCCCCGACCGGGCCACCGTCATCCGCGTCATGCTGATGGAGCTCAACCGCCTCTCCTCCCACCTCGTGGCCATCGCCACCGGCGGCATGGAGCTGGGCGCCACCACCATCATGATCTACGGCTTCCGCGACCGGGAACTCATCCTCGACCTCTACGAGTTGATCACCGGCCTGCGGATGAACCACGCGTACATCCGCCCCGGCGGCCTCGCCCAGGACCTCCCGCCCGGCGCCGTCGACCAGGTCCGCGCCTTCGTCAAGAAGATGCGCAAGAACCTCCCCGAGTACGACAAACTCGCCAGCGGCAACCCGGTGTTCAAGGGCCGCATGGAGGGCATCGGCCACCTCGACCTGGCCGGCTGCCTCGCCACCGGCGCCACCGGCCCCATCCTCCGCGCCGCCGGCCTCCCGCACGACCTGCGCAAGACCCAGCCGTACTGCGGTTACGAGACCTACGACTTCGAGGTGCCGACCGCCGACACCTGCGACGCCTACGGCCGCTTCCTGATCCGCCTGGAGGAGATGCGCCAGTCGCTGCGGATCGTCGAACAGTGCCTGGACCGGCTGGAGCCCGGGCCCGTGATGGTCGCCGACAAGAAGATCGCCTGGCCGGCGCAGCTCGCCCTCGGGCCGGACGGCCTCGGCAACAGCCTCGACCACATCAAGAAGATCATGGGCACCTCGATGGAAGCCCTCATCCACCACTTCAAGCTGGTCACCGAAGGCTTCCGGGTCCCCCCGGGCCAGGTGTACTCCGCCGTGGAGTCCCCCAAGGGCGAACTGGGCGTACACGCCGTCAGCGACGGCGGCACCCGCCCCTACCGCGTGCACTTCCGCGACCCGTCCTTCACCAATCTTCAGGCCATGGCGGCCATGTGCGAAGGCGGCCAGGTCGCCGACGTCATCGTCGCCGTCGCATCCATCGACCCCGTGATGGGAGGCGTCGACCGGTGACCGAGAACGCTGCGACGAGCCTGGGCATGCCCTCGCTCCCCGCCCCCGACTACCCGGACGACGTCCGCACCCGGCTGGAGGCCGACGCCGCGGAGGTGATCGCCCGCTACCCCGGCTCCCGCTCCGCGCTGCTGCCGCTGCTCCACCTCGTCCAGGCCGAGGAGGGGCACGTCACCCGCACCGGCATCCGCTTCTGCGCCGGCCAACTCGGGCTGACCACCGCCGAGGTCACCGCCGTCGCCACCTTCTACTCCATGTACCGGCGCGCGGACGGCGGCGACTACCAGGTCGGCGTCTGCACCAACACGCTCTGCGCGGTGATGGGCGGCGACGCCATCTTCGAGCAGCTCCAGGAACACCTCGGCATCGGCAACGGCGAGACCACCGAGGACGGCGCCGTCACCCTCGAACACATCGAGTGCAACGCCGCCTGCGACTACGCGCCCGTCGTGATGGTGAACTGGGAGTTCTTCGACAACCAGACCCCGCAGTCCGCCAAGCGCCTCGTCGACGACCTGCGCGCCGGACGCACCGTCGAACCCACCCGCGGCGCCCCGCTGTGCACCTTCAAGGAGACCTCCCGGATCCTCGCCGGATTCCCCGACGCGCGCCCCGGCGCCGTCGAGGCCACCGGCGGCGCCGGGCCCGCCTCCCTCATCGGGCTCCGGCTGGCCAAGGGCGAGGCGGCACCGGGCCGCGGCGCCGACCACGTCATCGCGCCGCGCGCCACCGCCGACGGCGGTGAGCACACCGCAGACCACCCGCCGGGCGAACCGCCGTCGGGCGCCCCGGGCGAGCAGGCGTCCCCGGCGCACCCCAGCTCCCACGACGCGCCTCAGCAGACCTCGGCCTCCGACGACCAGTACCCGGCCGGGCCCGAAGCCGAGGAGGGGAAGTGATGACGGTGGCAGCCGAGGTCGACGAAACCAGCCCGCAGAAACTCCTCGCGCCGGTGCTCTCCGCCTTCTGGGACCAGCCCGGCTCCTGGACCCTGGACACCTACCGCCGCCACGACGGCTACGAAGGTCTCCGCAAGGCCCTCGCCATGGCCCCCGACGACGTCATCGCGTACGTCAAGGACGCGGGGCTGCGCGGACGCGGCGGGGCCGGCTTCCCCACCGGCATGAAATGGCAGTTCATCCCGCAGGGCGACGGCAAACCGCACTACCTCGTCGTCAACGCCGACGAATCCGAACCGGGCACCTGCAAGGACATCCCCCTCCTCTTCGCCAACCCGCACTCCCTCATCGAGGGCATCGTGATCGCCTGCCACGCGATCCGCTCGAACCACGCCTTCATCTATCTGCGCGGTGAGGTCGTCCCCGTCCTGCGCCGGCTGCACGAGGCGGTGCGCGAGGCGTACGCGGCGGGCTTCCTCGGCAAGGACATCCTCGGCTCCGGCCTCGACCTGGACGTCACCGTGCACGCCGGCGCCGGGGCGTACATCTGCGGTGAGGAGACCGCGCTGCTCGACTCGCTGGAGGGCCGTCGCGGACAGCCCCGGCTGCGTCCCCCCTTCCCCGCGGTGGAGGGCCTGTACGCCTGCCCCACCGTGGTGAACAACGTCGAGTCCATCGCGTCGGTTCCCGCCATCCTCCACCGCGGCAAGGACTGGTTCCGCTCGATGGGCAGCGAGAAGTCGCCCGGCTTCACGCTCTACTCCCTCAGCGGCCATGTCGCGAGCCCCGGCCAGTACGAGGCGCCGCTCGGCATCACCCTGCGCCAACTCCTCGACATGAGCGGCGGGATGCGCCCCGGTCACCGCCTGAAGTTCTGGACTCCGGGCGGCTCCTCCACCCCGATGTTCACCGAGGAGCACCTCGACGTCCCCCTCGACTACGAGGGCGTCGGCGCCGCCGGATCGATGCTCGGCACCAAGGCCCTCCAGTGCTTCGACGAGACCACCTGCGTGGTCCGCGCGGTCACCCGCTGGACGGAGTTCTACGCCCACGAGTCCTGCGGCAAGTGCACCCCCTGCCGTGAGGGCACCTACTGGCTCGTCCAGCTGCTCCGCGACATCGAGGCGGGCAAGGGCCGGGCGAGCGACCTCGACAAGCTCAACGACATCGCCGACAACATCAACGGCAAGTCGTTCTGCGCCCTCGGCGACGGCGCCGCCTCGCCGATCTTCTCCTCCCTCAAGTACTTCCGCGAGGAGTACGAGCAGCACCTGTCCGGCAGGGGCTGCCCCTTCGATCCCGCCAGGTCGACCGCCTGGGCCGACAACGACGCTCACCTGGGGGTGAACGCATGACCGTCACCACGAATGCCCCCCACAACGGGGGCGGCGAGGCGGCGAAACCGCCCGAGGACCTCGTCACGCTGACGATCGACGGCGTGCAGCTCTCCGTCCCCAAGGGGACCCTGGTCATCCGCGCCGCCGAACTCCTCGGCATCGAGATCCCGCGCTTCTGCGACCACCCGCTGCTCGACCCGGCGGGCGCCTGCCGCCAGTGCATCGTCGAGGTCGAGGGCCAGCGGAAGCCGATGGCCTCCTGCACCATCACCTGCACCGAGGGCATGGTCGTCAAGACGCAGCTCACCTCGCCGGTCGCCGAGAAGGCCCAGCGCGGCGTCATGGAGCTGCTGCTCATCAACCACCCGCTGGACTGCCCGGTCTGCGACAAGGGCGGCGAGTGCCCGCTGCAGAACCAGGCGATGCAGGTCGGCGACCCGGAGAGCCGTTTCGAGGGCCGCAAGCGGACGTACGAGAAGCCGGTCGCGATCTCCACGCAGGTCCTGCTCGACCGGGAACGCTGCGTGCTGTGCGCCCGCTGCACCCGCTTCAGCAACCAGATCGCCGGCGACCCGATGATCGAACTGATCGAGCGCGGCGCCCTCCAGCAGGTCGGCACCGGCGACGGCGACCCGTTCGTCTCGTACTTCTCCGGCAACACCATCCAGATCTGCCCGGTCGGCGCCCTCACCTCCGCCGCCTACCGCTTCCGCTCCCGCCCCTTCGACCTGGTGTCGTCGCCGAGCGTCTGCGAGCACTGCGCCGGTGGCTGCGCCACCCGCACCGACCACCGCCGCGGCAAGGTCATGCGCCGCCTCGCCGCCGACGACCCCGAGGTCAACGAGGAGTGGATCTGCGACAAGGGCCGCTTCGCCTTCCGGTACGCGCAGCAGCGCGACCGGCTGGAGAGCCCCTTCGTCCGCAACGCCGACACCGGTGAACTGGAGCCGGCGAGCTGGCCCGAGGCGCTGGCCGCCGCGGCCCGCGGGCTGGCCGCCGCCCACGGCCGCACCGGCGTGCTGACCGGCGGCCGCCTCACCGTCGAGGACGCCTACGCGTACGCCAAGTTCGCCCGTACCGTCCTCGGCACCCACGACATCGACTTCCGGGCCCGTCCGCACAGCGCCGAGGAGGCCGACTTCCTCGCCTCCCGCGTGGCCGGGCGCGGCCTCGATCTCGACGGCGGGGGAGTCACGTACACCGCGCTGGAGCAGGCGCCCGCCGTCCTGCTCGCCGGGATCGAGGCGGAGGAGGAGGCGCCCGGCGTCTTCCTGCGGCTGCGCAAGGCGCACCGCAAGCGCGGCCAGCACACCTACGGGCTCGCCCCGTACGCCACCCGCGGACTGCTCAAGACCGGCGGCACGCTGCTGCCCGCCGCCCCCGGCACCGAGACCGAATGGCTCGACGCGCTCGCCGGGGGCGTCGGCCTCGACGGCGACGGGCGCGAGGCCGCCGAGGCGCTGCGCGCGGAGGGCGCCGTCCTCGTCGTCGGCGAACGCCTCGCCACCGTGCCCGGCGCCCTGACCGCCGCGATCCGCCTGGCCACCGCCACCGGCGCCCGCCTGGTGTGGATCCCACGGCGCGCCGGGGAGCGCGGCGCCGTCGAGGCGGGCGCCCTGCCCGGGCTGCTGCCCGGCGGCCGCCCCGCCACCGACCCGCGGGCCCGCGAGGAGACCGCCGCGATCTGGGGCGTCGCCGAGCTGCCGGCCGGGCACGGGCGTGCCACCGGCGAGATCGTCGAGGCCGCGGCCTCCGGTGAGCTGGGTGCCCTGCTCGTCGGCGGCGTGGAGGTCGCCGACCTGCCCGATCCGGCCCGCGCCACTGCCGCCCTCGACGCCGTCGGCTTCCTGGTCAGCCTGGAGCTGCGGCCGTCCGCCGTCACCGACCGCGCCGACGTCGTCCTCCCCGTGGCCGCCGTCGTCGAGAAGGACGGCACCTTCCTCAACTGGGAGGGCCGGGCCCGGATGTTCGAGGCCGCGCTCAAACCGGACCAGATGACCCGGCGCCACCTCCAGGCCGACGCCCGGGTCCTGCACATGCTGGCCGACGCGCTCGGTACGCCGCTGGGGCTGCCCGATGTGCACGCCGTCCGCCGGGAGCTGGACCGCTTCGGCGGGCGCCGCGGCCCGTACGCCGCCGACCCGCTGGCGACCGGCCGCCCGGTGCCGCGCCCCGAGCCGGGCGAGGCGGTGCTCGCCGGGCACCGTCTCCTGCTCGACCAGGGAAAGCTCCAGGACGGCGACGAGGCGCTGACCGGCACCCGCCATCCGGCCGCGGCGCGGCTCTCCGCCGCCACCGCGCAGGAGACCGGCGTCGCCGACGGCGAGCTGCTGGCCGTCACCGGCCCGTCGGGCACCGTCCGGCTGCCGCTGCACATCACGCCGATGCCCGACCGGGTCGTCTGGCTGCCGCTGAACTCCACCGGCGGTGGTGTGGCGGCCGACACCGGCGCGCGCCCCGGTGAACTGGTCACGATCGCCGCCGTCCCCGGTGCCCCGGCGACGGCCGAGGAGGTGGACGCATGATGCCGCAACTCGCCCTCGGCACCACGGCGCTGGCCCAGGAAGACCTGTCGATGTTCGGCCGCGACCCGTGGTGGCTGATCCTCATCAAGGCGGTCTTCTGCTTCGCCTTCCTGATGCTGACCGTACTGTTCTCCATCGTCTGGGAGCGCAAGGTCGTCGCCTGGATGCAGCTGCGCATCGGCCCCAACCGGCACGGCCCGTGGGGCATGCTCCAGTCCCTCGCCGACGGCATCAAGCTGATGCTCAAGGAGGACCTGGTCGTCAAGCGGGCCGACAAGGCGGTCTACATCCTCGCGCCGGTCGTCGCCGCGATCCCCGCCTTCATGGCCATCGCGGTGATCCCCTTCGGCCCCGCGGGCAACGAGATCTCCATCTTCGGCCACCGCACCCCGATGCAGCTGACCGATCTGCCGATCGGCGTCCTCTACATCCTCGCCACCGCCTCCGTCGGCATCTACGGCATCGTCCTCGCCGGCTGGTCGTCCGGCTCGACGTATCCGCTGCTCGGCGGGCTCCGCTCGTGTGCGCAGATGATCTCGTACGAGATCGCGATGGGCATGTCGTTCGCGGCGGTCTTCCTCTACTCCGGTTCGATGTCGACGTCGACGATCGTGGAGTCGCAGCAGAGCCGCTGGTACGTGCTGCTGCTGCCGGTGTCGTTCATCATCTACATCGTCGCGATGGTCGGTGAGACCAACCGCGCGCCGTTCGACATGCCGGAGTCCGAGGGCGACCTCGTCGGCGGCTTCAACACCGAGTACTCGTCCATCAAGTTCGCGATGTTCATGCTCGCCGAGTACATCAACATGGTCACCGTCTCGGCCGTCGCCATCACCCTCTTCCTCGGCGGCTGGCGCGCCCCGTGGCCGGTCTCCACGTTCTGGGAGGGCGCCAACCACGGGTGGTGGCCGCTGTTGTGGTTCACCCTCAAGGTGCAGCTGTTGCTGTTCTTCTTCATCTGGTTGCGCGGCACGCTGCCCCGGGTCCGCTACGACCAGTTCATGAAGCTGGGCTGGAAGGTCCTCATCCCGGTCTCGCTGCTCTGGCTGATGCTCGTCGCCACCGTCCGCGCCCTGAAGAACGAGGGCCAGGACTTCCAGCAGATCGTCCTGTACGTCGCCGGAGCCGCCGTCGCCCTGCTGCTGATCTCCCTGGTCGCCGACTTCTTCCGGCGCGGCTCCGCACCGGACGGCAAGGAGCCGGACGGCGCGGAGGACGGCGCCTTCGACCCGATGGCGGGCGGTTTCCCCGTTCCGCCGCTGCCCGGACAGGAGGTGCCGCCGGTGCCGCGCCGACGGCCGCGCCATGAGCGCGAGTTGATTGTCAGTGGTCGGGTGGACACTGTCAGTGATGTTGAGGGAACGGACGGAAAGGGGGGCGACGGTGCCTGAGTTCCAGAACCCTGTGGCCGGCTTCGGCGTGACCTTCAAGGCCATGTTCAAGAAGCGGCTGACCGAGCAGTACCCGGAGGAGAAGAAGCCGACGGCGCCCCGCTTCCACGGCCGCCATCAGCTCAACCGCCACCCGGACGGCCTGGAGAAATGCATCGGCTGCGAGCTGTGCGCCTGGGCCTGTCCCGCCGACGCCATCTACGTCGAGGGCGCCGACAACACCGATGAGGAGCGCTACTCCCCGGGCGAGCGGTACGGCCGCGTCTACCAGATCAACTACCTGCGCTGCATCCTGTGCGGCCTGTGCGTGGAGGCGTGCCCGACCCGCGCGCTGACCATGACGAATGAGTACGAGCTGGCCGACAGTTCCCGCGAATCGCTCATCTACACCAAGGAGGAGCTGCTCGCGGGCCTGGAGGACACCATGGTCGACACCCCGCACGCGATCTTCCCCGGGATGACGGAGAAGGACTACTACAGGGGCCTCGTCACCGAGGCCGCCCCCGGCACGGTCCGTCAGACCGCCCACAGCAAGGGCGAGATGCCGCAGGAAGCGGCCCACACCACCGGGGAGAACGAACCGGCAGCCCCGGAGGTGATCGAACGATGAACTCCCTCGCCGCCGCGGCCTCTACCGGCGAGGCCGTGCAATTCTGGATCCTCGGCACCGTCGCCGTCGTCGGCGCGCTCTGCACGATCCTGATGAAGCGCGCCGTCCACAGCGCCCTCTCGCTCGCCGGCACCATGATCGTCCTGGCGGTCTTCTACCTCGCCAACGGCGCCTACTTCCTCGGCGTCGTCCAGATCGTCGTCTACACCGGCGCGATCATGATGCTCTTCCTCTTCGTCGTGATGCTTGTTGGTGTCACCGCCGCCGACTCCCTCAAGGAGACGCTGAAGGGCCAGCGCTGGCTGGCCGCCGCGCTGGGGATCGGCTTCGGCATCCTCCTCATCGCCGGTATCGGCAACGCCTCGTTGAAGGAGTTCAACGGCCTGGGCGACGCCAACGCCGGGGGCAACGTCCAGGGCCTGGCCGCCCTGATCTTCACCAAGTACGTCTTCGCCTTCGAGGTCACCGGCGCCCTGCTGATCACCGCGGCCGTCGGCGCGATGGTCCTCACCCACCGCGAGCGCACCGAGCGCACGCCGTCCCAGCGGGAGCAGTCGCTGGCCCGCATCAAGGACGGCAAGCAGGTCACACCGCTGCCCGCCCCCGGTGTCTACGCCCGCCACAACGCCGTCGACATCCCGGGCCTGCTGCCCGACGGCACCCCGTCCGAGCTGACCGTCAGCCCGACGCTCCGCGAGCGCGGCCAGCTCCGCGACGTCTCCCAGGAATCCCTCGCCGAGCTGAAGGCCCTGGAACAGCGCTCCCGGGAATGGCTCGGCCGCGGCGGCTCCGAGCCCCCGGCCGCCCCGGCCACCACACCGGCGGCACCGAAGGAGGAAGCCGGAAAATGAACCCGGTCCACTACCTCTACCTCGCCGCCCTGCTGTTCACCATCGGCGCGGCCGGCGTGCTGATCAGGCGGAACGCCATCGTGGTGTTCATGTGCATCGAGCTGATGCTCAACGCCTGCAACCTCGCCTTCGTCACCTTCTCCCGTCTGCACGGCAATCTCGACGGCCAGATCATCGCCTTCTTCACGATGGTCGTCGCCGCAGCCGAGGTCGTCGTCGGGCTGGCGATCATCGTGACGATCTTCCGCACCCGTCATACGGCCTCGGTCGACGACGCCAGCCTGATGAAGCTGTAAGGGGTCGCACAAAGTGGAGAACTTGATCGCGCTGCTCATCGCGGCACCGCTGGTCGGTGCGGCCCTGCTGCTGTGCGGCGGAAAACGCCTCGACCGCACCGGCCACTGGATCGGCACGCTCCTCGCGGTCGTGTCCTTCGCCGTCGCCGCCGTCCTCTTCACCGGCATGCTCGGCCGGGCCGCCGATGACCGCGCCCTGCACCAGCACCTGTTCACCTGGATCCCGGTCGGCGGCTTCCGTGCCGACGTCGCCTTCCAGCTCGACCAGTTGTCGATGACCTTCGTCCTGCTGATCACCGGGGTCGGTTCGCTGATCCACCTCTACTCGGTCGGCTACATGGCGCACGACGAACGGCGCCGCCGCTTCTTCGGTTATCTCAACCTCTTCCTCGCGGCGATGCTGCTGCTCGTCCTCGCCGACAACTACCTTCTGCTCTACGTCGGCTGGGAGGGCGTCGGCCTCGCCTCGTACCTCCTCATCGGCTTCTGGCAGCACAAGCCCAGCGCGGCCACCGCCGCCAAGAAGGCATTCCTCGTCAACCGCGTCGGCGACATGGGCCTCTCCATCGCGATCATGCTGTTGTTCACCACCTTCGGCACCTTCGCGTTCGGCCCGGTCCTCGACGCCGCGGGCACGGCGAGCCCGGCGGGCGAGGGCAAGATCACCGCCATCGCGCTGATGCTGCTGCTGGCCGCCTGCGGCAAGTCCGCCCAGGTGCCGCTGCAGTCCTGGCTCGGGGACGCGATGGAGGGCCCGACCCCGGTCTCCGCCCTCATCCACGCCGCCACCATGGTCACCGCGGGCGTCTACCTCATCACCCGCTCCGGGCCGCTCTTCGACGCCGCGCCCGCGGCCCAGACCGCCGTCGTCGTGGTCGGCGCCGTCACGCTCCTCTTCGGTGCGATCGTCGGTTGCGCCAAGGACGACATCAAGAAGGCCCTCGCCGGGTCCACGATGTCGCAGATCGGCTACATGATCATGGCCGCCGGGCTCGGCCCGATCGGCTACGCATTCGCGATCATGCACCTGGTCACCCACGGCTTCTTCAAGGCCGGGCTCTTCCTCGGTGCCGGTTCCGTGATGCACGGCATGAACGACGAGGTCGACATGCGGCGTTACGGCGGACTGCGCAAGCACATGCCGGTCACCTTCATCACCTTCGGCCTGGGCTATCTCGCCATCATCGGGTTCCCCGGTCTCTCCGGCTTCTTCTCCAAGGACAAGATCATCGAGGCGGCGTTCGCCAAGGGCGGCACCGAGGGCTGGATCCTCGGCGGCGCGGCCCTCCTCGGCGCCGCGATCACCGCGTTCTACATGACCCGCGTGATGCTGATGACCTTCTTCGGCGAGAAGCGCTGGGATCCGAACGAGGTCCATCCGCACGAATCCCCGAAGACCATGACCATCCCGATGATCGTCCTCGCCTTCGGATCGGTCTTCGCCGGCGGCCTGTTCAGCGTCAACGAAGCCTTCGTCCGCTGGCTGGAGCCCGTCACCTCCCTCGCCCACGGCCAGCCGCCGTTCGGTGCGACGGTCACCACCGCCGCCACCGTAGTCGTCCTTCTCCTCGGCGTCGCCGCCGCCTGGCTGATGTACGGCCGCAAGCCGGTACCGGTCACCGCGCCCCGCGGCTCGGTGCTCACCCGCGCCGCCCGCCGCGACCTCCTCCAGGACGACTTCAACCACGTCGTCCTGGTCCGCGGCGGCACCCACCTGACCGACACCCTCGTCCGCCTCGACCACACCCTCGTCGACGGCGCCGTCACCGGCACGGCCGTCACCATGGGCGGACTCTCCGGACTCCTGCGCCGGCTGCAGAACGGCTTCGTCCGTTCCTACGCCGCCCAAATGGTCGGCGGGGCCGCCGTCCTCGTCGCCGTGACCCTGCTGATGAGGGGTGTCTGACCCGTGGCAGATCTCTCGTTCCCCCTGCTGACCTGCGCCGCGGCGCTCCCGGCGGTCGGTGCCGTCGTCACCGCCGCGCTCCCGGCGGCCAGGCGCACCGCCGCCAAATGGGTCGCCCTGCTCTTCTCCCTCGCCACCTTCGCGATGGCCCTGGTCATCGCGTTCCGCTTCGACCCCGGCGCCAAGGGACCGTTCCAACTCACCGAGTCCCACGCCTGGATCGCCGACTTCGGCGTCCGCTACGAACTCGGCGTGGACGGCATCGCGGTCGCCCTGATCGCCCTGACGGCGCTGCTCATCCCGTTCGTCATCCTCGCCGGCTGGCACGACGCCGACACCCTGGAGGAGGTGCGGCCCAACCGCCGCTGGCGTCCCACCCAGGGCTTCTTCGCGCTGATCCTCGCCGTCGAGGCGATGGTGATCCTCTCCTTCGAGGCCACCGACGTCTTCCTCTTCTACCTCTTCTTCGAAGCCATGCTCATCCCGATGTACTTCCTCATCGGCGGCTTCGGCGACGGCGCGAGCGGCGCCGACGAGAGCGAGGCGGCGGCCCGGCGGGCGAGCGCCGCGGTGAAGTTCCTGCTCTACAACCTCGCCGGCGGCCTGATCATGCTCGCCGCGGTCATCGGCCTCTACGCCGTCACCGCCGACCAGCTCGGCACCGGCACCTTCTCGCTCCAGCAGATCGTCCAGGCGCGCGCCTCCGGTCATCTCACCCTCGGCACCGGCACCGAACGCCTGCTGTTCCTCGGCTTCTTCTTCGCCTTCGCGGTGAAGGCGCCGCTGTGGCCGCTGCACACCTGGCTGCCGGGCGCCATGGGCGAGTCGACCTCTCCCGTCGCCGTGCTGATCACCGCGGTGGTCGACAAGGTAGGCACCTTCGCGATGCTCCGCTTCTGCCTCCAGCTCTTCCCCCAGGCCAGCAGCTGGGCCACCCCGGTCATCCTGGTCCTGGCCCTGATCAGCATCCTCTACGGCGCGCTGCTCGCCGTCGCCCAGCGGGACATCAAGCGCCTGATCGCCTACGCCTCGATCTCCCACTTCGGCTTCATCATCCTCGGCATCTTCGCCATGACCTCCCAGGGCCAGGGCGGCGCCACCCTCTACATGGTCAACCACGGCATCTCCACCGCCGCGTTGATGCTGGTCGCCGGGTTCCTCATCAGCCGCCGCGGCTCCCGCCTCATCGCCGACTACGGCGGGGTGCAGAAGGCCGCGCCGCTGCTCGCCGGCACCTTCCTCGTCGGCGGTCTGGCCACGCTGTCACTGCCGGGCCTCGCCCCGTTCGTCAGCGAATTCCTCGTCCTCGTCGGCACGTTCAGCCGCTATCCGGTCATCGGCATCATCGCCACCGCCGGCATCGTCCTCGCCGCGCTCTACGTCCTTGTCCTCTACCAGCGGACGATGACGGGCCCGCCCAAGGACGAAGAGATCCGCGTCCTGCCGGACCTGCGCGTCCGCGAGCTGGTCGTCGTCGGTCCGCTGATCGCCCTGCTGCTCTTCCTCGGCGTGTACCCCAAGCCGCTGACCGACCTCGTCAACCCCGCGGTCGACCACACCCTCTCCGTCGTGGACAAGCAGGACCCCAAGCCCGAGGTGCGGGTGGACGCGGTGCCCGGGCACCACCGGGCCGGTCAGCCCGCGCACCACCACGATGCGGAGGCCGCGAAGTGAACCCCGTGACAGACATCCACACCCTGTGGACAACGGCGGCCGAGGTGCCCGGGAGGATCCCGGCCCCGCACATCGAGTACGCCCAGCTCTCCCCGACGCTGATCGTCCTCGGCGCCGCGATCGTCGGCGTCCTCATCGAGGCGCTCCTGCCCCGCCGCCACCGCCACACCGCGCAGCTGCTGCTCTCCGTCCTGGCGCTGGCCGCCGGCTTCGCCGCGGTCATCGGCCTCGCCGCGGGCGGCTTCGCCACCACCAAGGCGCACCTCGCGGCGATGGGCGCCCTCGCCGTCGACGGCCCCGCGCTCTTCCTCCAGGGCACCATCCTCCTGGTCTCCCTGGTCGCGGTGTTCACCTTCGCCGAGCGCCGCCTCGACCCGGCGGCCCACGGCAAACGCGTCGACTCGTTCGCCGCTCAGGCGGCCGCCGTGCCCGGCGGCACGGCCGAGCAGGCGGCGGTCAAGGCAGGGTTCACCACCACCGAGGTCTTCCCGATCCTGCTGTTCGCCGTCGGCGGCATGCTGATCTTCCCCGCCGCCAACGACCTGCTGACCCTCTTCGTCGCGCTGGAGGTCTTCTCCCTCCCGCTCTACATCCTCTGCGCCCTCGCCCGCCGCCAGCGCCTGCTCTCCCAGGAAGCCGCCCTCAAGTACTTCCTGCTCGGCGCGTTCTCCTCGGCGTTCCTCCTCTTCGGCATCGCCCTGCTCTACGGCTACGCCGGCACCGTCACCTACGCGGGTATCGCCGAGGTCATCGCGGACGGCACCAAGCAGATCGACCCGGCCCTCGCCGGCACGATGGGCAACGACGCGCTGCTGCTCATCGGCGGTGCGCTCGTCCTGATGGGCCTGCTCTTCAAGGTCGGCGCCGTCCCCTTCCACATGTGGACGCCGGACGTCTACCAGGGCGCTCCGACCCCGGTCACCGGCTTCATGGCCGCCGCCACCAAGGTCGCCGCCTTCGGCGCGCTGCTGCGGCTGCTGTACGTCGTACTGCCCGGGATGCGGTGGGACTGGCGGCCGGTGATGTGGGGCGTCGCCATCGTCACGATGCTGGGCGGGGCGATCGTCGCCATCACCCAGACCGACATCAAGCGGCTGCTGGCGTACTCCTCCATCGCCCACGCCGGGTTCATCCTGGCCGGTGTCCTCGCGACCACTCAGGACGGCATCTCGTCCGTCCTCTTCTACCTCGCCGCGTACTCCTTCGTGACGCTCGGCGCGTTCGCCGTCGTCACGCTCGTCCGCGACGCCGGGGGAGAGGCGACGCAGCTGTCCAAGTGGGCGGGGCTCGGCCGCCGTTCACCGCTGGTCGCCGCGGTCTTCGCGGTGTTCCTGCTGGCCTTCGCCGGGATCCCGCTGACCTCCGGCTTCGCCGGGAAGTTCGCCGTCTTCAAGGCGGCGGCGCAGAGCGGTGCCGGCTGGCTCGTCGTCATCGGTGTGCTGTCGTCGGCCATCGCCGCGTTCTTCTACATCCGCGTGATCGTGCTGATGTTCTTCCACGAGCCGAAGGCGGAGGGCCCGACGGTCGCGGTGCCCAGTCCGCTCACCACGACCGCCATCGCCTTCGGGGTCGTGGTCACGCTGGTGCTCGGTCTGGCGCCGCAGTACTTCCTCGATCTCGCGGGGCAGGCGGGCACCTTCGTCCGCTGACCCGCCGACCCGACCGCACACGGCCGCCGCCCGGCCCCTTCCGCAGGGGCTGGGCGGCGGCCGTGTGCGGACCGGGCTCAGCCGCCGTTCGGGGCGCCGCTGGGCAGCTCCGGCAGGTCGGGGATCTTCACCTTGCCGTCCGCCGAGCGCTGGTACTTCTCCGTCGGGCCGCCCTTCCAGCTGACGGTCAGGCTCTTGCCGTCCGCGGCGGGCCTGAGGGTGCCCATGGTGCGGCTGGTGTCGCCGTCGGTGCACTTCAGCGCCACCATCGACATACCGCCCATCTGCTGGACCTTGCCCAGGCACCCGGCCTTATGGCCCCGGCTGAGGGCGGCCGTGCCGTTCTTGAACACCAGGATGAGCGGCTCGCCGCCCTCCTCGGTCTCCCAGGCGCCCTCCACCGCCGTGCCCTCGGCGGGCTTGCCGCCCGCGTCGGGGGCCGACGACGCGGGCTTCCCCCCGGCCGGCTCGTCCTCGGAGCTGCCGCTGCTGCCGCAGCCGCTGAGCAGCATCGCGGCGAGGGCGGCCGCTCCGGCGATCTGCGCTGCCTTGCGCACCTACGTCTCCTCGTTCGGTGGTGAGTTGGGAAGCCGTGAGGCTAGCAGGAGGGGTGTGGAGACGAGGTGACGATCGTGCGCCCGTCGCCGCCACCGCTTCCGCCTCCGTCCTCGCCCACGGGGCCGGGCCAGCCGGTCGGACGGAGGGTCAGGGCGCCGCCGGAGCAGGCAGGATGCGGCCGGTGACCTCGCCCAGGCCGACGCGGGCACCGTCCGGGCCGGGGGCCCAGGCGGTCAGGGTGACCTCGTCGCCGTCCTGGAGGAACGGGCCCTTGCCCTCGGTGAGTTCGAGGAGGCAGCCGCGCTGGTCCGGCTCGGGGCCGGAGACCGTACCGGAGGCGTAGAGGTCGCCGGTGCGCAGGGAGGCGCCGTTGACGGTCATATGGGCCAGTTGCTGGGCGGCCGTCCAGTACATCGAGGCGAACGGGGGCCGGGAGACAGTCTCGCCGTTGATCCGCACCTCGATGCGCAGGTCGATGCCGCCGGGCTCGGCCGCCGCGTCGTCGAGGTAGGGCAGCAGCGGGAAGTCACGGGCGGGCGGGGCGGTGCGGGCGTCGTCGAAGGCGTCGAGCGGGGTGATCCACGCGGAGACGGAGGTGGCGAAGGACTTGCCGAGGAACGGGCCGAGCGGGACGTACTCCCATGCCTGGATGTCGCGCGCGGACCAGTCGTTGACCAGGCAGACGCCGAAGACGTGGTCACGGAACGACTCCAGGGCGACCGGCTCGTGGAGCGTGGAGGGGGCGCCGACGACGAAGCCGACCTCGGCCTCTATGTCGAGCCGGCCGGAGGGGCCGAACGTCGGCGCCGCATCGGCGGGGGCCTTGCGCTGGCCCCGGGGACGGACGACAGGGGTGCCCGAGACGACGACCGTGCCGGCGCGGCCGTGGTAGCCGATCGGCAGATGCTTCCAGTTCGGCGGGAGGGCGGCGCCGTCCGGGCGGAAGATCTTGCCGACGTTGGTGGCGTGGTGCTCGCTGGCGTAGAAGTCGACGTAGTCGGCGACGTCGAAGGGCAGGTGGAGGGTGACGTCGTCCAGGGGGTGCAGCAGCGGGGCGACGGCGGGGCGGTGCGCGGGGTCGGTCAGCGCGGTGCGGATGGCGGCCCGGACCTCCGTCCACACCGGCCGTCCGGCGGCCAGCAGGGGGTTGAGGGTCGGCGCGCCGAGCACCTCGGCGTGGGCGGGGCGCAGCGGCTCGGGCAGCGCGCTCAGATCGAGGACGTGCCGGCCGAAGCGGACGCCGAGGCGGCGCACCGCGGGCTCCGCGGCGGTGCTGAACACGCCGTAGGGCAGGGTGTGCGGGCCGAAGGGGTCGCCTTCGGGGAGGTCGAACGGGCTCTGCTCGGACATGACAGCTCCTCGCGTTCGTCGTCACCGACGGGCACGGCGTGGTGGCCCCGCCCGCCCGGCCGGTGGCCGTGGGGTCGATCAGCAGACTACGGCCCGTCCCGCGTCCGCCGCGGGCCCTGTGGACAACTCCCCGGGTGCCTGCTCAGGCGGGTGAGCGGGGCGGGGCGGCGGGCGGACGGGCTCCGCCCGCGCACCGCCCGCACGGAGACGGAGTCGCACCGGGTGGCCGGGCCCGCGCACCGCCCGCACGGAGCCGCACCGGGCGCCCGGGCTCGTCCCGGTTCCCGTCCGGTCGAGGTCCGCACCCTCGTCCGAATCGCGTCATAGAGGGGAAAAAGGGGCCTCGGAACATACCGGGCACAGGGCTGGTCGGCTGCCGATGGGGTTCGGGGGGCGGGCGCTCACGGTGATCGAACTGGGACCGGATACGCTGGCAGGCGGTGGAGACAGCGACAGATCGACATTCCGTTTGATCGTCAGCAGACAGGAGTACCCCTCGTGACCGTCGTCGGGCCCTTCGGGCTGAGCGTGCGGGACCAGGCTCTTGAGGCCGATGTCCAGGCCGGGTTGGCGGCTGTCGAGGAGGGCCTGCTGGAGGCCACCAAAAGCGACGTGCCGTTCATCACCGAGTCCGCACAGCATCTCGTCCGCGCGGGCGGCAAGCGGTTCCGGCCGCTGCTCGTCACGCTCGCCGCACAGTTCGGCGATCCGTACGCCCCCGGCGTCGTGCCCTCGGCCGTCGTCGTGGAGCTGACGCATCTGGCGACGCTGTACCACGACGACGTGATGGACGAGGCGGACGTGCGCCGCGGCGTGGCCAGCGCCAACGCCCGCTGGGGCAACTCCCTCGCCGTCCTGACCGGCGACTTCCTCTTCGCCCGGGCCTCGCACATCCTCGCCGACCTCGGGCCCGACGCGGTCCGCATCCAGGCCGAGGCGTTCGAGCGGCTGGTGACCGGCCAGATCCTGGAGACCGCGGGGCCGCGCGACGGGCGCGACCCGGTCGACCACTACCTCGACGTCCTCGCCGGCAAGACCGGTTCGCTGGTCGCCGTGGCCTGCCGGTTCGGCGCGATGATGTCCGGCGCCGACGAGAGCGCCGTCGACATCCTCACCCAGTACGGCGAACGGCTGGGCACCGCCTTCCAGCTCGCCGACGACGTGCTCGACATCGCCAGCGACTCCCACGAGTCCGGCAAGACGCCCGGCACCGACCTGCGGGAGGGCGTCGCCACGCTGCCGGTGCTGCATCTGCGGGCCCGCGCCGAGGGCCCGTCCGGCACCGCCGAGGACCGTGCCCTGTGCGAGCTGCTCGCCGGTGACCTCACCGACGACGCCCGGCACGCCGAGGCGCTCGCCGCGCTCCGCGCCCACCCCGCGCTGGAGCAGGCCCGCCGCGACACCGTCCGCCGCGCCCAGGAGGCCCGCGCCGTGCTGGCGCCGCTGCCGGACTGTACGGCGAAGACGGCGCTGGAGAGCCTCTGCGACGCCGTGGTGCACCGGGCCGGCTGACCGGGAGCGGCGCGCCGCGTCCGGCCCCGGGGACCGGACGGCCCGCCTCCCGTTGCCCCGGTCTCAGGGGCCGTGTCACCCTCCCGGTGGAGGTGTGCCGCCGTGCGCTGACCGGATGTCATACCCCAGCAGGAGGACGGGTTGGCTCCGTGGGTTGACGCGGCGCGCCGGTCGTTTTGGTGGGATGAGATCACCACAACGCGGCGGTACGGCCACGAAGGGGCCCGGGGGACCGGTGCGCAGCGCGGGCCCGCCGCTCATGACCGGAGGTAGGCACATGCCACGGAACGAACCGACAGACGCCACCGCGGGCCGCCCGGTCCCGGAGGGGGACGTCCCGGTGAAGCGCCGCAAGGCCGTCCGGTACGGGGTCCCCGTCGCGGTGGCGGGGGTGGTCGCGGCGACGGTCGGGCTGGTCCCGGCGTTCGCCGGATCCGGCTCACCCGATCTGCCGAAGCTCACGGCGCAGCAGCTCCTCGCCAAGATGGCCGGCTCCGACACCCAGCAGCTCTCCGGCACCGTCCGCGTCACCACGGACCTGGGCCTGCCGTCGCTGCCGGGCGCGGGTGGCGCGCTGCCGGGCCTCGGCGGCGCGGGCGGCTCCGGCGAGGGCGACGGCGGCGCCCCGCAGTCGCCGCGGAACAAGCTGATGGAGCTGGCGTCCGGCGCCCACACCCTGCGCGTCGCGGCCGACGGCCCCGACAGACAGCGCGTCACCTTCGTCGACGGCCGCGCCGAGTACAGCCTGATCCACGACGGCGACCGCAGCTGGGCGTACGACGGCGGCAGCAACACCGCCGTCCGCTCCGAGCGGCCCAAGGGCGCGGCGCACGCTCCGCGGCCCGGTGCGGGGCTGCCGCGGGATCTGGCCGGGGCCACCCCGCAGGAGCTGGCCCGGCAGGCGCTGAAGGCCGCAGGGGACACCACCTCCGTCACCGTCGGCTCCACCGAGAAGGTCGCCGGGCGGGACGCGTACCAGCTGGTGCTGACGCCGAAGCAGTCCGGATCGACCATCGGATCGGTCCGGATCGCGGTGGACGCCGCCAACGGTGTGCCGCTGAAGTTCTCGCTGCTGCCCCGGAGCGGCGGCGCCCCTGTCGTCGACGCGGGCTTCACCACCGTCGACTTCGCCCGCCCGGCCGCCTCGTCGTTCGCCCCGCCCCGCGGCGCGAAGATCGTCGACGGTGCACAGCTGCACCCGGGCGGCAAGGGGCACGGCTCGCAGGGGCCGCACGGCTCCAAGGGCTTCGAGGGCTTCAAGGAGTTCCGCGGCGAGAAGGGCCGGCAGAACACCACCGGCCCGCACGGTGTCACGGTCCTCGGCAAGGGCTGGACGGGCGTCGCCGTGCTCAAGGGCGGGGGCTCCCTGCCGACCGGCAAGGGCGGTGCGGCGGCCTTCCTCGACAGCCTCGGCGAGAAGGTCCACGGCGACTTCGGCTCCGGCCATGTCTTCAGCACCCGCCTGGTCAACGCCCTGATGACCGACGACGGCACGGTCTACGTCGGCGCCGTCGACCGGCAGACCCTCGTGAAGACGGCGAACGCGGCCCGCACAGCCGCCAGGTAGGCCCTCGGTCCCGGGGGCGCGCGACGCGGTACGGCGCGCCTCCGGGGCGGTACGGGGCTCAGGCCGACGGCTCGTCCGCAGCCGCGGACAGCGCGGCCCCGGCCTTCTCGCCGGGGTGGTCCGCGGCCACCGTGGCCGCGCCCGCCGCGACCGCGGCTCCGGCGCGTCGGCCGGCGGCCGCCACCGCTGCCCGCGCGGTGCGGGCGGTCCGCAGCGCGTCCCAGGTCAGCAGGGCCAGCGCCAGCCACACCAGCGCGAAACCGGCCCACCGCTCCGGCGGCATCGACTCGTGGAAGACCAGCAGGCCCAGCGCGAACTGGAACGTCGGCGCCAGATACTGCAGCATCCCGATCGTCGTCAGCGGCAGCCGGACCGCCGCGGCACCGAAGCAGATCAGCGGCACCGCCGTCGCCACCCCGCACCCCGCGAGCAGCAGCGCCGTGCCGATGCCGTCGCTCACGAACACCGAGTCGCCGCGTACGCCGAGGAAGACCAGGAAGCCCACCGCCGGTACGAACTGCATCGCGGTCTCCGCCGCGAACCCGTCCACGCCGTCGAGCTTGATGCCCTTCTTCAGCAGCCCGTACGTCGCGAACGAGAAGGCCAGCACCAGCGAGATCCACGGCACCCGGCCGTAGGCGACGGCCATCACCAGCACCGCGAGGGTGCCCACGCCCACCGCCGTCCACTGCAACGGCCGCAGCCGCTCCCGCAGCACCAGCACCCCGAAGGCGATGCTGACCAGCGGATTGATGAAGTACCCGAGTGACGCCTCCAGGACGTGCCCGGCGTTCACCGCCCAGATGTACAGGAACCAGTTCACGGAGATGACCGCCGCGCACCCCGCGACCAGCGCCAGCCGGCGCGGCTGCCGCAGCAGCGGACGCACCCACGACCAGCGGCGCAGCACCACCAGGATGAGCGCGGCGACCGGCAGCGACCACGCCATGCGGTGCGCCAGGATCTCGGCGGGCGAGGCGGTGTCCAGCAGATGCCAGTAGAGGGGCAGCAGCCCCCACATGCCGTACGCGGCGAGACCGTACGCGAGCCCTGTGCGCTGTGTGTTCCCGGACTCCAAAGGACCCTCCCGAGGCTGCTCGGCCGCCCCCGGACGTGCGGCGCCACCCTGCGACGGTAGCGCCGCACCGCCCGCCTGTCATGTGCGTATCGGCATACGGTCATGACCGTCGCGCGGCGCCGCGGCGCCCCGCCCGCCACCGCCGAACGCCCAGGTCACGGCCCCGGAACGTACCGGTGCCCCCACCGGACGAACCGGGTGGGGGCACCGTGGGGACGGGCGGGGCGGGTCTCAGCCGACGACCGTCCAGGTGTCGTTGCCGGCCAGCAGGGCGCCGAGGTCGCCCTTGCCCTGCTGCTCGACGGCGGCGTCCAGCTGCTCGGCCATCAGAGTGTCGTAGACCGGGCGCTCCACGTCGCGCAGCACACCGATGGGGGTGTGGTGCAGGGTGTCCGGGTCGGCGAGGCGGGAGAGGGCGAACGCCGTGGTGGGCGACGGGCTGTGCGCGTCGTGCACCAGGATGGCGTCGGTGCCCGCCTCCGCCACGTCGACGATCTTCAGATCGCCGGTGGCCGGGTCGCGGACGACGCCCCGGGAGCCGAGACCGTCCTCGCCGGGCGTGCCGAAGCGGATCGGCTGCCCGTGCTCCAGCCGGATCACGGCTTCCTGGGCCTTGTCCTTGTCCTTGAGGACCTCGAAGGCGCCGTCGTTGAAGATGTTGCAGTTCTGGTAGATCTCCACCAGCGCGGTGCCCGGGTGGTCGGCGGCGGCGCGCAGCACGGAGGTGAGGTGCTTGCGGTCGGAGTCGACGGTGCGGGCGACGAACGACGCCTCCGCGCCGAGCGCCAGCGACACCGGGTTGAACGGCGCGTCCAGCGACCCCATCGGCGTCGACTTGGTGATCTTGCCGACCTCGGAGGTGGGGGAGTACTGGCCCTTCGTCAGACCGTAGATCCGGTTGTTGAACAGCAGGATCTTGAGGTTGACGTTGCGGCGCAGCGCGTGGATGAGGTGGTTGCCGCCGATGGACAGCGCGTCGCCGTCACCGGTGACGACCCAGACGCTCAGGTCGCGGCGGGAGGACGCCAGGCCGGTGGCGATCGACGGGGCGCGGCCGTGGATCGAGTGCATCCCGTAGGTGTTCATGTAGTACGGGAAGCGGGAGGAGCAGCCGATGCCGGAGACGAAGACGATGTTCTCCTTCGCCAGCCCCAGATCGGGCATGAAGCCCTGGACGGCGGCGAGGACGGCGTAGTCACCGCAGCCGGGGCACCAGCGGACCTCCTGGTCCGACTTGAAGTCCTTCATGGACTGCTTGGCCTCGGCCTTGGGCACCAGCGCCAGCGCCTGCGGTCCGGCCACCGGCCCCGCGATCGTCTCAGTCATTGATGGCCTCCTTGAAGACCTCGGCGAGCTGCTCGGCCTTGAACGGCATTCCGCTGACCTGGTTGTACGAGCGCGCGTCGACCAGGAACTCGGCGCGCAGCAAGGTGGCGAGCTGGCCGAGGTTCATCTCCGGCACGATCACCTTGTCGTAGCGCGCCAGGACCTCGCCCAGGTTCTTCGGGAAGGGGTTGAGGTGACGCAGATGGGCCTGGGCGATGCGCTGCCCGGCCCCGCGCACCCGCCGCACCGCGGCGGTGATCGGGCCGTAGGTCGAGCCCCAGCCCAGGACCAGGGTGTCCGCGCCGGCCGGGTCGTCGACCTCCAGGTCCGGGACCTCGATGCCGGCCACCTTGGCCTGGCGGGTGCGGACCATGAAGTCGTGGTTGGCCGGGTCGTAGGAGATGTTGCCCGTGCCGTCCTGCTTCTCGATGCCGCCGATCCGGTGCTCCAGACCCGGCGTGCCCGGCACCGCCCACGGGCGGGCGAGGGTCTGCTCGTCGCGCTTGTAGGGCCAGAACACCTCGGTGCCGTCGGCCAGGGTGTGGTTGGGGCCGGTGGCGAACTGCACGCGCAGGTCGGGCAGTTCCTCGACCTCGGGGATGCGCCAGGGCTCGGAGCCGTTGGCGAGGTAGCCGTCGGAGAGCAGGAAGACCGGCGTGCGGTAGGTCAGCGCGATCCGGGCGGCGTCCAGGGCCGCGTCGAAGCAGTCCGCGGGCGTCTTCGGCGCCACGATCGGCACCGGCGCCTCACCGTTGCGGCCGTACATCGCCTGGAGCAGGTCGGCCTGCTCGGTCTTGGTCGGCAGGCCGGTGGAGGGGCCGCCGCGCTGGATGTCGACGATCAGCAGCGGGAGTTCGAGGCTGACGGCCAGGCCGATGGTCTCGGACTTCAGCGCCACACCCGGACCGGAGGTCGTCGTCACCGCGAGCGAACCGCCGAAGGCGGCGCCGAGCGCGGCACCGATACCGGCGATCTCGTCCTCCGCCTGGAACGTCCGCACCCCGAAATTCTTGTGCTTCGACAATTCGTGCAGGATGTCGGAGGCCGGGGTGATCGGGTACGAACCGAGGTAGACCGGCAGATCCGCCTGACGGCCCGCGGCGACCAGTCCGTAGGACAGCGCAAGATTTCCGGAGATATTGCGGTAGGTGCCCGTCGGGAATGCCGTGGTCGCGGGGGCGACCTCGTACGAGACGGCGAAATCCTCCGTCGTCTCACCGAAATTCCAGCCCGCCCGGAACGCCGCGACATTCGCCTTCGCGATGTCCGGCTTCTTGGCGAACTTCGCCGCGAGGAACTTCTCCGTACCCTCCGTCGGCCGGTGGTACATCCACGACAGCAGGCCCAGCGCGAACATGTTCTTGCTGCGCTCGGCCTCCTTGCGGGAGAGCCCGAAGTCCTTCAGCGCCTCGATCGTCAAGGTCGTCAGCGGCACCGGATGGACGCGGTACGCCTCCAGTGAACCGTCCTCCAGCGGGCTGGTGGCATAGCCGACCTTCGCCATCGGACGCTTGGTGAATTCATCGGTGTTGACGATGATCTCCGCGCCGTGCGGAACATCCGCCAGATTTGCTTTGAGAGCCGCCGGATTCATCGCCACCAGGACGTCGGGGGCGTCACCGGGGGTGAGGATGTCGTGATCGGCGAAATGCAGCTGGAAACTGGAAACACCGGGCAGGGTGCCGGCAGGGGCGCGGATCTCTGCGGGGAAATTCGGCAGCGTCGACAGATCATTACCGAAGGACGCGGTCTCCGAGGTGAACCGGTCACCCGTGAGCTGCATGCCGTCACCGGAGTCACCCGCGAACCGGATGATCACCCGGTCCAGACGCCGGATCTCTTTGTCTGTGCCCCCGTCGCCAAACGAGCGCTGTTCCCCGACGTGCGCTCCGTCGGCCTGTTCGGCTGTGCTGCTGACCTGGCTGGTCACTGCTTCGGACCTCCCTAGAGGGGTACGGCTCCCCGCCGGAGGGCGGGCTCGGGACGTGTCGTGCCGACCGGACGGTCCCCTCACCATCGTACGGGGGTAAGGGTCACCTTCCCTGGGTCGATCACATGATGGACGTGGCCGTGAGATGGCGGATGCTCGTGAATCGTCATGAAAACACTGGATCCGTCCCCCCTCTCCGAGGCAGCTCCGCGCTGCGGTGACGCTCCGACGATGGTGCTAGGACCACGGACCTACGGCCCCGGTGGCACGCGGGCCGTGCCTGGTCCGGGGCGGGGTGGCGGAGGCGTCACGGGCGGAGATAGGTGAGGACGGCGAGCACCCGGCGGTGATCCCCGTCACTCGGCGCCAGGCCCAGCTTCAGGAAGATGTTGCCGATGTGCTTCTCCACCGCACCGTGGCTGATCACCAGCTCCCGGGCGACGGCCGCATTGGTCCGGCCCTCCGCCATCAGGGCCAGCACCTCCCGCTCCCGCGGCGTCAGCCGGTCCAGCGCCTCCTGGCGACGGCTGCGGCCCAGCAGTTGGGCCACCACCTCGGGGTCGAGCGCGGTGCCGCCGCCCGCGACCCGCTCCACCGCGTCGACGAACTCCCGCACCTCGGCGACGCGGTCCTTGAGCAGATAGCCGATACCGCGGGTGGACCCGGCCAGCAGCTCGGTCGCGTACTGCTCCTCGACGTACTGCGACAGCACCAGCACCCCGACCTCCGGGTGTGCCCGCCGCAGCGTGAGGGCGGCGCGCACCCCCTCGTCGGTATGGGTCGGCGGCATCCGTACGTCGGCCACCACGACGTCGGGCGGGGCGCCGGCCCCGGCCAGTTCGCCGACCGCGGTGACCAGCGCGTCGCCGTCGCCGACACCGGCCACCACCTCGTGTCCGCGGTCGGTCAGCAGCCGCGTCAGCCCCTCTCGCAGCAGCACCGAATCCTCGGCGATGACCACCCGCACCCTGTCCTCCACGTCGCCCGTCTCTCCCGAACCGCCCACGCACCGCCGCCCCGCTCACTCCCGGCACGGCACCTCAGCATCCCAGCATCCGGATGCGTCGGGGCAGAAACGGGTGAGCGGGGCGGCAGAGGAGCGTGAGGTTTCCGGGGCGGTCAGCTCTCCCGGGGCGCCGGGCCGTCCCCGGGCGCCGCGGTCCGTACCGTCTCCGGGGCGCTGTCGTGCGGGGCGCTGCCGTGCGGGGCGGCGCCGTACGGGGCGGGCGTCTCGGACCCGGCGGCCGTCCCGGGCCCCGGCTCGGTCACCGGCCAGGGGCCGAGCAGCACCCGGATCAGTCCCCGGTCCGGGGCGGTCAGCGCGTACGTCACCTTGGGCAGGGCGAGGACGAGCAGCAGGCCCAGGACGGCGGTGACCGCGATCTCGGTCGGGGTGTCGACGTACCCGGAGACATCGCCCGGGACGGCGCCCGGCTTCCACAGCTGGATGCCAGGCCGGTCCAGGTAGCGCGGGAACGTCCACCGCCACAGCGGATACGTCAGCAGCGACCAGGCCAGCAGCCAGTACGTCACCGCGAGCGAGAAGGCGGCCACCGCCCAGGGGAAGCGCAGGACGCAGAAGAGCAGCTGGCGCCAGGCCGAACCGTTCCGCAGCAGCGCACCGGTCCACCGCACCACGCCGTCGCCGGACGGCCGCACCGGTGGCGGCGACGCCACCGTCATCCCCAGGAGCGCCCGGGCCCGCGCCCGCTCCACGGCGCCCAGCCCCCGCGCCCCGGCCAGCGTCGCCGCGAACACCGGGATGCCCGCGACCGTGACCAGCAGTCCGGCGCTCAGGGAGGTCATCGTCGTCGCGTAGGCGAACAGTGCGACGGCCACCGGGAGGTTGCCGAGGAGGTAGAGGAACGCGCGCCAGGTGCGCCCCGAGAGGGGGGCGCGCAGTGCCAGAAGTACGCGGGGGGCGCCCGTCTGTCGCGCGGAAGCCGTGGCCATCGTCATGCCGTCCGTCCTGTCGGTGTGGCTGGGGTCGTGGTGCCGGGAGGGCGTGCCGGAAGGGGTGGTGCCTGATTTCGGGATGCCTGATCCGCCGGACGCGCCCCGGGGGCGGTCCGGGCATCCGGATGGGAGGGGCGGCGCGGGGCGCCGGCCGTGGTGGGTCAGGTGGTGGTGCGGCCGCGCCAGGGGAGGGCGGCGGTGATCCGGGTGGGGCCGCCGGACGGCGAGTCCAGGGTGAAGGCGCCGTCCACCGACGCCAGCCGGTCGGCGAGCCCCGCCATGCCGCCGCCCGGCACCTTCCGGGCGCCGCCGTGGCCGTCGTCCGTGACCGTCACCAGCAGCCGCCCGCCGGACCGCCGCACCTGGACGGCGGCGGACCGCGCCCCGGCGTGCTTGGAGACGTTCTGCAGCAGCTCGGAGACGGTGAAGTACACGGTGCCCTCGATCGCCGGCACCGGGCGCTCCGTCAGCTCCACGGAGACCGACACCGGGGCCGTGCAGCGCCCCGCCAGGGAGGTCAGGGCCGGGCCGAGGCCCCGGTCGGTGAGGATCGCCGGATGGATGCCCCGGGCCAGGTCCCGCAGCTCCTGGAGGGCCAGCTTCACCTCGCCGTGCGCCTCGTCCACCATCGCGGCGGCCGCCTGCGGATCCTCCGTCAGCTTCTCCTTCGCCAGCCCGAGCCCCATCGCGAGCGCCACCAGCCGGGCCTGCGCGCCGTCGTGCAGATCCCGCTCGATGCGGCGCAGATCGGCCGCGGCGGTGTCGGTCACCTTCTCGCGGTCCGCCTCCAGTTCGGCGATCCGCCGCTCCAGCGCGTCCGACGGCGACAGCAGCCCGCGCACCATGGCCCGGTCGACGTCGGTCAGCAGCCGCGCCACCCAGGGCAGCAGCGGCCAGCCCGCGACGAGCAGGACGAGGGTGAGCCCGAAGGTCACCACCACCCAGGGCAGCCGGACGAGCGCGAACAGCGCGTGCCGCCACCCCACCGGGTCCGTCAGCCGCGCCCACAGCCTGGGGAAGACTCCCGCTTCACGGGTGCGCAGCGCGGACGGCTCCGGCACCCGCACGCCCAGCAGCTTCCGGGCCCGCGCCCGCTCCAGCCGTCCGTACCACCGGAACGCCGTCAGGCCCACGGCCAGCAACGGCAGCCCGACCACCGTGATCGACAGTCCCAGCCCCAGCGCCAGCCACAACAGCACCACTTCGAAGGCGAGCACGCCCAGCGGCAGATTGGCCAGCAGGTACCCGATCTCCCGCCAGGTCTCCGGGGAAAGGGCGGCGCGCGGGCGGGGCGGGGGCGCCCCCTCGTCCTCGCGTGCGCCGGCCGGGGTCACTGTCTGCGTCATACGGCAAGCCTGCCCGGACGCCGCGCCGTCTGCCATGGGGTGCACGGGCCGGGTGGGGGTGGGGTTCTCCCCACCCCCACCCACGAGGGACCGGGGCGCCCCGGGCGGGACCGTCCCCGTACGTCTCCGGGGAGCCGCCGCGCACCCCTCGGGCCGACTTGCCCCTGTGCGGGGGTGCTCGCCCCGGTACCTGCTCTGACCTGCCCTTTTGTCGATCCCCTCGGCACTTTCGAGGGGTCGGGGAAGCGAAAATCGCCGTAGGGTGTCGCCGTGCGGACAGGGGAGGGGCGAGGGGCGATGGCGCGGAACGACGGCGGCCGGTCGCCGGGGGCGGACACCACCCGGCGGCGACAAACCCGGCACACCTGTCCGTACGGGGCCAAAGCCCCGGCGGACGGCGTCCGTTGGGCGGGGAACCACCGCCGGACGGAGGCCCCGGCGTGAGCGCGAGCGTGGGCGCCCCCGGGGAACGGCGCACCACCCTGAGCCGGGTCACCCTCGTCACCGAAGGGGGCCGCCGCACCGAACTCGTCGTCCCGTCCGGGGAACCCGTAGGGGCGCTCCTGCCGGAGCTGCTGCGGCTGCTCGGCGAGCGCCCGGCCGGACCCGGCGCGCAGCAGCTGGTCACCGCCGACGGCACGGCCCTCGCCCCGCACCACTCCCTCGCCGCCGCCCGCCTGCCGGACGGCGCCGAACTCCATCTCGTCCAGGGCCCGTTCACGCCCGGCACCCGCCCCGGTGGCGGCCCCGGTGCCGATGCCGCCGCGCCCCTGGAGATACGCGGCGGGGGCTGGGGCCCACGGGCCGCGGCGGTGGCCGCGGGCGCGGCGGGTGTGCTGCTCGGCGCCGTCGCGGGCGCCGGGGCCGACCGCTGGTACGGCGGGGCCGCCCCGCTCTGGCTCGGCGTCGCCGCGGTGCTGTCCGGCGGCGTCGGCGCCGCCCTGGCCGCGGCCCGGACCGACCGGCGCGCCCCGGGGGCGGCCCTGTTGCTCCTCGGCGGCACCCTCGGGGCGTACGCCACCTGGTACGCGACACCGGGCGGCGCGGTCCGCCTCGCGGCCCTGGCCGGGACCGCCGCCGCCCTCCTCGGACTCTTCGGGCTGTGCGCCCCCTGGCGGCGCGCGGCGCACCTGGGGGCCGCCGCGGTCCTCGTCTCCCTGGGGGCGTGGGAGGCCGGACTCGCCCTGACGACGCCCGCCCGGACCGGCGCGGTTCTCGGCCTCGTGGGCGTCCTCGTCCTGGGCCAACTGCCCCGCCACGCCCTGACGTCGGCCGGGCTGACCGGGCTCGACGACCGGCGCGCGGGCGCCACCCCGGTCAGCCGCCACCGGGTGGCCGCGGCCCTCGGCGCCACCCACCGGACGCTCGCCCCGGCCACCGTGGCCGCCGCCGTCTCCACGGGCGCCGGCGGCTGGCTCGCAGCCGGCCTGGGCGACGCCTGGGCGGTCGCCGCCGCGCTCCTGCTGGGCCTGGTGCTCTGCGCCCGGGCCCGCGCCTATCCGCTGGCGGTGCAGGTCGCCGCGGTCGCCGCCGCCGGGTGCGCCGCCTGTCTGCACCCGGTGCTGCGCTGGGCCGCGACCGGCCCGGCCCCCGCCGCCGCGGGCGCGCTCCTCTGCCTCCTGGCGGCCCTCCCGGCCGCGCTCCTCACCCTGCGCACCCCCGACGCGCTGCGGCGCGCCGTGGCCCGCGCCGAGCCGGTGGCGGTCGTGGCCCTGATCCCGGTGACGGTGGGCGCCCTCGGCGGGTACGCCCTGCTGCGGGACGCGTTCTGACGATGAACGGTACGGAACGGGTGACCCGGGACCCGGGTCCGCCGGTTACGGAGGCGGCGGACCCGTCGGCGGCGCCCGACGGTTCGGAACCGCCGCCGGCGCCCCGGCGGGCGGAACCATCGGCGACCCCGGGGCGGTCGTGGCAGACGGTCCCGGAAAAACGGCCAGAGGCAACGGAACGGCCGGTCCGGCCGGAGGCACCGGGAGCACTCGGGGAAGAGGGGCGGCGGGGCGTGGAGGCGCAGACACGGAGCCAGGACGGAACGGGCGGAACGGAGGGCACGCGCGGCGCTTCGGACGTGCCCGGGGCGGGCGTCGTCCCGGGGGTGCCCGGTGGGGGTGTCTCAGGGGCGCCCGCAGGGGTGCCGGGGGCGCCCGGGCAGGCGGCGTGCGCCGGGGGAGGGGCGGCGACGGAGGCTGGCCCGGGTGCCGTGGCGGACGCCGTCTCAGGTACGGAGGCGGGCCCGGGCGCTGCGGTAGGCGGCCCGGCGGGTGCGGTGCCGGGCGGTGCGGTGCCGGGCAGTGCGGGGCCGGGCGGTGCGGTGCCGGGCGGGGCGGTGCCCGTGCCTCCGGCCGCACCTGCGGCGCCGGGGGCGGGCGTTTCCGGTCCGGCTCAGGCCGTGGCTGTTCCAGGGCCTGCCCCGGTCGCTCCCGGTCCGGCTCAGGCCCCGGCCGCGCCCGTTGTCTCCGGTCCGGCTCCGGCCGCGTCCGCCCCCGTCCCCTACAGCCGTCCCGGTCTTCCCGCCCGGACGCCCGTGTCCGTACCGCTGCTGCCGCCGGAACTGGCCGACGGGCAGCCCAAGCCGCGGCGCGGGGATCCGTTGGGGCGGCGGGCCGGGCGGGCGTTGCGGAAGGTGTTCGCCTCCTCGCCCGCGACCGAGGCGGCGGCGGTCACGGAGGCGGCGCGCGCCATCCAGCAGCCGGTCGTCACCGGGCGGCAGATCGCGGTCTCCAGCATCCGGGGCGGCGCCGGCAAGTCCACCGTCGCGGCGCTGCTCGCGCTGACCTACGCCCACTACCGGCCCGATCCGGTGCTCGCCGTCGAGGCCGACCCGGCGCTCGGCACCCTCCCGCACCGGCTGGGCGCGCGCGAGGTGCGCTGGTCGGGCAGCGATCTGGCGGAGATCGTCGATCCGTCGATGCTGATCACCGACCTGACCGGCTATCTGCTGCCGTTCGCGGGCGGCGGCTGGCTGCTGCCCGGCAGCCAGGGCGCGATCGGCACCCGGCTGGACCTCGACGCGTACCGCATCGTCATGACCTCGCTGCGGCACCACTTCGCCGCCACCGTCGTGGACTGCGAGACCCTGCCCGCCGAGGTGGCCCGCACCGCGCTGGTCACCACGCAGGCCCGGGTGCTGGTCACCCCGGCCACCCCGGAGGGCGTCGCGGCCACCCGTTCCGTGCTGGACTGGGTCGGTGGTCTGCACCCGGGGCTGCTGCCGACCACCGTCGTGGTCCTCACCCACCTGGCGCCCGACTCCGGCGTCGACGCCCGCACGGCCGCCGCCCACCTCGGCGCGGGCGGCGCGGCGGTGCTGCCGCTGCCCTACGACCGCCATCTGGCCGCGGGCGGCGCGATCCGTACGGAGTTGCTGGGCGAACGGACGCTGGCGGCCGCGGCCCGGATCGCCGCCGAGGTGATGGACCGCGCGGTCTCCCGGGAACCCGGCCGCCGCCCGTCCGACCCCACCGCACGCGGCGGCGCACCGTACGTCGCCCACGGCGTCGTCCGCCCCGCCGCAGCCCCGGCCGCACACCCGCGACCGGCCCCGGACGCGGCGCCGACAGTCGTTACCGGAGTCGCCGGGGCGGGCGCGCCAGGGGCTGCCGGGGCGGGCGCGCCCGGTGCCGGACCGGCCGGGCCTGCCCCCGGGCCGGTGACGGTCACCCCCGCGGGACCGGGCGCCGCCGGGCCCATCGCCCCTGGCGCCGGACCGCTTCCCGCTGCCGGAGTGCCGCCCGTCGCCAAGGTGCCGCCGGCCGCCGGGCCGCAGTCGCACACGCCGCCGGGTCCGCAGCCACCTCTCCACCCGCAGCCCCAGCCCCAGCCGCAGCCCCACACACCGCTCGGCCCGCGGTCACCGCAGCAGCCCCAGGGCCAGCATCCACACCAGAGCCAGCCTTCGCACCAGGGCCAGCCCCTGCACCAAAGTCAGCATCCGCACCAACCCCACCAGCAGCCCCTGCCCTCGCAGCAGCCCCTGCCCGCGCACTCGCCTGCCTCGCCTCTCGCATCCCCTCAAACGCCCGTGCCCCCGCACACCAACCCGTACATGCAGCCCCACCCGCCGTACGGCACCCCGCAGCAGCCTCCGGCGCAGCAACCCCAGGTGAACCCGTACGTGCAGCCACCGCACCAGCCCCAGGCCGCTCCCTCTCCTCTCCCGCCCCCGGAGCCCCTGCGGGCCACCCGGCAGCCCCAGGCGTCACCCCCGGACGGGGAACGGAGTCCCTTCGACGCTCCGCCCGACGCCCGGAGCCCCTTCGACGGCGGCCCGCTGCCCCGCCCGGACGGAGCCGGGGCCTGACCGCCCGGCGCGGCCCGGCCTGTCCGCATGCCGGGCAGCACCGTCCGGCAGCCGGTTGCGGAGCCGGGACGAAGTGGGGTCAACGCCACCGCCGACGAGACGCGGCTGCTCAGCGAGGGGAGGGCAGGGCCTAGACTCCGTGCGTACAGATCGTCGAAGTCGTTGAACAAGCGCAGTCAGGGAGCGAGGGGCGGACGTGCCGGACGACACGACCGTGCGCACCATCACCAGCGCCGCGGAGTACTTCCAGGGGTATTCCTTCGTCGGCCTGGTCGCCGTCGTCGGTGTCCTCTTCGTGGCCGTGGCCTTCGGCGCCGGGCGGTTGCTGCGGCCCGTGGTGCCGACGCCCGAGAAGCTGCTGACGTACGAATGCGGCGTGGACCCGGTCGGCGAGGGCTGGGCGCACACCCAGGTCCGCTACTACGTCTACGCGTTCCTCTACGTGATCTTCGCCGTCGACTCGATCTTCCTGTTCCCCTGGGCGACGGTCTTCGCCGCCCCCGGCTTCGGCGGCGTCACGCTGGTGGAGATGTTCGTCTTCCTCGGCTTCCTCACCGTCGGCCTGCTCTACGCATGGAAGAAGGGCGTCCTGGAATGGACGTGACCCCCGCCCCCGACGGCGCGTCGGCTGCGGCCGAGGGCTCCGCACGCGCCGATCTGCCGATGCCGCGCCGCCTGGGCACGCTCTCCCGCCTCGCGCCCGAACCGATGAAGGTGATCCTCAACTGGGGCCGCCGCTACAGCCTGTGGGTCTTCAACTTCGGCCTCGCCTGCTGTGCCATCGAGTTCATCGCCGCGTCCATGGCGCGCCACGACTTCATCCGGCTCGGCGTCATCCCGTTCGCGCCGGGCCCCCGCCAGGCCGATCTGATGATCGTCTCCGGCACCGTCACCGACAAGATGGCCCCGGCCGTCAAGCGGCTCTACGAGCAGATGCCCGAGCCGAAGTACGTCATCTCCTTCGGCGCCTGCTCCAACTGCGGCGGCCCCTACTGGGACTCGTACTCCGTGACCAAGGGCGTCGACCAGATCATTCCGGTGGACGTGTACGTACCGGGCTGCCCGCCCCGCCCGGAGGCGCTGCTGCAGGGCATCCTCAAGCTCCAGGAGAAGATCGCCCGCGAATCGCTGGGCGAGCGGTACGGCTCCGGCGGCGCGCCCGTGCCCTCGGCGAACGCGCTGCGCAGCGGCCTGGTGGCACCCCCGGAGCCCGGCCCGGCGGAACCCGGCGGTCCGGGGGAGGAGCCCCGATGAGCGAGCCGACACACGACCCGGCGAACGGCCCGGCGAACGGCCCGGCGAACGGCCCGGCCGAGGAGCCGGTGGACGCGCCCGCGGAGGAGGCGGCCGAGCCCGTCGTCGGCTGGCTGCCCGGCCCGGCGAGCGCCCTCTTCGGCGCCGGCGCCACCGCGGAAGCCGCCTACGACCTGCTGACCGTCGACGTACCGGCCGACCGCTGGATCGAGGCCCTGACCGTCGCCCGCACCGCCCTGAGCTGCACCTTCTTCGACTGGCTGAGCGCCGTCGACGAGCCCGGCACCGGCTTCCGGATCTGCGCGCACCTCGCCGACGTCTCCCGCCCCGGCACCGTCCGCCGGCTGCTCGTGCGCACCACCGTGCCGCACGACGCCCCGGCGCTGCCCACCGCCACCGGCGTCTACGCGGGCGCCGCCTGGCACGAACGCGAGACGTACGAGATGTTCGGCGTGGACTTCACCGGTCACCCGCATCTCGTTCCGCTGCTGCTCCCGGAGAACTTCGAGGGCCACCCGCTGCGCAAGGACTTCGTCCTCGCCGCGCGGGTCGCCAAGGCGTGGCCGGGCGCCAAGGAACCGGGCGAGTCCGAGCACGGTGGCCCCAAGCGCCGCCAGATGCTGCCGCCCGGTGTCCCCGATCCGAACGAGTGGGGTCCGCTCAAGGGCCAGCTGCCCCCGGCCCCGGCCCGCCCGGCACGCGGCGCCCGCGCGGCCGGCGGCGCCCGGGCCGCCGGTGCCGGACGGGCTGCCGGTGCCGGACGCGCCGGAGCGGCGGAGCGCCCGGCCGCGGGCGAACGCCCGGCCCGCCGCACCCGCTCGGCGAGCGCCGGCTCCGCGAGCCAGCGCCCGGCCGCCCCGGAGCAGGCCGCATCGCCCCAGCCGCAGCCCGTGTCGGAACAGCCTGTGTCAGGACAGCCTGTGTCGGGACAGCCTGTGTCCGCGCGGCCTGTGCCGGAAAAGCCCGCGTCGGAGCGGCCCGGAGCCGGTGGCCCGGCCGGACCTGCGGCCTCGGCGAAGCCGGAGACGGCGGCCGAGCCGGAGGCGGCGGCGAAGCCGGAAGCATCGGCAAAGCCTGAGACATCGGCAGGACCCGCGACACCCGGTAAGCCCGAGGTGTCCGGCGAGCCCGGGGCATCGGCGGAGCCGGATGCGGCTGCCGGGCCCGCGGCGCCGGCCGGGGGCGCCCCCTCCCGCCCGTCCAGGCCCGCGGCCACCTCCTCGGACGCCCCCTGGCACCACGCCCGCCCGGCCTTCGAGGAACCCGAACCCGCACCGGCGGCCGACGAGCCCGCCCCCGCGCAGGCCGACGCGGCTCCCGACGCCACCGGCACCGGCCCGGACGGAAAACCCGGCACCGGCAAGTCCTCCGGCACCGGCAGGACCACCGGCACCGGCGAGGAATCCGGCGCCGGCCAGGACAACGGCACCCCCACCCAGGACCCGGCAGGAGGCGACACCCCATGAGCGACGCTCTCGACATCGTGGTGCGCCTGCTCGCCGTCTTCGTCGCCTTCCTCGTCCTCCCGCTGGTCGTCGGGCAGACCGAACACAAGGTCATGGCCCATATGCAGGGCCGCCTCGGACCGATGTACGCGGGCGGGTTCCACGGCTGGGCGCAGCTCGTCGCCGACGGGGTGAAGTTCGCGCAGAAGGAGGACATCGTCCCGGCCGGCGCCGACCGGCGGGTCTTCCAGCTCGCGCCCGCCGTCGGACTGCTGCCGTATCTGCTGGTCCTGGCCGCCATCCCGATCGGCCCGCGCAACGCGGTCGGCCAGAGCCTGGACGCGGGCCTCTTCTTCGTCCTCGCGGTGATGGGCGTCGGCGTCCTCGGCTCGATCATGGCGGGCTGGGCATCGGCCAACAAGTTCTCCCTGCTCGGCGGCTTGCGCACGGCCGCCCAGCTGCTCGCCTACGAACTGCCGATGCTGCTCGCCGCCGCCTCCGTCGCGATGGCCGCCGGCACCCTCTCGCTGCCCGGGATCCTCGACTCCTTCCACTGGTGGTGGGTGCCGTGGCAGCTCATCGGCGGGGTGGTCTTCTTCGTGGCCGGCCTCGCCGAGCTGCAACGGCCGCCGTTCGACATGCCGGTCGCCGACTCCGAGATCATCTTCGGTGCGTACACGGAGTACACCGGCCTGCGGTTCGCGCTCTTCCTGCTCGCCGAGTACGCGGGCATCGTCGTGCTCTGCGCGCTGACCTCCGTCCTCTTCCTGGGCGGCTGGCACGGACCGTTCGGCGCCGACAGCCTCGGCTGGCTGTGGACGCTGCTCAAGACCGCGCTCCTCGCCTTCCTCATCATCTGGCTGCGGGTGACCTATCCGCGGCTGCGCGAGGACCAGCTGCAGAAGCTCGCCTGGACCGTCCTGATTCCGCTCGCCCTCGTCCAGATCGCCCTCACCGGCGTCGTCAAGGTGGTGACCTCCTGAGATGGCCGCGGACAAGAAGTCCAAGCCGTCCGGCTTCCCCGGCTCCGGGCTCGCCAAGGGCCTCGCCGTCACCCTCCGGACGATGACGAAGCGCAGCGTCACCGCGCAGTACCCGGACGTCCAGCCCGATCTGGCGCCGCGCACCCGCGGCGTCATCGGGCTGTTCGAGGAGAACTGCACGGTCTGCATGCTCTGCGCCCGCGAATGCCCCGACTGGTGCATCTACATCGACTCCCACAAGGAGACGGTGCCGCCCGCCGCCCCCGGCGGGCGCGAGCGCAGCCGTAACGTCCTCGACCGTTTCGCCATCGACTTCTCCCTCTGCATGTACTGCGGTATCTGCATCGAGGTCTGTCCCTTCGACGCGCTCTTCTGGTCCCCGGAGTTCGAGTACGCCGAGACCGATATCCGCGAGCTGACCCACGAGCGCGACAAACTCCGCGAGTGGATGTGGACCGTGCCCGAACCGCCCGCCCTCGACCCCGCCGCCGAGGAGCCCAAGGAGATCGCCGCCGCCCGTAGGACGGCCGACAAGCTGGCCGCCCAGCAGGACGCCGCCGACGCCGAGAACTCCGGGGAGGACGCGTGACGCTCGCCGCCGCAAGCCATGGCTTCCTCACCCCCTCCGGCGTCGAGATCGCCTTCCTCCTCGTCGGCCTCGTCACCCTCGGCGCCGCGGTCGTCACCGTCACCACCCGGCAGCTCGTCCACGCGGCGCTCTGGCTGGTCGTGGCCCTCGGCGGTACCGCCGTCGAGTACCTGCTGCTGACCGCGGAATTCATCGCCTGGGTACAGGTCCTGATCTACGTCGGCTCCGTCGTCGTCCTCCTTCTCTTCGGGCTGATGCTCACCAAGGCACCCATCGGCCGGTCACCCGACGCCGACTCCGGCAACCGCTGGGCCGCCGTCGCGGTGGCCGCCGCCTCCGCCGCCGCCCTGGTGTGGGTCGTCGTCGACGCCTTCCGCGCCACCTGGATCGAACTCGGCACCCCGCAGGGCACCACCGAGACCACCGGCCGCAGCCTCTTCCAGTACTGGGTCCTCCCCTTCGAAGCCCTCTCCGTCCTGCTGCTCGCCGCCCTGGTCGGCGCGATCGTCCTCTCCCGCAAGGGCACCGACACGGCGGCCGGGTCCGACGGAGGCGGTACGGCCCCGGTCCCGGCACCCGGCGCGGCGGGCACCCCGGCCGGTGCGGCTCCGACGGCCCCCGCCGGCGCGGCGAACGCCACCGGCCCCGCCCTGCGGGAGGAACAGCGCTGATGCATCTCGTCTATCCGGCCGTCCTCGCCGCCCTCCTCTTCTGCACCGGTCTGTACGGCGTGCTCGCCCGCCGCAACGCGATCCTGGTGCTGATGTCCGTCGAGCTGATGCTCAACGCCGTCAACCTCAACCTCGTCGCCTTCGACGCCTGGCTGCGCGACACCCTCCACGCCGGGCAGGCACTGACCCTCTTCACCATCGCCGTCGCCGCCGCCGAGATCGGCATCGGTCTGGCGATCGTGCTGCTCGTCCACCGCCACCGCGGCACCTCCGACATCGACCGGCTGCGCGACCTCGCCGACACGCCGGACGCCCCGGACGCCGGCACCGCGGACCTGCAGCCGGACACCAAGGCGGAGGCCACCGCGTGACACCCACGACCACCGCCGTCCTCGTCCCCCTCCTGCCGTTCCTCGGCGCGGTCGCGGGATTCTTCCTGGGCCGCCGCGCCCCCGGCTTCGTCCGGCCGCTCGCCGTGCTGCCCACGCTCGCCGCCGCCGTGCTCGCCGTCGTCACCGCCGCCGGAGTGGGCACCGGGCCCGCCACCGACGTCGCCACCCGGCTCACCCCGACCGGCTCCGTCCCCATCGACCTGGCGCTCCACCTCGACGGCTTCGCCGTCCTGATCGCCGTCCTGGTCGGTGTGGTCGCGACCTGCGTGCAGATCTACTCCACCGGCTATCTGCGCGACGATCCGCGCTACCCCTCGTACGCCGCGCTGGTCTCGCTCTTCACCTCCGCGATGCTGCTCGTCGTCTACACCGGCGATCTGATGGTGCTGCTGGTCGGCTGGGAAGTCATGGGCATCTGCTCGTACTTCCTCGTCGGCCACTACTGGGAGACCGAGGCCGCCCGCGCCGCCTCCCTCAAGGCGTTCCTCGTCACCAAGCTCGGCGACGTCCCCTTCCTCTTCGGCATCTTCGCGCTGGCCGCCGACACCGGAACCTTCCGCATCACCGGCATCGTCGGCTCGATCGCCCGCGACGGGCTCGACCACCCGACGCTGATCGCGCTGCTGCTGCTCGCCGGCGTCGCGGGCAAATCCGCGCAGTTCCCGCTGCACACCTGGCTCCCCGACGCCATGGCCGGCCCCACCCCCGTCTCGGCGCTCATCCACGCCGCGACGATGGTCGCCGCCGGTGTCTATGTCGTCGCCCGGCTCCTCCCCGTCTTCGCCGCCTCCGCCGCGGCGCTGGTCGTCCTCGCCGTCATGGCCGCGGTCACCATGATCGGATCCGGTCTGGCCGCGCTCGCCCAGGACGACGTCAAACGCGTCCTCGCCTACTCGACCATCGGCCAGCTCGGCTACATGACCGGCGCCCTGGCCGTCGGCGACCGCGGCGCGGCCGTCTTCCACCTCCTCTCCCACGGCGCCTTCAAAGCCCTCCTGTTCCTGGGCGCCGGGGCGCTCATCCACGCCGCCGGCACCAACTCGCTCTCCGCCATGTCCCGGATGAGCGGCCTGGACCGGCGCGTCCCCGACGCCTACTGGACCGTCACCGTCGCCCTCCTCGCGCTCGCCGCCATCCCGCCGTTCTCCGGCTTCTTCTCCAAGGAAGCCGTCCTCGGTGCCGCGGAGCACGCCGCCACCGGCGGGGCCGCGGGCATCCCCGGCGCGGCCGGCTGGACCGTCCTGATCTCCGGGCTGATCGCCGCTCTCCTCACCGCCGGGTACGCCACCCGGCTGTGGCTGCTCGCCTTCCGCGGCAGCGGACCCGAGGCCCCGGACCACGGCCCGCAGCCGCTCGCCATGAAGGCCGTGCTCTGGGTCCTCTTCGTCCCCACCGCCGCCTTCGGCCTGACCGCCCCCTTCCTGCCCGACTGGTTCGACGGGCGCTCGCTCACCCCGACGCTCACCACCTCCGTCCTGGGGACCGGCATCGCCCTCGTCGGCGGCCTGGTCACCTACGCGACCTGGCGCCACACCACCGCCCCGGCCACCCGCACCGCGGCGGGCGGAGCTGCCACCGACCCCGGCCGGGTGCTGCTCGGGCCGCTGTACCGCCCCGCGGCCGCCGGTTTCCACCTCGACGCCGTCTACACCGCGCTGTTCGTCCGCCCCGTGCGCGCCGCCGCGGTCCTCGTCCGCTTCCTCGACCGTGAGGTCGTCGACACCTACGTCCGCGCCGCCGGGACCGGCCCCCGCTGGCTGGGTGCCGCCGTGCGCCGCGCCCAGACCGGCAACGTGCAGACCTACCTCGGCGCGCTGCTCGCGGGCGCACTCGTCCTGGCCGTCGCCGCGGTCCTCGTCGCCACGGGCACCGGAGCCTGACCATGAATCACACCGCTATGCAGTTGCTCCTCGCGGGCGTCGTCGTGCTCCCGCTGCTGGGCGCCGTCGGCGCGCTGCTTCCGGCCCCGCCCGGTCTCCGCGGCCGCGGCCCGGACCAGGCCGTGCGGCGCCACGGCGTGACCGTCACCGGCGTCGTCCTCGCGGCGACCGTGGCCCTCGCCATCGGCTTCGACCACAGCCACCCGGCCCGGATGCAGGCCACCACCGACATCAGCTGGATCCCCGCGCTGGACATCCGTGTCCACCTCGGCATCGACGGCATCTCGCTCCCCCTCGTCGTCCTGACCGCGCTGCTGACCTTCCTCTGCGCGCTCTACAGCTACTTCTCGATGCCCCAGGGGCCGTCCCCCAAGGCGTTCGTCGCCCTGCTGCTCCTGCTGGAGTCCGGCACCCTCGCCACCTTCGCCGTCCTCGATCTCGTGCTGTTCTTCCTGGCGTTCGAGATGGTGCTCATCCCGATGTACTTCCTCATCGCCCGCTGGGGCGGCAATTCCGGAGGGGCTGCGCCCGGCGCTCCGTCCGGCCGGGAGCCGGGCGGCCGGCAGGCGGCCGCCTGGAAGTTCATCCTCTACACGCTGCTCGGCTCCGTCGTCATGCTGCTCGGCCTCCTTCTCGTAGGAGTAAAAACCGGAACGTTCGACATGGTTGCACTCGCCGCCGACAACGGTCCGAAGTCCCAGCTCAGCCACACCGTTCAGCTCGTCGCGGTACTCGCCGTCGGCATCGGACTGGCGGTCAAGTCGCCGCTGTGGCCGCTGCACAGCTGGCTGCCGGACGCCCACACCGCGGCCCCCACCGTCGGTTCGGTGCTGCTCGCCGGTGTCCTGCTGAAGATGGGCACGTACGGCTTCGTGCGGATCGCGCTGCCGATCGCGCCCGAGGGCATGCACACCTTCGCGCCCTATCTCGCCGCCCTCGCCGCCGTCGGCATCGTCTACGGCTCGCTCGCCTGCCTCGCGCTGGTCCGCAAGGGCGCCAAGGGCGACCTGAAGCGGCTGATCGCGTACAGCTCCGTCGGACACATGGGCTTCGTGCTGCTGGGCATCGCCTCCATGACGCCCACCGGTGTCAACGGCGCGCTCTTCGCCAACATCGCCCACGGCCTCATCACCGGCCTGCTCTTCTTCCTGGTCGGCGCCCTCAAGGACCGCACCGGCACCACCGACCTCGACACCCTCGCCGGCACCACCGGCGCCGCCCTCTACGGCCGCGCGCCGCGCTTCGGCGCCCTCCTCGCCTTCGCCGCCGTCGCCTCCCTGGGCATCCCCGGGCTCGCCGGGTTCTGGGGCGAGATGCTCGCCATGTTCGGCGCCTTCCACCCGGCGCCCGGCCTCAGCCGCCCCGCCTTCCTCACCTTCATGGCGCTGGCCGGGCTCGGCACCCTGCTGACCGCGGCGTATCTGCTGCTCGTCGTCCGCCGGGTCTGCATGGGCGCCACGCCCGAGGCCGACGAGCCCGCCGCCGCGATCGAGGAGGGCACCGCCTCCCCGGACGAGGCCGCGCACCACGCCGCCCCGGAAGCGCCGCGGAACCGCCCCGCCACCGGAGGCCCGGCCGGGCCCCTGATCCCCGACATCGCGCGCCACGAATACGCGGCCTGGACCCCCCTCGCCGCCCTCACCGTCCTCGCCGGACTGTGGCCCGCGGCCCTCCTCGGCCTCACCGACCCGGCCGTCCAGCAGCTCCTCGGAGGCGGCAAGTGACCAGCCCGATGATCCCGACGGCCGCGGGCGGAGCGGCTTCCCTGGTGCAGTCCGTCGACTGGATCGCCCTGGCGCCGCCCCTCCTCACCGCCCTCGTCGCCCTGGTGGTGCTCGTCGCGGACCTGTTCCTCCCGGTGGCCCGCAAGCCGCTCCTGGGGTGGCTCGCCACCGGCGGCCTCGCCCTGGCCGGACTCTCGCTGCTGCCCCTGGTGGGCGGCGGCCGCCGTACCTTCTGTGTCGGCGGCGGGGACGTCTGCAGCTATGTCGCGGATCCGTTCGCCCTGGTCATCCAGTTCCTCGTGCTGGCCGGCGCGCTGCTGACCGCGCTGCTGTCCATCGACACCGTCAAGGACGGCGGCCTGCCCGCGGGCGAGTACTGGTTCCTGCTGCTCTCCTCGGCCTCCGGCGCCGCCCTGCTGCCCGCCTCCCGGGACCTGGCGACCCTCGTCCTCGCCCTGGAGGTGGCCTCGTTGCCCGCCTTCGCGCTGGTCGGCCTGCGCCGCGGCGACCGGCTCTCCTCCGAGGCGGCCCTGAAGTTCTTCCTCTCCTCGGTGGCCTCCACCGCCGTGATGCTCCTGGGGGTGAGCTTCCTGTACGCCGCCACCGGGAGCCTCCACCTGACCCGCGTCGCCCATGGGCTCGCCCACCTCCCGGACCCGCGCCTGGCCACCCTCGCGAGCGCCGGCGTCGCCCTCACCCTCGTCGGCTTCGCCTTCAAGACCGCCGCCGCGCCGTTCCACTTCTGGGTGCCCGACACCTACGTCGGCGCCCCGCTGCCCATCGCCGCGTACCTCTCCGTCATCGGGAAGGCCGTCGGCTTCTCCGGCCTGATCCTCGTCACGGTCAAGGGCTTCCCCGCCTACGCGCACGTCTGGGGCCCGGTGCTGGCGGTGCTGGCCGCGCTGACCATGACCGTCGGCAACGTCGCGGCGCTGCGCCAGGACCCCGCCCGCGGCCACAGCGCCGTACGGCTGCTGGCCTGGTCCTCCGTCGGCCAGGCCGGGTACCTCTTGGTGCCGATCGCCGCCGCCGCGTACGCCGACGCCCCGGGGCGCGCCATCGGGTCGACCGTCGCGTACGCCCTGATGTACGCCGCGGTGAACCTCGGTGCGTTCGCGGTCGCCGCCCTGGTGGCGCGGACCAGCCCGGCCAACCGCCTCACCGACTACCGGGGCCTGGCCGCCCGCCGCCCCCTGGTGGCGCTGGCGCTCGGCTTCTTCCTGCTCTGCCTGGCCGGGCTGCCGCCGGGTGTCATCGGCCTGTTCGCGAAGGTCACGGTCTTCGCCGCGGCCGTCGACGCGGGCCTGGGCTGGCTCGCCGTGGTCATGGCCGTCAACGTGGTGATCGCGCTCTACTACTACCTCCGCTGGACCGCCGTGCTCTTCCGCGGCGCCCCGGAGGAGGCGGCCGACGGAGCCTCCGTGGACGTGACGGCGGGGGGCGCACTCGCCGTCCGCCCCGCGCCCGCCCGGATCCCCGCGCCGCTCGCCGTCGCTCTCACCCTGGCCACCGTCCTCGGGGTGGCCCTCTCCGGCGCTCCGCAGCTGGTCCTGCGCTTCGCCGCGGGCACCCTCCTGTAGTCACGCCGGGGCCGAGCCCTGGCCGGAAGGTGGCGCTCCGCCGGTGCCGCCCGCGTCCGCCCGGACGACGGAACCGGCCCTCCCCGGGTGCGGAGGGTGAGGGAACCTGCCCTGCTCATCTCGCGTTGACCAGTGAGTAAGGGTCCACTGAAGAGTGGATGCCGCAGCAGTGGGTTCCCCTGCCGGATCGCTTGGAGGGCGTACGGTGCACCGCCGGCACAACGGGCTCAGAACCGCCGTACTCCTCGGCGGTCTGTCCGCACTCATCATCGTCATCGGCAGCTTCTTCGGCCGTACGGGCCTGGTCGTCGCCGTGCTCGTCGCGGTGGGGACGAACGCCTACGCGTACTGGAACAGCGACAAGCTCGCGCTGCGGGCCATGCGCGCCCGCCCGGTGAGCGAATTCGAGGCGCCCGGCCTGTACCGCATGGTCCGTGAGCTGTCGACCGCCGCCCGCCAGCCGATGCCGCGCCTCTACCTCTCCCCGACCCAGGCGCCCAACGCCTTCGCCACCGGCCGCAATCCCCGTAACGCCGCGGTCTGCTGCACCGACGGCATCCTCCAGCTGCTGGACGAACGGGAGCTGCGCGGGGTGATCGGCCATGAGCTGAGCCATGTCCACAACCGCGACATCCTCATCTCCTCGGTCGCCGGGGCGCTGGCCTCCGTGGTGATGTTCCTGGTGAATTTCGCCTGGCTGATCCCGGCCGGCCGCTCGGACGACGACGACCGCCCCGGGGTGCTCGGCATGCTGCTGATCATGATCCTCGGGCCGCTCGCCGCCTCCCTGATCCAGCTCGCCGTCAGCCGCTCCCGGGAGTACCAGGCCGATGCGTCGGGCGCGCGGCTCACCGGCGATCCCCTCGCCCTGGCCTCCGCGCTCCGTAAGCTGGAGAGGGGCACCCAGCAGCTGCCGCTGCCCCCGGAGCCGCGGTTGGAGACCGCGGGGCACATGATGATCGCCAACCCGTTCCGTGCGGGGGAGGGCATGTCCCGCTTCTTCGCCACCCACCCTCCGATGGGCGAGCGCATCAGCCGCCTGGAGCGGATGGCCGGGCCCCACATATGACGGCGCGGCGGGGCACATCGAGGGTGCCCGCGTCGCAACGTTTCCCACCGGCCGCCGCGTCTACCCGGGCGTACCTCTGTCGCCCCGCCGTGGAAGGCTGTCGATCATGAAGCTCATCCTCAACGTCATCTGGTTGGTCCTCAGCGGCTTCTGGCTGGCCCTCGGCTATGTCCTCGCGGGAATCATCTGCTGCGTCCTGATCGTCACGATCCCGTTCGGCATCGCGTCCTTCCGCATCGCGGGCTATGCGCTCTGGCCCTTCGGCCGTACCACCGTCGAGCGCCGGGACGCGGGCGCCGGATCCACGATCGGCAACGTCATCTGGATCATCTTCGCGGGCTGGTGGCTGGCGCTCGGCCACATCTGCACCGGCATCGCCCTCTGCGTCACGATCATCGGCATCCCGTTCGGCATCGCCAACTTCAAGATGATCCCGATCTCCCTGATGCCCCTCGGCCGCGAGATCGTCCCCACGGACGAGCCCTTCGCCACCCGCTGACCACCTCGGCGGCCGGCGCGGGCCTCCCGGAATGGCGCGGCCCTGCGGAACGGAACGGTGCGGGCCCCGCGGAACGGGACGGGCCGCGGACGCTCCCGCCTCCGCCGCGCGCACGAGGCCGGGCGAGCCGTCGCGCCTGGCGGCCGGGCGACGCCGTGAGCGCCGGTGGGGCGGCGCGCCCACGGCCCGCCGCCCCACCCGGTTGCTGCGTGTGCTCCGTCGACGGGGGCCCGGCCCGCCGTCGTACGCCGGTGACTACCGGTAGTTCACGAACTGGATCGCGAAGTCCAGGTCCTTGCCCTTCAGCAGCTGCTGGACGGCCTGGAGGTCGTCGCGGCTCTTCGAGCTGACCCGCAGTTCATCGCCCTGGACCTGCGCCTTGACGCCCTTCGGGCCCTCGTCGCGGATCATCTTGGCGACCTTCTTGGCGTTCTCCTGCGAGATGCCCTCCTGGATGGAGGCGAAGATCTTGTACATCTTGCCGGAGAGCTGCGGCTCGCCCGCGTCCAGCGCCTTCAGCGAGACCCCACGCTTGACCAGCTTGGTCTGGAAGATGTCGAGGACGGCCGCCGCCCGGCCTTCGGAGTCGGCACGCATCTCGATCTTCTCGCCCGACCACTCGATCGACGCGCCCACGCCCTTGAAGTCGTAGCGCTGCGAGATCTCCTTGGCGGTCTGGGTGAGGGCGTTGTCGACCTCCACCCGCTCGACCTTCGAGACGATGTCGAAACTGGAGTCGGCCATGGTCAGTTGGCTCCTCGTGGATAGGTCCGTCAGGGAAACGGCCCGTCCCGGACCGCCCCGCCAGCCTAGAGGAGGCGGCCCCGTCACCCACGACCCCGGCCGCGTGAACCGAGTGGCGGAGCACCCCCCGCCATCAGGTATGGTTTACGTCGTTGCCACCGAGCGCCGCAGCAAGCGGATCTCCGGCAGCAAACCCTGGCGGTGTGCCCGAGCGGCCAAAGGGAGCAGACTGTAAATCTGCCGGCTTCGCCTTCCCAGGTTCGAATCCTGGCGCCGCCACAGTGGAGGAAACCCCCTCCGAACTGCATCACAGCAGTTCGGAGGGGGTTTTCGTTTGCCTGAACGGGTTCAGTTACCCGAACGGGTCAGTCGCGACCGCTGCGGCCGGCCCGACCGATCAGCCTTCTTCCCAGCTCGCGCTGCCGACGCCGGTACCGCCGCAGGGGAAGCCGGACTTACCGCGCTGGCCCGGGTCGAGGCTGACCCAGTTCCCCTTGCCGTCGGGGGCCCAGCCGCACACGGCCGTCACACGGAAGGCGACGCGCTGGTTGGTGTTGTTGGTGCAGTCGGCGATCGCCAGGTGGCTGCCCTCGGTGTACGTGGTGCAGTTGAGGACGTTCGCGGTGTGGACCCCTCCGGCGGTCGCGGCGACGGCCGGCGTGGCGGCGGCCGAGGCGGAGAGCAGACCGGCGGTCACCGCGACAGCGGCGGCGGCCTTCTTGAACAGGGTGGGCATACGAATCTTTCCTTCCCCCGTGAGGTGGTTTCGTTCGGTACGCACATCAGTCTGCTGAGGCGCCGTACCACCAACAAGGGATCTTTGATCTGCTTCCCGACCCGATCCATAACCCTCTCGTTATGACGTAACGGGCGCACGCCACGGGGAGTGTTCACCCGTCCGCGCCGCCGCCGTCCGGGCGCGCCGGTGCCGGGACGCCACGGGCCACCGCACGCGTCAGGCCAGCCAGAACGCCGCACGGTCCCGCCACAGCGTGAGCAGTCCCCGGTCGCCGGTGATGCCGAGCGCGCCCTCGGGGAGCGGACGCCCGTAGAGGAAGAGCAGGAGGGCCGTCGGGGCGGCGCGGACGGTGACGGCGGCCGGTGCCGCGGTGCGGTGGAGGACGGGGACGTCGCCGGTCAGGTCGATGGACCAGCGGCCGGGGACGGCCGGGCCCCCGCCGTCGGGGGAGGGGCCGCCGTCGGCCGCGTCCGGGGCTGCCGGCGCCGTGTCGAACGTGAGGGTGCGGCCCGGGCCGAGGACGGCGGGGGAGTCCGGGAGCGGCGCGTAGGCCTCCGGGTGGTCGCAGAAGGACAGCCACTCGTCGACCGCGTCGCGTGCCGCCTCGTCGGTGGCAGTGAACTCCGCGCCGACGGCGAGTGCCGCGTCCGCCCGGTGGACGAGCGTTTCGCCCGCCATCCGCCGGGCCCAGAACGCCGGGGACGTTTCGTCGGGCAGCACCGTCCACACCCGGGCGCCGGGCCCGGCCGCGTGCAGCTGCTCCACCAGCCGCCCGGCGCCCTCGTCGAGCCAGGCGCCCAGGGCGGCCATGTCCTCGGCCCGGCGCGGCGCGACCGCGTTCACCAGGTCGTCAGGGACCTCCTGGGTGGCGCGGGTCCGGATGATCTCCTCGACCCAGCGGTGCGCACCGCCGACGTGCCGCACCAGCTGCCCCAGGTGCCAACCCGGGCAGGCGGGGACGGGCGTGAGGGCGTCGGCGGACTCGACGAGCCGCCTCAACTCCGCGGTCTGGTGGGTGATTTCGGCGCATCGGCGGGTGAATTCCGGTGTGGTCATGGCCGGATGCTACGGCCTGGGGGCGCGGCCATGCGGATACCCGGAGGGCGCGGCCATGCGCTTACCCGGAGGGCGCGGCAATGCGGTTACGGGGCGGCTGGGTGAGCCCGGGGCGATGCCCCCGGGGCCACGGCGGCGGCCGTACGCCGCACCGCGCGCCCGCCGCTCCCTCCTCAGGCGGTCGCGTACACCCGCCCCGCGAACTCGGCCACCTGGGCCTCGCTGAGGTTCTTCGCGAGGTCCGCCTCGGTGATCATGCCGACCAGGCGGTGGCCCGCGCGGACATCGATCACCGGGAGGCGCTTGATCCGATGCTTCTCCATGGTGTCGAGCACTTCCCTGGCGCCCGCCGCCGCATCGATCCAGTGGATCGGACCCTCCAACGTCCCGGCCTGCACCGTCGCCGGGTCGATGTTGTCGGCGCAGCAGCGGACGACGATGTCGCGGTCGGTGATCATGCCGATGAGCCGGTTGTTGTCGCCGCAGATGGGCAGGCAACCGACGTCCATGTCGCGCATCATCCGCGCCGCCGCGTGCAGCGTCTCGTGGGCGCCGACGCAGTGCGCCCCGCCGGTCATGATGTCCTGGGCGCGCAGCGGACCGGCCGCGTCGCGTGTGCCGGGCATGACAGCCTCCTTCCGGGTGGCGGAGCACCGCGACATCCCCCCGGCGGCGCTCCCGGAGCGGCTCCCCTCCGCCCCTCTCGTGCCGTTTTCTCCCTCCATCACACCACCGATGGCCGGGCCCCGCCGCCCGCCCCTGAGGAGCCCCTGAGAGGCGGGGCGTAACCCCTCGGGGGAAGCCCCGAGAATTCCCTGAACTTCACATAAAGTGTGTGGCTTTCGCGGGCCGCGCCTTATCGTCGAAGGAAGCCGTGAGCGACGTTCCGGGGGAACGCGTCGAGCCAGCGAAGGGGGGCGGCCGGCCATGCGACCGAGCCGTGGGTCGGAGGCGGAGGTGGAGCAGCGCCGCCGGACGGTGCTGCGCCAGGTCGCCGACGAGGGCGAGATACGGATAGCCGATCTCGCCGAGCGCCTGGGCGTCAGCGTGATGACGATCCACCGTGACCTCGACAACCTCACCGAGCGCCAACTCCTCCACAAGGGCCGCGGGGTGGCCACCGCCTTCCCCGTCGTCACCATGGAGAGCGCGGTCCGCTTCCGTGAGCACGCCGACCTCGACACCAAGACGGCGCTCGCCGACGCGCTGGTCGAGGAGGTCGCCCCGGGCAGCACGGTCCTCGTCGACTGCGGCTCCACGCTCTTCCCGCTCGCCCGCCGCCTGGCCGCCGTCGAGGGCCTGCACGTCATCACCAACTCCCTGCGCGTGGCCTACCTGTTGTCCGGCTCGTCCACCGAGGTCACCCTGCTGGGCGGGCGGTTCCACGAGGACTTCGAGTCCTGCGCGGGCCCCCGCTCCCGGCGCGAGCTGCGCGGTCTGCGCGCCGCCGTCGCCTTCGTCACCGCCACCTCGATCAGCGACGGACGGCTCTACCACCCGGTCCGCGAGTACGCCGACAACAAACGCGCCTACCTCCACTGCGCCGACCGCGCCGTACTCGCCGTCGGCCACCGCAAGTTCGGCCGCACCGCCCCCTACGGCTACGGCGACGTCGGCGGGTACGACCTGCTGGTCACCGACGACCGTGCGCCCGCCGACGAGCTGCGCGTCGCCCGCGATCTCGGCGTCGAGGTCCGCACCGTCACCCCCGCCGCCCCGCCGACCTGAAGGCCCCGCACCGCCCCGCACCGCCCCGCACCGCCCCGCACCGCCCCGCACCGCCCCGCACCGCCCCGCACCGCCCCGCACCGCCCCGCACCGCCCCGCACCGCCCTGCCACCACTGCACCCGCCACGAGAGAGGCCGACCCATGCGCGCCGTCGTCGTCGAAACGCCCGGTACCCACACCCTCACCACCGTCGACGACCCGACGCCCGGGCCCGGCGAGGTCGTCGTGGCGCCCGCGGCCGTCGGCATCTGCGGGACCGATGTGCACATCGTCGAGGGCGAGTTCGCGCCCACCCCGTACCCGATCATCCCCGGGCACGAGTTCACCGGCGAGGTCGTCGCCCTGGGCGAGGGGGTGACGGGGCTGCCCACCGGCACACGGGTTGCCGTCGACCCCTCGCTGTTCTGCGGTGCCTGCCGCTTCTGCGCCATCGGCCGCGGCAACCTCTGCGAGCGCTGGGGCGCCATCGGCGACACCGTCGACGGAGCGATGGCCGAGTACGTCAAGGTGCCCGCCGCCAACTGCTACCGGCTCCCCGAGAGCGTCGACACCGTCCAGGGCACCCTCATCGAGCCGCTGTCCTGCGCGGTCCGCGGCTTCGACGTCCTGCCGCGCCGCCTCGGCGACCACTACCTGATCTACGGCGCCGGGACGATGGGCCTGATGATGCTCCAGCTCGCGCGCGCCGCCGGAGCCGCCTCCCTCTCGGTCGTCGACGTCAACGAGGGCCGGCTCGCCGTCGCCGCCCGCCTCGGCGCCGACGCCACCGCCACCGACGCCGGGGCGCTGGCACGCCCCGGCGGCTGGGAGACGGTCATCGACTGCACCGGCGCGATCCCCGCCATCGAGGACGGCCTCACCCGGGTGCGCCGCGGCGGCACGTTCCAGCAGTTCGGCGTCGCTCCGTCGGCGGCCAAGGCCGCGTTCTCCCCGTTCCAGGTCTACAACGACGAGATCACCATCGTCGGTTCGATGGCCGTCCTCCACAGCTTCGGCCGCGCCGTCGACCTCATGGCCAAGGGCGTCATCGACGCCGACACGATGCTCACCCACCGCTTCGGTCTCGCCGACTTCACCACCGCCCTGGACACCTTCCGGGCCGGGACGGGACGGAAGATACAGATCCATCCGCAGATCCGTCCGGGAGGCTGACGGGATTCCGGTCGGCGGCGGCGCGGGCGGCTGGGGCGCGGTGATGCCCGGGTGGCCCGGCGACGTGACGAGGCGGTCCGGCGCGCCCGGCGGGGCCTCGACCGGGGCCCCGACACCGACCGGGCCCGCCGGTGCCGGCAGGTGCCGGCCGATGCCCGCCGGTGCCGGCAGGCGCCCCCCCCCGGATCAGTCCCCGGCCACCGCCCGTACCGCCTCCGCGACCGGCGTTGCGCCGTTGATCAGCTCCAGTGTGCGGTGTGCGGTGCCGGGCGCGTCCAGCAGGGCCAGCAGGGTCGCCGCGACGTCGTCGCGGGTCACCTCCGCCCGGCCCGTCGACTCCGCCAGCGCCACCAGGCCCGTCCCCGCGTCGTCCGTCAGCCGCCCGGGGCGCAGGATCGTCCAGTCGAGCCCGGCCCGCGCCCGTACGTCCGCGTCGGCTGCGCCCTTGGCCCGAAGATACGCGGCGAACACCGGGTCGGTGCCCTCCGGCGGTTCCCGGTCCGCGCCCATCGACGAGACCACCACGAACCGCTGGACCCCCGCCGCCTCCGCCGCATCGGCGAACAGTGCCGCCGCACCGCGGTCCACGGTGTCCTTACGGGCCGCGCCGCTGCCCGGCCCCGCACCCGCGGCGAACACCGCGGCGTCCGCGTCCTCCAGATGCCGCGCCACGTCCGCCACCGACGCCGACTCCAGATCGCACACCACCGGCTCGGCCCCCGCCGCCAGCAGGTCACCCGCCTGCTCCGGCCGGCGGATGATCCCGGCCACCTCGTCCCCGCGCCCGGCGAGCAACCGCTCCAGCCGCAGCGCGATCCGACCATGTCCACCTGCGATGACAATGCGCATGCCGCCGACCGTAAACGACCCCGCCCGGAAACCCGCCCGCCGCGACGCCCCCGCGCCCGCCCCGGGCCCGCACGGGCGAAACCCACTACGGGGCAGGCGTGCTGGGCAAGCATCAGGAAGCCTGCCTGAACGAGCACCTGCTCCTGCCCGGCATCCCTCGGAGAGGCCCCCTGAGCGCCCGCTCCCGCCGGTTTTCAGCAGGAAGCCTGCCTGAACGTCCGGGCCCGCCCGGCCCCGCTTCCTTCAGGAAGGCTCCCTGAACGCCCGCCCCGCCCCGCTCCCTACCGCCCCGCTCCGACAGGGCCCGAGCCCGCCCTCACCGCTGCGACTGCCGGGGCAGATCCAGTGCCACCGCGACCGCCGCGTCGCAGTACTCCCGTACCGCGCTGGTCCGGGCCACCACCCGACCCCGGTGGATCACCACCCGGCTGTACGCCAGCGACAGCACCCCGGCGATCCGCTCGCCCCGTACCGCCAGCAGTTCCGCGGGGAAGCCCGCCTCGACGCGGACCTCCGGCAGCCCCTGGACCGCCCGTGCCGCGCCGCTCACCGCCTCGTACGCGGCTTCCGGGGTGGCCTCTCCCAGGGAGGCCAGCAGATACGCCGCCTCCAGGGGATCGCCGCGGCCCACCGGGTTCGCCGCGTCCCGCAGGGCGCCGCTGCCCGCCGCCACCCGTACACCCGCCGCCCGCAGCAGCCGTACGGGCGCGGGCCGGGCCACCCGGGACCCGTACCGCTCCAGCGCCGCGCAGTCGCCCTGCGGCAGGCAGACGACGGTGACCTCCGCCGCCGCGAGCTGCTCGGCGACCCGGCCCGCCACGCTCCGCGGCATCCGGGCCATCCCGGCGCACGGCCCGATCGCCACCCCGGGCCGCAGCCCGCCGGCCATCGCCGCCAGCCGGGCCAGCCGCGCCGGATCGTCGCCGTCCGTGTGCAGATCCACCGGGGCGCCGTGCTCCGCCGCCACCCCCAGCACCGCCTCGACGTGCCCGGCCGGGTCGGGGTCCAGATCCGGACAGCCGCCGACCACCGAGGCGCCCATCGCCACCGCGTCCCGCAACATCGCCAGCCCGTCCGCACCCGCCACCCCGGTCAGCACCCGCGGCACCGCCACCGCCGACAGATCCGCCAGCCCCCGCAGTGACCGCCGCGCCTTGAGCACCGCCTCCAGCGCCCGCAGCCCCCGCACCCCGCCGACCCGGACATGGGTGCGTGAGGCGGTCGCACCGTGCCCGAGCTGGAGCAGCGCCGCCTCGGTGGTGCGCCGCTGGACGTCGTCGGGGGAGTCGGACGCCGGGCCCGCCGCGTCCGCGGTGAGCGCCGTGTCGCAGTGCGCGTGCGGTTCGGCGGGTGCCGGGAGCAGCAGATAGCCGGAGAGATCGACCCGGGAGCCCTGCGGGGCCAGCGCCCCGGCCGTTCCGACCGCCTCGATCCGGCCACCGCCGAGCCGTACGTCCACCGTGCGGCCGTCGGCGAGCCGGGCGCCGCACAGGGCCAGGGCGCCGGCGTCGGAGCCGCCGTCCGGCTTGCCCGGCCGCGGGGACGGCTGCGGTGAACTGCTGTCGGACATCGCGCTCCTCGAAGCCACGGGCGTGCAAGATCACGCAGCGTGGTCCGAGCCTAGGACGCGCCCCCGGGCGTCCCGCGCAGGTGCGGAATAGTCGTACCGGCGTGGTGCGGGCCGCCGCGGCGGGCGCCACCCGGATACGGATTTCACGTTTGGCGGCGGGCCGTGTAATGTCTTCATCGCTCGCCCCAATAGCTCAGTCGGCAGAGCGTCTCCATGGTAAGGAGAAGGTCTACGGTTCGATTCCGTATTGGGGCTCTGGTGTGAGGTTTCCTCGCCTTCGGGCGAGGTTCCCTTCGCATCGCAGCGGTGTAGCTCAGTCGGTAGAGCAAGCGGCTCATAATCGCTGTGTCACCGGTTCAAGTCCGGTCACCGCTACTAACAGTAGCCGATTGTGGGGTCGGTCCTTCGATCGGCTACTCTTTTATGCGTTCATCCGTCCGTCCGTCCGTCAAGGAGCACTCACGTGGCTGCCACCGACGTCCGCCCGAAGATCACGCTGGCCTGCGTGGAGTGCAAGGAGCGGAACTACATCACCAAGAAGAACCGGCGTAACGACCCGGACCGTCTTGAGATGAAGAAGCACTGCCCCCGTTGCAACTCGCACACCGCGCACCGCGAGACGCGATAACACAGGCTCGTACGTGAGGCCGTCCCCAGATAATGGGGGCGGCCTTACGGCGTTATCACCCCAGTAGTCAGGGAGGTTGCGAGCCAATGGCGCTCGATCCGTCATTCATCGGTCGTACGTACCCGCCCACCGACCCGTATGAGGTCGGGCGGGAAAAGATCCGGGAATTCGCCGAGGCGATCGGTGATCGGAATCCCGTGTACACCGACACCGAAGCGGCCAAGGCGCTCGGCCACCCCGAGGTGATCGCCCCGCCGACGTTTGTGTTCGCCATCACTTTCCAGGCCGCGGGTCAGGTGATCGAGGACCCGCAACTCGGTCTGGACTACAGCCGCGTGGTGCACGGCGACCAGAAATTCGCCTACACCCGCCCCGTGCGCGCCGGTGACCGGCTCACCGTCACCTCCACCATCGAGGCGATCAAGTCGATGGCCGGCAACGACATCATCGACATCCGCGGCGACGTCCACGACGAGAACGGCGAGCACGTCGTGACCGCCACCACCAAGCTCGTCGCCCGCGCCGTCGAGGAGGCCTGACATGACCGCGAAGATCTCCTACGACGACGTCGAGGTCGGCACCGAACTCCCGGCGCAGACCTTCCCGGTGACCCGCGCCACCCTCGTCCGCTACGCGGGCGCCTCCGGCGACTTCAACCCGATCCACTGGAACGAGAAGTTCGCCAAGGAGGTCGGGCTGCCGGACGTCATCGCGCACGGCATGTTCACCATGGCCGAGGCCGCCCGTGTCGTCACCGACTGGGCAGGTGACCCGGCGGCCGTCGCCGAGTACGGCGTCCGCTTCACCAAGCCCGTGGTCGTCCCCAATGACGACACCGGCGCGGTCATCGAGGTCAGCGGCAAGGTCGCGGCCAAGCTCGACGACGAGGCCCGTACCGTCCGCGTCGACCTCACCGCGACGAGCGGCGGCCAGAAGGTGCTGGGCATGTCCCGCGCCGTGGTCCGCCTCGCCTGAGCGGACACCCACGGGGGCGGCCGCTGCCGGGCCGCCCCCGTACCCTTGGGCGCGTGCAGGAACGCCACGAGGAACACCAAGCCCCGCTCGCCCCGCTGACCACCTTCCGGCTCGGCGGCCCGGCGAACCGACTGATCACCGCCGTCACGGACGACGAGGTGATCGCCGCCGTCCGGGAGGCCGACGCCGCCGGGACCCCGCTGCTGATCATCGGCGGCGGCTCCAACCTCGTCATCGGCGACAAGGGCTTCGACGGCACCGCCCTGCGCATCGCCACCCGCGGCCTCACCCTCGACGGCACCCGCCTGGAGCTGGCCGCCGGTGAGAACTGGTCCGACGCCGTCGCCCGCACCGTCGAGGCGGGTCTGGCCGGGATCGAATGCCTCGCCGGGATCCCCGGCTCGGCCGGCGCCACCCCGATCCAGAACGTCGGCGCGTACGGCCAGGAGGTCTCCGCGACGATCACCGAGGTCGTCGCCTACGACCGGCGCGCCGAGGAGACGGTCACCCTCACCAACGCCGAGTGCGCCTTCTCCTACCGGCACAGCCGCTTCAAGGCCGCGCCGGACCGCTACGTCGTGCTGCGCGTCCGCTTCGCCCTGGAGGACGCCGGCGGGCTCTCCGCACCGCTGAAGTACCCCGAGACGGCCCGGGTGCTCGGCGTCGAGGCCGGTCAGCGCGTGCCCGCGGCCACCGCCCGGGCCACCGTCCTCGCCCTGCGCGCCGGTAAGGGCATGGTCCTGGACGCGGACGACCACGACACCTGGTCCGCCGGCTCCTTCTTCACCAACCCCGTGCTGACCGAGGCCGAACACGCCGCGTTCGTCGCCCGCGTCCACGACCGCCTCGGCCCCGACACCGCCCCGCCCGCCTTCCCCGCCGGCGACGGCCTGGTGAAGACCTCCGCGGCCTGGCTGATCGACAAGGCCGGTTTCCCCAAGGGCTACGGCACCGGCCCGGCCCGCATCTCCACCAAGCACACCCTCGCCCTCACCAACCGCGGCGAGGCCACCACCGAGGACCTGCTCGCCCTCGCCCGCGAGGTCCGCGACGGCGTCCACGCGGCCTTCGGCGTCACCCTCGTCAACGAGCCGGTGACGGTCGGCGTCAGCCTCTGAGACGGCCGTCGGCGGCCCGGATGCCCCGGGCCGTCGGGCCGTCGGGCCGTCGGGCGTGCCCGCGTGCCGGCCGCCCGCCCCGCCTCAGCCGGGGCCCGCCAGCCAGGCGTCGATCCCCGCCAGCAGCCGCTCCCGCTCCGGCTGCGGCGCCCGCGAACCGCGCACCGACTGCCGGGCCAGCTCCGCCAGCTCGGCGTCCGTGAAGCCGTGCGTCCGCCGCGCGATGTCGTACTGCGCGGCCAGCCGCGCACCGAACAGCAGCGGGTCGTCGGCGCCCAGCGCCACCGGCACGCCGGCCGCGAAGAGCGTCCGCAGCGGCACGTCCTCCTGCTTCTCGTACACCCCCAGCGCCACGTTGGACGCCGGACACACCTCGCACGTCACCCCGCGCTCCGCCAGCCGCCGCAGCAGCACCGGGTCCTCCGCGGCGCGCACCCCGTGGCCGACCCGCCCGGCGTGCAGATCGTCCAGGCAGTCCCGCACGCTCGCCGGGCCCGACAGCTCCCCGCCGTGCGGCGCCGCCAGCAGCCCGCCCTCGCGCGCGATGGCGAAGGCCCGGTCGAAGTCCCGTGCGAAACCCCGGCGTTCGTCGTTGGACAGCCCGAACCCGATGACGCCCTGATCCGCGTAGCGCACCGCGAGCCGGGCCAGCGTCCGGGCGTCCAGCGGGTGCTTCATGCGGTTGGCGGCGATCACCACCCGCATCCCCAGCCCGGTCTCCTGCGAGGCGGCGCGCACCGCGTCCAGGATGATCTCCAGCGCCGGGATCAGCCCGCCCAGCCGGGGCGCGTACGACGTCGGGTCGACCTGGATCTCCAGCCAGCCCGAGCCGTCGGCGACATCCTCCTGCGCGGCCTCGCGGACCAGCCGCTGGATGTCCTCGGGGGCCCGCAGACACGACCGGGCGATGTCGTACAGCCGCTGGAAGCGGAACCAGCCGCGTTCGTCCGTCGCCCGCAGCTTGGGCGGCTCCCCGCCACGCAGCGCCTCGGGCAGATGGACGCCGTACTTGTCGGCCAGCTCCAGCAGGGTCGTGCTCCGCATCGACCCCGTGAAGTGCAGGTGCAGATGGGCCTTCGGCAGCTGACGCACGTCACGAACGCTCTCCATTCACCGATCTTGCCGCACACACCCGCCACGCCGGTAGCCCGGTCCCCGAACGAGCTGACCGGGGAAAACGCGTACGGGCCGCCGGGAAGCCCCGGCGGCCCGTACGGACGGCCCGTGCGCGGCTACCGCGCCTCGGCCAGCAGCTGCTGGATCCGCGTCACGCCCTCGGCGAGATCGTCGTCCCCGAGCGCGTACGACAGCCGCAGATATCCCGGCGTACCGAACGCCTCGCCCGGGACGACCGCGACCTCCGCCTCCTCCAGGATCAGCTCCGCCAGCTCCGCGCTGCTGCCCGGCCGGCGCCCGCGGATCTCCTTGCCCAGCAGCCCCTTCACCGACGGATACGCGTAGAACGCCCCCTCCGGCTCCGGGCACACCACGCCGTCGATCTCGTTCAGCATCCGCACGATGCTCCGGCGCCGCCGGTCGAAGGCGGTCCGCATCGCGTCGACGGCCGTCAGGTCGCCGCTCAGCGCGGCGACCGCCGCCGCCTGCGAGACGTTCGCGACGTTGGACGTGGCGTGCGACTGGAGGTTGGTCGCCGCCTTGACGACGTCCTTCGGCCCGAGCATCCACCCCACCCGCCAGCCGGTCATCGCATACGTCTTCGCCACGCCGTTGACCACCACGCACCGGTCCCGCAGCTCCGGCACGGCCACCGGAAGCGAGCAGAACTCCGCGTCGCCGTAGACGAGATGTTCGTAGATCTCGTCGGTCAGCACCCACAGCCCGTGCCGCGCCGCCCAACGGCCGATCGCCTCGACCTGCTCGCGCGGGTACACCGCGCCGGTCGGGTTCGACGGCGAGACGAACACCAGCACCTTGGTCCGCCCGGTGCGCGCCGCCTCCAACTGCTCGACGCCCACCCGGTACCCGGTCGTCTCATCGGCGACCACCGGTACGGGCACGCCGCCGGCCAGCCGGATCGACTCCGGGTACGTCGTCCAGTACGGCGCCGGGACGATCACTTCGTCGCCCGGGTCGAGCAGCGCGGCGAACGCCTCGTAGATCGCCTGCTTGCCGCCGTTGGTGACCAGGACCTCGGACGGTTCGACCACGTATCCCGAATCGCGGCGGGTCTTCGCGACGATCGCCGACTTCAGCTCGGGCAGCCCGCCGGCCGGGCTGTAGCGGTGGTACTTCGGCGTGCGGCAGGCGGCGACGGCCGCCTCGACGATGTAGTCGGGCGTGGGGAAATCGGGCTCCCCGGCGCCGAACCCGATCACCGGGCGGCCGGCGGCCCGCAGGGCCTTGGCCTTGGCGTCGACGGCGAGCGTGGCGGACTCGGAGATGGCCCCGACACGGGCGGACACGCGGCGGATTCCGCCCGCGGCGCCGGTCGGTTCTGAAGGGGAAGCAGCGCTCATGGCGGCATCGTCGCAGACCTCCGGCGACCCGGCGCGGAGCTCCACCGACGCCGCCCGGGACGTTTCTGTTCGACGCCCGGCCTCGGAACACGTACACTCGCTGACCGTTGGCTCCCAACCGGGCAGCGCGTTCCACGCACTTGGTGCGCCGGACACATGAGGTAGGTTGGGGGACGCACAAAGGGTCGTAGCTCAATTGGTAGAGCACTGGTCTCCAAAACCAGCGGTTGGGGGTTCAAGTCCCTCCGGCCCTGCTACACGCACTTCTTCACCGCAGTGCGTGCACGCGTACGTACTGAAATGCACCGCCGTGCGGCCGGGCCGGACGCTGTACGGCCACGACCCGGATTCAGGTGAGGACGAGTGACGGACGCCCTGGGCTCCATCGACATGCCTGAGCGTGGTCGTTCCGAGGACGACGCAGCGGAATCCAAGAAGAAGCCCCGTCGCGGCGGTAAGCGCGGCAAGAAGGGCCCGCTCGCACGTATGGCGCTCTTCTACCGCCAGGTCGTCGCGGAGCTCCGCAAGGTCGTCTGGCCCACCCGCAGCCAGCTGTCGACGTACACCACCGTGGTGATCGTCTTCGTCGTCATCATCATCGGTCTCGTAACCGTGATTGACTTGGGAATCAACCGAGTCGTCGGGTACGTCTTCGGCTGATCCCGCGGAGGGCACCTCAGCGGGGTGCCCTTTCGCATGTTCAACCCCTTGAAGCCAGGAAGAAGCAGCCACGTGTCTGACCCGAACCTGAACGACGCCGCCGAGCCCGTCACGGCCGCTGAGGCCGACGTGGACGCGGCCGTCCCGGCCGAGGTCGAGGGCGACGCTGCCGCCGTCTCCGATGGCGAGGGCGCCGTCGACATCGTCGAGAACGCCGACGGCGCCGACGAGATCGACGCCGAGGACACCGAGGCCGGCGAGCCCGCCGAGGCCGCCGCCGTGCACGTCGAGGACGACGCCGACGAGGCCGAGGTCGAGGAGGAGCCGGTCGACCCGATCGCCGCCCTCCGCGACGAGCTGCGCGGTCTGCCCGGCGAGTGGTACGTCATCCACACCTACGCGGGCTACGAGAAGCGCGTGAAGGCCAACCTGGAGCAGCGCGCCGTCTCGCTCAACGTCGAGGACTTCATCTACCAGGCCGAGGTCCCCGAGGAAGAGATCGTCCAGATCAAGAACGGCGAGCGGAAGAACGTCCGCCAGAACAAGCTCCCGGGCTACGTGCTCGTGCGCATGGACCTGACGAACGAGTCCTGGGGCGTCGTCCGCAACACCCCCGGTGTCACCGGCTTCGTCGGCAACGCCTACGACCCGTACCCGCTGACGCTGGACGAGATCGTCAAGATGCTCGCCCCGGAGGCCGAGGAGAAGGCCGCCAAGGAGGCCGCCGCGGCCGAGGGCAAGCCCGCGCCGCAGCGCAAGGTCGAGGTCCAGGTGCTGGACTTCGAGGTGGGCGACTCCGTCACCGTCACCGACGGCCCGTTCGCGACGCTGCAGGCGACGATCAACGAGATCAACGCCGACTCGAAGAAGGTCAAGGGCCTCGTCGAGATCTTCGGTCGCGAGACCCCGGTCGAGCTGAGCTTCGACCAGATCCAGAAGAACTGACGCTCTTCCGGACCCCCGCTTCCGAACAGGTCAGACCGGCTGTCGCAGCCGGTCTGACCTGCTCGGTTTTTGGCCGCACGACCCTACCCGTTATCGTGGTGCGGTATGCCTCCATCCGGATGACCGGATGGCATGGCGAAACCTCTCACTAGGACCCGGAGAGAGCATGCCTCCCAAGAAGAAGAAGGTCACGGGGCTCATCAAGCTCCAGATCCAGGCCGGTGCCGCGAACCCGGCTCCGCCGGTCGGCCCCGCGCTGGGTCAGCACGGCGTGAACATCATGGAGTTCTGCAAGGCCTACAACGCCGCGACCGAGTCGCAGCGCGGCATGGTCGTGCCGGTGGAGATCACGGTCTACGAAGACCGTTCCTTCACCTTCGTGACCAAGACCCCGCCGGCCGCGAAGCTGATCCTCAAGGCCGCCGGTGTGGACAAGGGCTCCGGCGAGCCCCACACCAAGAAGGTCGCGAAGATCACCGACGCCCAGGTGCGCGAGATCGCCACGACCAAGATGCCCGACCTGAACGCCAACGACCTGGACGCCGCCGCGAAGATCATCGCGGGCACCGCCCGGTCCATGGGCGTCACGGTCGAGGGCTGACCAGCTCGTACCGGCGTAGTCGCCACCCGTGGCAGGGCCAGGCGCTGGCCCGCACCACGACTCCATCCTCCGCGCGGTGAGAACCGCACGGTCGCACCTGTTCAGGAGCAGCAGTGAAGCGCAGCAAGACTCTTCGCAACGCGGACGCGAAGATCGACCGGGAGCGTCTGTACGCCCCGCTCGAGGCCGTCCGTCTCGCCAAGGACACCTCGTCCGCCAAGTTCGACGCGACCGTCGAGGTCGCCATGCGTCTGGGCGTTGACCCGCGCAAGGCCGACCAGATGGTCCGCGGCACCGTGAACCTTCCGCACGGCACCGGTAAGACCGCCCGGGTCCTGGTCTTCGCGACCGGCGACCGTGCTGCGGCCGCGGAAGCCGCGGGCGCCGACATCGTCGGCTCCGACGAACTGATCGACGAGGTCTCCAAGGGCCGTCTGGACTTCGACGCCGTCGTCGCCACCCCGGACCTCATGGGCAAGGTCGGCCGCCTCGGCCGCGTGCTCGGTCCCCGTGGTCTGATGCCGAACCCGAAGACCGGCACCGTCACCCCGGATGTCGCCAAGGCTGTCACCGACATCAAGGGCGGCAAGATCGAGTTCCGCGTGGACAAGCACGCGAACCTCCACTTCATCATCGGCAAGGTCTCCTTCGACGAGGCCAAGCTGGTGGAGAACTACGCCGCGGCGCTTGAGGAGATCAACCGTCTCAAGCCGTCCGCCGCGAAGGGCCGCTACATCAAGAAGGCGACCATCACCACCACGATGGGCCCCGGCATCCCGCTGGACGCCAACCGCACCCGCAACCTCCTCGTCGAGGAAGAGGCCGTCTGATCCTCGTGATCGACGTGCTCTGACGCGCGCAGCATGACGCAGGCCCCGCCGCCCGGTTTCCGGACGGCGGGGCCTGTTGCGTGCGGTGTCGGTGGGCTGCATTAGAGTCACCACCGCACTCGCACAGCGATCCAAGGGGGAGCCTCAGATGCGTAGCACGCGAATCACCGCCGCGGTGGCGGGGGTAGTTCTGCTGGTGGGCGGTCTCAGCGCCTGTAACGACGGCTCGAAGGCATCCGGCAGCGGCGGAGGCGGTGACGCGGCGGGCGGCGACAAGGCGGCCCAGAGCCCGGTGGACGCCCTGAAGGCGGCCAAGGAGGCCACCGCGGCCAAGAACTCCGCGAAGTTCGACGGCTCGACGGAGACGACGACCTCCAGCGGCCGGTTCAAGCAGACCACCAAGGGCGGTCTCGACTGGTCGCAGGGCATGCAGATGAATGTCGAGAACACCCTGACCGGCGCCAAGAGCCCCGCCGGCGGCAAGCCGATCAAGGCGCTCTACACCCAGGACGCGGTCTACATGAACGTGGGCTCGGCCATGCCCGGCTCGGGCGGCAAGCCGTGGGTGAAGTACTCCTACGAGGCGCTGTCGAAGCAGATGGGCGCGTCCGGCACGGCGGTCAAGGACGTCCTCGCCAACGCCAACCCGAGCCAGCCGATTGATGTCCTGATCGCCTCCGGCACGGCCAAGGTCGTCGGCAAGGAGAAGGTCAACGGCGTCGAGGCGACCCACTACACCGGCACCGTCTCCATGGCCGACCTGAGCAAGAACCTCGGCAAGGCGGTCCGCGACGCCGTCCAGAAGCAGCTGGAGCAGGGCGGCGCGAAGAGCGAGAAGCTCGACCTCTGGATCGACGGCGACAACCTCCTGGTCAAGAAGGAGGAGCACGTCGAGGGCAAGATGCCGATCAACGCGACGGCGTTCTACTCCGACTACGGCACCAAGGTCGCCGTCGAGCCGCCGCCGGCGAGCCAGACGATGACCGCTCCCGGCGCCTGACCGGGGGACGGAACCGCAGGCGAGGGGCGTTTTCCGCGCCCCTCGCGGCGGATTTGCCTGAGCGTGGGCCGTTCGCGTACCGTACCGAGGAAGCCAAAGACCGCTGGTTGTCTCTGCGCGTCCTTTCCGGGGCGCGTGGTGGCCGAAGGATCCGCTAGCTGCGGACGGCCTGCGCAGGTATGTGTGGATGAACTCCCGGGCGATTCGTCGAACGGTCGAGTCACGCCCCGTGCGCCTGCGCCGGGGCGTTTGTTTTGCCCAGCCCCTTCTGCGCGGTCCTCATCACCCGGAAGGAGGCCGAGGCTCATGGCAAGTCCCGACAAGGTCGTAGCTGTCGAGGAGATCACGGACAAGTTCCGCAACTCCAACGCTGCTGTCGTCACCGCGTACACCGGACTTACCGTCGCGCAGATCAAGGATCTGCGCCGTTCGCTCGGTGACAACGCTCAGTACCGTGTGGTGAAGAACACGCTGACCAAGATCGCGGCCCACGAGGCCGGGATCTCCGTGCTGGACGAGCACCTTCAGGGCTCGACGGCCGTCGCCTTCGTCACCGGTGACCCGGTCGAGGCGGCGAAGGGTCTTCGTGACTTCGCCAAGGAGAACCAGAACCTCGTCATCAAGGGTGGTGTCTTCGAAGGGAAGGCACTCTCCGCCGATGACATCAAGAAGCTTGCGGACCTCGAGTCCCGCGAGGTTCTGCTCAGCAAGCTGGCCGGTGCCTTCAAGGCGAAGCAGTCGCAGGCTGCCTCCGTCTTCCAGGCGCTGCCGTCGAAGCTCGTCCGCACCGTGGACGCGCTCCGTGCCCAGCAGGCCGAGCAGGGCGGTGCCGAGTAATTCGGCTCGCACATTGGCGGCTTCCGTCTAGGCGTGCCTAGGCGGAGCGGCCACAGCGGGCCCGACGTACGCCCGCCTCACATGTACATCCGGCACCAGCCGAATTAGTGGAAGGACCGCCACCATGGCGAAGCTCAGCCAGGAAGACCTGCTCGCGCAGTTCGAGGAGATGACCCTCATCGAGCTCTCCGAGTTCGTGAAGGCGTTCGAGGAGAAGTTCGACGTCACCGCCGCCGCCGCCGCGCCGGTCGTCGTCGCCGGTGGTGCCGCTGGTGGCGCCGCCGCCGAGGCCGCCGAGGAGCAGGACGAGTTCGACGTCATCCTCACCGGTGCCGGCGACAAGAAGATCCAGGTCATCAAGGTCGTGCGTGAGCTGACCTCCCTGGGTCTGAAGGAGGCCAAGGACCTCGTGGACGGCACCCCGAAGCCGGTCCTGGAGAAGGTCGACAAGGCTGCCGCCGACAAGGCCGCCGAGGCCCTCAAGGGCGCCGGCGCCTCCGTCGAGGTCAAGTGACCTCACTGAGTCTCCGACTCGGGTCCTGAGCGCCCTCGTGGCGTAGCTGGACCAGCGAAGGGCGATCACCCAAGCGGGTGGTCGCCCTTCGGCGTGCTCGTCACGGCTGCGGCGCCCCGCGCGACGTGCGAGTATGGTGATCTTCGTTGTCCGGACGTCGGCCGTGTGACGTTCCCGCCGGGGCAGGGGGCCTTGACGAACCGCACGCGGCGCGCAATTCTCGGGACGCGATGCAGAAGCGGTCCTGGCTCCGAGGCATGGATCGCAGGCGAAGAGGGAAGCATCGATGTGCGCCACAGGCGCGGGGCTTTCGGCAGGCGCAGGGCATTGAACGCACAGCAGAACAACGAGGGGCTCCTCCGGTGTGGAGGTGCCACCTCCCGGAGGGAGAAGAGCGGTATCACGGCGTTGAACCGGTCTTCCGGAAACTCGCTCTGGACATCAGTGGGCCAAGTGGCTACACTGACCCTTTGCGCTGCCTGTTAGCTGCTCCCTGCCCGTCACCAGGGGCATACCCGAAGTCGAACATCACTGATTGAGCGGCCCTGACCTGGGCTTTCCCTCAGTCTGTTCCTCTCGGGGCCGGTACGCGCGTAGTGAGTCCGAGCCCTCGGAAGGACCCCCTCTTGGCCGCCTCGCGCAACGCCTCGACTGCCAATACGAACAACGGCGACAGCACCGCCCCGCTGCGCATCTCCTTTGCGAAGATCAAGGAGCCCCTCGGGGTTCCGAACCTCCTTGCGCTGCAGACCGAAAGCTTCGACTGGCTGCTCGGCAACGCCGCATGGAAGGGTCGCGTCGAGGCTGCGCTGGAGAGTGGGCAGGAAGTTCCCACCAAGTCCGGTCTGGAAGAGATCTTCGAAGAGATCTCCCCGATCGAGGACTTCTCCGGGTCGATGTCGCTGACGTTCCGCGACCACCGCTTCGAGCCCCCGAAGAACAGCATCGACGAGTGCAAGGAGCGCGACTTCACGTACGCGGCTCCGCTCTTCGTCACCGCCGAGTTCACCAACAACGAAACCGGCGAGATCAAGTCCCAGACGGTCTTCATGGGCGACTTCCCGCTCATGACCAACAAGGGCACCTTCTGCATCAACGGCACCGAGCGTGTCGTCGTCTCGCAGCTGGTCCGCTCGCCGGGCGTCTACTTCGACAGCTCCATCGACAAGACGTCCGACAAGGACATCTTCTCCGCCAAGGTCATCCCGTCCCGCGGTGCCTGGCTGGAGCTGGAGATCGACAAGCGCGACATGGTCGGTGTGCGCATCGACCGTAAGCGCAAGCAGTCCGTGACCGTCCTGCTCAAGGCCCTCGGTTGGACGACCGAGCAGATCCTTGAGGAGTTCGGCGAGTACGAGTCCATGCGCGCCACCCTGGAGAAGGACCACACCCAGGGCCAGGACGACGCGCTGCTCGACATCTACCGCAAGCTGCGTCCGGGCGAGCCGCCGACCCGTGAGGCCGCGCAGACGCTGCTGGAGAACCTCTACTTCAACCCGAAGCGCTACGACCTCGCGAAGGTCGGCCGCTACAAGGTCAACAAGAAGCTCGGCGGCGACGAGCCGCTCGACGCCGGCGTGCTGACCACCGACGACATCATCGCCACGATCAAGTACCTGGTGAAGCTGCACGCCGGTGAGACCGAGACGATGGGCGAGTCGGGCCGGACGATCGTCGTCGAGACCGACGACATCGACCACTTCGGCAACCGCCGCCTGCGCAACGTCGGCGAGCTGATCCAGAACCAGGTCCGTACGGGTCTCGCCCGTATGGAGCGCGTCGTGCGTGAGCGCATGACCACCCAGGACGTCGAGGCGATCACGCCGCAGACCCTGATCAACATCCGGCCGGTCGTCGCCTCCATCAAGGAGTTCTTCGGCACCAGCCAGCTGTCGCAGTTCATGGACCAGACGAACCCGCTGTCGGGTCTGACCCACAAGCGCCGTCTGTCCGCGCTGGGCCCCGGCGGTCTCTCCCGTGAGCGGGCCGGTCTGGACGTCCGTGACGTGCACCCCTCGCACTACGGCCGCATGTGCCCGATCGAGACGCCCGAAGGCCCGAACATCGGTCTGATCGGTTCGCTCGCCTCGTACGGCCGGGTCAACGTCTTCGGCTTCATCGAGACGCCGTACCGCAAGGTCGTCGACGGCCAGGTCACGGAGGAGGTGGACTACCTCACCGCGGATGAGGAGGACCGCTTCCTGATCGCCCAGGCCAACGCGAAGCTGACCGACGACATGCGCTTCGCCGAGCAGCGTGTGCTGGTCCGCCGCCGTGGCGGCGAGGTCGACCTCGTCCCCGCCGACGAGGTGGACTTCATGGACGTCTCGCCGCGCCAGATGGTGTCGGCCGCGACCGCCATGATCCCGTTCCTCGAGCACGACGACGCCAACCGCGCGCTCATGGGATCGAACATGATGCGCCAGGCCGTCCCGCTGATCAAGGCGGAGTCGCCGCTGGTCGGCACCGGCATGGAGTACCGCTGTGCGGTCGACGCCGGCGACGTCATCAAGGCGGAGAAGGACGGTGTCGTCCAGGAGGTCTCCGCGGACTACATCACCGTCGCCAACGACGACGGCACGTACACCACGTACCGCGTCGCCAAGTTCACCCGTTCCAACCAGGGCACCTCCTTCAACCAGAAGGTCGTCGTGGACGAGGGCGCGCGGGTCATCGAGGGCCAGGTCCTCGCCGACGGTCCGTCCACGGACGAAGGCGAGATGGCGCTCGGCAAGAACCTGCTCGTGGCGTTCATGCCGTGGGAGGGTCACAACTACGAGGACGCGATCATCCTGTCGCAGCGCCTCGTGCAGGACGACGTCCTCTCCTCGATCCACATCGAGGAGCACGAGGTCGACGCCCGTGACACCAAGCTCGGCCCGGAGGAGATCACCCGGGACATCCCGAACGTCTCCGAAGAGGTCCTCTCCGACCTCGACGAGCGCGGCATCATCCGCATCGGTGCCGAGGTCGTCGCCGGCGACATCCTCGTCGGCAAGGTCACGCCCAAGGGTGAGACCGAGCTGACCCCCGAGGAGCGTCTGCTCCGCGCGATCTTCGGTGAGAAGGCGCGCGAGGTCCGTGACACCTCGCTGAAGGTGCCGCACGGTGAGATCGGCAAGGTCATCGGCGTCCGCGTCTTCGACCGCGAGGAGGGCGACGAGCTGCCCCCGGGCGTGAACCAGCTGGTCCGCGTCTACGTCGCGCAGAAGCGCAAGATCACCGACGGTGACAAGCTCGCCGGCCGCCACGGCAACAAGGGCGTCATCTCGAAGATCCTGCCGGTCGAGGACATGCCGTTCCTGGAGGACGGCACCCCGGTCGACATCATCCTCAACCCGCTGGGTGTCCCGTCCCGAATGAACCCGGGGCAGGTTCTGGAGATCCACCTCGGCTGGCTCGCCAGCCAGGGCTGGAAGGTCGAGGGTGCCGAGGACTGGCAGCAGCGGCTGCAGGCGATCGGCGCCGACGACGTCGCGCCGCGAACCAACGTCGCCACCCCGGTCTTCGACGGTGCGCGCGAGGACGAGCTGGCGGGTCTCTTCGACTCGACGCTCCCCAACCGCGACGGCGAGCGGATGGTCAAGTCCTCCGGCAAGGCCCAGCTGTTCGACGGCCGCTCCGGCGAGCCGTTCCCGGACCCGATCTCGGTCGGGTACATGTACATCCTCAAGCTCCACCACCTGGTCGACGACAAGCTGCACGCCCGGTCGACCGGTCCGTACTCGATGATCACCCAGCAGCCGCTCGGTGGTAAGGCCCAGTTCGGTGGCCAGCGCTTCGGTGAGATGGAGGTGTGGGCGCTGGAGGCGTACGGCGCCGCTTACGCCCTCCAGGAGCTGCTCACGATCAAGTCCGACGACGTCACCGGCCGCGTGAAGGTCTACGAGGCCATCGTCAAGGGCGAGAACATCCCCGAGCCCGGCATTCCCGAGTCCTTCAAGGTGCTCATCAAGGAAATGCAGTCGCTCTGCCTGAACGTGGAGGTGCTGTCCTCGGACGGTATGTCCATCGAGATGCGCGACACCGACGAGGACGTCTTCCGCGCGGCGGAAGAGCTCGGTATCGACCTGTCCCGGCGCGAGCCGAGCAGCGTCGAAGAGGTCTGACGGGTCTGGCCGGGGCCTCCCTGCGAGGCCCCGGCCAACCCCGGACCCCGTCAGACCAAGATTGAGACTCGTCCCTGACAGCAACAATTGTCGGGGCAACCCCCGAAGGTGGGATTGACGACAGTGCTCGACGTCAACTTCTTCGACGAGCTGCGGATCGGCCTCGCCACCGCTGACGACATCCGTCAGTGGTCGCACGGTGAGGTCAAGAAGCCGGAGACCATCAACTACCGCACCCTCAAGCCCGAAAAGGACGGACTCTTCTGCGAGAAGATCTTCGGTCCGACCCGGGACTGGGAGTGCTACTGCGGTAAGTACAAGCGCGTCCGCTTCAAGGGCATCATCTGCGAGCGCTGCGGCGTCGAGGTCACTCGCGCCAAGGTGCGTCGTGAGCGGATGGGCCACATCGAGCTGGCCGCTCCCGTGACCCACATCTGGTACTTCAAGGGCGTCCCGAGCCGGCTGGGCTACCTGCTGGACCTCGCGCCGAAGGACCTTGAGAAGGTCATCTACTTCGCCGCCTACATGATCACCTGGGTGGACGAGGAGCGCCGTACGCGCGACCTGCCCTCGCTGGAGGCGCACGTCTCCGTCGAGCGTCAGCAGATCGAGCAGCGCCGCGACTCCGACCTGGAGGCCCGCGCCAAGAAGCTCGAGACCGACCTGGCCGAGCTGGAGGCCGAGGGCGCCAAGGCCGATGTGCGCCGCAAGGTGCGCGAGGGTGCCGAGCGCGAGATGAAGCAGCTGCGCGACCGCGCGCAGCGCGAGATCGACCGTCTCGACGAGGTCTGGAACCGCTTCAAGAACCTCAAGGTCCAGGACCTGGAGGGCGACGAGCTGCTCTACCGCGAGCTGCGTGACCGCTTCGGCACGTACTTCGACGGTTCCATGGGCGCCGCCTCGCTGCAGAAGCGCCTGGAGACCTTCGACCTCGACGAGGAGGCCGAGCGCCTCCGCGAGATCATCCGCACCGGCAAGGGCCAGAAGAAGACCCGTGCGCTCAAGCGCCTCAAGGTCGTCTCCGCCTTCCTGCAGACCCGCAACAGCCCCAAGGGCATGGTGCTGGACTGCATCCCGGTCATCCCGCCGGACCTGCGTCCGATGGTGCAGCTGGACGGTGGCCGCTTCGCGACCTCCGACCTGAACGACCTGTACCGCCGCGTGATCAACCGCAACAACCGCCTGAAGCGGCTTCTCGACCTCGGCGCGCCCGAGATCATCGTGAACAACGAGAAGCGCATGCTCCAGGAGGCCGTCGACGCGCTCTTCGACAACGGCCGTCGTGGTCGCCCGGTCACGGGCCCCGGCAACCGTCCGCTGAAGTCGCTGTCCGACATGCTCAAGGGCAAGCAGGGCCGCTTCCGTCAGAACCTGCTCGGTAAGCGAGTCGACTACTCGGCGCGTTCCGTCATCGTCGTCGGCCCGCAGCTCAAGCTGCACCAGTGCGGTCTGCCGAAGGCCATGGCGCTGGAGCTCTTCAAGCCGTTCGTGATGAAGCGCCTGGTCGACCTGAACCACGCGCAGAACATCAAGTCGGCGAAGCGGATGGTCGAGCGCGGCCGCACGGTCGTGTACGACGTCCTCGAAGAGGTCATCGCCGAGCACCCGGTGCTGCTGAACCGTGCGCCCACCCTGCACCGCCTCGGCATCCAGGCCTTCGAGCCGCAGCTGGTCGAGGGCAAGGCCATTCAGATCCACCCGCTCGTCTGCACCGCGTTCAACGCGGACTTCGACGGTGACCAGATGGCCGTCCACCTGCCGCTCTCCGCGGAGGCGCAGGCCGAGGCCCGCATCCTGATGCTGTCCTCGAACAACATCCTCAAGCCGGCCGACGGCCGTCCGGTCACCATGCCGACCCAGGACATGGTGCTGGGCCTGTTCTTCCTCACCACCGACGAGGAGGAGCGCAAGGTCATCGGTGAGGGCCGGGCGTTCGGTTCGGTCGCCGAGGCGATCATGGCGTTCGACGCCAAGGAGCTGTCGCTCCAGGCGAAGGTCGACATCCGCTTCCCGATCGGCACCATCCCGCCGCGGGGCTTCGTCCCGCCGGTCGCCGAAGAGGGCGAGCCGGAGTGGCAGCAGGGTGACTCGTTCCGCCTGCGGACGACCCTGGGCCGCGCGCTCTTCAACGAGCTGTTGCCCGAGGACTACCCGTTCGTCGACTACTCGGTGGGCAAGAAGCAGCTCTCCGCGATCGTCAACGACCTCGCCGAGCGCTACCCCAAGGTCATCGTGGCGGCGACGCTCGACAACCTGAAGGCGGCCGGTTTCCACTGGGCGACCCGTTCCGGCGTCACCGTCGCCGTCTCGGACATCGTCGTCCCGGAGGCCAAGAAGGGCATCGTCGCGGGCTACGAGGCCCAGGACGAGAAGGTCCAGAAGCAGTACGAGCGCGGTCTGATCACCAAGGACGAGCGCACTCAGGAACTGATCAACATCTGGACCAAGGCGACCAACGAGGTCGCCGAGGCGATGAACGAGAACTTCCCCAAGACGAACCCCATCTTCATGATGGTTGACTCGGGTGCCCGAGGAAACATGATGCAGATGCGGCAGATCGCCGGTATGCGTGGTCTGGTGTCGAACGCGAAGAACGAGACCATCCCGCGTCCCATCAAGGCGTCCTTCCGCGAGGGCCTCTCCGTGCTGGAGTACTTCATCTCCACGCACGGTGCCCGTAAGGGTCTGGCGGACACCGCCCTGCGTACCGCCGACTCGGGTTACCTGACCCGTCGTCTGGTGGACGTCTCGCAGGACGTGATCATCCGCGAGGAGGACTGCGGCACCGAGCGCGGCCTCAAGCTGAAGATCGCGACCCGCGGCGCCGACGGCTCCCTGCGCAAGACGGACGACGTGGAGTCGAGCGTCTACGCCCGGATGCTGGCCGAGGACGTCGTCGTCGACGGCAAGGTCATCGCCTCCGCCAACGTCGACCTCGGCGACGTGCTCATCGACCAGCTGGTCGCGCACGGCGTCGAGGAGGTCAAGACCCGCTCGGTCCTGACCTGTGAGTCGGCGGTCGGCACCTGTGCCTACTGCTACGGCCGTTCGCTGGCCACCGGCAAGCTGGTCGACATCGGTGAGGCGGTCGGCATCATCGCCGCCCAGTCCATCGGTGAGCCCGGCACCCAGCTGACGATGCGTACCTTCCACACCGGTGGTGTGGCCGGTGACGACATCACCCTGGGTCTGCCGCGAGTCGTCGAGCTCTTCGAGGCCCGTACGCCCAAGGGTGTCGCCCCGATCTCGGAGGCGGCCGGCCGCGTCCGTATCGAGGAGACCGAGAAGACCAAGAAGGTTGTCGTCACCCCGGACGACGGCAGCGACGAGACGGCGTACGGCGTCTCCAAGCGCGCCCGTCTGCTGGTGGGCGAGGGCGACCACGTCGAGGTCGGCCAGCCGCTGACCCTGGGCGCCATCAACCCGCACGACGTGCTGCGGATCCTCGGCCAGCGTGCCGTCCAGGTCCACCTCGTCGGTGAGGTCCAGAAGGTCTACAACAGCCAGGGCGTGGCGATCCACGACAAGCACATCGAGATCATCATCCGGCAGATGCTGCGCCGCGTGACGATCATCGAGTCCGGCGACGCGGAGCTGCTGCCGGGCGAGCTGGTGGAGCGCTCGAAGTTCGAGGGCGAGAACCGTCGTGTCGTGGCGGAGGGTGGCCACCCGGCCTCCGGCCGTCCGCAGCTGATGGGTATCACCAAGGCCTCGCTGGCGACGGAGTCCTGGCTGTCGGCCGCCTCCTTCCAGGAGACGACCCGAGTCCTGACGGATGCGGCGATCAACGCCAAGTCCGACAGCCTCATCGGCCTCAAGGAGAACGTCATCATCGGTAAGCTCATCCCGGCCGGTACGGGCCTGTCCCGCTACCGCAACATCCGGGTGGAGCCCACCGAGGAGGCCAAGGCTGCGATGTACTCGGCCGTCGGTTACGACGACATCGACTACTCGCCGTTCGGCACCGGCTCCGGCCAGGCGGTCCCGCTGGAGGACTACGACTACGGCCCGTACAACCAGTAAGGGTCCGGTTCGCACGACGTCGACAGGGCGGTCATCCCGTAAGGGGTGGCCGCCCTGCGGCGTTGTTGACGGATACGCCACCGGCCACGGAACTCGCGCTCCCATTGCTGCGTCTGTGATGAGAAGATGGGGATCAACTGTCGAGCGGGGGAGGATCGCGTGGCATTCCAGCCCTGGCAGGGTGGGCAACCCGCTCAGCCGCACCAGACTCCGGCGATGCGCGCCTCGCACGCCGACCGTGAGCGTACGGTCGACGTGCTGAAGGCCGGGTTCGCCGAGGGGCGGCTCGCGCAGGCGGAGTACGAGCAGCGGATCGGCCGGGCGTATCAGGCGCAGACCCATGCCGAGCTGCAGATGCTGGTGGCGGATCTGCCGACCGGCCCGGTGGCGCAGTCGCAGTTCGAGCCGCGGCCGGTCCCGGCGACGTTCATGCCGGCCGCGCCGATGCCGATGCCGCAGCAGACCAACGGCTCCGCCACCGCCGCGCTGGTCTGCGGCATCCTGACGCCGGTGACGTGGGGGGTGACCGCGATCCCCGCGGTGATCCTGGGCCACAAGGCGCGCGGGGAGATCCGCCGCACCGGTGAGCGCGGTGACGGCCAGGCGCTGGCCGGGGTGGTGCTGGGCTGGCTGGGGATCGGTGGCTGGGCGCTCTTCATCCTGATGATGATGGTGGCGGTCATCTTCCGCGCCTGACCCGTCGCGACTGTCCGTGAGGGCCACCCGGGTGACCGGCGGGTGACCTCCGTTCCACCGTCCGGGTGACAGCCCGTGAGCACTCCGTCCGGTTGCGCCCGGCGTGTCGGCCGCGGGGCATTTGTTTTGACCGGAGTCGGTGAGGTAGGTACGCTCAGACCTTGTGCCTGGGGTGTGCCCTGGCTGCCCTGCGTGTCTTCAACCGTAGAGCGAGCCACTACCGGCCGCGCCGCAATCTGCGCCCGTTTTCCGCCTCGCGGAGAGTGCTGCAGTGTTCGACACACCCGACCTCGTGGGTCGGTGGGTGTTCCAGGTTAGCTTTACCGTGATCGGCACACAGAAACCGGAGAAGTAGTGCCTACGATCCAGCAGCTGGTCCGTAAGGGCCGGCAGGACAAGGTCGAGAAGAACAAGACGCCCGCACTGGAGGGTTCGCCCCAGCGCCGCGGCGTCTGCACGCGTGTGTTCACGACCACCCCGAAGAAGCCGAACTCGGCCCTGCGTAAGGTCGCGCGTGTGCGTCTGACCAGCGGGATCGAGGTCACCGCTTACATTCCGGGTGAGGGCCACAACCTGCAGGAGCACTCGATCGTGCTCGTGCGCGGCGGCCGTGTGAAGGACCTGCCGGGTGTTCGGTACAAGATCATCCGCGGCTCCCTCGACACGCAGGGCGTCAAGAACCGCAAGCAGGCTCGCAGCCGCTACGGCGCCAAGAAGGAGAAGTAAGAATGCCTCGTAAGGGCCCCGCCCCGAAGCGCCCGGTCATCATCGACCCGGTCTACGGCTCTCCTCTGGTGACCTCCCTCATCAACAAGGTTCTGCTGAACGGCAAGCGCTCCACCGCTGAGCGCATCGTTTACGGCGCCATGGAGGGTCTGCGCGAGAAGACCGGTAACGACCCGGTCATCACGCTCAAGCGCGCGCTCGAGAACATCAAGCCGACCCTTGAGGTCAAGTCCCGCCGTGTCGGTGGCGCGACCTACCAGGTCCCGGTCGAGGTCAAGCCCGGCCGCGCCGCCACCCTCTCGCTCCGCTGGCTCGTGGGCTACTCCCGCGCCCGTCGCGAGAAGACCATGACCGAGCGCCTCATGAACGAACTGCTCGACGCCTCCAACGGCCTCGGCGCTTCGGTCAAGAAGCGTGAGGACACGCACAAGATGGCCGAGTCCAACAAGGCCTTCGCGCACTACCGCTGGTAGTCGCAACCCCCATCGAGACCGAGAGAAGACTGAGCCGATATGGCTACCACTTCGCTTGACCTGGCCAAGGTGCGCAACATCGGCATCATGGCCCACATCGACGCGGGCAAGACGACCACCACCGAGCGGATCCTGTTCTACACCGGTGTCTCGTACAAGATCGGTGAGGTCCACGACGGCGCCGCCACGATGGACTGGATGGAGCAGGAGCAGGAGCGTGGTATCACCATCACCTCCGCTGCCACCACCTGTCACTGGCCGCTCGAGAACGTCGACCACACGATCAACATCATCGACACCCCGGGTCACGTCGACTTCACCGTCGAGGTGGAGCGCTCCCTGCGTGTCCTCGACGGTGCTGTGACCGTGTTCGACGGCGTGGCCGGCGTTGAGCCCCAGTCCGAGACCGTTTGGCGTCAGGCGGACCGCTACGGCGTTCCGCGTATCTGCTTCGTCAACAAGCTCGACCGCACCGGTGCCGACTTCCTGCGCTGCGTCGACATGATCGTGGACCGCCTGGGCGCGGTGCCGATCGTGATGCAGCTGCCGATCGGTGCCGAGGCCGACTTCCAGGGCGTCATCGACCTGGTCCGCATGAAGGCCCTGGTGTACTCGGCCGAGGCGGCCAAGGGCGAGATGTATGACGTCCTCGACATCCCCGCCGACAAGCTGGAGCTCGCCGAGGAGTACCGCGGCAAGCTCATCGAGGCTGTCGCGGAGAACGACGAAGAGGTCATGGAGCTGTTCCTGGAGGGCGAGGAGCCCACCGAGGAGCAGCTGTACGCCGCGATCCGTCGCATCACGATCGCCGCCGGCAAGGCCGAGAACACCACCGTCACCCCGGTGTTCTGCGGTACCGCGTTCAAGAACAAGGGCGTGCAGCCCCTGCTCGACGCCGTGGTCCGTTACCTGCCGTCGCCGCTCGACGTCGAGGCCATCGAGGGCCACGCGGTCAACGACCCGGAGACGGTCGTCGCCCGCAAGCCCTCCGAGGACGAGCCGCTCGCGGCGCTGGCGTTCAAGATCGCCAGCGACCCGCACCTGGGCAAGCTCACCTTCATCCGTGTGTACTCGGGCCGCCTCGAGGCCGGCTCGCAGGTGCAGAACTCGGTGAAGGGCAAGAAGGAACGCATCGGCAAGATCTACCGGATGCACGCGAACAAGCGTGAGGAGATCGAGTCGGTGGGTGCCGGTGACATCGTCGCCGTCATGGGTCTGAAGCAGACCACCACCGGTGAGACCCTCTGCGACGCGGGCAACCCCGTGATCCTGGAGTCGATGGAGTTCCCGGCCCCGGTCATCCAGGTCGCCATCGAGCCCAAGTCCAAGGGCGACCAGGAGAAGCTGGGTGTCGCCATCCAGCGTCTCGCCGAGGAAGACCCCTCGTTCCAGGTGCACACCGACGAGGAGACCGGCCAGACCATCATCGCGGGTATGGGCGAGCTGCACCTCGACGTGCTGGTCGACCGTATGAAGCGCGAGTTCCGCGTCGAGGCCAACGTCGGCAAGCCGCAGGTCGCGTACCGCGAGACGCTGCGCAAGCCGGTGGAGCGGCTGGACTACACGCACAAGAAGCAGACCGGTGGTTCCGGTCAGTTCGCGAAGGTCCAGATCGCCATCGAGCCGCTCGAGGGCGACGGGTACGAGTTCGAGAACAAGGTCACCGGTGGCCGTATCCCGCGGGAGTACATCCCGTCGGTGGACGCGGGCTGCCAGGAGGCCATGGAGTTCGGCGTGCTCGCCGGCTACCCGCTGACCGGCGTCAAGGTCACCCTTCTCGACGGTGCCTTCCACGACGTGGACTCGTCCGAGATGGCGTTCAAGATCGCCGGTTCGATGGCCTTCAAGGAGGCCGCCCGCAAGGCCAGCCCGGCCCTGCTGGAGCCGATGATGAAGGTCGAGGTGACGACGCCCGAGGACTACATGGGTGACGTCATCGGCGACATCAACTCGCGTCGTGGTCAGATCCAGTCCATGGAGGACCGCGCCGGCGCCAAGCTCGTCACGGGCCTGGTTCCGCTTTCGGAGATGTTCGGCTACGTCGGAGACCTCCGCAGCAAGACCTCGGGTCGCGCAAGCTACTCGATGCAGTTCGACTCCTACGCCGAGGTTCCCCGGAACGTCGCCGAGGAGATCATCGCGAAGGCCAAGGGCGAGTAGCTCCGTTAGCCGGAACACGCTTTAGGCTTGACACCGTCTGCCGGGGTAAACCCCGCAATCCGTGAGGAATGCCCCGGCGGTCGGCATCCCAGCAAAGATCACCTGGCGCCGATGAGTAAGGCGTACAGAACCACTTCAGGAGGACCCAGTGGCGAAGGCGAAGTTCGAGCGGACTAAGCCGCACGTCAACATCGGCACCATCGGTCACATTGACCACGGTAAGACGACCCTCACGGCCGCCATTACCAAGGTGCTGCACGACGAGTACCCCGACCTGAACGAGGCCTCGGCCTTCGACCAGATCGACAAGGCTCCCGAGGAGCGTCAGCGCGGTATCACGATCTCGATCGCGCACGTCGAGTACCAGACGGAGAACCGTCACTACGCCCACGTCGACTGCCCCGGTCACGCGGACTACATCAAGAACATGATCACGGGTGCGGCGCAGATGGACGGCGCCATCCTCGTGGTTGCCGCCACCGACGGCCCGATGCCGCAGACCAAGGAGCACGTGCTCCTGGCCCGCCAGGTCGGCGTTCCCTACATCGTTGTCGCCCTGAACAAGGCCGACATGGTGGACGACGAGGAGATCCTGGAGCTCGTCGAGCTCGAGGTCCGTGAGCTCCTCTCCGAGTACGAGTTCCCGGGCGACGACGTTCCGGTCGTCAAGGTCTCGGCGCTGAAGGCGCTCGAGGGCGACCCGGAGTGGGCCAAGTCCGTCGTGGACCTGATGAAGGCCGTCGACGAGGCGATCCCCGCCCCGGACCGTGACGTCGACAAGCCGTTCCTGATGCCGATCGAGGACGTCTTCACCATCACCGGCCGTGGCACCGTTGTCACCGGTCGTATCGAGCGTGGTGTCCTCAAGGTCAACGAGACCGTCGACATCATCGGCATCAAGCCGGAGAAGACCACCACCACGGTCACCGGCATCGAGATGTTCCGCAAGCTGCTCGACGAGGGCCAGGCCGGTGAGAACGTCGGTCTGCTGCTCCGCGGCATCAAGCGCGAGGACGTCGAGCGCGGCCAGGTCATCATCAAGCCGGGCTCGGTCACGCCGCACACCTCCTTCGAGGCGCAGGCGTACATCCTGTCGAAGGACGAGGGTGGCCGCCACACCCCGTTCTTCAACAACTACCGCCCGCAGTTCTACTTCCGCACCACGGACGTGACCGGCGTCGTGACCCTCCCCGAGGGCACCGAGATGGTCATGCCGGGCGACAACACCGAGATGAGCGTCGAGCTCATCCAGCCCGTCGCCATGGAGGAGGGCCTGAAGTTCGCCATCCGTGAGGGTGGTCGGACCGTCGGCGCCGGCCAGGTCACCAAGATCAACAAGTAAGTGTTGATCGGGGTAACCCGGTAGCTCCTGCGAGCATTCGAGCCTCGGCTCACGGAAGCGCCCGTACGGCTTCGGTCGTGCGGGCGCTTTCCGCTGCCCGGAATCGGGTCGGGTGCCGTGTTCCGGAGGCCCGGTCGGCGACCGGATGACGGGCTGCCCGCGCGGCGGCATGTGTAAGTGATCTCCGGGTGGGATAGCCTCTAAGGCTCGATTGGCCTCGGCCCTCGGCCGTATGGCACACTGTCCAGGTTGCTCGGTTGAGTGCCGATGCTGCGCGCCTCCCGCCGGGGGGACCGGAAGCGAGTCCTAGGTATTCGTCGCCTCTTATCAGGGGCGGAAGTACGGGAATCTTCCGGGAAGCGTCAGCGGGGTGCCTCAGCCAGGCGCTCGGTGGGTGTTCCGCCCCCACGTCTCCTTCTCGAAGGATTTCCGTACGGAAATTTCTCCGGTGGGAGTGCGACACGCCCGACCGCGTGGGTCGGAGGCGGGACGCGTACGCACCGAGTCCCAGAGCGTTACGAGAGACAGGACTACGAAGTAGCCATGGCGGGACAGAAGATCCGCATCCGGCTCAAGGCCTACGACCACGAGGTCATCGACAGCTCGGCGAAGAAGATCGTCGAGACGGTGACTCGCACTGGTGCGTCGGTCGCGGGCCCGGTGCCGCTGCCCACTGAGAAGAACGTGTACTGCGTCATCAAGTCGCCGCACAAGTACAAGGACTCGCGCGAGCACTTCGAGATGCGCACGCACAAGCGCCTGATCGACATCCTCGACCCGACGCCCAAGACCGTTGACTCGCTGATGCGCCTGGACCTTCCGGCCGGCGTTGACATCGAGATCAAGCTCTGAGAGGCGCGGAAGAGATGGCTAAGCAGATCAAGGGCATCCTGGGCGAGAAGCTCGGCATGACCCAGGTCTGGGACGACAACAACCGTGTTGTCCCGGTGACCGTGGTGAAGGCCGGCCCCTGTGTCGTTACCCAGGTGCGCACCAATGACCAGGACGGCTACGACTCCGTCCAGATCGCCTTCGGCGAGATCGACCCGCGCAAGGTGAACAAGCCCCTCAAGGGCCACTTCGCGAAGGCCGACGTCACCCCCCGCCGTCACCTCGTCGAGGTCCGTACCGCCGACGCCGGCGAGTACACCCTCGGCCAGGAGCTGACCGCTGAGACCTTCGAGTCCGGCGTCAAGGTGGACGTGACCGGCAAGAGCAAGGGCAAGGGCTTCGCCGGCGTCATGAAGCGTCACGGCTTCCACGGCGGCAAGGCTTCCCACGGTGCCCACCGCGTGCACCGTAAGCCGGGCTCCATCGGTGGCTGCGCCACCCCGGGCCGCGTGTTCAAGGGCATGCGGATGGCCGGTCGTATGGGCAACGAGCGGGTCACCACCCAGAACCTGACCGTCCATGCCGTTGACGCGGAGAAGGGCCTGCTGCTCATCAAGGGCGCAGTTCCTGGTCCGAACGGCGGCCTCGTCCTGGTCCGTACCGCGGCCAAGGGGGCCTGAGGTAACCGATGAGCACCATTGACATCCTTTCGCCGGCAGGCGACAAGGCCGGGACCGTCGAGCTCCCCGCGGAGATCTTCGACGCGAAGGTCAGCATTCCGCTGATCCACCAGGTCGTTGTCGCGCAGCTGGCCGCTGCCCGTCAGGGCACGCACAAGACCAAGACTCGCGGCGAGGTCCGCGGCGGTGGCAAGAAGCCGTACCGCCAGAAGGGCACCGGCCGCGCGCGCCAGGGTTCGACCCGTGCGCCGCAGTTCGCCGGTGGTGGCGTCGTGCACGGTCCCGTGCCGCGCGACTACTCGCAGCGGACGCCCAAGAAGATGAAGGCCGCCGCCCTGCGCGGTGCCCTCACCGACCGGGCGCGCAACAGCCGTATCCACGTCGTCTCCGGCGTGGTCGACGGCGCGATCTCCACCAAGGCCGCCAAGGGTCTCCTCGGCAAGGTCAGCGAGCGGAAGAACCTGCTCCTGGTCGCCGAGCGCTCCGACGAGGCCGCGTGGCTGTCCGCCCGCAACCTGCCCCAGGTGCACATCCTGGAGCCGGGCCAGCTGAACACGTACGACGTGCTCGTCTCCGACGACGTGGTCTTCACCGCGGCCGCTCTGGAGTCCTTCGTGTCCGGCCGGAACGCTGAGACCGAAGGGAGCGACGCCTGATGACTGAGGCCGTCGTCACCAGCAAGACCTTCTCGGACCCGCGCGACATTCTTGTCAAGCCGGTGGTCTCCGAGAAGAGCTACGCGCTGCTGGACGAGAACAAGTACACGTTCATCGTCGACCCGCGTGCCAACAAGACCCAGATCAAGCAGGCCGTCGAGGCGGTCTTCTCGGTCAAGGTCTCCGGGGTCAACACGATCAACCGCCAGGGCAAGCGCAAGCGCACCCGCACCGGTTTCGGCAAGCGTGCCGACACCAAGCGCGCCATCGTGACCCTCGCCGAGGGCGACCGTATCGACATCTTCGGCGGTCCGACCGCCTGAGGGCGGTCTGGATCGTCCGGAATCGGACGAGGACTGAGAAATGGGTATCCGCAAGTACAAGCCGACGACCCCGGGCCGTCGTGGCTCCAGCGTCGCCGACTTTGTCGAGATCACGCGGTCCACGCCGGAGAAGTCGCTGGTCCGCCCGCTGCACAGCAAGGGCGGCCGTAACAACGCCGGTCGTGTGACCGTTCGCCACCAGGGCGGTGGCCACAAGCGCGCCTACCGAGTGATCGACTTCCGTCGTCACGACAAGGACGGCGTGCCGGCCAAGGTCGCGCACATCGAGTACGACCCCAACCGCACCGCGCGCATCGCGCTGCTGCACTACGCAGACGGCGAGAAGCGCTACATCATCGCGCCCCGTGGCCTGTCGCAGGGTGACCGGATTGAGAACGGCCCCGGCGCCGACATCAAGCCCGGCAACAACCTGCCGCTGCGCCACATCCCCGTGGGTACGACGATCCACGCGATCGAGCTGCGTCCGGGCGGCGGTGCGAAGTTCGCCCGCTCGGCCGGTGCCTCCGTGCAGCTGCTGGCGCGGGAGGGCTCGATGGCCCACCTGCGTATGCCGTCCGGTGAGATCCGCCTGGTCGACGTCCGCTGCCGCGCCACCGTCGGCGAGGTCGGCAACGCCGAGCAGTCGAACATCAACTGGGGCAAGGCCGGCCGCATGCGCTGGAAGGGCGTCCGCCCGACCGTGCGTGGTGTCGTGATGAACCCCGTCGACCACCCGCACGGTGGTGGTGAGGGCAAGACCTCCGGTGGTCGCCACCCGGTCTCGCCGTGGGGTCAGAAGGAGGGTCGTACGCGTTCGCCGAAGAAGGCTTCGAACAAGTACATCGTCCGCCGCCGCAAGACGAACAAGAAGCGCTAGGAGCGGGTTTAGATGCCGCGCAGTCTCAAGAAGGGGCCCTTCGTCGACGACCACCTTGCCAAGAAGGTGGATGTTCAGAACGAAGCCGGCACCAAGAACGTCATCAAGACCTGGTCCCGCCGCTCCATGATCGTCCCGGCCATGCTCGGCCACACGATCGCGGTGCACGACGGCCGCAAGCACGTCCCGGTGTTCGTCACCGAGTCGATGGTTGGCCACAAGCTCGGCGAGTTTGCGCCGACCCGCACCTTCCGCGGCCACGAGAAGGACGACCGCAAGTCGCGGCGTCGTTGATCGGCGGAGTGCGAAGACTATGACTGACACCGAAGGGACAACCATGGAAGCCAGGGCCCAGGCGCGGTACATCCGCGTCACGCCCATGAAGGCCCGCCGCGTGGTGGACCTTATCCGTGGCATGGATGCCACGGAGGCTCAGGCGGTCCTGCGTTTCGCCCCGCAGGCCGCGAGCGTGCCCGTCGGCAAGGTGCTGGACAGCGCCATTGCCAACGCGGCGCACAACTACGACCACACCGACGCCGACAGCCTCTTCATCTCCGAGGCGTACGTCGACGAGGGCCCGACCCTGAAGCGGTTCCGTCCGCGTGCCCAGGGCCGTGCCTACCGGATCCGCAAGCGGACCAGCCACATCACCGTGGTCGTCAGCAGCAAGGAAGGAACCCGGTAATGGGCCAGAAGGTAAACCCGCACGGGTTCCGGCTCGGCGTCACGACGGACTTCAAGTCCCGCTGGTACGCCGACAAGCTGTACAAGGACTACGTCAAGGAAGACGTCGCCATTCGTCGCATGATGACGAAGGGCATGGAGCGCGCCGGTATCTCCAAGGTGGAGATCGAGCGCACCCGTGAGCGCGTCCGCGTTGACATCCACACCGCTCGTCCGGGCATCGTCATCGGCCGCCGTGGCGCCGAGGCCGACCGCATCCGCGGCGAACTGGAGAAGCTGACCGGCAAGCAGGTCCAGCTGAACATCCTCGAGGTCAAGAACCCCGAGACCGATGCTCAGCTCGTGGCCCAGGCCGTCGCCGAGCAGCTGTCCTCCCGCGTCTCCTTCCGTCGCGCCATGCGTAAGAGCATGCAGTCGACGATGAAGGCCGGCGCCAAGGGCATCAAGATCCAGTGCGGTGGCCGTCTCGGCGGTGCCGAGATGTCCCGCTCGGAGTTCTACCGCGAGGGCCGTGTGCCCCTGCACACCCTCCGGGCCAACGTCGACTACGGCTTCTTCGAGGCCAAGACCACCTTCGGCCGCATCGGCGTGAAGGTCTGGATCTACAAGGGCGACGTCAAGAACATCGCCGAGGTCCGTGCGGAGAACGCCGCCGCCCGTGCGGGTAACCGCCCGGCCCGCGGTGGCAACGACCGCCCGCGCCGCGGTGGCGAGCGTGGCGGCCGCGGCCGCAAGCCGCAGCAGCAGAACGCCGCTGCCGAGGCCCCCAAGGCCGAGGCCGCAGCCGCTGCTCCGGCTGAGAGCACCGGACAGGAGGCCTGACCGACATGCTGATCCCTCGCAGGGTCAAGCACCGTAAGCAGCACCACCCGAAGCGCAACGGCATGGCCAAGGGTGGCACCGAGCTGGCCTTCGGTGAGTACGGCATCCAGGCCGTCACCCCGGCGTACGTGACGAACCGTCAGATCGAGTCGGCTCGTATCGCCATGACCCGTCACATCAAGCGTGGCGGCAAGGTCTGGATCAACATTTACCCGGACCGCCCGCTCACGAAGAAGCCGGCCGAGACCCGCATGGGTTCCGGTAAGGGTTCTCCCGAGTGGTGGGTCGCGAACGTCAAGCCCGGTCGGGTGATGTTCGAGCTGTCCTTCCCGAACGAAAAGGTTGCCAAGGAGGCGCTGACCCGCGCCGCCCACAAGCTTCCGATGAAGTGCCGCATCGTGCGGCGCGAGGCAGGTGAGTCGTGATGGCGGCCGGTACCAAGGCGACCGAGCTGCGCGAGCTGAACAACGAGGACCTCGTTGCCAAGCTTCGTGAGGCCAAGGAGGAGCTGTTCAACCTCCGCTTCCAGGCGGCGACCGGACAGCTTGAGAACCACGGTCGGCTCAAGTCCGTCCGTAAGGACATCGCCCGGATCTACACCCTGATGCGTGAGCGTGAGCTGGGCATCGAGACGGTGGAGAGCGCCTGATGAGCGAGAAGAATGTGACTGAGACGAACGACCGCGGCTTCCGCAAGACCCGTGAGGGTCTCGTCGTCAGCGACAAGATGGACAAGACCGTCGTCGTCGCCGTCGAGGACCGCGTCAAGCACGCGCTGTACGGCAAGGTCATCCGCCGTACCAACAAGCTCAAGGCGCACGACGAGCAGAACGCCGCGGGTGTCGGCGACCGCGTCCTCCTCATGGAGACCCGGCCGCTGTCCGCCTCGAAGCGCTGGCGCATCGTCGAGATCCTCGAGAAGGCCAAGTAGGCAGTTCCCGTAAGGGAACTCCACGAAATACCGCCTGAGGGTTCCCCCTCAGGTCAGTTCCGCCAGGCTCGGTGGGGCTCCGTTTCACCGCGGGGCCCCGCCGGGAACCGGCAGACGATCAGGAGATAGACGTGATCCAGCAGGAGTCTCGGCTTCGCGTCGCCGACAACACGGGTGCGAAGGAAATTCTCACCATCCGTGTTCTCGGTGGCTCGGGCCGGCGCTACGCGGGCATCGGTGACGTCATCGTCGCCACCGTGAAGGACGCGATCCCCGGTGGCAACGTGAAGAAGGGTGACGTCGTCAAGGCCGTCATCGTTCGCACCGTCAAGGAGCGCCGCCGTCCGGACGGCTCGTACATCCGCTTCGATGAGAACGCGGCCGTCATCCTCAAGAACGATGGCGACCCCCGCGGCACCCGTATCTTCGGCCCCGTGGGCCGTGAGCTGCGCGAGAAGAAGTTCATGAAGATCATCTCGCTCGCGCCGGAGGTGCTGTAACCGATGAAGATCAAGAAGGGCGACCTGGTCCAGGTCATCACCGGTAAGGACAAGGGCAAGCAGGGCAAGGTCATCGCGGCCTTCCCCCGCGAGGACCGTGTCCTGGTCGAGGGTGTCAACCGGGTCAAGAAGCACACCAAGGCCGGCCAGACCGCGCGCGGCTCGCAGACCGGCGGCATCGTCACCACCGAGGCCCCGGTGCACGTGAGCAACGTGCAGCTCGTCGTGGAGAAGGACGGCAAGAAGGTCGTCACCCGCGTCGGCTACCGCTTCGACGACGAAGGCAACAAGATCCGCGTTGCCAAGCGGACCGGTGAGGACATCTGATGACTGCCACCACCAACGCGCCGCGTCTCAAGCAGCGCTACCGCGAAGAGATCGCCGGGAAGCTGAAGGACGAGTTCTCGTACGAGAACGTCATGCAGATCCCCGGTCTGACCAAGATCGTGGTCAACATGGGTGTGGGCGACGCCGCCCGCGACTCCAAGCTGATCGACGGTGCCATCAAGGACCTCACCACGATCACCGGCCAGAAGCCGGCCGTCACCAAGGCCCGGAAGTCCATCGCGCAGTTCAAGCTGCGTGAGGGTCAGCCGATCGGTGCCCACGTCACCCTCCGCGGTGACCGCATGTGGGAGTTCCTGGACCGCCTGCTGTCGCTCGCGCTGCCGCGCATCCGCGACTTCCGTGGTCTGTCGCCGAAGCAGTTCGACGGCCGCGGTAACTACACCTTCGGTCTCACGGAGCAGGTCATGTTCCACGAGATCGACCAGGACAAGATCGACCGTACCCGGGGTATGGACATCACCGTGGTCACCACGGCGACCAACGACGACGAGGGCCGCGCCCTTCTGCGTCACCTCGGCTTCCCGTTCAAGGAGGCGTGAGCGAGATGGCGAAGAAGGCTCTGATCGCGAAGGCTGCTCGCAAGCCCAAGTTCGGTGTGCGCGCCTACACCCGCTGCCAGCGCTGTGGCCGCCCGCACTCCGTGTACCGCAAGTTCGGCCTCTGCCGCGTGTGCCTTCGTGAGATGGCTCACCGTGGCGAGCTGCCGGGCGTGACCAAGAGCTCCTGGTAATCCCCCAGTTGGGATGACCCGGAAGCTCTCGGTAAGCATCCGGTCGGCAGGCGCCCCGCCCTTCGTCCCGTAGGGTAGAAGGGTTGGGCGCCCCGCCGCCCGAGACCGACCGCGGGCAACACGCCCGCATAACGTCGCTTACTACGCCGTAGGTCCCCGTGCCGCACCCGTCCCGACTCGGATCGGGGAGAGGGATGGCACATATAGGAAACCCCGGCGAGAGAGGCCGAAGGCCAATTCATGACCATGACTGATCCCATCGCAGACATGCTGACCCGTCTGCGGAACGCGAACTCGGCGTACCACGACACCGTCGTGATGCCGCACAGCAAGATCAAGTCTCACATCGCGGAGATCCTCCAGCAGGAGGGCTACATCACCGGCTGGAAGGTTGAGGACGCCGAGGTCGGCAAGAACCTCATCCTCGAGCTGAAGTTCGGCCCGAACCGCGAGCGCTCGATCGCCGGCATCAAGCGCATCTCGAAGCCGGGCCTGCGGGTCTACGCAAAGTCCACCAACCTGCCGAAGGTCCTCGGCGGCCTGGGCGTGGCGATCATCTCCACGTCCCACGGTCTCCTGACCGGCCAGCAGGCCAGCAAGAAGGGCGTGGGTGGGGAAGTCCTCGCCTACGTCTGGTAATCAGGGAACGGAGGAAGAGCTAATGTCGCGCATTGGCAAGCTGCCCATCCAGGTTCCCGCTGGTGTGGACGTCACCATCGATGGCCGCACGGTCAACGTGAAGGGTCCCAAGGGCTCCCTTTCGCACACCGTCGCCGCGCCCATCGAGGTCGCCAAGGGTGAGGACGGCGTCATCAGCGTCTCCCGCCCGAACGACGAGCGTCAGAACAAGGCCCTTCACGGCCTGTCCCGCACGCTGGTGGCGAACATGATCACCGGCGTGACCGCGGGCTACAGCAAGGCGCTCGAAATCAGCGGTGTCGGCTACCGCGTCCAGGCCAAGGGCTCCAACCTGGAGTTCTCCCTGGGCTACAGCCACCCGATCCTCGTCGAGGCGCCCGAAGGTATCTCCTTCAAGGTCGAGTCCCCGACGAAGCTCAGCGTCGAGGGCATCGACAAGCAGAAGGTCGGCGAGGTTGCGGCGAACATCCGCAAGCTGCGCAAGCCTGACCCGTACAAGGCCAAGGGCGTCAAGTACGCCGGCGAGGTCATCCGCCGCAAGGTCGGAAAGGCTGGTAAGTAAGCCATGGCATACGGTGTGAAGATCGCGAAGGGCAACGCCCGCAAGGGTGCCGCCCTCAAGCGGCGCCACATCCGCATCCGTAAGCGGATTTCGGGTACGCCGGAGCGTCCGCGTCTGGTCGTGACGCGCTCCAACCGCGGCATCACCGCCCAGGTCATCGACGACATCGCGGGCCACACGCTCGCGTCGGCGTCGCACCTGGACGCGTCGATCCGTGGCGGCGAGGGCAGCAAGGGCGACCAGGCCAAGCAGGTCGGTTCCCTGGTCGCCGAGCGCGCCAAGGCCGCCGGCGTCGAGGCCGTCGTGTTCGACCGCGGTGGCAACCAGTACGCCGGGCGCATTGCCGCTCTGGCGGACGCCGCCCGCGAAGCCGGGCTGAAGTTCTAAGCCCCGGTTCCGGAGCTAGCGGACGTAACAGAGAGAGGTAAATCCAATGGCTGGACCCCAGCGCCGCGGCAGCGGTGCCGGTGGCGGCGAGCGGCGGGACCGGAAGGGTCGCGACGGTGGCGCTGCCGCCGAGAAGACCGCATACGTTGAGCGCGTTGTCGCGATCAACCGTGTCGCCAAGGTTGTCAAGGGTGGTCGTCGTTTCAGCTTCACCGCGCTGGTCGTGGTGGGCGACGGTGACGGCACCGTAGGTGTCGGTTACGGCAAGGCCAAGGAAGTTCCGGCTGCCATCGCCAAGGGCGTGGAAGAGGCCAAGAAGAACTTCTTCAAGGTCCCCCGTATCCAGGGCACCATCCCGCACCCCATCCAGGGCGAGAAGGCTGCGGGCGTCGTCCTGCTCAAGCCGGCTTCCCCCGGTACCGGTGTGATCGCCGGTGGCCCGGTGCGCGCCGTCCTGGAGTGCGCGGGCATCCACGACGTCCTGAGCAAGTCGCTCGGTTCGTCGAACCCGATCAACATCGTGCACGCCACGGTGACCGCGCTTCAGGGCCTTCAGCGCCCCGAGGAGATCGCGGCCCGTCGTGGCCTGCCGCTGGAGGACGTTGCTCCCGCAGCCCTGCTGCGTGCGCGTGCCGGGGTGACTGCGTAATGCGCATCAAGATCACCCAGACCAAGTCCTACATCGGTAGCAAGCAGAACCACCGCGACACGCTGCGCACGCTCGGCCTCAAGCGGCTGAACGACAGCGTCGTCCGGGAGGCCCGCCCCGAGGTCGTCGGCATGGTGCACACCGTCCGTCACCTCGTGACGGTTGAGGAGGTCGACTGACATGGCGGAGCAGAACCCGCTGAAGGTCCACAACCTCCGTCCTGCCCCGGGCGCCAAGACCGCCAAGACCCGTGTGGGTCGTGGTGAGGCGTCCAAGGGTAAGACCGCTGGTCGTGGTACCAAGGGCACCAAGGCCCGTTACCAGGTTCCGGAGCGCTTCGAGGGTGGGCAGATGCCCCTCCACATGCGCCTCCCGAAGCTGAAGGGCTTCAAGAACCCCGCCCACAAGCAGTTCCAGGTCGTGAACCTGGAGAAGCTGGCCGCGCTCTACCCGCAGGGTGGCGAGGTCACGGTGGCCGACCTGGTCGCCAAGGGCGCGGTGCGCAAGAACGAGCTCGTCAAGGTCCTGGGCCAGGGCGAGATCTCCGTGGCGCTGCAGGTGACGGTTGACTCCGTCTCCGGCTCCGCCAAGGAGAAGATTGCCGCTGCCGGCGGCACCGTCACCGAACTCCTCTGAGTTCGTTGGTTCAACTGACCGGGGATGCCCATCGTTTGGGGCATCCCCGGTTGGTCGTTCCACGGGGGTACGGTCGCCGGTAAGGTGGCCTGCCGGTGCAACTTTTTAACGGGGAAGCACCGGCCCCCCGCCGCACGGCCCCGGCTGTGCGGCGTTTCAGGCCGCTTTTATTCGTCGATCCTCAAGACCGTCACCTCTCGCCCGTCCGGCGGGGGGCGCAGGAGGCACCGTGCTCACCGCGTTCGCCCGAGCGTTCAAGACGCCCGACCTGCGCAAAAAGCTGCTGTTCACGTTGGGCATCGTCGTGCTCTACCGGATCGGTGCCCATGTCCCGATCCCCGGGGTGAACTACGCGAACGTCGAGACCTGCATGAAGCAGGCCGGCGGCAACAGCGGATTGTTCGCCCTGGTGAACATGTTCAGCGGTGGTGCGCTGCTGCAGATCACGATCTTCGCGCTGGGGATCATGCCGTACATCACGGCGAGCATCATCCTTCAGCTGCTGACCGTTGTCATTCCCCGGTTGGAAGCCCTCAAGAAGGAGGGCCAGACCGGCCAGGCGAAGATCACCCAGTACACCCGCTATCTGACCGTCGCGCTGGCGATCCTGCAGGGCACCGGCCTGGTGGCCACCGCGCGCAGCGGCGCCCTCTTCAACGGCTGTCCGGTCGCCAGCGAGATCGTGCCCAGCGACTCGATCTTCACCACCATCACCATGGTCATCACGATGACCGCCGGTACCGCGGTGGTCATGTGGCTCGGTGAACTGGTCACCGACCGTGGCATCGGCAACGGCATGTCGATCCTGATGTTCATCTCGATCGCCGCCGGTTTCCCGGGCGCCCTCTGGCAGATCAAGACCACCGGCAAGCTCGCCGACGGCTGGATCGAGTTCTTCGCGGTGATCGCCGTCGGCCTGGCGATGGTGGCCCTGGTGGTCTTCGTCGAGCAGGCGCAGCGCCGGATCCCGGTGCAGTACGCGAAGCGCATGATCGGACGCCGTTCCTACGGCGGTACGTCCACGTACATCCCGCTCAAGGTGAATCAGGCGGGTGTGATTCCCGTCATCTTCGCGTCGTCGTTGCTCTACATTCCGGCCCTGATCGCGCAGTTCAGCGGCTCGGACGCGGAGTGGGCCCGGTGGATCTCCACGAACTTCACCAAGGGAAACCACCCGGTTTACATCGTTACGTACTTCTTGTTGATCGTGTTCTTCGCCTTCTTCTACGTGGCGATCTCCTTCAACCCCGAAGAAGTTGCCGACAACATGAAGAAGTATGGTGGCTTCATCCCGGGCATCCGGGCTGGTCGCCCGACGGCCGAGTACCTCAGCTACGTGCTCAACCGGATCACGTGGCCGGGCTCGCTGTACCTGGGGCTGATCGCACTCGTGCCAACAGTGGCGTTGGTGCTGTTCAACGCGAACCAGAACTTCCCGTTCGGCGGGACGAGCATCCTGATCATCGTGGGTGTGGGTCTGGAGACCGTGAAGCAGATCGAGAGCCAGCTTCAGCAGCGCAACTACGAAGGGTTCCTCCGCTGATGCGAATCGTCCTCGTCGGACCCCCGGGAGCCGGTAAGGGTACGCAGGCCGCGTACCTCGCCCGGAACCTTGAGATCCCGCACATCTCCACGGGTGACCTGTTCCGCGCCAACATCAGCCAGGGCACGCCCCTCGGCGTCGAGGCCAAGTCCTACATGGACGCCGGCAACCTCGTCCCGGACTCGGTCACCATCAGGATGGCCGAGGACCGCATGGAGCAGGCCGACGCGGCCGGAGGCTTCCTGCTGGACGGGTTCCCGCGCAACCTCGGTCAGGCCGAGGCGCTCGACACCTACCTCAAGGGCAAGGGCATCACGCTGGACGCGGTGCTCGACCTGGAGGTCCCCGAGGACGAGGTCGTCAAGCGGATCGCCGGCCGCCGGATCTGCCGGAAGAACTCCGCGCACGTCTTCCACGCCGAGTACAGCAAGCCGAAGACCGACGGCGTCTGCGACGTCTGCGGCGGCGAGCTCTACCAGCGCGACGACGACCACGAGGACACGGTGCGTAAGCGCCTGGAGGTCTACCACTCGGAGACCGAGCCGATCATCGACTACTACAAGGCGCAGGAACTCGTCGTGACGATTCCCGCCCTCGGCAAGGTCGAAGAGGTCACGCAGCGGGCGATGTCCGCTCTCGGACGCGGCGAGTAACCTCCGCGTACGCTTCGATACGGCCGCGGTGCCCTGCCCAGGGCGCCGCGGCCGTATCGTATGGAGGGGCGGGCGCGCCCGCGCGGTGGTCGGCCGTGCGAACGACGCGGTTGTCGGCACAGTCGGTTCAGGAAGGCGTTACCCGCCATGGTGGAGATCAAGACCCCTCAGCAGATCGCGAAGATGCGCGAGGCGGGGCTGGTGGTCGCCGCCATCCATGCCGCGACCCGGGAGGCGGCGGTGCCGGGGGCGACCACCCGCGATCTCGACGAGGTGGCCCGCAAGGTCCTGGCCGAGCACGGTGCGAAGTCGAACTTCCTCGGGTACGGCGGTTTCCCCGCGACGATCTGCACGTCGGTGAACGACGTCGTCGTCCACGGCATCCCGGACGACGAAACGGTGCTGCGGGACGGCGACATCATCTCCATCGACTGCGGCGCGATCATCGAGGGCTGGCACGGCGATGCCGCGTACACCGCGTTCGTCGGGTCCGGGCACTCCGCGGAGCTGGTCGAGCTGAGCCGGGTGACCGAGGAGTCCATGTGGGCCGGGATCGCCGCGGTGGCCAAGGGCAACCGGCTGATCGACATCTCCAAGGCGATCGAGGGCTACATCCGCCGCCAGCCGCGCCCGGCCTGCGGGAAGTACGGCATCGTCGAGGAGTACGGCGGCCACGGCATCGGCTCGCAGATGCACATGGACCCGCATCTGCTGAACTACGTCGACCGCAAGCGCGGCCGCGGCCCGAAGCTGGTGCCCGGGTTCTGCATCGCGATCGAGCCGATGGTCAACCTCGGCACGCACAAGACGCACGTCCTGGACGACGAGTGGACGGTCAAGACGAACGACGGCGGCTGGTCCTCGCACTGGGAGCACTCGGTGGCGCTGACCGAGGAGGGCCCGCTGGTGCTGACCGCGGTCGACGGCGGCAAGGCGAAGCTGGCCGAGCTGGGTGTCACGGCGGCGCCGGACCCGCTCGCGGGGGCCTGACGGCGGGACCGGACCCCGGAGGTCGTGCGGAGGAAGTGCGACGGTCCGCGGGGCGATGGCGTAAGGATCTCCCCGGGTGGGCAATAATCGTGGATTCGTCTTTTCGGGGCCTCTGACGTAGACTGACGCGTCGGCTCTCGTGCATCCGTGTGCCTGCCTTCAAGGTGGGCGTCCTCCGGGACATGCCGTGCGGACACTTCGAGAGTTGATCAAGGTAGCCGATTCGAAAGGCGAAGCGTGGCCAAGAAGCAAGGTGCCATCGAGATCGAGGGCACCGTGATCGAGTCTCTGCCGAACGCGATGTTCAAGGTGGAGCTCCAGAACGGTCACAAGGTCCTCGCGCACATCAGCGGCAAGATGCGGATGCACTACATCCGTATCCTCCCGGATGACCGGGTCGTGGTGGAGCTCTCTCCGTACGACCTGACGCGTGGCCGGATCGTCTACCGCTACAAGTAGATCTTGTCGAAGCCCCGCTCCGTCGGGGTGACGGCACTGACCCGGAGAACCTCACACCCATGAAGGTCAAGCCGAGCGTCAAGAAGATCTGCGACAAGTGCAAGGTGATCCGCCGCCACGGCCGGGTCATGGTCATCTGCGACAACCTGCGCCACAAGCAGCGCCAGGGCTGACGCACGCCGACCACCTGCATTTCGCAGTTCGCGCGACGCACGTAATTCGTACATACGCAGACACCCGACCCCCGCGTCTTTCGCGTGGGACGAAACCCCCGGCTCGGAGGCCGGGGCCCGGCTCGTAATTCAGCTGAGTCTTACGGGAACGGTGCTGCGGAAGACCTCCGAATAGCCATCAGGAGCCACATCAATGGCACGCCTCGCAGGCGTTGATCTCCCGCGCGAAAAGCGCGTCGAGGTCGCCCTCACCTATGTCTTCGGCATCGGGCGCACGCTGTCGCAGCAGACCCTCGCCGCCACCGGCGTGGACCCCAACACGCGGGTTCGCGACCTGGCCGAGGAAGACCTGGTCAAGATCCGCGAGTACGTGGACAACAACCTCAAGACCGAGGGTGACCTCCGTCGCGAGATCCAGGCCGACATCCGCCGCAAGGTCGAGATCGGCTGCTACCAGGGTCTGCGTCACCGCCGCGGCCTTCCGGTCCACGGTCAGCGCACCAGCACGAACGCCCGCACCCGCAAGGGCCCGCGTCGCGCGATCGCCGGCAAGAAGAAGCCGGGCAAGAAGTAGTCCTCAGCAGGACGCACTGCGGTTCCGTTTTCCCGGGCCGCGGAAGTCAGCGGTCTTCGCTGTAGGACCGACCACCTCCATTAGGAGAATTTCATGCCTCCGAAGGGCCGTACGGCCGGCGCCAAGAAGGTGCGCCGCAAGGAGAAGAAGAACGTCGCCCACGGGCACGCTCACATCAAGAGCACGTTCAACAACACGATCGTTTCGATCACCGACCCGACCGGCAACGTGATTTCCTGGGCCTCGGCCGGTCACGTGGGCTTCAAGGGTTCGCGTAAGTCGACTCCGTTCGCCGCGCAGATGGCTGCCGAGTCGGCCGCCCGTCGCGCGCAGGAGCACGGCATGCGCAAGGTCGACGTGTTCGTCAAGGGTCCCGGCTCCGGCCGTGAGACCGCGATCCGCTCCCTCCAGGCCACCGGCCTCGAGGTGGGTTCGATCCAGGACGTCACCCCGACCCCGCACAACGGCTGCCGCCCTCCCAAGCGCCGCCGCGTCTGACCCACTGAAGTAGGAGACAACTAGACAATGGCGCGTTACACCGGGGCCGACTGCAAGCGTTGCCGTCGGGAGAAGCAGAAGCTCTTCCTCAAGGGGAGCAAGTGCGAGAGCGCGAAGTGCCCGATCGAGATCCGTCCTTACCCCCCGGGTGAGCACGGTCGCGGGCGCACCAAGGACAGCGAGTACCTGCTCCAGCTTCGTGAGAAGCAGAAGTGCAGCCGCATCTACGGTGTCCTTGAGAAGCAGTTCGTGAACTACTACAAGGAAGCGAACCAGAAGACCGGCAAGACCGGTGAGAACCTTCTGCGCATCCTTGAGACCCGCCTCGACAACGTGGTCTACCGGGCCGGCTTCGCCAAGTCCCGCGACCACGCCCGTCAGCTGGTGCGTCACGGACACATCAACGTGAACGGCCGCAAGACCGACATCCCGTCGGCCCGCGTCTCCGTGAACGACATCATCGAGGTCCGCGAGGGCTCCCGGAACCTGACCCCCTTCGAGGTGGCCAAGGCCGAGGCCGGCGAGAAGACCGTTCCGGCGTGGCTGGAAGCGATCCCGTCGAACCTCCGGATCCTCGTGCACAGCCTGCCCGAGCGCCAGGTGATCGACACCCAGGTGCAGGAGCAGCTGATCGTTGAGCTCTACTCCAAGTAAGTAGGGCGACGGGCTCGGGCGGCACAGGTTCTTCGGAACCGTGTGCCGCCCGTACCCTTGTCAGCAGAGGGCGTCAAATAGCGGGCGCCCACGACTGAAGGAACACACATGCTTATCGCTCAGCGTCCGTCGCTGACCGAAGAGGTCGTCGACGAGTACCGCTCCCGGTTCGTGATCGAGCCCCTGGAGCCGGGCTTCGGTTACACCCTGGGTAACTCCCTCCGCCGTACGCTCCTCTCCTCGATCCCGGGTGCGGCGGTCACGTCGATCCGTATCGACGGTGTCCTGCACGAGTTCACCACCGTGCCGGGCGTCAAGGAGGACGTCACCGACCTCATCCTCAACATCAAGCAGCTGGTCGTCTCCTCGGAGCACGACGAGCCGGTCGTGATGTACCTGCGCAAGCAGGGCCCGGGTCTGGTCACCGCCGCCGACATCGCGCCCCCGGCCGGTGTCGAGGTCCACAACCCGGACCTGGTCCTGGCGACCCTGAACGCCAAGGGCAAGCTGGAGATGGAGCTGACCGTCGAGCGCGGTCGCGGCTACGTCTCCGCGGTGCAGAACAAGCAGGTCGGCCAGGAGATCGGCCGGATCCCGGTCGACTCGATCTACTCGCCGGTCCTCAAGGTCACCTACAAGGTCGAGGCCACGCGTGTCGAGCAGCGCACCGACTTCGACAAGCTGATCGTCGACGTCGAGACCAAGCAGGCCATGCGCCCGCGCGACGCCATGGCGTCGGCCGGTAAGACCCTGGTCGAGCTGTTCGGTCTCGCCCGCGAGCTGAACATCGACGCCGAGGGCATCGACATGGGCCCGTCCCCGACGGACGCCGCCCTCGCCGCCGACCTGGCGCTGCCGATCGAGGAGCTGGAGCTCACCGTTCGGTCGTACAACTGCCTCAAGCGTGAGGGCATCCACTCGGTGGGCGAGCTGGTGGCCCGCTCCGAGGCGGACCTGCTCGACATCCGCAACTTCGGTGCGAAGTCGATCGACGAGGTCAAGGCCAAGCTCGCGGGCATGGGCCTGGCGCTGAAGGACTCGCCCCCCGGGTTCGACCCGACCGCCGCGGCCGACGCCTTCGGCGCGGACGACGACGCGGACGCCGGTTTCGTGGAGACCGAGCAGTACTGAGTTCCACCGGCCGGGCCCGGGGCGCGTACCCCGGGCCCGGCCGTGCGTGATCTTCCGCGGGGCGCCCGCCTCGTGGGAACTGACACCGGTACCTGATACGGCCGGTGCAGCAATGAAGGAGAAACACCATGCCGAAGCCCACCAAGGGTGCCCGTCTGGGCGGTAGCGCGGCGCACGAGCGTCTCATGCTGCGCAACCTGGCCACCGCGCTCTTCGAGCACGGCCGCATCACGACGACCGAGGCCAAGGCCCGCCGTCTGCGTCCGTACGCCGAGCGTCTCGTGACCAAGGCGAAGAAGGGTGACCTGCACAACCGTCGTCAGGTCATGCAGCTGATCTCGGACAAGAGCGTCGTGCACACGCTGTTCACCGAGATCGCCCCGCGGTTCGAGAACCGCCCGGGTGGTTACACCCGCATCACCAAGATCGGTGCGCGCCGTGGCGACAACGCCCCCATGGCCGTCATCGAGCTGGTGGAGGCGCTGACCGTGGCCCAGCAGGCCACCGGTGAGGCCGAGGCCGCCACCAAGCGTGCGGTCAAGGAAGACGCGCTGAAGAAGGACGCCGCCGAGGCGACCGAGGCGCCGGCCGAGGAGTCCAAGGACGCCTGAGGCCGCTGAGTCCTGCGGGCGGGCCCGTTCCCTTCGGGGAGCGGGCCCGTTCCGTTTGCCGTGCTCTGAGAGGATCGACGGGTGAGCGATGAGGTGGAGCCCGGGCGCGTCCGGGTGCGGCTGGATCTTTCGTACGACGGATCGGAGTTCTCCGGCTGGGCGAAGCAGCGCGAGCAGCGCACCGTCCAGGGGGAGCTGGAGGAAGCGCTGCGGACGGTGACCCGTTCCGGCGAGACGTACGAGCTGACCGTGGCGGGGCGGACGGACGCCGGGGTGCATGCGCGCGGGCAGGTGGCGCATGTGGATCTGCCGGAGGAGCTGTGGGCCGAGCACGGTGACCGGCTGCTGCGGCGGCTGGCGGGGCGGCTGCCGAAGGACGTCCGGGTGTGGCGGGCCGCGGAGGCGCCGTACGGCTTCAACGCGCGGTTCTCGGCGATCTGGCGGCGGTACGCGTACCGGGTCACCGACCATCCCGGGGGAGTGGACCCGCTGCTGCGCGGCCATGTGCTGTGGCACGACTGGGCGCTCGACGTGGACGCGATGAACGCGGCGTCGCAGGCGCTGCTGGGTGAGCACGACTTCGCGGCGTACTGCAAGCGGCGTGAGGGGGCGACGACGATCCGTACGCTCCAGGAGCTGAGCTGGGCGCGGGACGCGGACGGGGTCGTCACGGCGACGGTGCGGGCGGACGCGTTCTGCCACAACATGGTGCGGTCGCTGGTCGGCGCGCTGCTGTTCGTCGGTGACGGGCACCGGCCGGTCGACTGGCCGGGCAAGGTGCTGGCCGCGGGCGTGCGGGACTCGGCGGTGCACGTGGTGCGGCCGCACGGGCTGACGCTGGAGGAGGTCGGCTACCCGGCCGACGACCAGCTGATGGCACGGAATCTGGAGGCCCGGAACCGGCGGACGCTGCCGGGGGCCGGGTGCTGCTGAGGCAGCCGGGACGAGGTGTGCGGGCCGGGCACGGTGGTGCCCGGCCCGTGGCCGTCAGCCCTGCTGCTGCTCCTGGGCGGCCTTCGCCGCCTGGTCCTTGCCGCGCTGGATGATGCGGGCGAAGGCGTAGGACTCGCCGTCGCGGCCGATCTGGAGGGCCGGGGCGGACTTCTGCGTGACGCGCGTGCCGTCGAGGTAGCCGGCGATGGTGAAGTACGCGTACCGGCCGGTGGCGTTGGCGGTCATCCGGCAGGCGGTGCCGCGGCAGAACGCCTCGCCGACGTGGCCGCCGGCGAGCGGGGCGAGATTGCCGGATGCCTTGGCCTTGACGCGTTCGGCGGCGTCGGGGGAGTCCAGGGCGGCGATGCCGATGGTGACCGCGACGCCGTCCTTGGCGTAGGTGGCGCGCAGCAGCGCCTCGCAGCCGTTGTGCTTCAGCAGGGAGCCGAGCGCGCCCTGCGTACCGGCGGTGCAGTCCTTCGTGGCGGACTGCGCGGTGCGCGGGTAGGTGTGCTCGCCGATGACCATGGCCTTGTCGGGGAAGAGGGCGGCCGTGGTCAGCGGGGCGCGGTCCTTCGTACGGTCGGTGATGTAGTCCCGCGGGTTGGGCGGCGGGGGGACCGAGACGTCGGAGAAGGACGGGTGCGGCTCGGGGGCGGTGGAGCCGGAGGCGGCGACGTCCTCGGTCGGCTTGTTGTCGGAGCCGCCGCTGAGGACCGTGGCGGTCGCGACGATGCCCGCCACGGCGAGGGCGGCCAGCGCCCCGCCGCCGATCATCAGCCAGCGCTTGCGCCGGGCGCCCGCCTCGCTCTGCTCGGCGAGTGCCTCCCAGTCCGGGGTGGACCCGGACCCCCCTGGGCCGTCGAACGGCCCCCCATGCCCAAAGCTCATGCCGCGCATCCTAACGACCTGGGCTGTCCGCGCGGCCAGCTCCCGGACCGTAATCGGGTTGGGGAAAGCGGGGCCGGGCGGCGACAATCCGGTCCATGGGACATGTGGAGGCCGGGCACCTGGAGTACTACCTGCCGGACGGGAGGGTGCTGCTCGGGGACGTCTCGTTCCGGGTCGGTGAGGGCTCGTCGGTGGCGCTGGTGGGGGCCAACGGCGCGGGCAAGACGACACTGCTGCGGCTGCTCGCCGGGGAGCTGACGCCGCACGGCGGCTCGGTCACCGTCGGCGGCGGCCTCGGTGTGATGCCGCAGTTCGTGGGGTCGGTACGGGACGAGCGCACCGTGCGTGACCTGCTGGTCTCCGTGGCGCCGCCGCGGCTGCGGACGGCCGCGCGGGCGGTGGACGCCGCGGAGGAGGCCGTGATGACGGTCGACGACGAGGCCGCGCAGATGGCGTACGCGCAGGCGCTCAGCGACTGGGCGGAGGCGCGCGGCTACGAGGCCGAGACGGTCTGGGACATGTGCACCACCGCCGCGCTGGGGATGCCGTACGAGAAGGCGCAGTGGCGGCTGGTGCGGACGCTCTCCGGCGGTGAGCAGAAGCGGCTGGTGCTGGAGTCGCTGCTGCGCGGCACCGACGAGGTGCTGCTGCTGGACGAGCCGGACAACTACCTGGACGTGCCGGGCAAGCGGTGGCTGGAGGAGCAGCTGCGGCAGACGAAGAAGACGGTGCTCTTCGTCAGCCACGACCGGGAGCTGCTGGCGCGCGCCGCCGACAAGATCGTCAGCGTGGAGCCGGGGCCCGCCGGGTCGGACGTCTGGGTGCACGGCGGCGGCTTCGCGACGTACCACGCGGCGCGCAAGGAGCGGTTCGCCCGCTTCGAGGAGCTGCGGCGGCGCTGGGACGAGAAGCACGAGCAGCTGAAGAAGCTGGTGCGGAATCTGCGGCAGGCGGCGGAGAACAGCCACGACATGGCCTCGCGCTACCACGCGGCGCAGACCAGGCTGCGGAAGTTCGAGGAGGCCGGGCCGCCGCCGGAGCCGCCGCGGGAGCAGGAGATCACCATGCGGCTGCGCGGCGGCCGCACCGGTGTCCGTGCCGTGACCTGCACGGATCTGGAGCTGACCGGGCTGATGAAGCCGTTCTCGCTGGAGGTCTTCTACGGCGAGCGGGTCGCGGTGCTGGGCTCGAACGGCTCCGGCAAGTCGCACTTCCTGCGGCTGCTGGCCCAGGACGCGGAGCGCCCGGTCGCGCACACCGGGCAGGTCAAGCTGGGCGCCCGGGTGGTGCCCGGGTACTTCGCGCAGACCCACGCCCACCCGGAGCTGACCGGCCGCACCCTGCTCGACATCCTCTGGACGGAGCACGCCAAGGACCGCGGCGCCGCGATGAGCGCGCTGCGCCGTTACGAGCTGGAGCGCCAGGCGGAGCAGCGGTTCGAGCGGCTGTCGGGCGGGCAGCAGGCGCGGCTGCAGATCCTGCTGCTCGAACTGGCGGGCGCGACGGCGCTGCTGCTGGACGAGCCGACCGACAACCTCGACCTGGAGAGCGCCGAGGCGCTCCAGGAGGGCCTGGAGGCGTACAGCGGGACGGTGCTGGCGGTGACGCACGACCGCTGGTTCGCCCGCGCCTTCGACCGCTTCCTGGTCTTCGGCGCGGACGGTGTGGTCCGGGAGACGACGGAGCCGGTGTGGGACGAGGGCCGGGTGGCGCGGGAGCGGTGACGGCGGCGCGTGCGGTCCGTACGGGGCCGTCCGGGTGAGGGGTCTCGCCCGTACGGGGCCCGGCGGATGCCCGCAGGGGCGCCGGTCCGGGGCTCCCGGAGTCGTCCACCGGTTCGAGCCGCGTTTTGACCCGGCCGGGGGCGGGCCGGTATTCTGCCAGTTCGTTATGCGTATTGGCTTGCTCTATCTCACGTGAGGGGCCCTTACGCCGGCCACCGGGCCGATGAACCGGCGGCGGACGATCGGGTTGCGTCACCCGTAGCGCCGCAGTGCCGGTCCGATCGACCGAGGTGCCAGTACAGGACCCCGTCTCCTGAGTCTCCTCCGGGAGGCGCGGGCGACCCCATCACTGAAGAAGCGAAGGCTACGACCGTGCGTACGTTCAGCCCCAAGCCCGGCGATGTCCAGCGCCAGTGGCACGTCATTGACGCGCAGGACGTTGTCCTGGGCCGTCTGGCCTCTCAGGCCGCGTCCCTTCTGAGGGGCAAGCACAAGCCGGTGTACGCGCCGCACGTTGACACCGGTGACTTCGTCATCATCATCAACGCCGACAAGGTGCACCTGTCCGGCAACAAGCGCAGCCAGAAGCTGGCCTACCGCCACTCCGGTTTCCCGGGTGGTCTGCGCTCCGTCCGGTACGACGAGCTGCTCGACAAGAACCCCGAGAAGGCCGTCGAGAAGGCCATCAAGGGCATGCTCCCCAAGAACACCCTCGGCCGTCAGATGCTCTCGAAGCTGAAGGTCTACGCGGGCGCCGAGCACCCGCACGCTGCTCAGCAGCCGGTCCCGTTCGAGATCACCCAGGTCGCGCAGTAAGTCCGGCCACCCCCTAAGACGAAAAGAATCTGAGGAGCATCGTGGCCGAGACCACTCCCGAGAACGTCATCGAGAACGAGGACGTCGTCGAGGAATACACCACCGAGACCGAGGTCGTGGAGGGTGAGTACACCTCCGAGTCCCTCGCCTCCCGCTTCGGCGACCCGCAGCCGGCCGCCGGCCTGGGCCGTCGCAAGAACGCCATCGCCCGCGTCCGGATCGTTCCGGGCACCGGTCAGTGGAAGATCAACGGTCGCACCCTTGAGGGCTACTTCCCCAACAAGGTGCACCAGCAGGAAGTCAACGAGCCCTTCAAGGTGCTCGAGCTCGACAACCGCTACGACGTGGTCGCCCGTATCTCCGGCGGCGGCATCTCCGGCCAGGCCGGTGCGCTGCGCCTGGGCGTCGCCCGTGCGCTGAACGAGGCGGACGTCGAGAACAACCGCGGCACCCTGAAGAAGGCCGGGTTCCTCAAGCGTGACGACCGTGCGGTCGAGCGCAAGAAGGCCGGTCTCAAGAAGGCCCGCAAGGCGCCGCAGTACAGCAAGCGCTAATCGCGCGCGCTGCGCTCGCAGCACTTTCCCGTACGCCCCGGTGGCACTTTCCGTGCAGCCGGGGCGTTCGGCTATCCGGGACCGGTGCGTTATGCAGGCGTCCGAGGGGCGTATACCTGGACGCAATGCCTGGTTCAAGCTCATCGATGCGGAGGACACCAGTGGGACGACTCTTCGGAACGGACGGGGTGCGCGGTGTCGCCAATGCGGATCTGACGGCGGAGCTGGCGCTCGGGCTGTCGGTCGCTGCGGCGCACGTACTCGCAGAGGAGGAGTCGGGCAGCGGTCGCCCACTGGAGGGGCGCAGGCCGGTGGCCGTCGTCGGGCGGGACCCGCGGGCGTCCGGTGAGTTCCTGGAGGCGGCGGTCGTCGCCGGGCTGGCGAGCGCCGGGGTGGATGTGCTGCGGGTGGGCGTGCTGCCGACCCCGGCGGTGGCGTATCTGACCGGGTCGCTCGGCGCGGACCTCGGTGTGATGCTCTCCGCGAGCCACAACCCGATGCCCGACAACGGCATCAAGTTCTTCGCCCGCGGCGGCCACAAGCTCGCCGACGAGCTGGAGGACCGCATCGAGCGGACGTACCGGGCGCACGCCTCCGGGGAGCCGTGGGAGCGGCCGACGGGCGCCGGGGTGGGCCGGGTCACCGTCTACGACGAGGGGTTCGACAACTACGTCGCGCACCTCGTCGGGGTGCTGCCCAACCGCCTCGACGGACTGAAGATCGTCGTCGACGGGGCGCACGGCGCGGCGGCGCGGGTCTCGCCGGAGGCTTTCGCGCGCGCCGGTGCGGACGTCGTCACCATCGGCGCGGACCCGGACGGCCTCAACATCAACGACGGCTGCGGCTCGACCCATCTGGGGCTGCTGCGCGCGGCGGTCACCGAGCACGGCGCCGATCTGGGTGTGGCGCACGACGGTGACGCGGACCGCTGCCTGGCCGTGGACCGTGCGGGCAACGAGATCGACGGCGACCAGATCCTCGCCGTCCTCGCGCTCGGGATGCGGGAGGCGGGGACGCTGCGGAAGAACACCGTCGTCGCCACCGTCATGTCCAACCTCGGCTTCAAGCTGGCGATGGAGCGGGCCGGGATCGACATGGTGGCGACCGCGGTCGGCGACCGGTACGTCCTGGAGGAGATGAAGGGCCAGGGCTTCGCGCTCGGCGGGGAGCAGTCCGGGCACGTCATCGTGCTGGACCACGCGACCACCGGCGACGGCACGCTCACCGGCCTGATGCTGGCCGCGCGGGTCGCCGCGACGGGCCGGGACCTGGGCGAGCTGGCCGCGGTGATGGAGCGGCTGCCGCAGGTGCTGATCAACGTCCCCGACGTCGACAAGTCGAAGGTCGCGACCTCCCCGGCGCTGACCGCGGCGGTGGCCGAGGCGGAGCAGGAGCTGGGCGCGACCGGCCGGGTGCTGCTGCGGCCGTCCGGTACGGAGCCGCTGGTGCGGGTGATGGTCGAGGCGGCCGACATCGAGCAGGCGCGGTCGGTCGCGGAGCGGCTGGCCGACGCGGTGAAGTCGGCGCTGGGCTAGCCCGCCCCGTACGCCTGCCGTGCCCCCGGTCGCTCACTGCGGCCGGGGGCACGGGCGTTTCGCGGAGGTGTCAGAGGGACGGGCCGTAGTCGCGGCACTCGGGGGTGAAGTGCGGGTCGGCCGGGCCGAGGGCGTTGACGACGTTCTGCAGGGTGGGGCTGTCGAGGAAGAGGCCGGCGTGGCCGGTCCGGTCGTCGGGGCACTGGTCCTGGAGGGTGATGTCGGTGACGCCGGGGCCGTGCAGGAAGCCGTTGGTGTACGGCGTGACGACCGTGTCCTCGCGGGTGGCGATGACGACGTAGCGGACGCCGGGCACGGTGTCGCCGTCCTTCCACAGCTCCTGCTGGAAGTCGGAGCCGGCCTCCTGCTGCCGGAGGCCGGTGAGCCCGGTGGTGTCGAGGAGGTTGTTGACGAAGCCGAGGGCGTTCATCTGCTTGCCGAGGGTGAGGAGCCCGTCGAGGGTGGTGCCGTGGTTGCTGGGCGCGATGCCGACGAGGGTGCGGACCTTCGCGGCGCCGCCCAGCCGCTTGAGGTAGTAGTGCGGCATCATGCCGCCCTGGGAGTGGCCGACGATGTCGGCCTTGGGCGCGCCGGTGGCGGCGAGCACCTTGTCGACGAAGGCGCCGAGCTGCTTCGCCGAGTCGCCGATGTCGGTGAGGCCGCCGACCCGGCCGGCCGACAGGTGGTTCATGCCGTAGTTGAACGCGTAGACGCAGTAGCCCTCGTTGGCGAGGGTGGGGGCGAGGGCGACCCAGTTGGCGCCGGCGTTGGCGAGCGTGCCGTGGGCGAGGACGACCGGGTACGGGTGGGCCGCGGTCGGCTTGCAGTTCCAGTCGTTGGCGCCGGCGACGGTGTCCGGGCTGAAGAGGTAGTTGTGGACGGCGGTGTCGAGACCGCCGATGGGCAGGGCGGCGGTCGTGGTGGTCTTCGGGGCGGGCGCCGGGAGGGGGGCGGCCCCGGCGGGTGCGGCGAGGGCGAGTCCGGCCGCGGTGAGGCAGAGCGCGAGGGCGGCCGCGGCCCGGCGGCGCAGCGGGCTGCGGGCGGTCCGGTGGGGGGCGGGTGCACGGGTCATGGGGGCTCCTGGTGAGAGGGCCGGCCGGCTCCGGCGGACGGCGGACTGTCAACGAGGGGGAGCGCTCAAGGGCATGCCACGGCGGCCGGACGGCGTACCGGATGGGGTACGGAGCCGGGGACGCCGCCGGTTCACATCGTGCTGCGGGGCACGGTCCGGAAAGATCCGCACGCGGACCGTGTTACCCGACGGTAGGGCGGGTGTGACGGCGGTGACAAGACGCGGGACACGGTCAATTGCCGTTCGTGTGCGGGGAGTTCAGGGGCGAGGTGGCGGGCTCGCGGCGGCCTTCCCGCCGGGCGTACGGTCCGTCCGTGCGCGCCCGGTCAGAGCTTCCGCAGCGACAGCCGCTGCACCTTGTGGTCGGGGCCCTTGCGCAGCACGAGGCCCGCGCGGCCGCGGGTGGGGGCGACGTTCTGCTCCAGGTTGGGCCGGTTGACGGTCCGCCAGATCTTCCGGGCGTACTCCAGCGCCTCCTCCTCGGAGACCTGGGTGTAGCGGCGGAAGTACGAGGACGGATCCTGGAACGCGGTCTCCCGCAGCTTCCGGAAGCGGCCGAGGTACCACTTCTCGATGTCCTCGGTCCGCGCGTCGACGTAGACGGAGAAGTCGAAGAAGTCGGCGAGCCCGAGGCGGGTGCGGCCGTCCTTGCCGGGCAGCGCGGGCTGAAGGACGTTCAGGCCCTCCACGATCAGGATGTCGGGGCGGTGCACGGTGAGCCGCTCGCCCGGGACGATGTCGTAGATCAGATGCGAGTAGACCGGCGCGGTCACCTCGGCGCGGCCGGACTTCACATCGGCGACGAAGCGGGTCAGCGCCCGCCGGTCGAACGACTCCGGGAAACCCTTACGGGACATCAGCCCGCGGCGGTGCAGCTCGGCGTTGGGGTGCAGAAAGCCGTCGGTGGTGACCAGTTCGACGCGCGGATGCTCGGGCCAGCGCGCCAGCAGCGCCTGGAGCAGCCGCGCGGTGGTCGACTTGCCGACCGCGACGCTGCCCGCCACGCCTATGACGAACGGGGTGCCCGGCTGCGCGCCGTGGCCGCCGCCGGCGTCGCCGAGGAAGGTGTTGAGCGCGCCGCGCAGATTGCTGGTGGCGCCGACGTAGAGGTTGAGCAGCCGGGAGAGCGGGAGGTAGACGTCGCGGACCTCGTCGAGGTCTATCACGTCCCCCAGTCCGCGCAGCCGCTCGACCTCTTCTGCGGTGAGCGGCAGCGGGGTCTTCTCCCGCAGCGCGCTCCACTCCGTACGCGTCAGATCGACGTACGGGGAGCGCTCGGCGCGGCGTCGTTGCTGCGGATCGGTCGTCGGGGCCACGGGTTCATTGTGCGCGGGCGGGCAGCGGCGGCGACCCCGGGGTCGCCCGGGGCGCCTGTGGGGCGAGCGGAAGAGGGGGCGCGTGGTGGGAACGGTTGGCCGCCTGTCGCCGTCTTCGAGCATGGACCGGGTTGCCCGGGACGGCGCGGGCCCGCAGCGGGCCGGGGAGGGGTGGACGGGATGGGTGGACGGCAGGGCAGGGGAGTGCTGCGGCGGCGCCGGGGCGGGGCGGCGGTGGTGGACCGGGAGCGGTTCACCGCGTACGTCCACGCGGAGCTGGCCGAGGAACTGCCGGACGTGGACCTGGATCTGCTGGACCTGGACGAGGGGCTCGCCGGGTTCCTGGAGCGGTACGAGTCCCCGGCGTGCACCGACGCGGAGGCCGAGGAGGAGTTCCTGGACACGGTCCGGCAGGCGGCGGAGCGGTCGGAGCGCGGGTACTGAGCCCCGTACGCCCCCGACGGGGCGCGCCCGGGGAGACCCGTCGGCGCGCCCGGTGGTGCCACGCGGCTGCCGGGCGCGGGGGCGCACGGGCCCGGCGCGTACGCTGCCCCCATGTGCGGAATCGTGGGTTATGTGGGCGGACAGAGCGCCCTGGACGTCGTGCTCGCCGGACTGCGCCGACTGGAGTACCGCGGGTACGACTCGGCGGGCGTCGCGGTGCTGGCGGACGGCGGGCTGGCGTCGGCGAAGAAGGCGGGCAAACTCGCCAATCTGGAGAAGGAGCTGGCGGCGCGGCCGCTGCCGGCCGGGACGACCGGCATCGGGCACACCCGGTGGGCCACCCACGGCGGGCCCACGGACGCCAACGCCCATCCCCATCTGGACAACGCCGGGCGGGTCTCCGTCGTCCACAACGGCATCATCGAGAACTTCGCCGCGCTCCGCGCCGAACTGACCGACCGCGGCCATGAACTGACGTCCGAGACGGACACCGAGGCCGTCGCCCATCTGCTGGCCGAGGCGTACTCGTCCTGCGGCGACCTGGCCGAGGCGATGCGGCAGGTGTGCCGCCGTCTGGAGGGCGCGTTCACCCTCGTCGCGGTGCACGCCGACGCGCCGGACGTGGTCGTCGGCGCGCGCCGCAACTCCCCGCTGGTGGTCGGCGTCGGCGAGGACGAGGCGTTCCTCGCCTCCGACGTCGCGGCGTTCATCGCGCACACCCGTGAGGCGATCGAGCTGGGCCAGGACCAGGTCGTGGAGGTGCGCCGGGACGGGGTGACCGTCACCGACTTCGACGGGGCGCCGGCGCAGGTGCGCGCGTACCACGTCGACTGGGACGCCTCGGCCGCCGAGAAGGACGGCTACGACTACTTCATGCTCAAGGAGATCGCCGAGCAGCCCAAGGCGGTCGCCGACACCCTGCTGGGCCGGGTCGACGACTCCGGTGTGCTGTCGCTGGACGAGGTGCGGATCCCGCCGGAGGTGCTGCGGGAGGTCGACAAGGTCGTCGTCGTCGCCTGCGGTACGGCGTACCACGCGGGCATGATCGCCAAGTACGCGATCGAGCACTGGACGCGGATCCCCTGCGAGACCGAGCTGGCCAGCGAGTTCCGCTACCGCGACCCGATCATGGACCCGCGCACGCTGGTCATCGCGATCAGCCAGTCCGGCGAGACGATGGACACGCTGATGGCGCTGCGGCACGCCCGTGAGCAGGGCGCCAAGGTCCTCGCCATCTGCAACACCAACGGCTCGACCATCCCGCGCGAGTCGGACGCGGTGCTCTACACGCACGCCGGTCCCGAGGTCGCGGTCGCCTCCACCAAGGCGTTCCTGACGCAGCTGGTGGCCTGCTATCTGGTGGCGCTCTACCTCGGCCAGGTCCGGGGCACGAAGTGGGGCGACGAGATCCGGGACGTGGTCCGGGAGCTGGCCGCGATCGGCACGCAGGTCGAGCAGGTGCTCGGCACGATGGAGCCGGTGCGGGAGCTGGCCCGGGGCCTCGCCGACAAGAACACCGTGCTGTTCCTGGGGCGGCACGTCGGCTACCCGGTGGCGCTGGAGGGGGCGCTCAAGCTCAAGGAGCTGGCGTACATGCACGCCGAGGGCTTCGCGGCGGGTGAGCTGAAGCACGGCCCGATCGCGCTGATCGAGCAGGACGTACCGGTCGTGGTGGTCGTCCCGTCGCCGCGCGGCCGCTCCGTGCTGCACGACAAGATCGTCTCCAACATCCAGGAGATCCGCGCCCGCGGCGCCCGCACGATCGTCATCGCGGAGGAGGGCGACGAGGCGGTGGTGCCCTACGCCGACCACCTCGTCCGGATCCCGCGGACCCCGGTGCTGCTCCAGCCGCTGGTCTCGGCCGTCCCGCTCCAGGTCTTCGCCTGCGAGCTGGCGACCGCCCGCGGCAACGAGGTCGACCAGCCGCGCAACCTCGCCAAGTCGGTGACGGTGGAGTGAGCAGCCGTCAGCGGTGCCGTCCGGCGCGTCCCCGGGGCGGGGTGCGCCGGTGATCATCGGGGTGGGGATCGACGTCGCCGAGATCGACCGGTTCGGGGCGGCGCTGGCGCGTACGCCGGAGCTGGCGCGGCGGCTTTTCATCGACGCGGAGCTGGTGCTGCCGAGCGGGGAGCGGCGCGGTACCGCCTCGCTGGCGGCCCGCTTCGCCGCCAAGGAGGCCGTCGCCAAGGCGCTCGGCGCGCCCGGCGGGCTGCACTGGACGGACGCCGAGGTGTACGTGGAGGACAGCGGCCGGCCCCGGCTGCGGGTCCGCGGCACCGTCGCCGCCCGCGCCGCCGAACTGGGCGTCCGCGCCTGGCACGTCTCGCTCAGCCATGACGCGGGCGTGGCGTCGGCGGTGGTGGTGGCGGAGGGGTGAGCCGGGGGCGGGGCGCCCGGGGCGGTCTCCGGGCACCCCGCCCCGCCCGTCCGCTCCGCCGCCCGTGCCGCCGCGCCGCCCCGGTGTGAGACTGACCCCATGAGGACTGCGTACAGCGTGGCGGACGTGCGGGCGGCGGAGCGGGAGTTGATGGCACGGCTGCCCGAAGGGGCGCTGATGCAGCGGGCCGCGGCCGGGCTCGCGGCGGTCTGCGTACGGCTGCTGAGCGCCGCGGGCGGGGTGTACGGCTCCCGGGTGGTGCTGCTGGTCGGCAGCGGCGACAACGGCGGTGACGCCCTGTACGCCGGGGCGCGGCTGGCGCGCCGCGGCGCCGCGGTCGGCGCGGTCCTGCTGACGCCGGAGCGGGCGCACACCGGGGGCCTGGCGGCGCTGCGGGCGGCCGGCGGCACAGTCGTCGCCGACGCGGAGCGCGTCGTGGCCCGTGCCGATCTGGTGGTCGACGGCATCGTCGGCATCGGCGGCCGCGGCGGACTGCGTCCCCGCGCCGCCCAACTCGCCGCCTTGGCCGCCGAGTCGGCCCCGGTCGTCGCCGTCGACCTGCCGAGCGGCGTGGACGCCGACACCGGCGAGGTGGCGGGCGAGGCGGTCCGGGCCGAGGTCACCGTGGTGTTCGGGGCGTACAAACCGGGGCTGCTGATCGATCCGGCGCGGGAGCGGGCCGGGGTGGTGCATTACGTCGACATCGGCCTCGCGCCGGCCGCGGAGCCCGCCGCCGAGGCGCTTCAGCACGCGGAGGTGGCGCGGCTGCTGCCGGTGCCGTCGGCGGAGAGCGACAAGTACCGGCGCGGCGTGGTCGGCGTGGTCGCCGGGTCCGCGCGCTATCCGGGGGCGGCGGTGCTGGCGGTCGCCGGTGCGCTGCGCGGGGGCGCGGGCGCCGTCCGGTACGTCGGACCGGCCGCCGACGCGGTCCTCGCGCGCTTCCCGGAGACGCTGGTGCACGCCGGTCCGCCGCACCGCGCCGGCCGGGTCCAGTCCTGGGTGATCGGCCCGGGCCTCGGCGACGAGGCGGACGCCGTGGACGAGGTGCTCGCCGCCGAGGTGCCGGTCCTGGTGGACGCCGACGGGCTGCGGTTCCTGACGCCGGAGCGGGTACGGGCCCGGACCGCGGGCACCCTGCTCACCCCGCACGCGGGCGAGGCCGCCGCGCTGCTCGGCACCGACCGCGCCGAGGTGGAGGCGGGCCGGCTGCGGGCCGTCCGGGAGCTGGCCGTCCGCTTCGGCGCGACGGCGCTGCTCAAGGGCTCGACGACGCTGGTGGCGGACGGCACGGGCCCCGTACGGGTCAACCCCACCGGGACGGGCTGGCTGGCGACCGCGGGCAGCGGCGATGTGCTGTCGGGGGTGACCGGATCGCTGCTCGCCGCCGGGCTCGCACCGCGTGCCGCGGCGTCGGCGGGCGCCTATCTGCACGGCCTCGCGGCCCGCTTCGCGGCCGGTCCGGACGGTGCGCCGATCACCGCGATGCAGGTCGCCGGGCGGCTCGCGGCGGCCTGGCGGGACGTCGGCCGGCGCACCCCGCGGCAGGCCGGAGCGGCACACTGATGTCCCGCCGCGGGCCGGGCCCCGCACCCCTCGTGGAGGCCGCCCCCGGGCCGGCCCGCGCCGGTCGGCCGGGCCCCGCGCACCCCGTAGGACCGGGCGTACCCGGCGCCCGCCGGGCGGCGCCTGAGAGACTGAGGGGGATGAACGAGACAGCGAAGCGGGCCCGCGCCGCCATCGACCTCGCCGCCGTGCGGTCGAATGTGCGAGCGTTGCGCGGCCGCGCACCCGGGGCAGAGCTGATGGCCGTGGTCAAGGCCGACGGTTACGGACACGGCGCGGTGCCCTGTGCGCGCGCCGCCCGCGCGGCCGGCGCGGGCTGGCTGGGCACCGCCCTCCCCGAGGAGGCGTTCGCGCTCCGCGCGGCCGGTGACACCGGGCGGCTGATGTGCTGGCTGTGGACGCCGGGCGGCCCCTGGCGCACCGCCGTCGAGCAGGACATCGACGTCTCCGTCAGCGCGCTGTGGGCGCTGCGCGAGGTGACCGACGCGGCCCGCGCCGCCGGGCGTCCCGCCCGCGTCCAGCTCAAGGCCGACACCGGGCTGGGCCGCAGCGGCTGCCAGCCCGCGGACTGGCCGGAGCTGACCGCCGCCGCCCGCGACGCCGAGCGCGCCGGGCTGCTCACCGTCACCGGCGTCTGGTCCCACTTCGCCTGCGCCGACGAGCCGGGCCACCCCTCGATCGCCGCGCAGCTGACCGCGTACCGCGCGGCGCTGGCCGCCGCCGACGCCGCGGGGCTGCGCCCGGAGGTCCGTCACATCGCCAACACCCCGGCGCTGCTGACCCTCCCCGAGGCCCACTTCGACCTGGTCCGCGCGGGCATCGGCCTCTACGGCATCTCGCCCGCCCCCGAGATCGGCACCGCCCGGGAGCTGGGGCTGCGCCCCGCGATGACGCTGGAGGCGTCGCTCGCCTCGGTCAAGAGCGTCCCGGCCGGCCACGGCGTCTCGTACGGCCACCACTACACGACGACGGCCGGCACCACGCTCGCGCTGGTGCCGCTCGGCTACGCGGACGGCATCCCGCGCCACGCCTCCGGCAGCGGCCCGGTGTTCGTCGCCGGGGCGCGGCGGACGGTCGCCGGGCGGGTCGCGATGGATCAGTTCGTCGTCGATCTGCACGGCGACACCGCACTGCCCGGCGACCGTGCGGTGCTCTTCGGCCCCGGCGACGACGGCGAGCCGACCGCCGAGGACTGGGCCGAGGCCACCGGCACCATCGCGTACGAGATCGTCACGCGGATCGGCGGCCGGGTGGCGCGGGTCCACCACGACAGCGCGCCGGAGGAGCCCGCCGTGCCCGCGGCGGCGGGCAGCCGTGAGGGGGGAGGCACCGGATGACGGACGGCGGGGACGCGGTCGAGGCGGCGGCCGGGGCCGCGGGCGGCTGGGCGAAGGCCGGCCGCCACGCGGGCCTGGCGGGCGCCGCCATCGGCATCGTCGCCGCCGGCGCCGCCGCCGGGGTGGCGATGGAGCGGATGACGGTCGGCCGCGGGATGCGCCGCCGCGCCCGCACCGCGCTGGACGCCGTCGGCCCCTACGGCACGCTGCGCGGCACCCCGGGCACCGCCGTCGCCGCGGACGGCACCCCGCTGTACTACGAGATCGACGAGGCCGGTGCCACGGCCGCGGCGCCCCGCGCCCGGTCGGCCAAGGGCGCGGCCGCCGGGTCCGGCCGCGCCGAGCGGGCCGCCGCGCAGCAGGCCGCGGAGGTCCGCCGGCGGCTCGCCGGGCCGCGCCGCCGCTCGCCCGCGCCCACCGTCGTCTTCTGCCACGGCTACTGCCTCAACCAGGACTCCTGGCACTTCCAGCGCGCCGCGTTGCACGGCGTGGTCCGTACCGTCCACTGGGACCAGCGCAGCCACGGGCGCTCGGGCCGCTCCCGCGCGGTCGGCGACGGCGGCGAGCCGGTCACCATCGATCTGCTGGGCCGCGATCTGAAGGCGGTGCTGGACGCGGCGGCGCCCGAGGGGCCGCTGGTGCTGGTCGGGCACTCCATGGGCGGCATGACGGTGATGGCGCTCGCCGACCAGTTCCCGGAGTTCGTGGCCGAGCGGGTCGCGGGTGTGGCGCTGATCGGGACGTCCGCCGGGCGGCTGAGCGAGGTGGCGTTCGGCCTGCCGTCGTTCGGCGTCAAGGCGTTCCACCGGCTCGCGCCCGGTCTGCTGAAGGTGCTGGGCGCGCAGAGCGATGTCGTCGAGCGGGGCCGCCGCGCCACCGCCGACCTCTTCGCCGGGATCATCAAGCGGTACTCCTTCGGCACCCCGCAGGACGTCGACCCGGGTGTCGCCCGCTTCGCCGAGCGCCTCATCGAGGCCACCCCCATCGACGTCGTCGCGGAGTTCTACCCGGCCTTCGCCACCCACGACAAGGCGGCGGCGCTGGTGGCGTACGACACGGTCGCGTCGCTGGTGCTCGCCGGGGAACGTGATCTGATCACCCCGGCCGACCACAGCGAGGCCATCGCCGAACTGCTGCCCGCCGCCCGCCTGCTGAAGGTGGCCGACGCCGGCCATCTGGTGATGCTGGAGCGCCCGGAGCTGGTCACCGAGGAGCTGGTGACCTTGATCGAGCGGGCCGGGCCGGCCGGTCGCCGGGGGCGCTCGGCCGGAGCCTGACCGCCGCGCCCGTACCATTTGCGGCATGAGTGCCACCGCCACACAGACCCGTGTCACCGTAGAAACGCCCGAGCGGATGCAGGAGTTGGGGCGCCGGTTGGCCGCGCTGCTGCGCCCCGGCGACCTGGTGCTGCTCACCGGCGAGCTGGGCGCGGGCAAGACGACGCTCACCCGCGGCCTGGGCGAGGGCCTGGGCGTGCGCGGCGCCGTCACCTCCCCGACCTTCGTGATCGCCCGGGTGCACCCGCCGCTGACCGGCGGCCCCGCGCTGGTCCATGTCGACGCCTACCGCCTCGGCGGCGGTCTCGACGAGATGGAGGACCTGGACCTCGATGTGTCGCTGCCGGAGTCGGTGGTGGTTGTGGAGTGGGGCGACGGCAAGGTCGAGGAGTTGTCCGACGACCGGCTGCACGTGGTGATCGAGCGCGCGGTGGGCGCGGACGCCCCGGTGGACGCCGGGTGGGAGAGCGATGCCGCGGACGTCCGCACGGTGACGGTCACCGGCATCGGCGCCCGCTGGGCGGACGCGGGCGTCGCGGAGCTGACCGCGGGCTGACCGGCGGCGCGGTGCGCGGGCGGTGTCCGGGCCGATGTGCGCCGGGCTTTTCCGACAGGCCGTCGGTAACGTGTTGCATCCGTGGTGCCCGCCGTGGTCACATGGGAGGGGAGAAGTGGTTAGGTCTGCCTAACTTTCCTCTCGACCGCCGCTTGCCCCAGGAGCCCGGGAGGCGACCATGACAGCTCACGAGCCCGCCGCCGCACCGCCCGCCGACGAGGCGTGCGACGCGCCGCCCACCATGCGCCAGCTGCTCGCGTCCTGCGCCGCCGCCACCGCCGTCTCCACACCCCCCGACGCCCCGGCCGCGCCCCCGGCCGAGCCGGGCCTCCCGGCGCCGTCCACCACGGAGCGCGACGCGGCATAGCCCGTACGGGCGAAGCCCGGCCGGGCGCGAGGCGCGTCCCGGCCGTCGCCGTGTGTGCCATGCGGGCGGGGGGAGACGCGGGCATCCGAAGACGTACGGGCACCCGGAAGGTCCGCGGGTGGCCGCCCGCGGGCGGCCGGGGCCGTCAGGCGACCACGACCACCTTGGTGCCGTTGATCGCGAAGTTCCACATCGCGGCGCCGTCGGCGCGCGACTCACGGATGCCGCCGGTGCGCTGCGAGGCGTCCGGGTTGGGGGACGAACCGTCGACCGCCGCGCTGAAGCCGATGACGACGCCGTCCACGCTCGCGAACCGCACCACGTGCTCGATGGCGATACCGTCCGACCCGGTCACGCTCACCGACCGCGAGCTCACCGCGTAGGTGCCCATCGGCGGGGAGACCGTGCTCGGCGCGACGGCGAAGGTGCGCAGGGCGGTGTCGTTCTCGCCGACCAGCCAGACCCGCTTGGCGCCGAGCGCGTAGACGATCCGCTTGCCGGTGCCGGACGCCTCGGGAACCGGCGGCGCCGCCGGACGGCGCTCCTTCTTGCCGGCGCCGGGCTGCGCGGGGTGCTTGCCGGCGCTGTCGCCGCCCTTGTGGTGCGGATGCAGATCGGCCGGGGCGGATGCGGACGCCTGGTAGCCCAGGAAACCGACCGCGACCACGGCCGCCGCGGTGAGCGCGGTGACGATCGTGCTGCTCCTGGCGGGCATCGCTGTGCCACCTTCCGCTGTGCGCGCTTCCGTTGTGCTCGCCCGCCGGGGCGAGCCGATCGCGGTCCGATTGACGTACTGGGTGCCGACCGTAGCACCGGAAAGGGCACCGCCCGGCGCGCCGTACGCTTGAGGGCGTGCTGCTCCTAGCCCTAGACACCGCCACGCCCGCCGTCACCGCCGCCCTCCACGACGGTGAGCGGGTTCTCGCCGAGTCCCGCCAGGTGGACGCGCGCCGCCACGGCGAGCTGCTGCTGCCCGCCGTCGACCGGGTGCTGGCCGAAGCGGGCGTGAAGCTCGACGCGGTCACCGACCTGGTGGTCGGCGTCGGCCCCGGCCCCTACACCGGCCTGCGCGTCGGCCTGGTCACCGCGGCCTCCTTCGGCGCCGCGCTCGGCATCCCGGTGCACGGCCTGTGCTCCCTGGACGGCCTGGCCCACGCCGCCGGTCTGGACACCCCCTTCGTCGTGGCGACCGACGCCCGCCGCAAGGAGGTCTACTGGGCCCGCTACGACGCCGACGGCCGCCGCCTGACCGAACCTGCCGTCGACCGCCCCGCCGACATCGCCGAGCAGGTCGCCGGCGTCCCCGCGGTCGGCGCCGGCGCGCTCCTGTACGACACGGTCTTCACCGGCGTACGGCGCGACGGCCCCGAGCACCAGTCCGGCGCCGCGCTGGCCTCCGCCGCCGTCGCCCGGCTGGCCGCCGGCGAGCAGCTGCCGGCGCCCCGGCCGCTCTACCTCCGCCGCCCCGACGCCCAGGTCCCGGCCAACTACAAGGTGGTCACACCCCGGTGAGCACGACCGTCCCCGGCGCGGTGGACGCCCCCGTCCTGCGCGAGATGCGCTGGTGGGACCTGGACGCGGTGCTCGACCTGGAGCGGGCGCTCTTCCCGGAGGACGCCTGGTCGGCCGGGATGTTCTGGTCCGAGCTGGCGTACGCCCGCGGCCCGGCCGCCAACCGCCGCTATCTGGTCGCCGAGAGCGGCGGCCGGATCGTCGGCTACGGCGGTCTCGCCGCCGTCGACGGCACCGGCGACATCCAGACCATCGCGACCGCCCGCGAGTGCTGGGGCAGCGGCCTCGGCTCCCGGCTGCTGACCGCGCTGCTGACCGCCGCCACCGACTTCGAGTGCCACGAGGTGCTGCTGGAGGTCCGCGTCGACAACCTCCGCGCCCAGCGCCTGTACGAACGCTTCGGCTTCGTCCCGCTCGGCTTCCGCCGCGGCTACTACCAGCCCGGCAACGTCGACGCCCTGGTCATGCGGCGTACCGCGACCGACCCGGACGCCGAGGCCCCGGACCCCGATCCGGAAGCCGCCCCGTCCGTCCCCGCCCCCGACGCCCCCCGTCCCAAGGAATCCGATCACCATGGCTGACTCTCGCGGTGGACCGCTGGTCCTCGGCATCGAGACCTCCTGCGACGAGACCGGTGTCGGCATCGTCCAGGGCCACACCCTGCTCGCCGACGCCGTCGCCTCCAGCGTCGACGAACACGCCCGCTTCGGCGGCGTCGTCCCCGAGGTCGCCTCGCGCGCCCATCTGGAGGCGATGGTCCCCACCATCCAGCGCGCCCTGAAGGACGCCGGCGTCGCGGCGAGCGACCTCGACGGCATCGCCGTCACCGCGGGTCCCGGGCTCGCCGGCGCCCTGCTCGTCGGCGTCTCGGCGGCGAAGGCGTACGCCTACGCGCTCGGCAAGCCGCTCTACGGCGTCAACCACCTCGCCTCCCACATCTGCGTCGACCAGCTGGAGCACGGCGCGCTGCCGGAGCCGACGATGGCGCTGCTGGTCTCCGGCGGCCACTCCTCGCTGCTGCTGGCGCCCGACATCACCTCCGACGTCCGGCCGCTCGGCGCGACCATCGACGACGCGGCGGGCGAGGCGTTCGACAAGGTCGCGCGGGTGCTGCACCTCGGCTTCCCCGGCGGCCCGGTCATCGACCGCTACGCCCGCGAGGGCGACCCGGAGGCGATCCGCTTCCCGCGCGGTCTGACCGGCCCGCGCGACGCCGCGTACGACTTCTCGTTCTCCGGTCTCAAGACCGCGGTGGCCCGCTGGATCGAGGCGAAGCGGGCGGCCGGTGAGGAGGTGCCGGTGGCGGACGTCGCGGCGTCCTTCCAGGAGGCGGTGGTGGACGTGCTGACCCGTAAGGCCGTCCGTGCCTGCAAGGACAACGGCGTCGACCATCTGATGATCGGCGGCGGCGTCGCGGCCAACTCCCGGCTGCGGGCGATGGCCGCCCGCCGCTGCGAGGACGCCGGGATCACCCTGCGGGTGCCGCGCCCCAAGCTGTGCACCGACAACGGCGCGATGGTCGCGGCGCTCGGCGCGGAGATGGTCGCGCGTGGCCGCGCCGCCTCCGACTGGGATCTCCCCGCCGACTCGTCCCTCCCGGTGACCGAACCCCACGTCCCCGGTACCAACGGCCACAGCCACAGCCACAGCCACAGCCACCACGACCACGACCACGTCCATGAGCTGAGCAAGGAGAACCTCTACGGCTGACCGGGCGCACCGGCGTCCTCGCTACCCTGGCAGCGGCGGAACGGCCGGCGGCGCGCGGGGAGGCGGGCATGGACTGGTTCTGGTGGGTCTTCATCTTCTTCATGGCGGGTGGCTTCGCGAAGGTCGCCGACGCCGCGCGCGGTGCGCTGCGCACCCGCCACGAACGCCGCATGGAGCGCCTGGAGACCGACCGTGCGCGCCACGCCGAGCTGGCCGCGGCCCAGGAGCCGCCCAAGCCGGTCTGCGGTTGCACCCACCATCTCGCCAAGCACGACAAGAGCGGGAAGTGCCACGAGCCGGTGGAGCGTCCGGTCGCCTGGGACGCCGACCGCCGGCCGGTGCGCTACGAGGCCGGCCCCTGCGCCTGCCAGCAGTACGTCGGCCCGCAGCCGCTCGCCCAGATCTACGCCGAGGACCTCACCGACCAGGCGTGACCTGCGCGTGCGCCGGGTGCCCGAGCAGCATCGCGGGCGCTCCGGCGACCCGGGTGAGGAAGACCGTGCAGGTGTTCCGCCCGCTGAGCTTCAGCTTCCTGCGCAGCTCCTCGGGCTCCACCGCCGACCCGCGCTTCTTGATCACGGCGACGCCCACCTCCCGCTCCCGCAGCAGCGCCCGCAACTTCTTGACGTGGAACGGCAGCACGTCGGTGATCGCGTAGGCGGTGGCGTACGGCGTCGGGGTCAGCGCGTCCGCGGTGACGTAGGCGATCGTCGGGTCGATGAGCCGCCCGCCGACCTGCCGGGCGACGTCCGCGACGAGGTGGGCGCGGATCACCGCGCCGTCCGGTTCGTAGAGCCAGTCGCCGACCGGGCCCGGCTCCGGGTCGGGCAGGTCCGCGCCGAGCAGCGAGTCCCCGGCGGGCAGCAGCGTCGCCCGGCGGCCGCCCGGCCGGACGCCCCCGGGCCCGAACCACAGCACCGCCTCCTTCACGTCGCCGCCGTCGGAGATCCACTCGGTCTCGGCGTCCGCGGGCAGCGCCTCGTGCGGGACGCCCGGTGCGATCTTCAGCGCCGCGTACGGGGCGGTGCGGGCCGCGCCGATCGCCCAGGACAGCGGCGGCGAGTACGCCTCGGGGTCGAAGATCCGGCCGCCGCGCGCCTTGGTGCGCCGGGCCGGGTCGACGAAGACCGCGTCGTAACCGGCGGTGTCGGTCCCGGTGACATCGGCGCAGCGCACCTCGATCAGCTCGGCGAGCCCGAGCGCCTCGGCGTTGGCACGGGCCGCGGCGCAGGCCAGCGGATCCCGGTCGACGGCGAGCACCCGGATCCCGGCGCGGGCCAGCGCCAGCGCGTCCCCGCCGATACCCGCGCACAGATCGGCGACGGACCGGACGCCGAGCGCGGCGAGGCGGGCGGCGCGGTGTCCGGCGACGGCGGTACGGGTGGACTGCTCGACGCCGTTGGGCGTGAAGTACATCCGCCGGGCGTCCGCCCCGAACTTGGCCGCGGCGCGCTGGCGCAGCCGAGCCTGGCCCAGCGCGGCGGAGACCAGCGCGGCAGGGTGGTCGCGGCGCAGCCGGGTCGCGGTGGCCAGTTCATCGGCCGGGTCGTAGTCGTGCAGGGCGTCCAGCAGCGCCTGCCCCTCAGGGGTGAGCAGCGCCGCGAAGGAGTCGGGATCGGTCACCGTCCCATCATTCCTCGCCGCCACCGGGTGACGGCGGACGGGCCCTTACGGGGAGCCGGTCAGGGCCCGCGGCGCGCCCTCGGGCCGTGGGGACGCCCGGCCCCGAGCAGCCGCCCGCCCTCCCGCACGGGCCGTCTCCACCTCCCGTAAGGGGCCGGTGGTACGCCCCTGACCTGCCGTGACCCGCTCGGCGTAGGGCGGAGGGGGCCGTCGGACGGACGGCGCGCGGGGTGGCGTGGGCCGGTCGCCTGACCCTGCCGCGTGGCGGGCGACGGCACGGCGGAGGCCGCTGCCACTATCCGGCGTTATGCAGCTAATCAGACTTTTCTCGCATTCCGGGTGTCCCGGACCGGGCCGCCCGACGGCGCGCCGGACGCGCACCCTGGCCGCCTTCGGGGCCCTGGGCCTGCTCGCCGTCGGCTGCTCCGCCGCCGCGACGCCCTCCCCCCAGGACAACGCCCCCGCCCACGGCCGCCCCGCCGTGGCCCCCGCCGCCCGCGCCCTGCTCACCCAGGCCAAGCTGATCGAAAAGGCCCAGGCCCGCCGCGACGCCGTGGCCGCCCGCTGGGGCCTCGACGAGGCGCCGCTGGAGCCGCCCGAGCCGCCCGCCGCCAAACCCCGCATCACCACCGAGCCGGTCTTCGCCCGCGGCGACGGCCCGGACCTCCCCGTCGCCATCTCCCGCGTCCCCACCGACCGGAAGATCGTCTTCCTGACGCTGGACGACGGCTACGACAAGGACCCCGAGTTCCTCCGGATGGCGAAGGAGCTGCACGTCCCCTACAGCGCCTTCCTCAGCGACTACCTCGCCAAGGCGGGCAAGGGCTACGGCTTCTTCCGCACCGTCCAGCAGCAGGGCAACGGCGTGCACAACCACACGCTGCACCACCCCTACCTGCCCGGGCTGAGCGACGCCGGGCAGCGCAAGGAGATCTGCGGGCAGCAGGAGAACCTCACCCGCGAGATGGGCCGCACCCCGCGGCTCTTCCGGCCGCCCTACGGGGACTACACCCACGAGACCCTGAAGATCGCCGCGTCCTGCGGCATCTCCGTCGTCCCGCTGTGGGCCGAGGAGTTCTTCCCCGACCACATCGACTACAGCCGCGGCGACGGGAAGCTGCACCCCGGCGACATCATCCTCAGCCACTTCCGGGGCCGCGAGGACTGGCAGGCGACCATGCCCGACCTGCTCCGCAACGTCCTGCGCACCGCCACCGAGCAGGGCTTCGCCGTCGCACGTCTGGAGGACTACGTCTGAGCCGGCGCCCGCCCGGCACGTACGGGCGTCCACGGACGGCAGGGCCGGCCGGGGCGCGGCGGTTCCGGCCGTCAGCTCCCCGGTCCACCGGCGCGCGGGCCGGGCAGCGCACGCCGTCCCGCGCGCCGCCGGCCGCGCCGCGCGAAGGCGCCCACCGGCTCCCGGCGGCGCTGCGCCGCATCGCTGATCCGGAGCAGCACGGCGACCATCATCCAGTTCGCCACCAGCGACGATCCGCCCTTGGCGAGGAACGGCAGCGCCTTGCCGGTCAGCGGGATCAGCCCCGTCACCCCGCCGGCGACCACGAAGACCTGGAGCACCAGCGCGCCCGACAGTCCCACCGCGAGCAGCTTGCCGAACGGGTCGCGGGCGCTCACCCCGACCCGGAACCCGCGCTGGGCGAGCAGGGTGTAGAGCAGCAGGACGGCCATCACCCCGGCCATCCCCAGCTCCTCGCCGACGGTGGTGAGGATGAAGTCGCTGTTGCCCGCGAACCCGACCAGTTCGGGGTGGCCCTGGCCGAGCCCGGTACCGCCGACGCCGCCGCTGCCGAAGCTGAACAGCGACTCCGCCGACTGCGCCGAGATCAGCCCCGGCGGCCGCTTCTCCGGCGGCAGGAAGATGTCCATCGGGTGCAGCCAGGCCATCACCCGGCCCTTGACGTGCGGCTCCGCCGACCCCACGACCGCCGCCCCGACCGCCGCCATCAGCAGGCCGCAGACCACCCAGCCGGTCCGCTCGGTGGCCATGTACAGCATGATCACGAAGACGCCGAAGAAGATCAGCGACGTGCCCAGGTCGCGCTCGAAGACCAGCACCAGCAGGCTGATGATCCAGATCGTGAAGATCGGCCCGAGCTGGCGTCCGGGCGGCAGCTGCACGCCCATCACCCGCCGCCCGGTCAGCGCCAGCGCGTTGCGGTTCACCGTCAGATACCCGGCGAAGAACACCACGATCATCAGCTTCACGAACTCGCCGGGCTGCAACGACAGCGGCCCGAGCAGGATCCACCGCTTGGCGCCGAACTGGTCCGCGCCGAAGAACGCCGGCGCCATCAGCAGCACCAGCCCGACCGCCATCGTCAGATACACGTAGCGCTGCAGCACCCGGTGGTCGCGGAGGAGCAGCAGGATCGCCACGCAGACCGCAACCCCCAGGCACGTCCACACCAGCTGCCCGGTGGCCGCCTGCGCGGTCTGCAGCCGTGGCAGCCGTTCGTAGGTGATGTCGAGACGGTTCAGCAGGACGAGGCCGATGCCGGTGAGCAGCGTGGCCAGCGGCAGGATCAGCGGGTCGGCGCGCTCGGCGACGCGCCGGACGACCAGATGCGGCACCAGCGCGATCAGCACCATCGCGGCGGTGAACCACGGCATCCCGTCGGGCAGCCGCCCCTCCATCGACAGGCCGGTGTAGGCGTACCCGCCGACGGTGATCGCGACGGCGAAGGCGAGCATCCGGGCCTCGGTCCGGCGGCGGTCCGGTGCCTGGGCGAGCGCGGCGAACGTCATCGTGCGCTCGACGTCGCTCTCCTCCCGCGCGGCGCGTGCCGCACTCCTCGCTCCTCGCACCTGTCTCCTCCGTCATCCGCGAAGCTGCCCGCCCCGGTGGCCGGCCCGGCAACCTTGAGGGAAGACCGAGGCCCGGGGCGCCGGGTTGCGACGACGGCCCCTGATGTGTCCGATTCGGCACGGTATCCGGCCGGGACGGTGCAGGGCACGGCTCCGCCGGAGTCTCCCCCCGCGGACGGCCCGCGGCGCGGGCGACCCGTTCACGGCTCGACTGGCACTCCACTTGACCGAGTGCTAACCGCGTCATAGTGTCGGCGTTGGCACTCTCCGCAGGGGAGTGCTAAGCACGGCGATGGGCTGGTCCGGCACCCGCGACGACGGATCCAACTGCTCGCCACCTCAGACAGTTAACCCCGTGAGATCTCCGAAGGGGGAGGTCGGATCGTGACGACCGCCAGCACCAAGGTTGCCATCAAGCCGCTTGAGGACCGCATCGTGGTCCAGCCGCTCGACGCCGAGCAGACCACGGCCTCTGGCCTGGTCATCCCGGACACTGCCAAGGAGAAGCCCCAGGAGGGCGTCGTCCTGGCCGTCGGTCCGGGTCGCTTCGAGGAGGGCAACCGTCTTCCGCTCGACGTTTCCGTCGGCGACGTCGTGCTCTACAGCAAGTACGGCGGCACCGAGGTGAAGTACAACGGCGAGGAGTACCTCGTCCTCTCGGCTCGCGACGTTCTCGCGATCGTCGAGAAGTAAGTCACCCAGCATTCTGCTGTGATCTGCGCCCCTGGTTCCCGCGTCCAAGCACCGGGGCAGGGGCGCAGTTCGTTGAGAGCACGACGTTAAGGACACGTAACTCATGGCGAAGATCCTGAAGTTCGACGAGGACGCCCGTCGCGCCCTGGAGCGCGGCGTCAACAAGCTCGCCGACACGGTGAAGGTGACGATCGGCCCCAAGGGCCGCAACGTCGTCATCGACAAGAAGTTCGGCGCGCCGACCATCACCAACGACGGTGTCACCATTGCGCGTGAGGTCGAGGTCGACGACCCCTACGAGAACCTCGGCGCCCAGCTGGTGAAGGAGGTGGCGACCAAGACCAACGACATCGCGGGTGACGGCACCACCACCGCCACCGTGCTGGCCCAGGCGCTGGTCCGCGAGGGCCTGCGCAACGTCGCCGCCGGCGCCTCCCCCGCCGCCCTGAAGAAGGGCATCGACGCCGCCGTCAAGGCCGTCTCCGACGACCTGCTCGCGACCGCGCGTCCCATCGAGGACAAGACCGACATCGCCGCCGTCGCGGCCCTGTCCGCCCAGGACAAGCAGGTCGGCGAGCTGATCGCCGAGGCGATGGACAAGGTCGGCAAGGACGGTGTCATCACCGTCGAGGAGTCCAACACCTTCGGCCTGGAGCTGGACTTCACCGAGGGCATGGCCTTCGACAAGGGCTACCTCTCGCCCTACATGGTCACCGACCAGGAGCGGATGGAAGCGGTCCTGGAGGACCCCTACATCCTCATCCACCAGGGCAAGATCGCCTCGATCCAGGACCTGCTCCCGCTGCTGGAGAAGGTCATCCAGGCGGGTGGCTCCAAGCCGCTGCTGATCATCGCCGAGGACGTCGAGGGCGAAGCCCTGTCGACCTTGGTCGTCAACAAGATCCGCGGCACCTTCAACGCCGTCGCCGTCAAGGCGCCCGGCTTCGGTGACCGCCGCAAGGCGATGCTCGGCGACATGGCCACCCTCACCGGTGCCACCGTCATCGCCGAGGAGGTCGGCCTCAAGCTCGACCAGGCCGGTCTGGACGTGCTGGGCACCGCCCGCCGTGTGACCGTCACCAAGGACGACACCACCATCGTCGACGGTGGCGGCAACTCCGAGGACGTCGCGGGCCGCGTCAACCAGATCAAGGCCGAGATCGAGACCACCGACTCGGACTGGGACCGCGAGAAGCTCCAGGAGCGCCTCGCCAAGCTCGCCGGTGGCGTCTGCGTCATCCGCGTGGGTGCGGCCACCGAGGTCGAGCTGAAGGAGAAGAAGCACCGTCTGGAGGACGCCATCTCCGCGACCCGCGCCGCGGTCGAGGAGGGCATCGTCTCCGGTGGCGGTTCCGCGCTCGTCCACGCCGCCAAGGTGCTGGAGGGCGGCCTGGGCAAGGAGGGCGACGAGGCCACCGGTGTCGCCGTCGTCCGCCGCGCCGCCGTCGAGCCGCTGCGCTGGATCGCCGAGAACGCCGGCCTCGAGGGCTACGTCATCACCTCGAAGGTCGCCGAGCAGGACAAGGGCCAGGGCTTCAACGCCGCCACCGGCGAGTACGGCGACCTGGTCAAGGCCGGCGTCATCGACCCGGTGAAGGTCACCCGCTCCGCCCTGGAGAACGCCGCCTCCATCGCCTCGCTGCTCCTCACGACCGAGACCCTGGTCGTCGAGAAGCCCGCCGAGGAGGAGCCCGCCGAGGCCGGCCACGGCCACGGCCACGCCCACTGACCCGGCCCTGAACAGGCCGCGCCGGTAGCGCGCTGTACGAGGCCCGGTCCCCGATGGGGGCCGGGCCTCGTGGCGTGTGCGGGGGCCTGCCTGGGCGATGTCTGGTGTCAGGCGGCGGACGGAGCGCCGTCCCCGTCGCCGCCCTCGCCCTCCGTGTCCTCGTCGTCCTCCGCGTCGAGGTCGTCCACTCTCTGCTGCAAACGGGCGCCCCGGCTCTCCGGCACCCGGTGCACTTCGGCCAAGGCAACGTTCAGGTCGTAGGCCAGCAGGTGGATCTCACCGGGCGTCCACGCACAGGAGGCCAGGACGCGGCGAGCCTCCCCGATGAGAACGGCCGCCGACTCCATCTGCTCCGCCTCCATCCGGTCGGCGAGCCGCGAGACGTACCCAGTCCCGGTGCCGCCGATCAGGTAACACGGCTTCCCGTCGGGGCTGGCCCATGGCAGCAGCCGCGCGTGATCCATGGCGTTCATCGTGCCGTCACCGCCATGCCGCTGAGCAGGTCCGCCCCGACGGCACCGCGCGCCGCCGACCACAGCTGGCGCCGCGTCCGCCGTACGCGGTGCTCCGGCCGTCGTACCGAGGGAGTGAGGACGTAGGGACGTACGAGGGGGGTGTCCTCGCTGTGCGGTGGGGGGACGGACACGGATGCCGGGCGCGCGGTCGGTGCACCGGCCTGGCGTTCAACGGGGCGTGGGCCTGCGGCCCGGTGACAGCCCTGGGCGGGCAGTAGCCGGATCAGCAGCGTTTCGAAGATCGTTCGGATGATGCGAAGCATGTCGTCAACCTCCGTGCAGTGGAAGGCCCTTGTCGGTATGCGACGGGGCCCGTTGTGCGTCGGTGAACGTTCCGGTTCGGCGCCTCGGCCCGCTGCCGGGTGCCGTCTGCGACCGAGTGAAGCGCAACATCTCTAGAGATAGCTCTATTTCTCTAGAGATGTCATCCGTGGAGGTGACTACCCGATGGCGGGCGAACAGGCGGACTAGGGTGTCCAGAGATCAGGGAGGAGGGCGTATGGCCGCCAAGGGCAACGGTCGTCAGCCGAAATATCAGCGCATCGCTGAGGCGCTGAAGGAGGCGATCAAGGCCGGCGACTACGGCCCCGGTGAACGGCTTCCCGGCGAGAACGACCTCATGGCGACGTACCAAGTCGCGCGGATGACTGCGCGGCAGGCGTTGGGCGTTCTACAGAACGAGGGGGTCGCGGAGGCGCGCAAAGGCGCCGGTGTCTTCGTCCGAGACTACCGCCCGCTACGCCGCCGAGGAGTCCAGCGGCTCGCACGGGAGCAGTGGGGAGAGGGCCGGTCCATCTGGTCGACCGATGTCGGTGAGCGGGAGCTGGTCGTGGACCAGGTCGCCGTCAGCGAGGAGTTGGCGCCCGCGATCGTTGCCGACGTGCTCGGGATCGCGCCGCGCGAAGCGGTCTGCGTGCGTAGCCGCCGCTTCGTCCTCGACGGCAAGCCGGTACTGCTGGCCACCAGCTATCTGCCCGCCGCTCTGGTGGCCGGTTCGCCGATCGTCCGGGAGGACACCGGGCCCGGCGGCATCTACGCCCGCCTGGCCGAGCTGGGCTGCAAACCCCTGCGCTTCCGGGAGGAGATCCGCAGCCGGATGCCCTCCCGGGACGAGGCGGACCGGCTGCGCCTCGGCGCCGGTACGCCCGTGATCGTCATCGTCCGCACCGCCTTCGCGGACGGCGGCCGCCCTGTCGAGGTCAACGAGATGATCCTGGACTCGTCCGCGTACGTCCTCGAATACGACATCGAGGCGTAGTGGAGATGTGTGGAGCTGTGGCGCGCGGGGTCCGCTGACCCGACGGGCGCCACGCCCGCCGGGCCGGGGCGCAAGCCATCGCGCGCCCCGGCCGGTTCCGCTGCTACTTCGGCCCGAACTTCCGCCCCGTGCGCGACGTCAGGCCGCCCAGCACGCCGCGCGGGGCCAGCTTCGCGGCGCCCATCAGGGCCTTGTAGCGCGGGTCGGGGATGGAGAGGGAGCGGCCGCGGGCCAGGTCCTTCATCGCGGCGTCGACCAGCTTGTCCGCGTCCAGCCACAGCCAGCTGGGGATGTTGTCCGTGCCCATCCCGGCCCGCTGGTGGAATTCGGTCCGCACGAAGCCGGGGCACAGCGCCATCAGCCGCACCCCACTGCCGGACAGGTCCCGCGCCGCGCCCTGTGTGAACTGCACGACCCACGCCTTGCTCGCCCCGTAGGTGCCGCGCGGTACGAACGCCGCGACGGAGGCGACGTTGACGACCCCGCCGCGCCGCCGCTCCCGCATCCCGCGCACCGCCGCCGTGGTCAGCCGCAGCACCGCCTCGCAGTGCACCTTCAGCATCGCCAGCTCGTCGGCCATCGGGACGTCCAGATACTCGCCCTTGTTGCCGAAGCCCGCGTTGTTGACCAGCAGGTCCACCGGGTGGGTCCGGTCGCCGAGCCGCTCCTCGACCGCGGTGATGCCCTCCTCCGTGGCCAGATCGGCGCTCAGTACGCTCGCCTCGATGCCGTGCAGGTCGTGCAGTTCCGTCGCCTGCCGGTGCAGCCGCTTCTCGTCGCGCGCCACCAGGACGAGGTTGTGGCCGTCGTGCGCGAGGCGCCGGGCGAACGCCGCCCCGATGCCCGAGGTCGCTCCGGTGATCAATGCAGTCGTCATGCGCTGCACGCTATCCGGCCCGGATGACATGAACGCACCCGTCCGGCCCTCACCCGGCCAACCCGCGGCGCGTACACCTGCCCGTCGCCCGTGCGCCGTCCGCGGAGGAACCGGCGCGCCGGCATGGAGCACAGAAGATCAAAGCCGCAACCCTTATTTTCTTCATACCCCCAAGCTCCGCTTATGCTGGAGTCATGATCGAGGCTCGCCATCTCCGTGTGCTGCGTGAGGTCGCCCGTACCGGCTCGTTCTCCGCCGCCGCCCGGGAACTGGGCTGCACCCAGCCGGCCGTCAGTCAGCAGATGAAGGCCCTGGAGCAGTCGGCGGGCACTCCGCTGCTGATCCGCACCGGCCGCGAGATGCGGTTGACCCAGGCGGGTGAGGCTTTGGTGCGGCACGCCGTCGGCATCCTCGCCGGGCTCACCGCCGCGGAGGAGGAGGTCGCCGCCATCGCGGGGCTCCGGGCCGGCCGCGTCCGCCTGGTGTCCTTCCCCTCCGGCAGCTCCACGCTGGTGCCCGCCGCGCTGGCCGCCATGCGCGCCGCCCACCCGCGCACCCGGGTCTCCCTGGACGAGGCCGAGCCGCCCCGCTCGATCGAGATGCTGCGTAACGGCGACTGCGAGATCGCGCTCGCCTTCCGCTATCCGGAGGTGCGCGCCGCCGCCCCGGAAGCCTGCTCCGACTGGGACGACCTGGTCGTCCGCCCGGTCCTCGCCGACCGTCTGGTGGGCCTGGTCCCGGAGGGCCACCGCCTCGCCGCCACCGGCTCCGCCGCCTTCGGTGATCTCGCGGACGAGCCGTGGATCGCCGGGTGCCCCCGCTGCCGTACGCATCTGGTCGAGGTGTGCGAGCGCGCCGGATTCACCCCGCGCATCGACTTCGCCACCGACGACTACCCGGCCGTGATCGGCCTGGTCGGCGCGGGCCTGGGCGTCGCCGCGCTCCCCGAGCTGACCCTCGCGTCGGTACGCCCCAAGGGTGCGCGCACGGTGCGCCTGGAGCCCGCCGTGCACCGCGAGATCGTCGCCCTCACCCTGCCGGACCTCGCGCGGGTCCCGGCCGTCGGCGCCATGCTCGACCAGCTGGAGAGCGCCGCCGCCCGCTGATCCGGCGGAGTACAGCCCTGGGCTCGTCACCGGCGCAGGGCAGCGCATCGCGTGACCACACCCCTGGCCGAGGTGCGGCCACACCCCTGGAGGAACGTTTCTGCTGGACGGGTCGGCTGTTCGGCGTCAGCCGCTCTGGGCGCTCGCGGGGCCGACCAGCGTGGTCGCGGGGACCATCCGGTGCCGGGCCCGGCCCATCAGCTCCTCGCGTTCGTCCTCGGTCAGGCCGCCCCAGACCCCGTAGGGCTCGCGGACGGCCAGCGCATGCGCCGCGCATTCGGCCCGTACGGGGCAGCGCATGCAGACCTCCTTCGCCGATGTCTCACGCGCGCTGCGGGCGGCGCCGCGTTCCCCTTCGGGGTGGAAGAACAGCGAACTGTCCACACCGCGGCAGGCTGCCAGCAGCTGCCAGTCCCAGAGGTCTGCGTTCGGGCCCGGGAGGCGGGAGAAATCTGCCATTGCGTGTCCCCTCGAAGCGATAGCTGTATCGGGCTCGGTGGTGACGACGGTACATCTACTGTGTAAGTAGATGTAAATATGACTCATTGCGAATCTAGCGTCAGATCGCCGGAAAATGGAAGGAAGAGAGCCAAATAGGGCATAAGGTTCATTCGCGGGCGAGTGGTCGCCCGCGACGGCCCTGTTTGGCGGCGTATCGTCGGCGTATCGTCTGCGTATCCGGGCACTTACGCAGCGTGCCGAATTCGATGCTCGAACCCGTAACTCTTTCGAGTGACCGTCGTTGAGTGTGCGAAAGCGGTTGGCGGAGTTAGTGATCGGGCAGGTGTCCGAGCCCGTCAAGCGCACAGGTGACGATACGTACCAGCCTGGAGGCTCAAGGTGACGCGCAGCAGCTGTGAGAGCCGCGGGGGACAGTCATGACTTCCGTCCTCGTCTGTGACGACTCCCCGCTTGCCCGAGAGGCGCTCCGCCGCGCGGTTGCGACCGTTCCCGGCGTCGAGCGTGTGACGACGGCCGCCAACGGCGAGGAAGTCCTCCGCCGCTGGGGTGCCGATCGCTCGGATCTGATTCTGATGGATGTGCGGATGCCCGGTCTGGGCGGTGTGGAGACGGTGCGCCGGCTGCTGTCCGCCGACCCGGGCGCCCGGATCATCATGCTCACGGTGGCCGAGGACCTGGACGGCGTGGCCCTCGCGGTCGCCGCCGGGGCCCGCGGTTATCTGCACAAGGACGCCTCGCGCGCCGAGTTGCGGGCCACGGTCACCCAGGCGCTCGCGGACCCGACGTGGCGGCTCGCCCCGCGGCGGCTGCGGTCCGCCGAGATGGGTGCCGCCCCGACGCTCACCGCCCGCGAGATCCAGGTGCTGGAGGGCATGAGCCACGGCCGCTCGAACGCCGAGATCGGCCGGGAGCTGTTCCTCTCCGAGGACACGGTCAAGACCCACGCCCGGCGGCTGTTCAAAAAGCTCGGCGCCTCGGACCGCGCCCATGCGGTGGCCCTGGGCTTCCGTTGGGGTCTGGTGCGCTGACCACCGGGTCAACGGGGTCACGGCGGCTCTCTCCGGCGGGAGGAGCGAGCGTTGTGGCCCCTTGCCACGTGGGTGTTGGGCGGTGCGGCGCAGGTCGTGCGCGGGGGAGCGCCGCCGTCCGTACGGCGGGCCGCGCCGGTCTTCGGGGGCCGGGCGCCGCTCGGCGGCGCGCCCCGGGGTGGTCCGTGAGCGGTGTGCGCAACCCTTAGACGTCGAAACGTCACGGGATGCCGCATCCTTGACGTGTGACTCCTCCCCGGCGGAGGCCGGGGCTTCTCACTCGGCCAAGAAGAGACCTCATGACGGACAAGCCTTACCCGATGCCTCACGGCACGGATACACGCTACCGGCGAGGACTCGACGTCGGCATGGGCACAACCCGATCGGGGGAGGCGTGGGACGTGCGTGCTAACGCGGCGGCTCGTAACGGTTCAGTGCACAACGACGAGGGCGGTGCCGAGAGCGGTGCCGCGTCAAGGCACCATGGTCCGATGCGCGATGACGGCAAGCAGGAGATCGGTGATCTCGTTGCACGCGCAGTCGAGGGGGATCAGCGGGCCACGCACGATCTCCTGGCCCATGTGCATCCGCTGGCGCTGCGCTACTGCCGGACCCGGCTCTCCCGGCTCCCGGGGGACGCCCGGCACTTCGTCGAGGATCTGGCGCAGGAGGTCTGTGTCGCGGTGCTCTGCGCGCTGCCGCGCTACCGCGACACCGGGAAGCCGTTCGAGGCATTCGTCTTCGCCATCGCCGGGCACAAGGTCGCCGATCTCCAGCGCGCCGCGATGCGCGGGCCCGGGAGTACGGCGGTGCCGTCCGACGAGATGCCCGAGCAGCCGGACAACTCGCTCGGGCCCGAGGAGCGGGCGCTGCTGAGCAGCGATGCCGCGTGGGCGAAGAAGCTGCTGGCCAACCTGCCGGAGAACCAGCGGGAGCTGGTGCTGCTGCGGGTCGCGGTCGGGCTGACGGCGGAGGAGACCGGGCAGATGCTCGGGATGTCGCCGGGTGCGGTGCGGGTCGCGCAGCACCGGGCGCTGAGCAGGCTGCGGGCGCTCGCCGAGCAGTAGGCCCGGGGTGGCGTGATCCGTGCGCCGATGGCCGGATGCGGCCGTAGGAAGGTACGGGTGATGAGGCCCTCATTCCTCGTGGAATGAGACACCACTTCAGGCCGTTAGCATGGACGTCCGCGCCGAGGCAAGAGCATTGGGGAAGGTGTCATGAGCGACAACGTCGATGGAGTACCTGAGAAATTCGCGACACTCGGGCTGACCTACGACGACGTGCTGCTGCTGCCGGGCGCATCCGAGGTGCTGCCCAACGCGGTCGACATCTCGTCCCGTATCTCGCGCAACGTCCGGGTGAACATCCCGCTGCTCTCCGCCGCGATGGACAAGGTCACCGAGGCCCGGATGGCCATCGCGATGGCGCGGCAGGGCGGCGTCGGTGTGCTGCACCGCAATCTGTCGGTCGAGGACCAGGTCAACCAGGTCGACCTCGTCAAGCGTTCCGAGTCCGGCATGGTGACCGACCCGATCACCGTGCACCCGGACGCCACGCTCGCCGAGGCCGACGCGCTGTGCGCGAAGTTCCGCATCAGCGGCGTCCCGGTGACCGACGCGGCCGGCAAGCTGCTCGGCATCGTCACCAACCGTGACATGGCCTTCGAGCCCGACCGCAGCCGTCAGGTGCGCGAGGTCATGACGCCGATGCCGCTGGTCACCGGCAAGGTCGGCATCTCCGGTGTCGACGCCATGCAGCTGCTGCGCCGCCACAAGATCGAGAAGCTTCCGCTGGTCGACGACGCGGGCGTCCTCAAGGGCCTGATCACGGTCAAGGACTTCGTCAAGGCCGAGCAGTACCCGAACGCGGCGAAGGACGCCGAGGGCCGTCTCCTCGTCGGTGCCGCCGTCGGTGCGAGCCCCGAGGCGCTGGAGCGCGCGCAGGCGCTGGCCGAGGCGGGCGCGGACTTCCTGATCGTCGACACCTCGCACGGCCACAACAGCAATGCGCTGAACTGGATGGCGAAGATCAAGGCCAGCGTGAACGTCGACGTCATCGGCGGCAACGTCGCGACGCGGGACGGCGCGCAGGCCCTGATCGACGCCGGTGTCGACGGCGTCAAGGTCGGCGTCGGCCCCGGCTCCATCTGCACCACCCGCGTCGTCGCCGGTATCGGCGTCCCGCAGGTCACCGCGATCTACGAGGCGGCGCTCGCCGCCCGCGCGGCCGGTGTCCCGGTCATCGGCGACGGCGGTCTGCAGTACTCCGGCGACATCGGCAAGGCGCTCGCCGCCGGTGCCGACACGGTGATGCTGGGCAGCCTCCTCGCCGGCTGTGAGGAGTCGCCGGGTGAGCTGCTGTTCATCAACGGCAAGCAGTTCAAGTCGTACCGCGGCATGGGTTCCCTCGGGGCGATGCAATCCCGTGGCCAGGGCCGTTCGTTCTCCAAGGACCGCTACTTCCAGGCCGATGTCGCCTCCGACGACAAGCTCGTGCCCGAGGGCATCGAGGGCCAGGTGCCCTACCGCGGCCCGCTGGCCAACGTGCTGCACCAGCTCGTCGGCGGTCTGCGGCAGACGATGGGCTACGTGGGTGCCGCCTCCATCGACGAGATGGAGTCGAAGGGCCGCTTCGTCCGGATCACCTCGGCGGGTCTCAAGGAGAGCCACCCGCACGACATCCAGATGACGGTCGAGGCGCCGAACTACAGCCGTAAGTAGCACCACGCCCGTGAGGGGCGGCACCGGACGCTCCGGAGCCGCCCCTCACACGCGTGTCGGAGATACTGGGACACGCAGACCAAGAGGGAAAGGCCCCACAACGTGACTGAGATCGAGATCGGGCGCGGCAAGCGCGGCCGCCGGGCGTACGCCTTCGACGACATCGCCGTCGTACCGAGTCGCCGCACCCGCGACCCGAAGGAGGTCTCGATCGCCTGGCAGATCGACGCCTACCGCTTCGAGCTGCCGTTCCTGGCGGCCCCGATGGACTCCGTGGTCTCGCCGCAGGCCGCCATCCGCATCGGTGAGCTGGGCGGCCTCGGCGTCCTCAACCTGGAGGGCCTGTGGACCCGCTACGAGGACCCGGAGCCGCTGCTCGCCGAGATCGCCGAGCTGGACGGTGAGACGGCCACCAGGCGGATGCAGGAGATCTACGCCGCGCCGATCAAGGAAGAGCTGATCGGCCGGCGCATCAAGGAGGTGCGCGACTCCGGTGTCGTCACCGCCGCCGCGCTCTCCCCGCAGCGCACCGCGCAGTTCTCGCAGGCCGTGGTCGACGCCGGCGTCGACATCTTCGTGATCCGCGGTACGACGGTCTCCGCCGAGCACGTCTCGTCGGCCGCCGAGCCGCTCAACCTCAAGCAGTTCATCTACGAGCTGGACGTCCCGGTGATCGTCGGCGGCTGCGCCACGTACACCGCGGCGCTGCACCTGATGCGGACCGGCGCCGCCGGTGTGCTGGTCGGCTTCGGCGGCGGCGCGGCGCACACCACCCGTAACGTGCTCGGCATCCAGGTGCCGATGGCGACGGCGGTGGCGGATGTCGCGGCGGCGCGGCGGGACTACATGGACGAGTCCGGCGGCCGGTACGTCCACGTCATCGCCGACGGCGGCGTGGGCTTCTCCGGAGACCTGCCGAAGGCCATCGCCTGCGGTGCGGACGCCGTGATGATGGGCTCCCCGCTGGCCCGTGCGACGGATGCGCCCGGCCGCGGCCACCACTGGGGCATGGAGGCGGTCCACGAGGACGTGCCGCGCGGCAAGCGCGTGGACCTCGGCGCCGTCGGCACCACCGAGGAGGTGCTGCTCGGCCCGTCGACCACGCCCGACGGTTCGATGAACTTCTTCGGCGCGCTGCGCCGGGCGATGGCGACGACCGGCTACTCCGAGCTGAAGGAGTTCCAGCGGGTCGAGGTGACGGTCGACCCGTCGTAGCGCGGCCGGCGCCGACCGCGGCGGACGGCACGAGGGGCCCGGACCACCACCACGGTGGTCCGGGCCCCTTCGCGTGTCACAGCCGGTGGGCCGCCCCGGCGGGCGTCGCCCCGCGGGTGTCGAGCAGCAGCTGGGCCTTGACCGACAGGCCCTGGAGGTCGTACGTGCGGTGCGGCTGGAGGAGGACCGTGAGGTCGGCGCCGGCGGCGGACTCGTAGACGGAGTCGGCGCGGGGGACCGGGCGGTCGAGGACGGTCCAGCGGGGGACATACGGGTCGTGGTACGCGACGTGGGCGCCGAGTTCCGTCAGGCGGGCGGCGATCTCGCGGGCGGGGGCGCCCTCCTGGTCGCCGATGTCGGGCTTGTAGGTGACGCCGACGAGGAGGACGCGGGCGCCGCGGGCGGACTTGCCGTGCTCGTTGAGGAGGGTGGCGCAGCGCCGGGCGACATAGCCGGGCATCCGGTCGTTGACCTCCTGCGCCAGCTCGACCATGCGCAGCGGGTAGCCGAGGGAACGGCCCTGGTAGGCGAGGTAGTTGGGGTCGACGGGGGCGGCGTGGCCGCCGACGCCGGGGCCGGGGCGGAACGCCTGGAAGCCGAACGGTTTGGTCTCGGCGCAGCGGATGACGTCCCAGAGGTCGACGCCGATGTCGTGGCAGAAGACCGCCATCTCGTTCATCAGGGCGATGTTGAGGTGGCGGTAGTTGGTCTCCAGGAGCCCTGAGGTCTCGGCCTCGCGGGTGCCGCGGGCGCGGACGACCTTGTCGGTGAGGCGGCCGTAGAAGGCGGCGGCGGCTTCCGTGCAGGCGGCGGTGAGGCCGCCGATGACCTTCGGGGTGTGGGCGTAGGGGTGGGTGCGGTTGCCGGGGTCGTGGCGGGGCGGGGAGCAGGCGAGGTGGAAGTCGCGGCCGGCGGTGAGGCCGGAGCCCTCTTCCAGCAGGGGGCGCAGGAAGTCCTCGGTGGTGCCCGGGTAGGCGGTGGATTCGAGGATGACGGTGGTGTGCGGGCGCAGCCGGGCGGCGAGGGCGCGGGCCGCGTCGGCGACGGCGGTGAGGTCGAGGGCGCGGTCGGCGCCGAGCGGGGTGGGGACGCAGATGACCGCGGTGCGGACCCGGCCGAGGGCGGCGGGGTCGTCGGTGGTGCGGAATCCGGCGGCGGTCAGCCGCCGGAGTTCGGTGGCGGTGAGCGGGCCGTCGGGGGCGGTGAGCGGGGTGGCGTGCGGATCGGGGGCGTAGCCGACGGTGGAGAATCCGGCCGCGGTGGCGGCCTGGGCGAGGGGGAGGCCGAGGTGGCCGAGGCCGATGACGGCGAGGTCTGCGGGCATGCTGCTGCCGCCCTTCCCGAGCGATTCCGATTGACGCATAAGTAGACTAAGCCGACATTTCCCGCAGAATGGGAATTGATGGATCAAGGTGGCGGGGTGTTGCCGCCGGTGGCGGCAGGGGGAGTGACGGCAGCCGACGCGGACAGAATCGACCGACGGGGGTGTGGCCCCGATCACAGTGGGAGGCAGTGGTGAAATCAGCGACCCTGGGACCGGCGCAGCGCGCCGAAGCGCTCGCCCGGATGGCGGAACGGGAGCTCGACATTCTGGTGATCGGCGGCGGCGTCGTCGGCGCCGGCACCGTGCTGGACGCGGCGACCCGTGGGCTGACCACCGGACTCGTCGAGGCGCGCGACTGGGCGGCGGGCACCTCCAGCCGCTCCAGCAAGCTCATCCACGGCGGCCTGCGGTATCTGGAGATGCTGGACTTCGCGCTGGTCCGGGAGGCGCTGAAGGAGCGGGGGCTGCTGCTGGGGCGGCTGGCCCCGCATCTGGTGAAGCCGGTGCCGTTCCTCTACCCGCTCCAGCACCACGTCTGGGAGCGCTTCTACGCCGGCTCCGGTGTGGCGCTCTACGACGCGATGTCCCTCTCGTCCGGCCAGGGCCGCCGGCTCCCCGTCCACCGGCACCTCTCCCACAGGCGGGCGCTGCGGGTCGCGCCCTGTCTGCGCAAGGACGCGCTGGTGGGAGCGTTGCAGTACTACGACGCGCAGATGGACGACGCGCGGTTCACCGAGACGCTGATCCGCACCGCCGCCTCCTACGGCGCGCAGGTCGCCAACGGCGCGCGGGTGGTGGACTTCCTGCGCGAGGGCGAGCGGGTGGTCGGCGCGCGGGTCGAGGACGTCGAGTCGGGCGGTACGTACGAGATCCGGGCCCGGCAGATCGTCAACGCCACCGGGGTGTGGACCGACGACACCCAGGGGCTGATCAACGAGCGCGGGCAGTTCCACGTCCGCGCCTCCAAGGGCATCCATCTCGTCGTCCCCAAGGACCGCATCCACTCCACGACCGGGCTGATCCTGCGCACCGAGAAGAGCGTGCTCTTCGTCATCCCCTGGGGACGGCACTGGATCATCGGGACGACCGACACCGACTGGGACCTCGACAAGGCCCATCCGGCGGCGTCCAGCGCGGACATCGACTATCTGCTGGAGCATGTGAACTCCGTCCTCGCCACGCCGCTGACCAGGGACGACGTCGAGGGCGTCTACGCGGGGCTGCGGCCGCTGCTGGCCGGGGAGTCGGACGCGACGAGCAAGCTCTCGCGCGAGCACACCGTGGCGCACCCGGTGCCGGGCCTCGTCGTGGTGGCCGGCGGCAAGTACACGACGTACCGGGTGATGGCCAAGGACGCGGTGGACGAGGCGGTGCACGGGCTCGACCAGCGGGTCGCGGAGTGCGCCACCGAGGACGTGCCGCTGCTCGGCGCCGAGGGGTACCGGGCGATGTGGAACGCGCGGGCCCGGATCGCGGCCTGCTCCGGGCTGCACGTCGCCCGTGTCGAGCATCTGCTGAACCGTTACGGCTCGCTGATCGAGGAGCTGCTGGAGCTGGTGGTGACCGATCCGACGCTCGGCACACCGCTGACCGGCGCGGAGGACTACCTCCGGGCCGAGGTGGTCTACGCCTGCACCCACGAGGGCGCCCGCCACCTCGACGACGTGCTGACCCGGCGCACCCGCATCTCCATCGAGACCTTCGACCGCGGCACCCGCTGCGCCCGCGAGGCGGCGGAGCTGATGGCCCCGGCGCTCGGCTGGGACGCGGCGCAGGTCGACAAGGAGGTCGCGCACTACGAGAAGCGGGTCGAGGCGGAGCGCGAATCGCAGCGCCAGCCCGACGATCTGACGGCCGATGCGGCCCGGCTGGGCGCCCCGGACATCGTCCCGCTGTAAGGGCGGGACACCGCCCGGGACGTCAGGCGGCGGGGACGGGCGCGGCGGGGGCGGCGGCCCGCGGTGCGCCCGTCGCCGGGGGCGTACCGGGGGCCGCGTCCGGCGACGGCTGCGGTGTCGGCCCCGGGCCCGGCCTCGACGTCGGCCCCGGCTTCGGCTTCGGGCAGAACTCCGCGGTCAGGACCGCGTCGCCGTCCGCCCGGGGGCCGGGGGCGTCGGTGTTGAGGTGGTAGCTGACGAGGTGCCGGCCGTCCACGGAGGCGGCGGTGCGGGCGTACGAGCCGTGGATGTCGCCGGCGTGGCCCCAGACGGTCACCCCGCAGGGCAGCCGGGTGGCGTAGACGCCGAGGCCGTAGGTGCCGTGGGTGGCGCGCTCGTCGCGGAGCGCGGCCAGTTCGCGCGGGGGCAGCAGCCGGCCGCCGAGGAGGGCGGCGAAGAAGCGGTTGAGGTCGTCGAGGGTGGTGACCATCTCCCCGGCGGACCCCGCCCAGCTGGGGTTCAGATCGGTGGCGTCGACCTGCCGGTGACCGGTGCGGAAGTAGGCCCGGCCGTGCGGGCGGGGCAGGGTGGTGCGGGTCCCGGGGAAGCTGGTCCCGGTCAGGCCGACGGGCGTGAGTATCCGGCGGCGGATCTCGTCGGCGTAGCGGCGGCCGGTGACCGCTTCGACGACCAGCCCGAGGACGAGGTAGTTGGTGTTGGAGTAGGCGTAGCGCGCGCCGGGGGCGGCGCCCGGCGGGTGGCGCAGGGCGCGGCGCAGCAGCTCGGCCGGGGTGTGGGTCTCGTAGCGGTGGACGGCGAAGCCCGGGCCGGTCAGGCGGAGGGCCGGGTCGTCGGTGTAGTTGAACAGGCCGCTGGTGTGGTCGAGGAGCTGGCGGACCGTCACCCGGGACAGCGGGGCCAGGGCCGCGCGGGACAGGCCCGGCGGCGTCCGGTGGCCGGACGTCAGGAGCCGGGCGGCGGAGCCGTCCAGGGTCAGCCGCCGCTCCGCGGCGAGCTGGAGGACCACCGTGGCGACCAGTGTCTTGGTGAGGCTGCCCGCCCGGAAGCGGTCCCGGCGCTCCATGGGGCGGCGGGTGCGCAGATCGGCGACCCCGGCGGCGGAGAAGCGGGCGGCGGCGAATTTTCCGCCCCGGGTGACCAGGGAGGCGGCGCCGGGTGCGCCCGCGGCGACCAAGGCGCGCAGCGCCGGTGCCGTGGTGTCGGGCGGGCGGGGGACCGGTATCGGCTCCAGGAGCCGGTGGCGGTGGTGCGTACAGCCGGTGAGCAGCAGGCAGGAGAGGGCGAGGAGTGCCGCCAGCAGGGGGCGCGCGGTGGGCGGGCGGCGGCGCGCGGGAGGCGCGGGAGGGTGCCGGGGCGCGCCCGCGGGAGCGGGGCGCGGCCGTTGCGTCGTCATCGGGGGTCCCGTCCTTCGGGCCGTCACGGCGGGTGCGCGCGGCACTGTACGTCACGGCCCCGGGCCTTCCGCACCCTCGCGGATGAGAGAGAATGAAGGCTCTGCCAGGGTGGGTTGTCCGAGTTGGGTCAGTTTGGCGCCGATGGGAATCGGGGCCGCCAACTCGGCTGGATTGCAGAGGGGATTCAGTGGGCGACGAGGTCGAGATGGACGGCAAGGAGGGCAGGCTGCTCGCCGGCCGGTACCGGCTCGCCGGAGTCCTCGGCCGCGGCGGCATGGGCACCGTCTGGCGGGCGCGCGACGAGGTGCTGGGCCGTACGGTCGCGGTCAAGGAGCTGCGCTTCCCCGGCGGCGTCGAGGAGGACGAGAAGCGGCGCCTGATCACCCGTACGCTGCGGGAGGCCAAGGCGATCGCCCGGATCCGCAACAACGGCGCGGTGACGGTCTACGACGTGGTCGACGAGGACGACCGGCCGTGGATCGTCATGGAGCTGGTCGAGGGCCGTTCCCTCGCCGAACTGGTGCGCGACGACGGTCCGCTCACCCCGCACCGCGCCGCCGAGGTGGGCCTCGCCGTCCTCGACGTGCTGCGCGCCGCGCACCGCGAGGGCATCCTGCACCGCGATGTGAAGCCGTCGAACGTCCTGATGTCGGACGACGGCCGGGTCGTGCTGACCGACTTCGGCATCGCCCAGGTCGAGGGCGACCCCTCGGTGACCTCCACCGGCATGCTCGTCGGCGCCCCCTCGTACATCTCGCCGGAGCGCGCCCGCGGCCACAAGCCGGGCCCGCCCGCCGACCTGTGGTCCCTGGGCGGACTGCTGTACGCCTGCGTCGAGGGCGTGCCGCCGTACGACAAGGGCTCGGCCATCGCGACGCTGACGGCGGTGATGACCGAACCGCTGGAGCCGCCGAAGCACGCCGGGCCGCTGGCGGACGTCATCTTCGGGCTGCTGGTGAAGGACCCGGACGGGCGGCTGGACGACGCCGGGGCGCGGGTGCTGCTGGAGAAGGCCGTCAGCGCGCCGGAGAAGGCCGAGCCGCCGCTGGACGCGACGCGCGCGATGGCGCTGCCGGTGGTGCCCGAGACGGACGCGGCGCCGAAGCCGGCGGCCGGGCCGAAGCCGGCCGCCAAGCCGGCCAGGTCCCGGCAGCGGAAGCCGAAGCAGGCGCCGACGGCGGGCGCCGCCGCACCGCAGGCACCGGCCCCGAAGGTCTCGCCCGCGGCTCCGGCGCCGGAGAAGCCGTCCGCCGCCGCGGGCGGCGGGCCCGCGAAGGCGGCGGGCTCCGCCCGGCCGGGCTTCGACGGCGAGGCGGCCAAGGAGCGGATGCGCGCCGCGCTGAAGACGGTGCGGGCGGCTGCCGCGTCGGCCGCCTCCTCGGCGGCGTCGGCGGCGTCCGCGGCGCGCTCCGGCTCGGGTGCGGGCTCCGGCGCGTCCGGTGCGGGCGGCGGGCGGCCGCCGCGGGCGTCGGTCACCGATGTGGTGCCGCGCCGCACCCTGATCATCATCGCGGTCGTGGTGGCGCTCGCCGTCGTGGCCGCGATCCTCGGGTTCGCGCTCTCCGGCGGCGACTCCGGCAACAGCGCCGACGCGGGCCGGGACATCGAGGCGACGGCGGCGCGGACGCACGCCTCGCACGGCGGCGGGGCGCCCGACGGTCGCTCCACCCCGTCCGACCAGGCCCCCTCGACGTCCGGCGCCGGTGACGGCGGCACGAAGGACGGCGACGACGGCAAGGACGGCAAGAGCAAGGGCGACAAGAAGGACGAACTGCCCGCCGGGTACGCGAACGTCACCAACGGTGATTTCCACTTCCGGGTGGCGATGCCCAAGGGCTGGCACCGTACGGGCACCTCGGGGCAGAACTCCGGCGCGATCTTCAGTGCGGACGACGGCTTCCCGCGCCTCCAGATCGACTTCACCGCCTCGCCCGGCAAGGACGCGGCGGCCTCCTGGCGGCAGCAGGAACCGGCGGTGCGCAGCACGACGCCGGACTACCACCGGATCGCCATCAAGTCCGTGGACTGGCGGGACTACCCGACGGTCGCCGACTGGTCCTTCACCCGCACCTCGCACGGCCAGAAGGTACGGGTGCTCAACCGCGGCTTCCGGGTGGACGGCGGCCACGGCTACGCGATCATGATCACCTGCAAGGCGGACGCCTGGTCGGGCGATGCGTGCAAGAAGCTGCGGGACACGGCGTTCGCGACTTTCGCCGTCAAGGACTGACGGACCGTCGGTCCGGGGACGACGGGCCGGGAGACGTTCGCCCGGAGCGGGCCGCAACCGCCGCTCCGGGCACGTATCGTGAGATTCACAAGGCTGTTCGGGCCCGCGGGGTGCGGGTCCGGTGCGGGCGGCCCGGGCGGGCGCCCGCGGGGGATGCGGCGCCGGTGCGGTGACGGCGCGGCACATACGCACGGGAGGCGTCGTGGAGCGGTACGCGGGGCGGATGCTCGCGGAGCGTTACCGCCTGCCGCTGCGGCCCGGCGGCGCGGACGGCGCCACGGTGCTGCGCGCCCTCGACACCTACAGCGCGCAGGAGGTGCTGCTGCGCCGGCTGCCGCTGCCCGAGGTGGTGGAGGCGGAGTTCGCCGACGCGGCGCCGGGCGGCCGGTCCGGTCCGGGGCGGGCCGGTGCGGGGCAGGAGGCGGCGCGCGATCCGCGGGACCCGGTCGTGCGCCGGGCGTTCCTGGCGGCGACCCGGGCCGCGGAGCTGCCGGACCATCCGCTGCTCGACCAGGTCTTCGACGTCTTCGTGGCGGACGGCGCGCTGTGGATCGCCGGTGAGCTGATCGCCGCCCGTCCGCTCGCCGCGCTGCTCGCCGAGGGACCGCTGGCGCCGCAGCGGGCCGCCGAGATCGGCGCGGATGTCCTCACCGCGCTGCGCGCCCTGCACGCCCGGGGCTGGGTGCACCGCAACATCACCGACCGTACGGTCCTGATCTGCGACGACGGCCGTGCGGTGCTGAGCGGTCTGGCGGCGGGCGCGGCCCAGGAGGCGCTGTGCGGGACGGAGGCGATGCCGCTGGCGGCCCCGGTGCCGGCTCCGGCGCGCGGGCCGGAGGTGGCGGAGGCCGCGGGGGAGCCGGACGGCGCGGTGCCGGAGCCGGCCGCCGGGGCCGCCGCGGAGCCCGGCGGCCCGGCCCGCACGGACCCCTTGCTCAAGGTCCCTGCCCCGGCGGGCACCACCCCGGCGATCCCGGCCCCCGCCGACCCTGCCCGTACGGGTTCCGCCCCCGCGGGGGCCGTGCCCGCCGGTGCCGGGCTCGTCGCCGGGCGGGTGCGGGAGATGCGGCTGGCGCTCGTCGGGCCGGTCGTCGAGCGGTGGGCGCCGGAGCAGGCGGCGCCGGCCGGCGCCGGTAGCCGGGGTGCGGTGGGGCCGGGCACGGACCTGTGGGCGCTCGGCGCGCTGCTCTTCCGCTGTGTGCAGGGCCATCCGCCGTACCCGGAGGAGGACGCGGCGGAGCTGGCCCGGATGGTGTGCGCGTACCGTCCGGCGCCGGCCGGGGCCTGCGGCCCGCTGCGGCCCGCCGTCGAGGCGCTGCTCGGCCCGGACCCGGCGGCCCGGCCCGCGGTGGGCCCGCTCCTCGCGGTGCTGCGCGGGGTGACCCGCGGCGCGACCGAGCCGGAGCGGGACAGCGGGCTCGTCACCCTCCCGGCCCGCGGCGCGGCCGACCCGCGGCGGCTGCCGGAGGTCCGGCGCCGCGGCGAACTGGTCCGCAAGGGACGGCAGGGCCGCGGTGGCGCGGCGCGGCCCGCCCCGGAGCCGAAGCCGTCCGGCCGGAAGGCCCGCGCGGCGCTCGGCGGCCACGAGCCGCCCGGCCTCGCCGCGCCCGCCCCGCGCCGGGCGCCGAAGCCGCCGCGCGCCCGCGGGCCGCGCCATCTGGGCCGGTTGCTGCTGGCGCTGATCCTGCTGCTGATGGTGGGCGCCGTGGCGTGCGCCGTGCTGTTCCTGCCGAAGGCCGACGAGGAGGCCCGCGGCCGTACGGGCACCGGGTCCTCGGGCGCGCCGTCCCCCGCGGCCACCGTCCCGGACGACGACCGCGGCGCACCGCCCGCGGGCAGCCCGCAGACCACCACCCCGGCCGGTCTCGCCACCGGCTTCGCGGTCCGCAAGGACCCCGCAGGTTTCCAGGTCGCGGTCCGCGAGGACTGGCGGCGCCGGGGCCGGGACGGGCACGACCGGATCCGCTACACCGGCGGTGACTACGAACTGGTCGTGGTGCCGGGCCGGGACACCGTCGCCGCGTTCGGCGCCGATCCGATGGCCTACCAGCAGGACAAGGAGCCGGAGCTGGCGGCGTACCGCGCCGCCTCCTGGGCGTCCGCGTCCGGGCTGCGGCGGATGGACGTCGGGCGGACGGCGATGGCCGAGGGCGGCTTCAGCTGGAAGGACGGCAGCGGCCGCGAGGTCTACGTCCGCAACCTCGCCATGATCCACCAGGGCCGCTACCACCTCGTCCAGGTCATCGGCCCCCGGTCCGGCAGCCGCACCGTCGACCGCCTCTACGACCAGGCCACGGGCTCGTACCGCCCCAACTGACCTGCCGCGTAGCCCTCCTGCGGACCGGACCCCGCCGCCGGGGCCCGGTCCGCCGTGCGTCCGCGCGCCCGCCCCCGGAGCCTTGTCGCCCTCGTGCGCCCGGGGCTAACGTCATATCTGACGGAGCATCAGATCGGCGATCGGGCAGGGGATCCGGCCGGCCCGGGTGAGGGGATTCCGGTGGAACTACCGCGCATCATCAGCGTCGACGACCATGTGATCGAGCCCGCGCACCTCTTCGAGACCTGGCTGCCGCGCCGCTACCGCGAGCGTGGCCCCCGGCCGCACACCGCCGGCATCGGCGAGCTGGCGTACGTCGGCGGCAAGTACGTCATCACCATGGACCCCGACGGGCCGCCGACCGACTGGTGGCTCTACGAGGACCTGAAGTTCCCGTACAAGCGGAACATCGCCGCCGTCGGCTTCGACCGCGACGAGATGACGCTGGAGGGCATCACCCGCGAGGAGATGCGGCGCGGCTGCTGGGACCCGAAGGCGCGGCTGGCGGACATGGACCTCAACCACGTCGAGGCGTCGCTCTGCTTCCCGACCTTCCCGCGCTTCTGCGGCCAGACCTTCGCCGAGGCGCACGACAAGGAGGTCGCCCTCGCCTGTGTGCGCGCGTACAACGACTGGATGGTCGAGGAGTGGTGCGGGGACAGTGGCGGGCGGCTGATCCCGCTCTGTCTGATCCCGCTGTGGGACGTCGGCCTCGCCGTCGCCGAGATCCGCCGGAACGCGGCGCGCGGGGTGCGCGCGGTGACGTTCTCCGAGATCCCCACCCACCTGGGGCTGCCGTCGATCCACTCCGGCTACTGGGACCCGTTCTTCGCGGTGTGCGAGGAGACCGGGACGGTCGTCAACATGCACATCGGGTCCAGCTCGCAGATGCCTGCCGCCTCCCCGGACGCGCCGCCCGCGGTCCAGGCGTCCCTCTCCTTCAACAACGCCATGGCGTCGATGACGGACTTCCTCTTCTCCGGCGTCCTGGTCCGCTTCCCGCAGCTCAAACTGGCCTACAGCGAGGGCCAGATGGGGTGGATCCCGTACGCCCTGGAGCGCGCCGACGACGTCTGGGAGGAGCACCGCGCCTGGGGCGGGGTGCGCGATCTGATCCCCGAGCCGCCGTCCACGTACTACTACCGGCAGATCTTCTGCTGCTTCTTCCGCGACCGGCACGGCGTCGCCTCGCTGGACACCGTCGGCGTCGACAACGCGACGTTCGAGACCGACTACCCGCACGTCGACTCGACCTTCCCGCACACCGAGGAGGTCGCCCTCGACCATGTGAAGGGGCTCGACGACGCGACGGTGTACAAGCTGATGCGCGGCAACGCCATCCGCATGCTCGGCCTGGACCTGGACAGGTAGGCCCGCCCGTGGACCTCACGTACACGGACGAGGAGGAGGAGTTCCGCGCCGGACTGCGCCGCTGGCTCGCCACGGCGCTGCCGGCGCTCCCGCCGCCACCCGACCCGCACGACTGGCCGGGCCGCCGCGCCTACGACACCGCCTGGCAGCGGATGCTGTACGACGCCGGGTACGCGGGGCTGCACTGGCCGGCCGACGCGGGCGGGCGGGGCGCCACCCCGACCCAGCATCTGATCTTCCTGGAGGAGACCGAGCTGGCCGGGGCGCCGTACGTCGGGGCGAACTTCGTCGGGCTGCTGCACGCCGGGCCGACGCTCGCCGCCGAGGGGAGCGCGGCGCAGCGCGCCCGCTGGCTGCCGCCGATCCTGCGCGGCGAGGAGATCTGGTGCCAGGGCTTCAGCGAACCGGACGCCGGATCGGACCTGGCGGCGCTGCGCACCCGGGCGGTCCGCGACGGCGACGACTACGTGGTGACCGGCAGCAAGATCTGGACCTCGCACGCCGAGGTCGCCGACTGGTGCGAACTCCTGGTCCGCACCGACCCGGACGCTCCCCGCCACCGCGGCATCACCTGGCTCGCCATGCCGATGGACGCGCCCGGCGTGACCGTACGGCCGCTGCGCACCCTCGCCGGGTCCACCGAGTTCGCCGAGGTGTTCCTGGACGGCGTCCGCATCCCGGCGGCGCACCGGGTCGGGGCGGAGAACGACGGCTGGCGGGTCACGATGGTGACGCTCTCCTTCGAGCGGGGCACCGCCTTCGTCGGTGAGGTCGTCGCCTGCCGCCGGGTGCTGGGCGCGGTGGCCCGCACCGCACGGGAGAACGGCCGCTGGGACGACGCGGTGCTGCGGCGCCGGCTGGGGCGGCTCGCCGCCGAGTTCACCGCGCTGTGGCGGCTCACCCAGTGGAACGTCAGCGCGGCCGGGCGCGGCGGCGGGGTGCCGGGCGCCGGCGCCTCCGTCTTCAAGCTCCGCTACTCCCACGCCCGCCAGGAGCTGTACGACGCGGCGGCCGAGGTGCTGGGCGCCGGGGCGCTCGACGCGGACCACCCATGGGTCGCCGGCCGCCTCTCCTCCCTCTCGTACACCATCGCGGCCGGGACCTCGCAGATTCAGCGGAACATCGTCGCCGAGCGGATCCTCGGCCTGCCGAAAGGGCGGTGAGCGCGGCCGTGGACTTCCAACTGACCCAGGAACAGGGGGAGTTGCAGGCCGGGATGCGGGCGTTGCTGGCCGGGCGGTTCGGCCCGGAGCGGTTGCGTGCGGCCGTCGCGGAACCGGCCCCGGACCGTGCGCTGTGGCGGGAGCTGGGCGCCGCCGGACTCTTCGCGCTGCGGCTGCCGGAGGCGGACGGCGGCGTCGGACTCGGGCTGCCCGAAGCGGTGCTGCTCTTCGAGGAGACCGGCCGGGCGCTGCTCCCCGGCCCGCTGATCGCCTGCCATCTGCTGGCCGGACGGTTCGACGGCGTCGCCACCGGGGAACGCCTCGTGGGCCTCACCCAGGCACCGGGCGGGCCGGGCCTGTGGGAACACCCGGACGGCTGCGCGGAGTTGGTGGTGCTGCCGGGCGGCGAGGACGGGCCCGTACGGGTGTTCCGCCCGGAGGCCGCGGACCGCGCCCCGCGTACCTCCTCCGTCGATCCGCTGACGCCGCTGGCCCGGGTGCCCGCGGGCGCCGGCCGGGCGCTGCCGGGGCCCGCGGTGGACGTGCGCCGGATGCGCCGGGAGGCGGCGCTGCTCACCGCCGCGCAGCAGCTCGGCAGCGCGGCGCGCACGGTCGAGAAGGCCGTGGCGTACGCCCGCGTCCGCGAGCAGTTCGGGGCACCGATCGGCGCGTTCCAGGCGGTGAAGCACCTGTGCGCCGGAATGCTGGTACGGGCCGAGACGGCGCGCGCCGCGGTGTACGCGGCGGCGGTCACCGAGAGCGAGGACGAGATCGGCGCGGCGAAGCTGCTCGCCGACGACGCGGCGGTGCGTAACGCCCGCGACTGTCTGCAAGTGCACGGGGGCATGGGTTTCACCTGGGAGGCGGAGATCCATCTCCATCTCAAACGCGCATGGTGGCGCGCGGAGTGCTGGGGTGACGCGCGGGAGACGGAGGAACGCCTGGCAGCCGCCCTGCTGGCCGGATGATGTCCGGAGCAGGTGCAAGGCATGTCAGCTTCTTGCAGCCGATGCGCGAAATGTCGGTTCCGGTACGCAGATTCGGTCACGGAGCGTCGATATCGGGTGGTGTCCTGAGCGTGACTCGTCACACGGGGGAGTCGGCGGTCCGCTCGGGTACGCTCGCTCGGGTGCGAGTGGTTCTGTGGCGCAATGATCACGGTGCCGTCGGTGAGACGGCTCCGGGATACGGAGTGCGCCGCCCTCGCACTGGGCGCGGAGGTCGGTTTCCGCGTGTTCGACTCCCCGAAAAAGTGCGTCGCACAGTATGCAACACGCATACTCCCTTGCGCTGGAATATGCCCGAAGCGCTTGTTGCCGTGACAGAACGTCAACCATGCTGGGAGTCGATGAGGTCACGCACCGTGACCTCGTGGAGGCGCAAGGCGAAGTTTCCGCCGGTTCGGATGGTGTGAGCGGTGCAGGTGCTTCAGGTGCAGTTGGAGGTACGCCCCGACCCCGCTGAGGTGGGGCGGGCCCGGCGGTGGGCCAGGTCGCGGCTGGCCGGGTCGGGGATAGGCGTCGACGAACCGCTGTCCGAGACGCTGATCCTGCTGATCTCGGAGCTGGTCACCAACGCCGTGGTCCACACGGGCACCGGCGCCGTGCTGCGCATGTGCTTCTCCGGTTCCGGCGCCGTGGTGGGGACGGTGCGGGTGGAGGTCGCCGATTCCAGCGCCCGCCCGCCGCGCCCCCGGCACGCCGACGGCGACGACACCCACGGCCGGGGCCTGGAGCTGGTCGACGGGCTCGCCGACCGCTGGGGCTGGCAGCCGGAGGGCGCCGGCAAGCGCATCTGGTGCGAGGTGGACCGCGCCCGGCCGCTGCCGTTCGCCCCGGAGGGCCGGGACGCCTCGTACGCGCCCGGCTCCGCCTACCGCGTCACGCACCACGCCGTCTGACGCCGGGCCGCCCGCGGGCCGTGGCCCGGGTGGGCGGCGGTCCGTCGTTCCGGCGTGCGCCGGGCCGGTCAGAGCAGGGCGACGGGGGCCACGGGGGCGCCCGCGCCGCCGGTGAAGGGTTCGGCGACGGCGGAGAGCAGGAAGGCGTGGCGCCCCAGCTCCGCGCAGGTCGCCGACAGCTCCTCCAGATTCCAGTTCTGGCCCTGGAGCATGCCCATCTCCACGAGGTGCAGCGCATGCACCGGCATCCACAGCCCCTCGATCTCCGGCGGGAAGATCTCGAACGTCAGGGTGTCGTTGGCGACCGCCGCCACGTCCCGCGCGTGGAACCACCGCGGGGTACGCACCGACAGCCCCGGCGACGGGAACGCGTACGCCGCCCGCTCGCCCGCCAGGAAGCGCCGGATCTGCCCGGTGCGGACCAGCACCACGTCGCCCGCCCGGACCCGGACGCCCGCCAACTCCTCGGCGGCGTCCAGGTCTTCGGGGGTGACGGCGTGGCCGTCGGGCAGCCGGTCGGTGCCGTGGGCGCGGGCCACGTCCAGCAGGACGCCGCGGGAGACGACGGGCGGCAGCTTCTCGACGCCGAGGACGGTGGCCCCGGCGTGGGCGGTGACGGCGCCGGCGGGGCGCCCGTTGTAGAGCCGCCCGGAGTGCGAGACGTGCGTCAGCCCGTCCCAGTGGGTGCCGGCCTGGAGCCCCATGGTGACCACGTCGTCCGAGGTGGCGACGGTGTCCGGGCCGAACAGCTCCTGGTTGACGGCGGTCATGGTGTGCAGCGGGTTGATCCGGCCGGGGATCGCGCCGGTCTGGACGCCGTCGTGGTGCAGCGGCAGCGCGAGCGGGATGCGGTGGCCGTCGCGGACCTCCGCGGCGGCGCCCCGGACGGTCTCCTCGGTGATCAGGTTGAGGGTGCCGATCTCGTCGTCCGGCCCCCAGCGGCCCCAGTTGTTCACCTGGCGGGCGAGGTCGTGGAATTCCTGCGGCAGCGGCACGGGCCCTCCCGGTCGGGTTCGGCCCGGGGTCTTGTGTTCGTCCCGGGACTGCTCAAAAATCTAACGATCCGTCAGAAACTTTGGGAGGGGCGCGGCATGGGCAACTTCTTGGCCGGCAAGGTGATCGCCGTCACGGGGGCGGGGCGCGGCATCGGCCGGGCGGTCGCCCTCGCCTGCGCCGCCCACGGCGCCCGGGTCGTCGTCAACGACTACGGCGTCTCCGTCGAGGGCGGCGAGCCGAGCAGCGAGGTCGCGGCGGCGGTCGTGAAGGAGATCGCCGCGGCGGGCGGCGAGGCGGTCGCGGTCGCCGACGACGTCGCCACGATGGCCGGCGGACAGCGGATCGTGGACACCGCGCTGGAGCGCTACGGGCGGATCGACGGCGTGGTCTGTGTCGCCGGGATCCTGCGGGAGCGGATGCTCTTCAACATGGCCGAGGAGGAGTGGGACCCGGTGGTCGCCACCCACCTCAAGGGCACCTTCACCCTCTTCCGTGCCGCCTCCGCCGTCATGCGCAAGCAGCGCTCCGGCACCCTCATCGGCTTCACCAGCGGCAACCACCAGGGCAGCGTGGCGCAGGCCAACTACGCCTCGGCGAAGGGCGGCATCATCTCGCTGGTGCGCAGCGCCGCGCTGGGGCTGCACAAGTACGGCGTGACCGCCAACGCGGTGGCGCCCGTCGCACGCACCCGGATGTCGGCGAACGTGCCCATGGAGCTGACCGAGATCGGCGAGCCCGAGGACGTCGCCGCGTTCGTCGTCTACCTGCTCAGCGACCGGGCCCGGGAGCAGCGGATCACCGGGCAGGTCTACACCGTCGCCGGTCCCAAGATCGCCCTCTGGGCGCAGCCCCGCGAGGTGCGCGCCGCCTACAGCGCTGACGGCTGGACCCCGGAGAAACTGGCCGAGTCCCTGCCGGGGACGGTCGGCACGGACCCGATGCCGATGCTGGCGCAACTGGAGGCGATGGCGGCCGCGGCGGCCAAGGGGGAGCGGCCCAACAGCTGAGGCCGGTACGTGTGCGGGGCGGCACGCGCGGGGCGGCGGGCGGCGCGCCCGCCGCCCCGCGGCCGTGCGTCCGCCGCCGCCCGCCCTGTCCGTACCGCCCCGTCCCCGCCCCGGTCCGGGCGGCCGATCCACGGAGGTTGTGATGAGAGGCGTCATCTTCGACGGTGAGAAGCCCCGGGTCGTCGACGACCTGGAGGTGCGCGACCCCGGGCCCGGTGAGGTGCTGGTGGCCGTCCGGGCGGCCGGGCTGTGCCACAGCGACCTCTCGGTCATCGACGGCACGATCCCCTACCCGGCGCCGCTGGTCCTCGGGCACGAGGGCGCCGGGGTCGTCGAGGCGGTCGGTCCGGGCGTCGGCCATGTCGAGCCGGGGGACCAGGTGGCGCTGTCCACGCTGGCCAACTGCGGCGCCTGCGCGGAGTGTGACCGGGGGCGGCCGACGATGTGCCGCAAGGCGATCGGGATGCCGGGCACGCCGTTCCGGTGGCGGGGCGCGCCGCTGTACCAGTTCGCGTCGAACTCGGCGTTCGCGGAGCGCACCGTCGTCAAGGCGGTCCAGGCGGTGAAGATCTCCCCGAACGTTCCGGCGGCGTCCGCGGCGCTCATCGGCTGCTCGGTGCTGACCGGCGTCGGCGCGGTGCTCAACCGCGCCAAGGTGGACCGCGGCGACTCGGTGGTGGTCATCGGCGCGGGCGGCATCGGCCTCAACGTCCTCCAGGGCGCCCGGCTCGCCGGCGCCTCGGTGATCGTCGCGGTGGACGCCAACCCGGCGAAGGAGGCGATGGCCCGGCAGTTCGGCGCCACGCACTTCATCGACGCCTCCGCGGTGCCCGACAGCGTCAAGGCGGTGAAGGCGGTGCTGCCGACCGGCGCCGACCACGCCTTCGAGTGCGTGGGCTCCACCCGCCTCATCCGGCAGGCGGTGGACCTGCTCGACCGGCACGGCCAGGCGGTGCTGCTGGGTGTCCCGCCCGCCACCGCCGAGGCGTCGTTCCTGGTGTCGTCGATGTATCTCGACAAGGCGATCCTGGGCTGCCGCTACGGCTCCGCCCGTCCGCAGCGGGACATCGCCCTCTACGCCCGCCTCTACCGCGAGGGTCGGCTCCTCCTCGACGAGCTGGTCAGCGCGGTCTACCCGGTGGAGGAGTTCGCCCGGGCGGCGGACGACGCCCACCACGGGCGGGTGGCGCGCGGGGTGCTGGTCTTCCCGGAGTGACGCGCGCGGCGGGGGCGCGGGCCGGCCGGCTCCGCGCCCCCGCGCTCACGCCTCCCGGAAGGTCCCGAAGGCCCCGCGGTGGAAGAGGAGCGGTCCCTCGGCCGCCGCTGCCGGCTCCGTCCCCAGGGCCTCGACCCGGCCGACGACGATGAGATGGTCGCCGCCGGTGTGCACCGCGTGGACGGTGCAGTCGATCCAGGCCGGTACGGCGTCGAGACGGGGCGCGCCGGTCACCGGCGCGGGCGTGTGCCGTACTCCGGCGAACTTGTCGGCCCCGCTGACCGCGAACGCCCGGCACAGCGCGCCCTGCCCGGCGCCCAGCACGTTGACGCAGAAGACCCCGGCGCGCGCGATCCGCGGCCAGGTCGTCGACGTACGGGCGACCATGAACGTCACCAGCGGCGGGTCCAGGGAGAGCGAGGCGAAGGACTGGCAGGCGAAACCGGCCGGCCCGGCGCCGCCCTCCGCCGGGGCGGGCGCGGTGATCACGGTGACGCCGCTGGCGAAGTGCCCGAGGGCGGCGCGGAAGGCGGCCGGATCGCACGGTGCGCGCTCACCGTCGCGGACCGCCCGCAGCGGTCGCCGGGGCGCGGTGGCCGGCGCGTGTGCCGCGGTCGTGACGCCGGTCGAACGCAGATAGCGGACGGCCGCGGCCGCCATTCCCGCATGTCCCATCATGGCTTCATTGAAGCTGACGCTTCGTCAGATGTGAAGCGTTCCGGGGCGCCATGAGGTGCTGCGGAAAAGGGAGTTGACCCTCACGGGTGGTTTGGCGGACCCGGGGTGCCGAACGCCGGGCATTTTCGGACGACGGCCCACGACGGCCTGATTTGCTGCCCACCGTGCGGGTAGCGTCCACCCCGGCCGCGACCGTGACCGAGTAACGGGGGAGGGTTCCGGTACATGGCCGATGTGATGCCGTCATCTGCCGCGTCCGCCGCATCACCGACCTTCGACGACGTCTTCTGCGGGCTGCTGCCGCGCCTCTACCGGCGCGCCGTGATGCTGGCGGGCTCGCGCCACTCCGCGGAGGACGTGGTGCACGAGACCTACCTCAAGCTCGCGCAGCGCCCCCAGCGCTTCCTCGCCCATCCGGAGCCGTACGCCTATGCGTTCACCACCGCGCTCAACATCGCCCGCGACGCGTACCGCAGGAACGGCCGGCAGGTGCTGGTCGACGCCGTCGAAGGCTTCGGGGAGGAGGCCGCCCCGGCGGACTCCGCGGGGTGGGACGGCGGGCTGGAGCGCCGCCACGCCGAGCTGGAGGCGGTGCGCATGCTGGGCCTGCTCACCCACCGGCAGGCGGGCATCGTCATCCTCGTCGACCTCGACGGCTACACCCTCGACCAGGCCGCCAAGATCTTGAAGGTGCACCGCGGAACGGCCGCCCGGCACCGGGCCCGCGCCCTGGACAGGCTCCGCGCCCACCTCGTTGAATCGGCCCGGGGACGGGCGGGGAGGTGAACGGCACGGTGGACACGGGACGCCCGCACGACGACACGGACGCCGGGGACGCCCACGGGGGCGGGCCGGGCGGTGGGCCGGGCCGCACGGGCGGGCCGGGCGACGGCGGTACGGACGCGGTGGCGCTGCTGCGGGAGCGGTTGCGCCGCGCCGACGAGGCGATCGAGGCGCCCCCGGGGCTGTGGGCGCGCGTCCGGGAGACCCCGCCGGAGCGTCGTACGGCGCCGCGCGCGCTGCGCCGCCGCCGGCCGTACGCGACGGCGTTCGTGGTCGCCGCGGCGGTGGCGGCGGTGGCGCCGGGCGTGTGGTGGGCGGTGCGCCCCGGTGCCGCGCCACCGCGTCCGGCCGCGCCCCCGACCGTCCCGGTGGCGGTCTACAACACCGAGCCGGTCTGCCGCGGCAGCCACACGCTGGAGTGTGCGCTGCGGCTGGCCAAGGACCCGTACCGGCGCTACGCCGACCGCGACAACGCCGCCGGCCGGGTCTGGCACGGCGACGTCCTGGCGGCCCGCTGCGTGGTCACCGACGGCGTCATGGTCCGCGACGAGCAGGGCCTGACCTCCACCCGCTGGTACCGCGTCAGGGCGGCGCGGGGCGTGGAGGGCTGGCTGCCCGGGGTGCGGACCCGCAACACCCGCGAGGTGCCGGTGTGCACCGCGCAGGAGAGCAAGCTGTGACACGGCTCACCCAGGGCGGTGTCATACGGATCGGGAGGCCCGGCCGTATGAGGGATACCGGGTCCGCACTGCACGGGAGAGCAGCGATGAAGGTACGAGCCATGTTCAACGGAGCCGTCGGCGCCGGGGTCCTCACCGTCGGACTGCTGGGCGCGGCGGGCGCGGTCACCGCGTCGTCGACGGACGGCGACGGCGCGCCGGCCGCCGTGGACCGGGTGGTTCCGGCCCAGCCGGGGCCGCCGGGGGAGGGGCCGCCGGGCCCCACCGTGCCGCGGGTCCCGGCCCAGCGCACCCGGTAGGGGGCGTCTTTCCGCTCTTCGCCGGGCAGGCGTCACGGCCCCGCGAAGAGCGAGAAGACGCCCCTTGGTGCGTCAGCGTCCCCGGTAGACGGGGGTGCGGCGGTCCACGAACGCGGCGACGCCCTCCTGGGCGTCCGCCGTGGTCATGGTCAGCTCCTGGGCGGTGGCCTCGGCGGCGAACGCCGCACCGCGGTCGCCGTCCAGGGACGCGTTGACCAGCTGTTTGGTGAAGGCGAGCGCCCTGGTGGGGGCGGCGGCCAGCCGGTCGGCCCACTCCCGGGCGCGCTGCGGCAGCTCGTCGTCGGGGACCACCCGGTTGACCAGGCCCAGCCGCGCGGCGTCCGCGGCGGGCAGCGCGTCGCCGAAGAACATCAGCTCCTTCGCCCGCTGCGGTCCGACCAGTCGCGGCAGCAGATAGGCGCCGCCGCCGTCCGGCACCAGACCGCGGCGGACGAACACCTCGATGAACCGCGCCGATTCGGCGGCGAGCACCAGATCGCAGGCGAACGCCAGATGCGCGCCGAGCCCGGCGGCGGTGCCGTTGACGGCCGCGAGCACCGGCTTCTCGCAGTCCAGCACCGCCCCGACGAGCCGCTGCGCGCCACCCCGGATGAGCCGCGCCACGTCCCCGGCCACCCGCTCCCCGGACCCGGCCGCGCGAGGAGCCCGCAGGTCCGCCCCGGCGCAGAACCCCTTGCCCCGCGCGGTGATCAGCACGGCCCGTACGTCCGGGTCGGCGGAGGCTTCCGCGAGCCGGTCGATGAGGCGTTCGCGCTGGTCAGGGGTGAGGGCGTTATGGGCCTCGGGCCGGTTGAGGGTGAGCGTGGCGACGCCGTTGTCAGTGGTGTGCAGTATCAAGGAATCCGAGGCGCCGGCCGCCGCGGGGGACGCATCGGCGGTGCCGGAGGAATCCGGGGATTCGGGGGATTCGGCGGAGAAGGGGGTGGAGGTCATGGGGGCGTGGCTCCTGGGTGCGTGGGTGCGGTGGCTGCCGGTGCTGCTCCGGTGGTGGCCGGGCGCGGGACGGGGCGCGGGGCCGGGCCGGCCGGGCGGTGCGCGGTCCGGCAGCGGTGGGTGTGCGCCGGTGCGGTGCGGGCGGGCGCAGGGCCGGTCAGTGGCAGACGGCGAGCGCGTCCAGTGCCACCGCGCCCTGTCCCCGGGGCAGCACCACGAGCGGGTTGATGTCCAGCTCGGCGAGGCCGCCGTCGAGTTCGAGCGCCATCCGCTGGACCCGCAGCACCACCTCCACCAGCGCGTCGACGTCCGCCGGCGGCGCGCCCCGGACGCCCTCCAGCAGGGCATGGCCGCGCAGTTCGCCGAGCATCGCGCGGGCCTGCTCCTCCCCGAAGGGCGGCACCCCGACCGCGACGTCCTGCAACACCTCCACCAGCACCCCGCCGAGCCCGACGGTCACCGTCGGCCCGAAAAGGCTGTCCCGGGTGACGCCCACGACCATCTCGACGCCCCGCTCGATCATCTGGCAGACCAGCACCCCGTCCAGCGGCACGCCCTCGCAGCGGGCGATCTCGGTCAGCTCGCGATAGGCGTCGCGGACCTGGCTGGCGGAGGTCAGCCCCACCTTGACCAGGCCCAGTTCGCTCTTGTGCGCCAGCTGAGGCCCGGACGCCTTCATGACGACGGGGTAGCCGACCAGGCTCGCCGCCCGCACCGCCGCCGCGGCGCTGGTCACCAACTGCTCGCGCGGTACGCGGATGCCGTACGCCCGCAGCAGCTGCTTCGCGGCGTGTTCGCTGAGCTGGGTGCCCGGGCGCAGCAGGGCGCGGGCCTTGCGGGCGGACGGCGAGAGGGTGCGCGGGGCGTCGTCGAAGGGGGAGCGGTAGCCGGCCGTGAAGCGGTGGTGGCCGAGGTAGGCACGGACGGCCGTGACACAGTTGCCGAAGGTGCGGAAGGTCGCCACCCGCGAGGAGCCCAGCAGCGTGGAGCGGTACGCCTCCTCGGTGCCGACGGGCGAGCCCCACACCACGCACACCAGCTTGTCGGTGCGTTCGGCGGCGGCCACGAGGTCCCGGGCGAGTTTGTCGCTCATCGGCGGGAACGGCCCGGTGATCGGGCAGATCAGCACGCCGACGGACGGGTCGTCGAGGATCGCGTCGATGATCTTCGGTCCGCGCTCGTCACCGACCGGGTGGCCGCCGTTGTCGATCGGGTTGGCGACGTTCAGGTAGTCGGGTATCCACTGGTGCAGTTCGGCCTGTTTGGCGTCGGAGAGCACGGGCAACCGGAGCCCCGCGGCGGTCGCCAGGTCCGCGAAGTGGGCGCCGGTGCCCCCCGAGATCGAATAGACCGCGACGCCCTCGGCGAGCGGCTCACGGGCCCGGGCCAGCAGCGCCGCGGTGTCCTGCAGTTCGTCCAGCCCGTCCACCCGGATGACGCCGAACTGCCGCATCGCCGCGTCGACGACGCCGTCCGCCCCGGTGAGTTTGCCGGTGTGGGAGGCGGCGGTGCGGGCGCCGGTCTCCGTACGGCCGACCTTCACGGCGACGACCGGTACGCCGGCGCGGGCGGCGTGGTCGGCGGCGAGCAGGAAGCTGCGGCCGTCCTTCAGCCCTTCCACATACGCGGCGATGGCGCCGACCTCGGGACGGGAGGCGAAATAGGAGAGGAAGTCGGCGGTCTCCAGATCGGCCTCGTTGCCGGTCGGGGCCCAGTGCGTGAGGCGGATGCCCAGCTCCTGGAGGGCGAAGACCGGGCGGCCCTGGTGGCCTGACTGGGTGATCAGGGCGATCGCCGGCCCGTCGAGGTCGTCGCGGAACGACTCGAAGGCGTTGAGGTTGGTGTTCGGCCCGAGCAGCCGGACGCCGGAGCGCCGGACGGCGTCCGCGAGGCGTTCCTGTGCGGCGGCGCCGTCCGCACCCGTCTCGGCGAAGCCGGAGGCGAACGCCACCGCGAACCGCACCCCGGCCGCGGGCAGTTGCTCGATGACCGGCACCGGGTCGGCGACGAGCAGGACCGCGAGGTCGACCGGTCCGGGGAGGTCGGCGACGGTCGGATGGCAGTCGCGGCCGAAGACCGTGCGCCGTCCGGGGTTCACCGGGTGCAGCCGGGCGCCGACGCGATCGGCCCAGGCGATCAGCTGCCGGGTGATGCCGGTGTTGGGGCGGCCCGCGCTGTCGGACGCGCCGACGACCGCCACCGACGCGGGCCGGAAGAAGCGGTCCAGGTCGGGCACGGCCGCGGACAGCGGCCGGCCGCTGACATCGAGGTCGGCCGCGGGCCCGGGGTGTCCGTCGCCGGCCGGGGTGACCGTGCCGTGTGCGGTGTGGGGTGGTTGCTCCCCGCAGGCCACGACGCGGGCCGGGCGGGAGTGAGTGCTGAGGGTGCCGTGAGTCGATCCAAGCATCGCAGTCGCCCGCTCCTCTGTGACGGCGGCTCTCCGTGCTGACGCGCGGTCAGATTACTGGAACTGACGGTCTGTCAGGAATGGGGCTGCACGGGAAAGGTTCCGGTGACCGATTCGCATGGCGCCAGGGTGCAACTCCCGCCTTGCTCCGGCCCCTTGCGCGTCCGCGTCCGGATCGGTTGAACTGGCCACGGCCATAACTGACGTGGCGTCAGAAGTAGCTCCCGGGGCTCTTCGAAGGAGGACACGCGCGATGCAGACGATCTGGCTCGGCGGGGCCGAATGGCTCGCCGTGCTCCGTATCGGCCTCGGCCTGTGGTGGCTGGAGAGCTGGCGGCACAAGGACAAGAAGGCGTGGTGCGCGCGTGGCACCGGCATCGCCTGGGCCGCCGACGTCGCCGCCAAGCACCGCTGGCGTGCGGTGCGGCGGGGGTTCGACGCGGTGGTCCGGCCGTACCCGAAGACGATGGCGTACGTCGTCGTGTACGCGGAACTGGCACTCGGGCTCGGGCTGGTGCTCGGCTTCCTCACCCCGGTGGCCCTGGTCGGCGGGGCGCTGCTCAACCTCCTCTACCTGGTCTTGATGATCCACGACTGGGCGGAGCAGGGGCAGAACGGCATGATGGCGCTGATCTCGCTGGTCGGCCTCTTCGCGATGTGCGGCCAGACCTGGTCGCTGGACGCGGCGCTGGGGCTGTTCCGGTGACGGGCGGGACGGCGAAGGGGCGGAGCGCGGCCCGGTTCGATCTGCCGGAGACCGATGCGTTCACCCGCCCGTACTGGGAGGCGGCCGCGGCCGGACGGCTGCTGCTGCGCCGCTGCCGGGCCGAGGGGTGCGGCGCCGTACACCACTACCCGCGGGAGTTCTGCCCGCGCTGCTGGAGCGAGGACGTGGTCTGGGAGCAGGCCGGCGGCCGCGCCACGCTCTACACCTGGTCGGTGGTGCACCGCAACGACCTGCCGCCGTTCGGCGAGCGCGTCCCGTACGTCGCCGCCGTGGTGGATCTCGCCGAGGGGCCCCGGATGATGACCCAGGTCGTCGACTGCCCGGCGGCCGGGCTGCGTATCGGGATGGCGCTGCGGGTCGCGTTCCGGCCCATCGGGCCGGGGGAGGGGGCGGGGGCGTCCGGGGAGGGGGCGGACGTCGTCGTTCCGGTGTTCCGGCCGGCGGAGGGGGCCGAGACCTGAGGCGCCCGGCGCGTCGGCCGGCCCGGTCCGCCGCCCCCGGCCCGGTCCGCCGCCCCCGGCCCGGTCCGCCGCGCCCGGTGCGGGCGCCGCCCCCGGCGCGGGAAAAGTCGGTGGAGCGGCGCCGCGGGCGCGGGCATCCTGTGGCGATGCATATCCAGATCCGAGAAGCCACCGCGGCCGACTGGCCCGCCGTCTGGGCGTTCTTCCGTCCGATCGTCGCCGCCGGTGAGACGTACACCTACCCGCGCGACATCGACGAGGCGAGCGCGCGGGAGCTGTGGCTGCTGCGGCCGCCGGGGCGGACCGTCGTCGCCGTCGACGAGGCGGGCACGGTCCTCGGCTCGGCGAAGATGAACCCCAACCACATGGGCGCCGCCGACCACATCGCCGGTGCCAGCTTCATGGTGGACCCGGGCCACGGCGGCCGGGGCGTCGGACGGGCCCTGGGCGAGCACGTCCTGGAGTGGGCGCGCGCCGAGGGGTACCGCGCGATGCAGTTCAACGCGGTGGTGGAGACCAACACCGGCGCCGTGGCCCTGTGGCGCTCGCTCGGCTTCCGGATCCTGGCCACCCTCCCGGAGGGCTTCCGCCATCCGGCCAAGGGCTATGTGGGGCTGCACATCATGTTCCAGGAGCTGTGACGGTCCGGTGAGCGGCGCGGCCGCGGCCGGACGCACCCCGGGCCGCGGCCGGACGCGGGCCCCGGGCCTTTGCGCCGCGCGGCCCCGGGCCGGGGCGGGAGGCGCACGGAAAGGGCTGGGCTCCCGCGTCCCGTTCCGGCAGACTGCCGCTATGCCGACCCTCGACGTAGCGCCCGGAATCTCCCTCGCCCACGAGTGCTTCGGCGATCCCGATGACGCCCCCGTGCTGCTCGTGATGGGCCTCGGCGCGCAGATGATCGCCTGGCACGAGGACCTCTGCCGGGCGCTCGCGGACCGCGGGCGCTACGTGATCCGGTTCGACAACCGCGACTGCGGGCGGTCGACCATCTTCGACGACCACCCCGTCGACATGGCCCGGTTCATCGAGACCGTCAAGGCGGGGGACCACGCCGCCGCCCTCGCGATGGTGCCGTACCGGCTCACCGACATGGCCGACGACGGGTTCGCGCTGCTCACCGCGTTGGGCATCGAACGCGCCCATGTCGTCGGCGCCTCCATGGGCGGAATGATCGCGCAACGGATGGCGCTGACCCGGCCGGAGCGGGTGCTGAGCCTGACGTCGATGATGTCCACGACCGGCGAGCCGGAGTACGGCCGCTCCACCCCGGAGGCCCGGGCGGGGCTGTTCGGCCCGCGCCCCACCGACCGGGAGGGATATATCGCCGCGGCCGAGCGCGAGCTGGTGTGGGCCTCCAAGAAGTACGGCGACGCCGCGGAGCTGCGGCAGCTGGCCGCCGAGAGCTACGACCGCGGCCACCACCCCGGTGGTGTCGCCCGGCAGATGGGCGCGATGGTCCTCGACGGCTCCCGCGCGGATGCGCTCCGCGGGCTGCGGGTGCCGACGCTGGTGATCCACGGCCTGGACGACACGCTGATCGACCCCAGCGGCGGCCGCCGCACCGCGGAGCTGGTGCCCGGCGCCGAGCTGCTGCTCGTCCCCGACATGGGCCACGACCGGCCGCGCCCGCTCTGGCCCGGCCTCGTCGACGCGATGGCCCGCCACACGGCCTGAAGCCACCCCGCCGGAGCGCGCGCCCGGCTACGGCCAGAGCAGCTCCCGCCGCCAGGCGCCGCCGTCCTCGCGGTAGTTGAGGCGTACGTGGCGGCGCCGGGCGTCGCCCTGGAAGAACTCGGCGGTGTCCGCGCGGAGGGTGTAGCGGGTCCAGTCGGGTACCGGGGCGTCCGGTTCGCGGACCGCGCGGTCCCAGGCGGCGTCGGCGGCGCGGTCCAGTTCGGCGGCCGAGCCGAGCACCTCGCTCTGCCGCCCGACCAGCGCCGCGGCCAGCGAACCGGTGGACCGCCGGTGCAGCGCGGCGGCGCTCTCCCCGGGCCCGGCCTCCGTCACCGTCCCCTCGATCCGGACCTGACGGCCGACCGCCGCCCAGTAGAAGAGCAGCGCGGCGCGGGGCCGGGCCGCCAGTTCGCGCCCCTTGCGGCTGCCCCGGTGGGAGCCGAAGTGCCAGCCCCGCTCGTCGGCGTCGTGCAGCATCACGATGCGTACGGACGGGTCCCCGGCGGCGTTCGCGGTGGCCAGGGTCATGGTGTGCGGCTCGGGCTGTCCGGCCTCGGCGGCCTCGCGCAGCCAGCGGCGGAAGAGCGGCAGCGGCGCGTCCGGCGCCCGCGAGGCGTCGAACGACGGCAGCGGATGGTCCCAGACCCGCAGCCCGCGCAGCAGCGCGCGGAAGGCGTGGTCCTCGTCGTGCGGGGCGTCGGGGGACGGCGCGGATGCCTCGGCGGCGTCCCGGCCCGGTGTCATGGAGTCTTCGGCCATGGCGGGCAGGGTACGGGCGGGTGGCGGGGGACCCGGGGCACATGGGCCGTGGACGTGACGGGCCGCCCGGACCGCCGCACGCCCCGCCGCCCGGAAAACCCTTGGCGCCGCCGCCCGTTGCTCCGTTACCGTCCTCGCATGCATTTCTTCCAGATCTACGGCTGATCAGGCCGGGCGCCTGCGCCCGCCCCCGCCCCGCCCCCGGCCCACCGGCTCCTGTGCCGGTTCGCGCCGCGTCGTTCCCGTGCCCGCACCGCGGCCGGGACCGTGGTCGCCCCGTTGCGCCCGGAACCGCGGACGTCTGAAGGCGTCCGGGACCACTGCCGCTCCGACGTACCCGGGGACGTGGGCCCCGTCCGCGTGCCGTCATGGCGCCCCGTTCTTCGCGGCAGCCCGCTCACGGCACCCCGTATTCGTAGATCGAGCAGAGGACTGTCATGCCTGACAACACCACCCCGCGCCCGCACACCCCGTCCCGTACACCGGCGCTGGTGCCGCCGGGGGCCGATGCGCCCGTCCGGGGGCGTGCGCATGTGGCGATGATCGGGACGCCGATGGTCAGCCATGTGCTGCCCGGCCTGGAGATCATCCGTGAGTTGGTGGCGCGCGGACACCGCGTCACCTACGCCAACTCCGATCACGCCGCGGAGCTGATCCGCTCCACCGGCGCCGAGTTCGTCCGCCACACCTCGGTGCTTCCGGTGGCCACCAACGTCTGGCCGGACGACCCGGTGGCCGCCGCGTCGCTCTTCCTCGACGAGGCCGTCGAGGTCCTTCCGCAGCTGCGGCCGGTCTACGACGCCGACCCCGCGGACCTCTACCTCCACGACGTCGGCGCGTACGCGGGCCGGGCGCTGGCCGAGGCGCAGGGCCGGGAGATCATCCAGCTCTCGCCGACCTTCGTCGGCTGGGCGGGCGCGCAGGAGGAGATGGGCGACGTGTTCGCCGCGCTGGCGGGCGCCGAGGAGTACACGGCGCGGTTCGCGGCGTGGCTGGCGGAGTCCGGTGCGACCACTCTGGACGTGGCGGAGTTCAGCGGTTGGCCCCGGCGGGCGCTGGCGACGATCCCGCGGGCCATGCAGCCGCACGCCGACCGGGTCGACCCCGACCGGGTCACGTTCGTCGGTTCCTGCTCACGGGGGCGCGTGGAGCGCGAGAGCTGGCAGCGTCCGGCCGGCGCCGAGAAGGTGATGCTGATCTCGCTGGGCAGTGCGTACACGCGCCGGCCGGAGTTCTACCGGCAGTGCATCGCGGCGTTCGGGGAGCTGCCCGGCTGGCATGTGGTGCTCCAGATCGGCCGCTACGTCGATCCAGCGGAGCTGGGCGAGGTGCCCGGGAACGTCGAAGTCCGTTCGTGGGTACCGCAGTTGGCGATCCTGGAGCAGGCGGACCTGTTCATCACCCACGCCGGGATGGGCAGCTGCACGGAGGCGCTGGCGTGCGGGGTGCCGATGATCACGGTGCCGCAGGGCGCCGAGCAGTTCATGAACGCCGACCGCCTCGTCGAACTGGGCGTCGCCCGCCGCCTCGACACCAGCGATGCGACGGCCGACGCGCTGCGCACGGCGGTGCGGGAGCTGCTGGCCGCGCCTGGGCTGGCCGACCGCGTGGCCGAGCTCCGCGCCGAATCCCGGGCGGCGGGCGGTGCCCCGCGCGCCGCCGATCTGATCGAGGAGCGGCTGGAGCGGATCACGGCCGCCAAGGGCTGAGACCGGGGCGCCGGGCCCCGGGCCCGGCGCCCTCCGTGGCTAGCCCGCCCCCAGCACCACCGTCCCCGACGAGCAGAACCACCCTCCGGTGCCGGAGACGGCCGCCAGCCGTGGCGGGCGGGCACCTCCGGCACCGTCGGGCCGGTGGACCTGGCGGCCCTCACCGGCCGTGCCGCGCAGTTGCCGTACGGCCTCGACCAGCAGGAACAGCCCGCGCATCCCGGGGTGGCAGGCCGACAGGCCGCCGCCGTCGGTGTTGACGGGCAGCGCGCCGTCCCGCAGCAGCCGTCCCCCTCCGACGAACGCGCCGCCCTCCCCCTTCGCGCAGAAGCCCAGGTCCTCCAGCGTCACCAGGGTCATGTAGGTGAAGGCGTCGTAGAGCTGGGCGATCTCGATCTCGTCGGGGCGGACACCGGCGCGCGCGAAGGCGAGGCGGCCGGAGACGGCGGCGGGGGAGACGGTGAAGTCCTCCCACTCGGACATCGTGGTGTGGGAGACGGCGGTACCGGAGCCGAGCACCCACACCGGGGGCGCGGCGAGGTCCGGTACGAGGTCCTCGGCGACCAGCAGGACGGCGCAGCCGCCGTCCGAGCGGATGCAGCAGTGCAGTTTGGTGAACGGGTCGGCGATCACCGGCCCGGCCAGCACCTCGTCGACGGTGATCGGGTCCCGGTAGAGGGCGTCCGGGTTGGTGGCCGCGTTGGCCCGCGCCTGGACGGCGACCTCGGCCAGCTGCTCCGGCGTCGTGCCGTACTGGTGCATGTGGCGACGGGCGGCCATGGCGTACTTGGCGATCAGGGTGTGCCCGTAGGGGACCTCGAACTGGAGGGGGCCGCGGGAGCCGAACGAGAGGTTGGCGGTGCGGCGCCGGGCCTTGAGGTCGGCGCGGGCGGTGGAACCGTAGACCAGCAGAACCGCGCGGGCGTGGCCGGCGGCGATGGCGTCGGCGGCGTGGGCGGCCATCACCTCCCAGGTGGAGCCGCCCACCGATGTCGAATCCACCCAGGTGGGACGGAGTCCCAGATACTCCGCGACCTCGACCGGGGCGAGGGTGCCGAGCCCGGCCGAGGCGAATCCGTCGATGTCCTCGCGTGCGAGTCCGCTGTCGGCCAGCGCCCGGCGCGCGGCCTGGGCGTGCAGTGCGTACGGGGTGGCGTCGTCCACCCGCCCGCAGTCGGACAGTGCGACTCCGGCGACGGCGACCTTGCGCTTCCCGTAGGGGTTCCCTGACGGCGTCATGAATCTGACGGTACATCAGATATGGAGTACGGGGCAGGGGATGAAGGGGGCCCGCAGGGGGCGGGTGGCACCCCTGGGGGTGCTCTCTCGTGAGGCCCTTCGGGTGTCGGTGCCAGTTGGCGACAGGGCCTAGGAAAGTCCGGACCCCGTCCTTACTATGACGAGCCGTCAGATTCCGCGAGGGCCGGCCCGCCGGTACGCGGGGGCCGCGCCGGGCCACGGGTCCGGGCGCCCGCCGCCGTACGGAGGGGCGTTGCCGCACGGCCGGGAGGAGCCCGCCGATGGACGTCGCGACCACCGAGGAACAGGAAGAGTTCCGCCGCACCCTCCGTGCCCGGTTGCGCGGCGGCCCGGACGGCGAACCGGGCGAGGACGGAGCCGCGGGCCCCGGACCGGAGACCCCGGAGGACGAGTGGCGGCGGCTCGCGGAGCACGCCGGGCCGGCCGGGGCCGGCCTCCCGGCCGCGTACGGCGGGGCCGGCGGCGGGCCCGTCCTGCTCGCGGTGGCCTGCGAGGAGACGGGCCGGACGCTGCGGCCGTCGCCGCTGTTCGCCACCGCCGTGCTCACCGCGCCCCTGATCCTCGCCCTCGGCACCGAGCGGCAGCGCGCCGCCCTGCTGCCGCGCTGCGCCGCCGGGGAGCTGACCTGCGCCACCGTCGTCCCCGCAGGTCAGCTGGGTACCGCCCTCGCGCTGACCGGCCCGAACGGCGGCGACTGGGCGGGCGGCGGCCGCGCCGGCGGCCTCCAGGCGCGCAAGGTCCCCGGCGGCCCCGGACGGACCCCGGAGGACGGCGGCCGGTGGCTGCTCTACGGCGAGGCGGGGCGGGTCCCCGACGGGCACACCGCCGGACTCCTGCTGGTCGCCGCGCACACCGGCGGCTTCGCCCGCAGCCGCACCCGCCTCTTCCTGGTGCGCGCCGGGGCGCCGGGCCTGCGCCGGATCGCGCTGCCCACGGCCCCCGGCGAACGGCCCTGCGCCCGCCTCGAACTCCGCCAGGTCGAGGCGGAGCTGCTCGGTGCGGAGGAGGCCGGTCCGGTCGTCGGAGGGACGCCGGAGACGGCCGCGCTCGCCGCCGTCGGTGCGGCCGCCGCCGCGGCGCTGGCGGCGGAGACGGCCGGTGCGGCCGCGGCGGTGCTGAGCCGCGCCGCCGCCCGGGTGCGGGACGGGCGCGCCCCGGCGGGCGACGGGGCGCGCGTCGCGGAGCTGCACGCCGCCGTCCGGGCGGTCCGCGCCGCCGCGTACGGCGCCGCCGGCTCCGCCGAACCGGGCGCCGGCGCGCTGGCGCTGGCCCAGGCGCTCCGGACGCAGCGGGCGGTGGCGGCCCACGTCGCGCCACCCGGGGACGACGGGGCGGCGTACGCGCGGCGGGCGGCCGGCGACGAGCTGCTGCTGGGCCCCGTGCACCGGCTGCGGGAGCGGGCGGCGGAGGAGGCGGGGCTGTTCGCCACCGGGGAGCGCGAGCGGAGCGGGCCGCCCGAGGGGAGCGCGGCGGCCGTGGCGGGTGTCAGATGAGCGGAGTGCGGGGGCGGGCCCTGGTGCGGCGGGTGTTCGCGCGCGCCGCGCCGTAGGTCATCGCCGGCGGGGCGCCCCGGCGTGCCGGCCGCCGGGCGTCGTCTGCCGGGCGCGGACCGGGCGGCGGAGCGGGCTCGTCCGGCCGGAGCGGAGCCGGCCGCGGACGGCGCGGGGCAAGGGGGGAACGGCGCCGGGCGGGGGCCCGGCGGCGGGGACATGGGTGGGGGGATCGGCGGACCCGGGGCGGGTCTGCGGTGGGGGTGGCGCCGTGGGGGCGCGGCGGGCCGGTGCGGCACTCCCGGCGGCTGCGTCGGCGCCGGGGGGTGATCCGTACGGGCGTCCGCGGGCGGGCCCGGGGAGCGGGGCCGGCCGGTGGGCGGCTGCCCGGTTTACTTCGTGGGCTTCTTTCCGGTGACGCCGAAATGCACCAACAGCGCGAGATTCGGCTTCAGTTCGGCCTGTTTGACGCCCCAGCTCTGGAATCCCTTCTGATGTCCGGCGACGGCCGCCAGCATGGCCACGATCGAACCGGCCATGGCCGCCGCGCTCACCTCCTTGTCGACCTTGTTGCGGCTCTGCAGCTCCTCGATGGATTCCGTGAGCGAGTTCGTCACGGCATTGAGGATCTTCATGCGGATCTTGTAGAACCGCTTGTCGCCCTCGGCGGCGCCCAGATCGACGACGCGCAGAATCGCGTCGTTGCGGCGCCAGAACGAGAGGAAGCCGTCCACCAGCTCCTCCGCCGCCGCCCAGCCGGACTTTCCGACCCAGGAACGCCCGGCGACGAGATCGGTGAGTTCCGCGCCCTCTTTCGCCATCCCATCGGCGATTTCGAGGACGGCGCCCTCCACGTCGGGGAAGTACTGATAGAACGTAGCGGGTGAAGTGCCCGCTTTTCGGGCCACGTCAATGACCTTCACATCCCGGTACGGGGATGAACTGAGCATTTCACTGAGGCAGTCGAGAAGCTTCTGCCGCGTCGCCTGCCCGCGGCGGCCGGCAACTCTGCCGTCGACGGTTCGCACTTGTCCTGTCATGCCGTCAGCTTACCGAGGGGGGATCGGAGCGCGATTTGGCTGCCTGCAAATGGGGATGGGGGAGTTCGGGATATTCGGTCCCGGTTGATTCCGGCGCGGCATGATGCCACGGACCCGCGGAAGCCGCCGCCCCCGGAGTGCGGGTGGTGCGGGCGGTTCCCGGGCGGTGGCGCGGCGGCCCCCGGGTGCGACGATTGACCCGAACCGGCGAATCCTCTTATCAACAGCCTGTGGACAAGTTCGGTGGACAACTGCAGGGTAAGTCCCGTACCCCGGGGCGCGGTTGAGTGTGCCCGTCTCCACGGGTGACGCATACGTTCGAATTCCTGTCGGGCGGCCGCCGCCGAACACCGCTAGCGTGCACCTATGACGGCGATGACGGCATTCCCGGAGGGCGCGCCCTGCTGGGTGGAGGTGATGCTCCCCGATCTCGATGCCGGAAAGCGTTTCTACGGGGAGCTCTTCGGCTGGACCTTCGACGAAGGCGCCGAAGAATTCGGCGGCTATACCGTTGCCTTCCGCGACGGCCGGAAAGCCGCCGCGCTCATGCCGCGGCCGGACCCGTCGATGCCCGTTTCCTGGGGCATTTCCTTCGCCACCCCCGATGCCGCCCGCACCGAACAGACCGTCCTCCGCTCCGGCGGCCGGATCGTCTGCTCTCCGATGCCCGTCGGCGACCTCGGGATGCTGCTGGTCGCCACCGACCCGGGCGGCGCGGTCTTCAGCGCCTGGCAGGCCGGGACGCACCGCGGCTTCGAGATCTCCGGCGAGCCCGGCAGCTACGTCTGGACGGGCCTCAACACCCGCCTCCCGCACACCGCCGACGCCTTCTACGCCGAGGTCTTCGGCTTCGTCGGCGTCCCACGCAGCCCGAGGGCGCGGCCCGGTGTCCTGCCGTGGCGGCTGACCGGCGCGGACCGTGAGATCGGCTGCCGCGTCACCATCGGCCCCGAGCTGCCCGGCGCCGAAGACGTACCCGCCCACTTCACCGTCTGCTTCCTGGTGGACGCGATGGACGAGGCGGTGCGCGCCGCCACCGCCCTCGGCGGAACCGTCCTGGGCGGACCGCACTCCTCCTGCGGGGGGCCGTTCGCGGTCCTCCGCGACAATCAGGGCGCCACGTTCGGTGTGATGGCCCCGAAACAGCCCGCGAGACCGCAGAATTGACGGGTACGGCATGAACAGCACGGCAGAGGGAACGGCAGGACCGCCCGGCGGGACCGGAGACGGGCCGGGGCGGGCGACGACGGGGAACGCATGACCAGCAGGGATCGGCGGCGCGAGGGCGCCGCGCGGACGGCGCCACGACCGGCGGCGCGGCGACCGGCACCGGGCACGGCACGGCCGGCGGGCGGTGCCGTACGCCCCCGGGTCCGCCGCCCCGCCCGGGGGGTGCCCCGGGCCCGCCGCCCCGGCGCGCGGAGACCGGCGGCCCACCCGTCACGGAGCGTCGCCCCCGTCTGACGGGCGGCGCGCCGAGACCGGCACGCACCGTCTGTTTCCGGACACCGCCCACCCGGCCCCGCACCCGGCGCGACCGACCGGGACGGGCAGGCCGCGGAGGGCGCCGCCGCCCGGCCCCGCATCGGCCCGACGGCCCGTGCGGGAGCGGTCGGCGGCCGGTGGGTGACCCCTTTGGGTGGACGTATCGGCGCACGTCAGACAAGGATTGCTCACGGTGGGTGACGGTGTCGCCGCGTAGTGCGGGGGTGGCCCGGTGCGACCGCGCGCGGGCCCCGGGTTCGCCACCGGGGCCTTCGCCAGGAAGAATCAGCTCGCATACGGCCGTTCAGGCCAGCGGTGAGACGCTGCACGGGGCAGTGGCTCTCGGCGGCGCGGTGCTTTGGAGAGTCTCTTTTACGCCCCACGGGGAGGTGGCAGGCAAGTGGTGGAGCAGCTGACGCAGCTGACGCAGCACGATCCCCGGCGGATCGGCCCGTTCGAGGTGCTCGGCCGTCTCGGGGCCGGCGGCATGGGACTGGTCTATCTGGCGCGCTCGGCGTCCGGCCGGCGCGTGGCGATCAAGACGGTGCGTACGGAGCTGGCCGAGGACCAGCTGTTCCGGGTCCGCTTCACGCGCGAGGTCGAGGCGGCCCGCGCGGTGTCCGGCTTCTACACCGCGGCGGTGGTCGACGCCGACCCGCGCGCCGCGGTGCCGTGGCTGGCGACCGCGTACGTACCGGCGCCCTCCCTGGAGGAGATCGTCAACGAGTGCGGACCGCTGCCCGCGCAGGCGGTGCGCTGGCTGGCGGCGGGCATCGCCGAGGCGCTGCAGTCCATCCACGGCGCCGGGCTGGTCCACCGCGACCTGAAGCCCTCCAACGTCCTCGTCGTCGAGGACGGCCCCCGGGTCATCGACTTCGGCATCGCCTCCGGTGTCTCCAACACCCGCCTGACCATGACCAACGTCGCCGTCGGCACGCCCGCCTACATGTCGCCCGAGCAGGCCCGCGACTCCCGCAGCGTCACCGGCGCCAGCGATGTCTTCTCCCTCGGCTCCACCCTCGTCTTCGCCGCCACCGGGCACGCGCCGTTCCACGGTGCCAACCCCGTCGAGACGGTCTTCATGCTGCTGCGCGAGGGCCCCGACATCACCGGGCTGCCGGACGAGCTGCGGCCCCTGATGGAGTCCTGTATGCAGATGGAGGCGGCCCACCGGCCGTCCCCCGCCGACCTCCAGTCCCAGCTCGCCCCGCACCTCTTCGGCTCCGGTACGGACGACAGCGGCACCGCCTCCGCCTGGCTGCCGCCCGGCGCGGTCGCCCTCATCGAGGGGCGCCGCGGCGGCCGCTCCGGACGCGCCGCCGCCCGCGCCCCGGCCGGCCCGCCGGAGCCCCCGCGGCCCCCGCAGGACGCACCCCCGCGCCCCGTGGGCGCGCCCCCGGCGGCCGCCCCCGCCACCGGCTGGCCGGGCCGGATCGGCGCCGGACCGGGCGCCCACCGCGCTGCCGACCCGCGCACCGGCGCCGGACCGCTGCCGCCGTCCGCCCCGGGCCCCGACCCCGCCCCGTCCCGTGTCGCCCCGCCCCAGGACGTTCCGGCCGCCGCCGAGGCGGACGGCCACGGCGGGCCCGTACGCCTCGGGACGTCGGCCGCCCCGATAGGGCCGGGCCCGCGCGCGGCCGACGCCCGGGAGACGCCGCGCGGCCACGCCCCCGCGACGGACTGGGTGCGGCCCCCGGCCGGCGCGTCCGGTGTGCCCGCGCAGGCGAGCCGTCCCGCGCTGCCGGACGGCGCCCCGGCGCGCCCCGAGCAGCCGCCGGCGCCCGCCGAGCCGCCCGGCGCGGAGCCGAACCGCTGGCGCCCCTGGCGCTTCCGGATGTCGAACGACGTGTGGGGCACCCCGGCCGTCGCCGGCGACCTGCTGTACGTCACCTCCTTCGAGGTGCACGCCCTGGATGTGGCCAGCGGGCGGCGGAAGTTCAAGACCCGCGACGTGGCCTGGGCGATGGCGGTCGCCGACGGCCGTATCCACGCCTCCGACGGCCCCACGCTCTACGCGCTGGACGCCGTCGACGGCACCGAGCGCTGGCGGCTGAACACCGACGGCTGGGTGTACGCCCTCGCCGCGGAGCACGGCACGGTCGTCACCAGCACCCGGGGCGGCGGCGTCCAGGCGTGGGAGGCGGCCACCGGTGAGCTGCGGTGGGAGCTCCGCGGCGCCCAGACCGACTTCGAGACCGCCGAGGCCGCCCCGGTGCTCCACGACGGCACGGTCTTCGTCGTCGCCGACGGGCGCCTCAAGGCGCTGGACGCCCGGACCGGCGCCGAACGCTGGGCCTGCCCGGTCGGGGACGCCACGGCCTGCGGCGGCGTCCCGGTGCGGCTGCTGCCCGCCCCGGACGGCATGGTGTACGTCGTCGCGGGCGCGCGGGTGCTCGCCGTGGACCTGGCCCGTGGCGAGGTGCGCTGGCACTTCGAGGCGCCCGCGGTCTTCGTGAGCCCGCCGGCCTTCGCCCCGGGCCCGGCCGTCACCGGCGGCGGCGTCTATCTGGTCGACTACCTCGGTACGGTCTACGCCCTGGACGCGGCCGACGGCCGGGACCGCTGGCGGATCGCGACCGAGCCCCGGCAGTCCACCGAGCCGGTGCTGGTCGCCCACGGCGCCGTCCACCTGGGCAGCGGCAAGGCGCTCTACACCCTCGACGCCGTCACCGGCACCCCGCGCTGGCGGTTCCAGGCGGGCGGCGAGGTGATCGGCGCCCCGGTCGTCGCCGAGGGCCGGGTCCACTTCGGCGCCGCCGACCACTGTCTCTACACGCTCGACGCGATGGGCGGCCAGCTCCGCTGGAAACTGGCGACCGGCGGCGAGATCACCGGTACGCCCGTGGCGTCCGGCGGCGTGGTCTACGCCTGCAGCAAGGACCGCTGCGTGTACGCGCTGGACGCGGCCCGCGGGACGGGGCAGGCGCGGCGGGTCTGACCCGGACGGAACGCGGCTGCGCCCCGGGACCGGAGGGCCCCGGGGCGCAGCCGCGTCTGCCGGGGCGGTCTACGGGGCGCCGTTCCCCTCGTCCCGGCGGCCGTCCTCCGGCGCATCGGGCCCGCCGGGCGCCGCGTCCTCGTCGCGTACGCCGGGCTTCCCGGGGCGGACGGCGGGTTGCTGCACCGTCTCGTCCAGGGGGCCGGCCGCCCCGCCCGGTGGGCCCGCGCCGCGGTCGTCGGGCCGTATCTGGGGGAACGGGACGGTCGCGTCGGGGGAGTCGCCCCAGGAGGGTGCGGGGCCGGGGGGCTCGGCCGGACCGGTGGTGTGCGCGGGGGCGCCTTCCGCGGCGTGGGCGCCGGTGGGGGCGTGCGGCTCCTCGGTGCCCGCCTGCGGGCTGCCGCCGGGGTGTCTGCGCAGCTCCTCGGCCCACCGCACCGGCGGTGTGGGCGGCTGGGGCTGCCCGCCGTCCTCCGGGACCGGGCCGGGCGGCGGCGGGGGCGGCCGCCACTCCTGGGCGGGCGGACGCCCGGGGTCCCACGGGGCGTGACCCGGCGCGGGCCGCGTGCCGCGCGCCCCCGGCTCACCTCCGTATGCCTGCTCGTCGTAGGGCGCGTCGTACTGCCCGGCGCCGCGCCGTTCGCGGGCGGGGCGGTCCTCCCGCTCGTCGTACCGCCCCCGGGCATGGCGGCCCTGCGGGACGTGGCGGCCGCGCATCACCAGGGCGGCGAGGAGCAGCAGGATGCCGCCGCCGAACGCGACCGCCACCCCGTCGCCCAGCCCGCCGCGGGGACCGGCGGTGAGGCTGCCCGCCGCCTGGCCCTGCCGGACCATCCACAGGACGGTGAAGCCGAGCACCACCAGGCCGGCCAGGGCCACCAGCGCGCGGCTGCGCAGCGCGACGCCGACCAGCGTGAGCAGGGCGGCGACGGCCATCGGCAGGAAGACGGAGCCGAGGAGTTCCGCGGAGGCGCGGCCGATGCCGCCGAAGAGGTCCTCGATGCGGACGTCGCGGGCGGGACGGCCGTCGTACCAGGGACGGAAGGGGCTCCATACGGCGGCCGTCGCTCCGATGAGGGCGATCAGGGAGCCGAATACGTTGCGCACCACCGGCGTCGCCTCGTTTCCGCGTCGTCCTGATGTCCTCGGTCCCGACGCTACGCCTGCCCGCCCGGGGCCGCTCGGCAGATACGGCGGCCGGGCGGCCGGACCTTCGCGTATGGCGCCCGCCTGTCACCGCCCCTTGCTAGGGTGCCGTGCACGCGTCAAAAGCCCGGCGGCCACCGGGCGGCGCGGCCTGGATTTCCGGCGGAACCATGGGTGTCACGGGGGATGGACAGCGTTATGCAGCAGCGCACACGTACGCGCGCACGGGCCGCGGTCGCGGCCGTACTGGTGGCGGTCACCGCCGCCACGGTGAGCGGGTGCGGAGCGCTCAACCCGTTCAGTTATGCCCGCCCCACGCTCCCCGCCACCTCCTCCCCGAGCCCGGGCGCGGGGGAGACCCCGACGTACGGCGCGGAGCCCACCGACACCTACTCACCCGAGTACTCGCCGTCCCCGACGATGGCGACGTACGACCCCGACGGCCGCTCCGACGTGCACGGCAGCGGCTGCGACTTCTCCAACTCGCTGCACGAGTTCACCTACCGGGTGAGCGTGACCAACACCTCCCTGTCGGACACCTTCTCGTACGACATGGAGATCGACTGGATGAAGGCGCGCCCGGCGGACGGCACGAGCTACGGGCGGCACACCCGCAGCATCACGGTGGCGCCCGGTGCCACCGAGACGTACACCGCCCGCTACACCGTCAACCAGTCGTCGTTCGGCCGCTTCTGGTTCACCTGCCAGGTGACGCGGGCGGAGAAGTCCCGGATGTGACCGGGCGCCCCGGGGTGCGCCCACGGGCCGCGAACAGCTGGGCCTGCCGCTCCGGGGGCAGATTGCCCAGCGCGATCAGGTGCGGCGCCTGGGCCAGCGCCCGCTCCCGGGTCGCCTCGTGGGCGGCCCACAGCGCCCGTACGGTGCCCTGGACGGCGTCGGTGGGCTGCGCGGCGAGCACCGCGGCGCGGCGCAGCGCGGTCGCGGCCGCCTCGCCCGGGGCGGTCAGCTCCGACACCAGGCCGGTCCGGTGGGCGCGGGCGGCGTCCAGCCGTTCCGCGGTGCCCATCAGGCACATCCGGGCGGCCTCCCCGTAGGGCATCCGCTGCGCCATGAGGATCGCCTCGTAGGCGCTGACCATCCCGTAGGTGGTGTGCGGGTCGAAGAAGGTGGAGTTCTCCGAGGCGATGATGAACTCCGCCTCGCCCAGGAGGTAGAAGGCGCCGCCGCAGGCCATCCCGTCGACCGCGGCGATCACCGGTTTCCACAGGTCGTTGGCTTTCGGCCCGATGTACAGCAGGGGATCGTCGAGGGAGTACGGCGACGGCGGCTGCGGGACGGTGACCTCGCGGTCGATGCCGGTGCAGAAGGCCCGGCCGCCGGCCCCGGTGACGACGGCGGCGCGTACGGAGGCGTCGAAGCGGAACGTCCGCCACAGGTCGGCGAGTTCGGCGGCGGACGCCAGGTCCAGGGCGTTGAGCCGGGCGGGCCGGTCGAGGGTGACCAGCGCGACGCCGTCGTTGATCTCGGTACGGATGCTCACGGCCGCTCCAGGACCCAGCGGGGCACCGTCACGCCCCCGGACAGGGCGGGGAAGACGGCCCGTACGGGGGCGCCGATGCGCAGCCGCGCCGGATCGACGGAGTCCAGCCGGGCCCCGGCGTCCGCGACGACGTTGCCGACGAGCCGGATACGGGGCGCGTCGGCCAGCTCCACGACGACGGCGTTGTACGGCGCCTGTGCCGCGTAGGCGGGCAGCAGCGGCGGGTGCGGGACGACGAACGACCAGATGCGGCCGTGGCCGGACATCGCGCGCCAGTGGCTGTCGAAGGACTGGCAGTGCGGGCAGCAGGGCCGCGGGGGGAAGCGCGGAGCGGTGCACTCCGTGCAGGTCTGGACGCGCAGTTCGCCGCGGGCCGCGTACTCCCAGAACGGCGCCCCGTCCTCGTCGGGAACGGGAACCAGCAGGTCATCGACGGTGTCGGCCGGATTGTCAGTGGGTTGTGTCACGCTCTGTGACATGACCTTACGTGAACGTGAACGCATCTCCCGATCAACTCCTCAGCAGCAGGGCCGAGGTGGGGACGCCCTCGCCCGCGGTGACCAGACAGGTGGCGGCGCCGGGGACCTGCGCGGTGCTGGTGCCGCGCAGCTGCTTGACGCCTTCGGTGATGAGGTTGAAGCCGTGGACGTACGCCTCCGAGAGGCCGCCGCCCGCGGTGTTCAGCGGCAGCCGGCCGCCGGTCTCCAGGGCGCCGCCCTCGGTGAAGGCCGCGCCTTCGCCGCGCCCGCAGAAGCCGTAGCCCTCCAGGGAGAGCGGGATCAGCGGGGTGAAGGCGTCATAGATCTGCGCCACGTCGACGTCCTGCGGGCCGAGGTCGGCGTGCTTCCACAGCTGGCGGGCGGCGGTCCAGGCGGGGCCGCTGAGCGGGTCGTCGTTCCAGTAGTTGACCATCCCGTGGTGCTGGGCGGGCAGTCCCTGTGCCGCGGAGTGCACGTACACGGGCCGCCGGCGGCAGTCGCGGGCGCGCTCCGCGGAGACCACGACGCAGGCCAGCGCGCCGTCCGTCTCCAGGCAGTTGTCGAAGAGGCAGAGCGGTTCGCTGATCCAGCGGGCGGTCATGTACATCTCGCGGGTCAGCGGCCGGTCGTACATCATCGCGGCCGGGTTCTGGTTGGCGCGGTTGCGGCAGGCGAGGGCGACGTTGAAGAAGTGGTCGCGGGTGGCGCCGTATTCGTGCATGTAGCGGCGGGCCAGCATGCCGATCTCGTCGGCGGGCCGCAGCAGCCCGAAGGGCCGGGTCCACTGCCCCGGGGTGGGGAGCTGGACCTGCGTGTTCTTCCACGGGCGGGGCCCGGAGCCACGTTTGCGGGACCGCCAGGCGACGCCGACGCGCGCCTGCCCGGTGGTGATCGCGGCGGCCAGATGGGCCACGGTCGCACAGGAACCGCCGCCGCCGTAGCCGACCTTGGAGAAGTGGGTGACGTCCCCGGCGCCGATCGCCTTGGCGATCTCGACCTCGTCGGTCTCCTCCATCGTGTAGGAGGCGAAGGCGTCCACCTCCGCGGGGGCGATCCCGGCGTCGTCGAGTGCGGCGAGGATCGCCCGGCAGGCAAGCGTCTTCTCGGATTCCTCCAGCCTCTTGGCGAACGGAGTCTGCCCGATGCCGGCTATCGCCGTAGCGTCCTTGAGGGTCGCCCCCATGGCCACCTCCGTGGTCGGTCGTCCGTGCTGACAGCCGAGGAGGCTACCGCTAATCTGACGGGTAGTCAGCTCTTTCGCGGGAGGCGGTTCTCGATGCCCGACGACCTGGAAACGCGAGCGGATCTGCGGTACGGCTCCCTGCCCCGCCTGGTGCGCGAGGCCGCCGAGCGGTACGGCCCGCGCGAGGCAGTCGTCGGGGGCCGCACCCGCCTCACCTACGCCGAGCTGGGCGAACGCGTCGAGCGGGCGGCCGCCGCCTGCCTCGCCGCCGGAGTCGCCCCCGGCGACCGCGTCGCCGTCTGGGCCCCCAACACCCCCGACTGGATCGTCTTCGCGCTCGGCGCCGTCACCGCCGGCGCCGTCCTGGTACCGGTCAACACCCGCTTCAAGGGCGCCGAGGCCGCCGGCCTCCTGCGCCGCACCCGCACCCGGCTCCTCTTCGTCACCGGCACCTTCCTCGGCACCTCCTACGTCGCCGCACTGCGCCGCGCCACCCGCGAGGGGCCCGGCGACGGGCCGCTGCCCGGCCTGCCGGACCTGGAGCGGGTGGTGGTCCTCGCCGACGACGCCCCCGCCGACTTCGACAGCCGCCCGGCCTTCCTCGCCGCCGGCGCCGCGGTCCCGCCCGGCGCGGTCCGCGAGCGCGCCGACGCCGTCCGCCCCGACGACCCCTCCGACATCCTCTTCACCTCCGGCACCACAGGGCTGCCCAAGGGCGCGGTGCTCAGCCACGCCCAGACACTCCGCGCCTACGACACCTGGAGCGACCTCGCCGGTCTCACGGAGGGCGACCGCTATCTCATCGTCAACCCCTTCTTCCACACCTTCGGCTACAAGGCCGGGATCGTCGCCTGCCTGCTGCGCGGCGCCACGATGGTGCCGCAGCCCGTCTTCGACGCCGAGGCCACCCTCGCCCGCATCGCCGCCGAACGGATCTCCGTCCTGCCGGGCCCACCCACCCTCCACCAGCAGATCCTGGAGCATCCGGCCCGGTCCCGGCACGACCTGTCCGCGCTGCGGCTGGTGGTCACCGGCGCCGCCGTCGTCCCGCTGGAGCTGGTCGAACGCCTCCGCGGAGAGCTGGGCGTCGCCACCGTCCTGACGGCGTACGGCCTCTCGGAGGCGGGCGGCCTCGTCACGATGTGCCGCCGCGGCGACCCGCCCGAGGCCGTCGCCGCGACCAGCGGCCGGGCCGTCCCCGGCACCGAGGTCCGCGTCGCCGACCCCGCCGACCGCCCCCTTCCGGCGGGCGCCCCCGGGGAGGTGCAGGTCCGCGGGTACCACGTCATGTCCGGCTACTTCGAGGACCCGGCGGCCACCGCGCGCACCCGCACCGCCGACGGCTGGCTGCGCACCGGCGACATCGGGATCCTCGACGCGTACGGCAACCTCCGCATCACCGACCGCCTCAAGGACATGTTCATCGTCGGCGGGTTCAACGCCTATCCGGCCGAGATCGAGCAACTCCTCGGCCGTCACCCGGACATCGCGGAGATAGCCGTCGTCGGGATACCCGATGCCCGGCTCGGCGAGGTCGGCAAGGCGTACGCCGTCCGCCGCTCCGGTGCGAGCCTGACCGCCGACGACCTCATCGCCTGGTCACGCCGCGAGATGGCCAACTACAAGGTGCCCCGCCAGGTCGAGTTCGTCACGGAGCTGCCGCGCAACGCGAGCGGGAAGGTGCTGAAGACACGGCTGAGGGCGGGGACGGAGGGAGGCTGATCCGGCGGCGCCGCGGTCCGCCGGGGCCCGGGCGCGGGGCGCGCCCGGGGCGAAGCGTTCCCGGAACGCGCCGGTCGCCGGGCCCGCCGGTCGCCGGGCCCGCCGGTCGCCGGGCCCGCCGGGCTCCCGGGCCGTACGCCGCCCGGCCTCCGGTCCGCCCGGCCTCCGGTCCGCGCACCTCCGAGCCCCGCCGCCGCGCTACCCCTCGGCCGGTGTCCAGTCCGGACGGCGGCCGCTCAGGGCCACGACGCGGTCCAGCAGCGTCGCATCGTCCGGCACGGGGACGGCCGGGCCGAACATTCCGCCGCGGTCCGGGTCCTCGGCGGCGGGCGCGAGCAGTGCGTACGACACTCCGAGGCTCGCGGTGTCCGGTGCGTAGGGCCGGCCGGTGGCGCGGGCCAGGTCCCAGCCGTGCAGGACGAGTTCGTTGAGCGCGATCCGCCCGGCGAGAGCGGCGGGCAGGGTGATGCCGCCGGCCTGTGTCTCGCCCTCCCAGGCCGCCGGGCGGTGCCAGGCCGTGGCCAGCGCGTCGAGACGGGCGGCCAGCTCGTCGCGCCACCCGGGCGCGATGTCGGGCAGGGCGCTGCCCGGTGACGTCCCGGTAGAGGGGCCCAGCTCCTTGGCCGCGGTGTCCCGGAACGCCGCGGTCAGGCCCATGAGATGCCCCAGCAGATTCCGTACCGCGTACTCCGTGCACGGCGTCGGGGCGTCCAGCTGCGCGTCGCGGGTGCGGGCGGCGAGATGGGCGATCAGCGCGGTCTGCGCGCCGAAGTCGATGGTCTCCGTCATGTCCGGGCGTTCCTTCCGTCGTCACCGGGTGCGGCCGGTACCCCGGCCCGGCCCTCAGTGAAACGGCCCCGGGCCCGGCGCCCCGGCTGCCACACCGAACCGCTCACCGCGGGACGACGGCCATCCGCCCACCGGAACGGAGCGGCCCCGGCCCGCCGCCCGCCACCGTGCCGGACCCACGCCTCCCACCGGCCGCCCGGCCCCTGGATTCACCTCCCACCGGCCGCCCCGTCCCCGAGATACGCCTCCCGCCTGCCGCCCCGCCTCCGGGGTCATGCCCGCCCTCCTGCCGGCGCCTCCCCGTACCGTTCCCGCAGCACCGTCTTGAGGACCTTGGCCAGGGGGCCGCCGCGGGGCAGCGCATCCGTGATTTCCAGCTGTTCCGGGAGCTTCTGCGTCATCAGGCCCGCCGCGCGCAGATGCGCGGTCAGCGCGGCCAGGGTGGGCGGTTCCGCCGTGGGGGCGAGGGTGACGACGGCGCACACCCGCTCGCCGCGGGAGCGGTCCGGCAGCCCGATCACCGCCGCCTCGGCGACCCCCGGGTACGTCCGTACCAGCTCCTCGACCTCCTGCGCCGAGATGTTCTCGCCCTTGCGGATGATGATGTCCTTGAGGCGCCCGGTGAGCACGAGGTGTCCGTCGGGCCGCAGATGGCCGAGGTCGCCGGTGCGGAAGTACCCGTCCGCGTCGAACGCCGTGGCGGTCAGCGCCGGATCGGTGTACCGCCGGAAGACCATCGGCCCCTTGACCCTCACCTCACCGCTCTCCCCGGTAGCGGCGGCGGCGCCGTCCGGCCGGACGATCCGCACCGACGCGCCCGTGACGGGCCGCCCCACCGTCCGCGCCAGTCGCTCGTCCCCGTCGTACGGCGTGCCCATCGTGATCATGGGGCACTCCGTCATGCCGTAGCCGTGCACCAGCGCGCACTCCAGCTCCGCGACGGTCTCGGCGTACAGCTCCGGGGGCAGCGGCGCCCCGCCGCCGGAGAGCAGCCGCAGCGAGGGCAGGAGCGGACCGGCGTCCGGCAGCTCCTGCCGTCGATGTCGGGACGCATCGAGAAACGCCTGGTAGAACGCGGTGCTTCCGCCCGCCATGGTCACGCCGTACCGCCGGTAGACGGCCGCTGCCGCATCCGGCCGGAAGGCGTCCAGCACCACGGCGGGGAAGCCGCCGGCCAGCATCGCGACGAGGTAGTCCGGGCCGGCGATATGGGCGTACGGGAACGCGATCGAGCCGATGTCGTCCGCCGTCATCCCCAGCGCCGTGGCCAGCCCGAACCCTCCGGCGATCAGCGTCGCGTCCGTGTGCTCGACGCCCTTGGGCGCGGCGGTCGTCCCGGATGTGTAGTAGATCCAGGCGGTGGCCGCCGGGCTCCCCGGAAGCGGCGGCGCCGGGGGAGGGGGCAGCACCCCGGGATCCCCGGTCGGCAGCCCGAACTCCCGGCCGCGGCCGCCACTCGACGCCCCGGCCCCCGGCCCGGACCCGTGCCCTGGTCCGGAAGCGGCCCCCGGCCCGCCGGAACCGTCCTCCCCGGCGGACACCGTCAGCACCCGCACGCCCTCACCGGCCACCGCCCGCGCCATCGCCGTGAAGTCGGTGCCGCGCCACGCCCCGGGGACGAGGACGAACTCGGCGGCCGATTCGGCGAGGATGAAGCCGACCTCCCGCTCCCGCAGCAGATGGAGCACCGGTATCTGCACCGCCCCGAGCCGGGCCAGTGCGAGTGAGGCGAGCACCGTGCCGATCCGCGTCGGCAGCTGCCAGGCCACCCGCGTACCGGCCCGGACGCCCCGCTCCCACAGCCCGGCGGCCACCCGCAGGGCCGCGTCCCGCGCCTGCGCGAAGGTGATCCGCCGCCCCTCGGCGTCGAAGAACATCGGCGCGCCGGGGGAGGCTCCCGCGCGGTACTCGACCAGTTCCCAGAGCGTCTGCACACGACCGGACTCGAACACGGCGCCTCCTGGCCACGGGGACGGTGCGGGGCGCCAAGCGTAGAACTGATGGTCCGTCAGGTCCAGGTCGGATCGGCCCCGGTGAACCCCCGGGCCCCGGGTGTCCCGGAGAACGGCCGCGGCCGGCGCCCGCAGGTCCCTTACGGGTGCGGGGCCGGCCGCCGGGTGGATGCCGTAAGGGGTGGCCCTACGGGACGAGAGGGATGTTGCTGTCGGCCGCGGTGAAGCCGCCAGGCGCGACCGGGATGTTGCTGTCCGCCGGGGACACCGGGATGTTGCTGTCCTTCGGCGCCACCGGGATGTTGCTGTCCGCCGGAGCGAACGGGATGTTGCTGTCCAGGGTCGCGGGCGGCGCCGGGATGTTGCTGTCGGCCAGAGCGGGGGAGGCCGCGATGCCGAGCGCGGTGGCGCCGAAGGCGGCCGTTACCAGGGTGCGCGTGATGCGGTTCATGCCAGCTCCAAGATAGGGGGATCCGTACGGGAACGTTCCCTTGTGTGAACCGTGCCTGACCAGACGACCGTAGCCCCTTGTCAGCCAGATGTTCGACAAAATCCTAGGAAGTTGCCTAAAAAACACGCGAGTTGACGGCCCTTTGGAGGAGCAGGAGACTCCGCATCCATGCCTGTCCAGCCGCCATCCAGACCGTTGCACCCGCACTGATGCGCCCGCGGATCGGCCGGAACGGACCTGCTCCGCCTCGCTTTTCGGCATGGCCGGAAGCAGTCGGGCGCTATGGCGACGAGGGCGTGGTCCGGCGGGCCTGCGGCCGTGCGCCGGGACGCTCTCCCGAGCCCGGTAACCGAGCCTGGTACCCGATTCCGGTACCCGATCCCCGCTGCGGTTCCGCGCGGGCCCCGTACGGGTGCGGCCGGTTTCGATGGCTCCCCTGATTACGTCATCGAAACCGGCCGCCACGATCCCCCGATCGTGCCCGGCGCACGGTGGCGCCGGGCGCCCGGAACGGTCGGCCCCTCCCCAGGTGCCGCCCGCCCGGACGTCTTGCCCCCCTCGGGCCTCACGGCCCACGGACCTCACGGCCCACGAGCCCCGGAAGGCCCCGGACCTGACGGGCCTCGGCCCGGGGGAGCGATCCGTACGGAGTGATCCGTACGGGCCGTCCCCCACGGGCGAGCCCTACGGGATGCGAGCCGACAGGCCCGGATCCCGCCCCCCTGCCACCGCACCGCCGGTCCGCAGCGGTGCGGTTCCCCCCCCGTCAGCGGCAGCCGGGCCATCCCCCGGCCTGGCCGCCACCGACGTACCGGGCCCTCCCCCGAGCCCGGCCCCCCTGGTCCGTTCCGCCGGTGCCCCGATCCCCCCGGGGCCCGTGGACCGGACCTTCCCCCTGATGCCGTACGGCGGCGCGTACACCCGGCTCTCCCCCGTCGGGAGTACGCCGTGCCGCCGTACCTCGGCATCTGCGGGCCGTGGTTCCCTCAGGGCGTGCCGTGAGGGAACCGGCCCTCGGCGGGTGCGCCGTGGGCGTCGCGTCCGGTGGACGGTACGACGCGACACCTACGGCGCCTCACCGTGGCTCAGTGCTTCGGCTCGGCGATCGGACGGTGACTGTCCTTCGTCTCGATGCCGCCGTCGGTCGCAGCCGGGCGGTCGGTCGCCGTCGCGGCGTCGATGACCGGACGGTGGCTGTCCCGGGTCTGGACGGTCTCGGCCGCGTCCCTCGCCTGGACGGGGCGGTGGCTGTCCATGGGCAGGATCGGCCGGTGGCTGTCCAGCGGACGGATGGGACGGTGGCTGTCCATCGGGTGCACGGTGTCGTTGCCGTCCCCGTGCTGCGGATGCTGCGTGGTCATGGTGGCTCAACTCCTGTGTGTGGGCGCTGATGAATCCACTCGCCCGGCAACTCCCCCGTGGGTTGCCGGACGAGCGGACCAGGGCCGGACACCGTAGTGGTGGGGCCATGGGCGCCGAGCCGCTTGCCCCCCGAGGCGGCGGACCGGCATCCATGAGAGTGCCGGGTGGCGATGAACGATCGATAAACGCCCGAGGCGAAGCCCCTGACCTGCAGTTACGCGACGATCGCGGAGGGGATCAACGGCTGCCCGGCGCCGTTCCCGGGCACCGGGTGAGGCACCGGGCCGTCGGTGGGCAGCCCCAGCTGCTCGTGGATGGAGACGACCTCCTGCCAGCAGACCTTCGCCCGGCCGGTGTGCCCGATCTGGTCGAGGGCGTGCCCCAGAGTGCGCAGCACCTCCGCCCGCCAGCGCCGGCCGCCGATCCCGCGCAGCGCGGCCAGCGCCTGCTCGGCGTGGTCGGCGGCGCTGGTCGGGCGGTGCGCGGCGAGATCGACCTCGGCGAGCCGCAGATACGCCATCGCCTCCCAGAACCGCTGGCGGCTGTCCCGGAAGATGACCAGCGCGGCGAACAGCTGTTCCGAGGCCTCGTCCAGTTGCCCGGCCAGGGTGAGTGCCATGCCCAGGGCGTACATGCCGTTGCCGAGGCGGCGGGTGGCACCGGCCTCCCGATAGCAGCTGATGCCCTGTCGGGCGAGGCGGATGGCGCTGTCGATGCGCCCGGTGTCCAGGTGGACGCGGGAGAGGTTGCACAGCGCGCTGGCCTCGGACTGCTTGCTCTTGTTCTCCTGGAAGGCGAAGAGCGCCTGGTTGAGGTACGCCTCCGCCTCCTCGTGCTGGTGGCGGATGCTGGCGATGATGCCGCGGTCGTTGGGGCCGTTGGACGAGGCGAACGGGTCGCCCGCCGCCAGCCCGAGCAGCGTGGCCAGCTTGGCGTGTTCATCGGCTTCGGTGAGCCGTCCGAACTGGGTGCAGATCGGCGTGAGCGACCAGTGGACCCGCCCGGCGGCGCGCTGGTCGTCGGCCTCCAGCGCGGCGGCCAGCAGGACGTGGTTGGCCTGCTCGTACTGGCGGTTGTTGGCGCCGGACTCGGCCGTGTCGCGAGTGAGCAGCAGCAGGTCGACGGCGCGCCGCAGTCCGGTGGGGCCGGTGTGCTGGAGGGCGCAGGGGATGATGCAGTGGGTCTCGCTGAAGAGCCAGCTCAGCGCCTCGGAGCGGTCGGCGAAGTCGAGGCCCGGGTAGTGCGGCGTCTCCACCTGGGTGACGAGGGCGTCGCCGGGCCGCTCCAGCGCGTACATCCGGATGGCGGTCGCCAGGTAGAAGTCCAGCAGCCGGGAGAGGGCGGCGTCCCGCTCCTCCGGCGGCTGCTCGTCCCGTTCGGCGCAGGAACGCGCGTAGAGCCGCACCAGGTCGTGGAAGCGGTACCGCCCCGGCGCGGCGGATTCCAGCAGGGAGGTGTCGACGAGGGATTCGAGCAGGTCCTCGGTGGTGTCGATGTCCATGCCGAGCAGCGCGGCGGCCGCGGCGAGCGACAGGTCGGGGCCGTCGGCGAGGCCCAGCAGCCGGAAGGCGCGGGCCTGCTGCGGCTCCAGCTGGCCGTAGCCCAGCTCGAAGGTGGCCTTGACCGCGAGGTCACCGGCGCGCAGCTCGTCCAGGCGGCGGCGCTCGTCGGCGAGCTTGCGGGCGAGGAAGGCGACGGTCCAGGTGCGGCGGGCCGCCAGCCGGGAGGCGGCGATCCGGATGGCGAGCGGCAGGAAGCCGCAGGCGCCGACGACGTCCATGGACGCCTCGCGCTCGGCGTTGACCCGCTCCTCGCCGACGATCCGGGTGAAGAGGGTGAACGCCTCCTCCGGGCTCATCACGTCCAGGTCGATGAGTTGCGCACCGGCGAGGTCGATCATGCGGGTGCGGCTGGTGATCAGCGCGGCGCAGCCCTCGGTGCCGGGCAGCAGCGGACGGATCTGCGCGGCGTCGCGGGCGTTGTCGAGCAGCGCGAGGATGCGGCGCCCGGCGAGCGTGGAGCGGTAGAGCGCGGCGCGTTCGTCGAGGCCGTCCGGGATGGACGTCTCCGGGGTGCCCAGGGCGCGCAGGAAGGCGCCGAGGACGGCCTCCGGCTCGACGGGGGTGCTCCCGGCGCCCTGGAGGTCGACGTAGAGCTGTCCGTCGGGGAAGCGGTGGTGGGCGGCGTGGGCGACGTGTACGGCGAGGGTGGTCTTGCCGACGCCGCCGATGCCGGCGACCGCGGAGACCGCCATGATGTGGCCCTCGGCGGTGGCGAGCTGTTCGCTCAGCTCCGAGACGAAGGCGGTCCGGCCGGTGAAGTCCGGGACGGTGGCCGGGAGTTGCTGCGGGCGCAGCAGGACCGGCTCGCCGGGGCCGGGCTCGGCGCCGCGTGTCACGGTCGCGTCCAGGTCCGGGTCGGCGCGCAGGATGCGCTGCTGGAGTTCGGAGAGGGAGGCGCGCGGATCGACGCCCAGCTCCTCGGAGAGGAGGCGGCGGGTGTCGGCGTAGACGGCGAGGGCCTCGGCCTGCCGGCCGCTGCGGTACAGCGCGAGCATCAGCAGCTCCCGCAGCCGCTCGCGGAGCGGGTGCGCGGCGGTCAGCGAGGTCAGCTCGGAGACCACCTCGGTGTGGTGGCCCAGCTCCAGCTCCAGCTCCAGCCGGGACTCCAGCAGCGAGCGGCGCCACTCGTCGAGGCGGGTGCGCTGGTTCTCGGCGTACGGGCCGCCCAGACCGGCGAGCGGTTCGCCGTCCCACAGCGCCAGCGCGTCGTCGAGCAGCTGCCGGGCGCGGCAGCGGTCACCGGCCGCCTTGGCCTTCTCGGCTTCGGCGGCGTACCGCTCGGCGTGGTCGTGGTCGAGGTCGAGCGGTTCTCCGTCGGCGGTGCGGATCGCGTAGCCGCCCGACTCGCTGACGAGCAGAGCGGCGTCGTCCCCCAGCGTCTTGCGGATGCGGGAGGCGTAGGTGCGCAGGGCGGCGAGTGCGGCGTGCGGCGGTTCCTCGCCCCAGAGGGCGTCGACGAGTTCGGCGGCGGTGGCGGTGTGCCCGCCGCGCAGCAGCAGCGCGGCGAGCAGCGCCCGTTGTTGCGGCGACCCGACCGCCAGCTTCTGCTCACCGCGCCACGCCCGCACGGGACCGAGCACGGCGAAGCGCAGTCGCTCCCGCCTCTGTCCCGGACCGTCGACCATGGTGACCCCCTGCCCCTGCCGTCTCTGTGCTGTGATGGTGTCGTTCCGCAGTGTGCGCAACGGTCAGTCTGCCTTGTCCCGGTGGCCCGCGTCAGTAGGGGGCCGGACCGTCCACAAACCCTCCTCGGCCGAGGGGAGCCGCGCCGGAGCGGGTCCCGCCGGTGCGGAGCGCCGCGCTCCGCCGGATGCGCCCCCCGCGCGAGGGCGCGCGCACCGGACCGCCGTGCGCCGCGCCCCTCCACCTTCTCTCCGCTTCCGCCCCGCCTCGCCCGATCTATGCATGCCCATGCCACTTCTTCACCGGTTGTTCGCACGTCGTACGCCATGCCTCCGGGGCACGGAATATCTCACCCTTACGGGATCGGCTCGCGCGACTGCACAACGTAACCCGCCGGACGTCGTGTGCGCACCAGCCCGTGGCCGTGGTTTCGCCTCTCCACAGTTGCTGACGATCCGTCAGATCGGCGTTACCGTACCCCTCATGGAGACCCACGAGACCCTTCCCCAGATCATCTCGGTGGACGACCACACGGTGGAGCCGCCCGAGGTGTGGCAGGACCGACTCCCCGCGAAGTACCGCGACACCGGACCGCGGATCGTGCGTGCCCCCGTGCGGCAGATGACCTTCGTCGGCGGGAAGTTCGCCCCGAAGATGGGCGCCCCCGGCGACGACGGTCCGCCGGCCGACTGGTGGGTCTACGAGGACCTGCACCGCCCCCTGACCCGCCTCGACACCGCCGTCGGCTACGCCCGCGACGAGATACGCCTCGAAGGCATCACCTACGAGCAGATGCGCCCCGGGTCGTTCAGCGTCCCCGAGCGGCTGGCCGACATGGACGTCAACCACGTCCAGTCCGCCCTCTGCTTCCCCACCTTCCCGCGCTTCTGCGGCCAGACGTTCACCGAGGCCAAGGACCGTGAACTGGGGCTGCTGGGGGTGCGCGCCTACAACGACTGGATGGTGGAGGAGTGGTGCGGCCCGCAGTCACGCGGACGGCTGATCCCGCTCACCCTCATCCCCCTCTGGGACCCCGGACTCGCCGCCGCCGAGGTCCGCCGCAACGCCGCCCGCGGCGTCCGCGCCGTCTGCTTCAGCGAGATCCCCCCGCACCTCGGGCTGCCCGGCATCCACACCGACCACTGGGACCCGTTCCTGCGCGCCTGCGACGAGACCGGCACGGTCGTCGCCATGCACATCGGCTCCTCCTCGAAGATGCCGTCCACCTCCGCCGACGCCCCGCCCGCCGTCGGCTCCACCATCACCTTCGCCAACTGCTGCTTCTCGATGGTCGACTGGCTGATGAGCGGCAAGTTCGACCGCTTCCCGAACCTCAGGATCATGTACGCGGAGGGCCAGATCGGCTGGATCCCGTACATCCTGGAGCGCGCCGACACCGTCTGGCAGGAGAACCGTGCCTGGGGCGGCGTCGCCGAGAAGGTCCTCCGCCCGCCCTCCGAACTCTTCGCCGACCACGTCTACGGCTGCTTCTTCGACGACGCCTTCGGGCTGAGGAACCTCGACGCGATCGGCGTCGGCAACGTCCTCTACGAGACCGACTACCCGCACTCCGACTCCACCTGGCCCCGCTCCCGCCAGGTGGCCGAGGAGCAGATGGGCCACCTGCCGGGGGACGTGGTCGAGCGCCTCGTACGGGGGAACGCGATCGAGCTGCTGGGGCTGACGGGGGAGGGGCTGTGGGGGCCGTCGGCGCCCAGGGGGTGAGCGGCCGGCGCGTCCCTCCCGTGCCGGAGCCGCCGGAGCCCCGCGCGTACCGCTGTGCCGCGGCGGGCGCCGGCGTGCCCCGGAGCGGGTGGGCGGCCGGGGCTCCGTCCGTGTCCGTCGGCCTCTTGCCCGGTGGCGGTGGAGCGCTCACCATTGCCGCACCGTAGTGATGTGACGGCTCGTCAGATTCGAGGTGCGGGATGGTCCGGGTGCTGCCCGAGGGGCGGTTGGCGTACGGGATGCAGTTGCCGGTGCAGGCGCAGAGCGGGGTGTTCGCGGAGGGGTGGGAGGCCGGGGCGGGGCCGGCGGATCTGGTGGCGGTGGCGCGGGCGGCGGACGCGTACGGGTTCGCGTATGTCGCCTGCTGTGAGCATGTGGCGATTCCGCGGCGGCTGGCCGGGGCGATGGGGACGGTCTGGTACGACCCGGTGGCCACGCTCGCGCATCTGGCGGCGGTCACCGAGCGGGTGCGGCTGCTGAGCCATGTCGCGGTGGTCGGGCTGCGGCATCCGCTGCTGTCGGCCAAGCAGTTCGCGACGCTCGACCGGCTCTCGGGCGGACGGCTGATCATCGGGGTGGGTGCCGGGCACGTCCAGGAGGAGTTCGAGGCGCTCGGCGTGGACTTCGCGCGGCGCGGGGCGGTGCTGGACGAGACGGTGGACGCGCTGAAGGCGGCGCTGGGGCCCGAGGAGTTCGCCGCGTTCGAGGGGGAGCGGTTCGCCTTCTCGGGGCTGGGGCAGGCGCCGCGTCCGGTGCAGACGCCGCGGCCGCCGGTGTGGGTGGGCGGCTCCTCGCCCGCGGCGGTACGGCGGGCCGCGGAGCGGGGGGACGGGTGGCTTCCACAGGGCGACCGGAGATCGGAACTCCGGGAAAAAATAGGGAAGTTGATGGCTCTGCGGGAGGTTGCCGGGGTGGTGGAGCCCGCTGAGATCGGGGCCATCGCCGAGCCGCTGTACGTCGGCGAGCCCGGATGGGACGTCGGGCGCCGGACGCTGAGCGGGACGCCCGAGCGGCTCGCCGCGTCGCTGCGGGAGTACCGGGAGATGGGCGTCGACCAGATCCAGGTGCGGTTCCGGTGCCGGGGGCGGGAGGAGCTGACGGACCAGATGGCGGCGTTCGGGACGCAGGTCGCGCCGCTGTTGGCCGAGTGAGGGGCGGCCTGCTCCGCACGGCGCCCGGGGTGCCGTAGGGGCCGGGGCGTGCGCCGCGGGGAGCCAGGCACGGAACCACCTACGCAACCACGTGAGGGGCTGGGCATGGGCAAGCTGGACGGGCGGGTCGTCGTCATCACCGGGGCGGCGCGCGGGCAGGGGGAGCAGGAGGCGCGGCTGTTCGCCGCCGAGGGGGCGCGGGTGGTGATCGGGGACGTGCTGGACGGGCCCGGAGCGGCGCTCGCCGAGGAATTGGGGGCGGACGTCGCGCGGTACGTGCATCTGGACGTGGCGCGGGAGGACGACTGGGTGGCGGCCGTGGCGGCGGCGAAGGGGGCGTTCGGGAAGATCGACGGGCTGGTCGCCAACGCCGGGATCCTGCGGTTCAACGCGCTGACCGCCACGCCGCTGGAGGAGTTCCTGAGCGTGGTGCAGGTCAATCAGGTCGGCTGCTTCCTCGGGATCCGGGCCGTCGCGCCCGAGATCGCCGCGGCGGGCGGCGGCACCATCGTCAACACCGCCTCGTACACGGGGGTCACCGGCATGGCCCATGTCGGTGCCTACGCGGCGAGCAAGCATGCCGTGCTGGGGCTCACCCGGGTCGCCGCGCTGGAGCTGGCGGCCCAGGGGATCCGGGTGAACGCGGTGTGCCCGGGGGCGGTGGACACGGCGATGACCAATCCGGCGGCGCTCGACCCGGACGCCGATCCGGAGGCGTCGGCGCGGGCGGTGGGCGCGCTCTACCGGAAGCTGGTGCCGATGGGGCGGATCGGGCGGCCGGAGGAGGTGGCCCGGCTGGCGCTCTTCCTGACCTGCGACGACTCGTCGTACATCACCGGGCAGCCGTTCGTCGTGGACGGGGGCTGGCTGGCGGGCGTCGGCCTCGGATGAGCGGTTCCCGGGGTGCCGTCGGGCGCCATATCTGACGCACCGTCAGCTATTGACCCTTGGCGTCGCCGGTGGAACAGTCTCCGCGGGCCCGTTTATCTGACGCTCCGTCAGAAACGGTTCGCCCGCACGGCCCGTCACCCAGCGGCGTCCTCGCGAAGCGGCGTCGGAAGAGACGTAAGGACGGTGAACCCCCGTGGAATTCGGGATCTTCGTACAGGGCTACGTCCCCGCCGCGCGCGCCGCGGCCGACCCCGAGGCCGAGCACCACGCGCTGATCGAGGAGACGGAGTACGTCATCCAGGCGGACCGCTCCGGCTTCAAATACGCCTGGGCCTCGGAACACCACTTCCTGGAGGAGTACTCCCACCTCTCCGCCAACGACGTCTTCCTCGGCTACCTCGCCCACGCCACGGAACGCATCCACCTCGGATCGGGGATCTTCAACCCCCTCGCCCCGGTGAACCACCCCGTGAAGGTCGCCGAGAAGGTCGCCATGCTCGACCACCTCTCCGGCGGACGCTTCGAATTCGGCTCCGGACGCGGCGCGGGCAGCCACGAGATCCTCGGGTTCATGCCGGGCGTCACCGACATGAACCACACCAAGGAGCTGTGGGAGGAGACCATCGCGGAATTCCCCAAGATGTGGCTCCAGGACGAATACGAGGGCTTCCACGGCAAGCACTGGCAACTCCCGCCCCGCAAGGTCCTCCCCAAACCGTACGGCCCCTCCCACCCGGCCATGTGGTACGCCGCCGGATCCCCCTCCTCGTACGCGATGGCCGGGCGCAAGGGCCTCGGCGTCCTCGGGTTCAGCGTGCAGAAGGTCGCCGACATGGAGTGGGTCGTCGACTCGTACAAGAACGCCGTCAAGGACGCCGAACCCGTGGGGGACTTCGTCAACGACAACGTGATGGTGACCTCGACCGCGATCTGCGCCGAGACGCACGAGAAGGCCGTGCAGATCGCGGTGGGCGGCGGGCTCAACTACCTCCAGTCACTGCTCTTCCGCTACCACGACACCTTCCCGCGCCCCGACGGCATCCCCGCCTGGCCCGAACTGCTCCCCGACTACACCGAGGAGCTGATCGAGCTGCTGATCGCCGAGGAGCTGATGATCTGCGGCGACCCGGACGAGGTCCTCGCCCAGTGCCGCCGCTGGGAAGCGGCCGGCGCCGACCAGCTCTCCTTCGGCCTGCCCATCGGCATCAGCCGCGAGGACACCCTCACCTCCATCCAGCTCATCGGCGAGCACGTCATCCCGGAGATCGACACGGATCCGGTGCACCGGACGACGCGCTTCCGGCAGGCGGGCGGCGCCTGACGGCACGCCCGCGGCCGCCCGGCACCCGGCCCCGCCGCCCGCCGCCGCGGGGGCGCCCGCCGCACCCGCGCGCCCCCGCCGCACCACGCCCCGTAAGACGAGAAGGGAACCCGCCATGCTCGACCACCTCATCCAGGGCGCCACCGTCGTGGACGGCACCGGCGCCCCCCGCCACCTCGCCGACGTCGGCATCAAGGACGGCCGCATCGCCACCGTCGCCCCACCGGGCACCGCCACCGAACCGGCCCGCACCACCGAGGACGCCACCGGGCTCGTCCTCACCCCCGGGTTCGTCGACCCGCACACCCACTACGACGCCCAGCTCTTCTGGGACCCGTACGCGACCCCGTCCCTCAACCACGGCGTCACCACCGTCGCCGGCGGCAACTGCGGCTTCACCCTCGCACCGCTCCACCCCGACCGGCCCGGCGACGCCGACTACACCCGCCGCATGATGAGCAAGGTCGAAGGCATGTCCCTGATCGCCCTCGAAGAAGGCGCCCCCTGGGACTGGCACGGCTTCGGCGACTACCTCGACGCCCTCGAAGGCCGCATCGCCGTCAACGCCGGATTCATGGTCGGTCACTGCGCCCTGCGCCGCCACGTCATGGGCCCCGACGCCATCGGCGGCCGCCCCACCCCCGAACAACTCGACGCCATGACCGCCCTCCTCCACGACGCCATGGACGCCGGAGCCTGGGGCCTGTCCACCACCCGGTCCTCGACCCACACCGACGGCGACGGCGCCCCCGTCGCCTCCCGCCACGCCGACCGCGACGAAGTCCTCACCCTCTGCCGCGCCGTCGGAGCACACGAAGGAACCCAGATAGAAGCCATCGTCTCCGGCTGCCTCGACCGCTTCGACGACGACGAGATCGACCTCCTCGTCGCCATGACCGGCGCCGCCGGACGCCCCCTCAACTGGAACGTCCTCACCATCGACGCCGCCGTCCCCGACCGCGTCCCCCGCCAGCTCGTCCCCAGCGCCCGCGCCCGCGCCGCCGGCGGCCGCATCGTCGCCCTCACCATGCCGATCCTCACGCCCATGAACATGTCCCTCGGCACCTTCTGCGCCCTCAACCTCATCCCCGGCTGGGGCGACATCCTCGGCCTGCCCCGCCCCGCACGCATCGCGAAACTCCGCGACCCCGACGTCCGCGCCACCCTGCTGCGCCACGCCCACAGCGAGGAGGCCGGCGTCTTCCGCCGTCTCGCCGACTTCGACCGCTACGTCATCGGCGACACCTACTCCGCCGCCAACGAAGGACTCAGCGGCCGCGTCGTCCGCGACATCGCCGCCGAACGCGGCCAGGACCCCTTCCACTGCCTCGTCGAGATCTGCGCCCACGACGACCTGCGCACCGTCCTGTGGCCGATGCCCACCGACAACGACCCCGCCAGCTGGGCACTGCGCCGCGAGACCTGGCGCCACGAGGACGTCCTCCTCGGCGGCTCCGACGCCGGCGCCCACCTCGACCGGATGTGCGGCGCGCCCTACACCACCCGCTTCCTCGGCGACTGCCTGCGCGGCCGGAAACTCGTCGGCCTGGAGGAGGCCGTCCGGATGCTCACCGACGACCCGGCCCGCCTCTTCGGCCTCCGCGACCGCGGCCGCATCGCCGAGGGCCACCACGCCGACCTCGTCCTCCTCGACCCGGAAACCGTCGACGCCGGGCCCGCCACCCTCGTCCACGACCTGCCCGGCGACAGCCCCCGCCTCGACTCGAAGGCCCAGGGCATCGTCAGCGTCCGCGTCAACGGCGTCGAGACCCTCCGCGACGACACCGTCACCGGCGCCGTACCCGGCACCGTCCTGCGCTCCGGCCGCCACACCGCCACGGTGAGCACCCGGTGAGCGCGGCCCCGGAGCAGCTCTTCATCGGCGGCCGGTGGACCGAGCCCGACGGCGGACACCACGACGTCATCGACCCGGCCACCGAGGAGATCGTCGGCCGGGCCCCCGAGGCCTCCACCGCACAGGTCCGTGCCGCCACCGAGGCCGCCCGCGAAGCCTTCGGCCCCTGGTCGCGTACCACCCCCGAACTCCGGGCCCGCGTCCTCGACCACACCGCCCGGCTGCTGCGCGAACGCCTCACCCCGTACGCCGCACTCGCCCAACAGGAGAGCGGCGCCACCACCGCCACCGCCCGCGCCCTGCAGGTCGGCGTGGCCGCGGCCCGGTTCGCCCGGTACGCCCGCGGCGCGCTGGAACCCGTCGAGACCCCGCTGCCGCCCCAGGTCAACCCGGCCGGACCGATGGGGAAGGCCGCGGTCGTCGGCGCCTACGCGGCCCGCCGCCCGGTCGGCGTCGTCGCCTGCATCACCTCGTACAACAACCCCTGGGCCAACCCCGCCGGCAAGATCGCACCGGCGCTGGCCATGGGCAACACCGTCGTCGTCAAACCCGCCCCGCAGGACCCGCTCTCCGTCTACCGCCTCGCCGAGACGCTCCAGGAGGCGCTGGACGAGGCGGGGGCGCCGCCCGGCGTGGTCAACGTCGTCTCCGGCGCCTCGGCGGAGGTGGGCGCGGCGGCCGTGGCGGCGCCGGAGACCGACATGGTCAGCTTCACCGGCTCCACCGCCGTCGGCCGCACCATCGCCGAGGAGTGCGGCCGCGGCATGAAACGCCAGCTCATGGAGTTGGGCGGGAAGGGTGCCGCGCTGGTCTTCGACGACCTCGACGACGCCGGTCTGGACGCCGCCGTCGCCGGCATCGGCACCACCTTCTCCTTCTACAGCGGCCAGATCTGCACCGCCCCGACCCGCGTCCTCGTCCAACGCTCCCTCCACGACCGGCTGGTGGACCGTCTGGCCCGCTACGCCCGCCACCTGCCCGTCGGCGACCCGCGGGCCCGCGGAGCCGTCGTCGGCCCGGTCATCTCCGCCGCCCACCGCGACCGTGTCGAGTCCTACCTCACCCTGGGCCGCGCGGAGGGCGCCCGGCCGGTCACCGGCGGGGAGCGCCCGGACGGACCGGACACGGCGCGCGGTTTCTACGTCGCGCCCGCCCTCTTCGCCGACTGCACGCCCGGGATGCGGATCGTGCGGGAGGAGATCTTCGGGCCGGTCGTGGTGGTGCTGCCCTTCGACGACGAGGAGGAGGCCGTGGCGCTCGCCAACGACAGCGACTACGGGCTGCTGGACTACGTCTGGTCCGGCGACGCGGCGCGGGCGTTCCGGGTGGCGGCGCAGCTGCGCGCCGGTGGCGTCGGCATCAACACCGTGGGCCGCAACATGGAGGCGCCGTTCGGCGGCTTCAAGCAGAGCGGCGTGGGCCGGGACGTGGGCTCGTACGCGCTGCACGCCTACAGCGAGGTGCAGTCGGTGGTGTGGACGGGGTGAGGCGTCCAGGGCGGGCCGGCCGGCGGGCTTTTCCGGGGGTCCGGCGGGCTTTTCCGGGCGGGCCGGTGGCGGTGGCGCGGAGACGTCCGCCGGGTGGCCGGGAGGCGTCCGGAAATCGGACGGGAAATTTTTGAAAGGGGTAAATCGGGCGCCGCTGCGGTTACCGCACGGCGGGTCGAGTGCCCCTCGAAGCGTGGAGTCGAAGGCTCAAGCAGACTTCTTCATTTCATTACGTGAGTGAAGTGCGCGATGTGGGTTCGTAATGAAGGCGGCACCGGGTCGTTGATAAGCGGATTTCAGCCATCCGGATACGGAAACAGCAGCACTTAACGTCCTGTTCATGGTTCAGGTAGACCCCCGGCCCCAGACCGGAGACACGGTAACGAGCGTCCCCGCCACCGGCGGAGAAGCCCGCAAGGACACCCGCGGCAAGGGCTTGAGCGGCAACTCCGTCGGCCTGCTCGGCAGCGCGGTCATCGGCGTCTCCACCGTCGCCCCCGTCTACTGCCTCACCTCCACCCTCGGCCCCACCGCCGGAGAGGTCGGCCTGCAGATGCCGGCCATCTTCCTGGCAGGGTTCCTGCCGATGCTGCTGGTCGCCTTCGCCTACCGCGAGCTGAACAAGGCGGTCCCCGACTGCGGCACCTCCTTCACCTGGACCGTCAAGGCGTTCGGCCCCCGCATCGGCTGGATGTGCGGCTGGGGCCTCGTGATCGCGACGATCATCGTGCTCTCCAACCTCGCCGGCGTCGCCACCTCGTTCTTCTACCTGCTGCTCGGCGAACTCACCGGCAGCCAGGCCCTCGCCGACCTCGACGGCAACAAAGCCGCCCACATCCTCACCTGCCTCGCCTTCATCGCCGTCGCCACCGCCATCAGCTACCGCGGCATGACCGCCACCAAAGGCGTGCAGTACGCCCTCGTCGGCCTCCAACTCGCCGTGCTCGCCGTCTTCGTCGTCATGGCCGTCGTCAAGGCACGCTCCGGCGAGTTCGCCGGATCCCTGCACTTCTCCTGGACCTGGCTCGATCCCTTCGCCGTCCAGTCCTTCTCCGCCTTCACGGCCGGACTCTCCCTCTCGATCTTCATGTTCTGGGGCTGGGACGCCTGCCTGACCGTCAACGAGGAAACCGCCGGCAGCGACAGGACCCCCGGCCGCGCCGCCCTCCTCGCGATGCTCGTCCTCATCGGCTCGTACCTGCTGACCGCCATCGCCGCGCAGATGTACTCCGGCGTCGGCGACAAGGGCCCCGGCCTCGGCAACCCGCACACCGCCGACAACGTCTTCGCCGCCCTCGCCGACCCCGTCATGGGCACCGCCCTCGGCGTGCTGCTGTTCGTGGCCGTCCTCGCCTCGGCCGCCGCCAGCCTCCAGACCACGTTCATCCCCGTGGCCCGCACCGTCCTCGCGATGAGCGCGTACGAGGCGCTGCCGCCGTCCTTCGCCCGCATCCACCCGCGCTTCCGGTCACCGGGCCGCGCCACCGTCGCCGCGGGCATCGCCACCGGCCTCTTCTACGCCGTGATGAGCCTCCTCAGCGAGAACGTCCTCATCGACACCATCTACGCCCTCGGCCTCATGATCTGCTTCTACTACGCGATCACGGCCTTCGCCTGCGCCTGGTACTTCCGCCACGACCTGCGCACCTCCGCCCGCGATCTGTTCTTCAAGGGCGTCTTCCCGACCCTCGGCGGAATCCTGCTGACCGCCGTCTTCACCAAGACCCTGGCCGACATGTGGAACCCGGCCTACGGCTCGGGCAGCTCGGTGTTCGGCGTGGGCTCGGTGTTCGCCATCGGGGTGGGGCTGCTGGTGCTCGGGTTCGTGCTGATGCTCGTCATGCAGCGCCGGAGCCCGGCGTTCTTCCGGGGGGACGTGCTCACTCGGGGGACGCCGGCTTTGGTGGTGGAGGAGTAGGGGGCGGGGGCCCTCCCTCTCCCCCCTCCCGCCCACCCCACCCGCCCCGCCCTTCGGCAGCATCGACTGCCCCCCCGCGCGGCCCCCTCACCCCGCGCCGCCCCCAACCCCCGTCACCCCTCCCGCCGCTGCCCCGCATCACCCCCTCCCGCAGCCCTCACCTCCAGGAACACCGGATTGGTGAGCGCCGCCATCCGACCGGGTGTGCCGGGGGTCTCGGGCGGATACCGCACCTCCGCGCGCACGTACGCGGCCCGTGCCGAGCTGGTGACCCATGTGACGGTGGCCCGGCCGCCGGGCGGTATCGGGGCGCTGTGGAGCTTGCCCTGGTCCGTGTGGAAGGAGGCGGTGCAGCCGGGCGCCCCGGAGACGGTGAGGCGGACGGTGGCGGCTGCGCCGCCGTGCAGCAGCAGCCGTTCGCCGATGCCGGCGTGTTCGCCGTGGGGGCCGCTGACGTCGAAGGACAGGTCGATGCCGGCGGATTCGGCGATCCATACGCGGCCCGCCCGTATGCCGTCCTGGAGGGCGTGGCGGGACAGGTCGTCGGCGAGGACGACGGTCTGGGGCAGGCCGATGACGTCGGGGTCGCGGTGCGCGTCGCTGTGTCCGACGGCGGGCAGCCACCGGGGGCGGTCGCCCCGGGCGTGTGCCACCAGGGCGGTGTCCCAGGCGGCGAGGGCGGTCTCGTCCTCGGCGGTGTACGGGCCGTTCCACACCTCCACCGCGTCGGCACCGTCGAGGCCGAACCTCCAGGAGCAGCCGATGCACGAGGCGTAGGGGTGCGCGGGGATGGCCAGTCCCCCGGCTCGGTGGACGGCGCGTGCGTAGGCGCCGGGGGAGGTGTCGCGGGCGCGGCGCCGCCAGTCGAGGAATGTTCCGGGGTCGGTGCCGAGCGCCACGAGGTGGCCGTTGCGGGTGGTGATCTCCTCGCCGGTGAGGATCAGCAGGTCGTCGCCCCACAGGCCGTCCCATGCGCGGTGCGAGGAGGTGGTGTTGTGCTCGGAGGTGTTGAGGAAGTCGAGGCGCGCGGCGCGGGCCAGCGCGGCGATCTCGGCGGGGGTGCGCCGCCCGTCGGAGTGGACGGAGTGGAGGTGGCCGTCCCCGCGGTACCAGGCGCGGCCGCGGCCCCGGGCGCGCTCGGGCGGGTACACCGGCGGCGGGGTGCGCCCGGGGGCGCCGGGGCGGAGCGTCACGGTGATCTCGTAGGTCAGGCCCTGTGGCGCGAGGGTGTACGGGGCGAGCGCGATGTGCCAGGTGCCGGGGTGTACGGGGCCGGGGAGGTAGCCGGGGGTGGCGTCGTCGGCGCGGAGGAAGAACGTGCTGCGGGCGCCGCCGGACCAGCCGCGGAAGCCCGGGCCGCCGGGGGCGGTGCCGCGTTCGTCGAAGATGCCGATGTCGCAGGCGTTGCCGGTGGTGCCGTCGGGGACGTCGGGCCGGTCGTAGCGGTAGGCCACGCTGATCTCCCGGACGCCGGGCGGGACCTCGACCGGTACGTACACGTGGTCCGGTGTGCCGGGCGGCAGATGACCGCCGACCGTCCGGGTCAGCGCGGCGCTGTCACCGTCGCTGTCGTCGCCGGACGCCGGTGCCGCGGCGGCGAAGCGTACGGGCCCGAGGGCCAGGGCCCCGGCCGTGCCCGTGGCCGCGGAGAGTTTGAGTACCTCGCGCCGTTCCATCCTCGCCCCCTGATGTCGCTCCGATGTCTCTGCGCCGACCCGCGCGCAAGCCCGTCGCCGGGCCCGGACCGCGCCGCCGTCACGGCGTGTGTGGCGCCGTGTGACAACTGTTCTACGCGGGTGTGACACGGCGGGAAAGGGCTGTGGATAACCCGTGGACGGTGAGGCACCATGCGCTGACCGACACGGTTCACACGGAGGTGCGCGCGGATGCGGATCGCGACCACGATCTTCCTTACCGACGAGACGATCCGGCCCGACCGCCTGGCCGGAGAGCTGGAGCAGCGTGGCTTCCACGGCCTCTACCTTCCGGAGCACACCCACATCCCGGTGGCCCGGGAGACCCCCGCGCCCATGGGGGAGCCGCTGCCCGGTGAGTACGGCCGCTGCCTCGACCCGTTCGTCGCGCTCGGTCAGGCGGCCGCCGTCACCGAGGAGCTGCGGTTGGGCACCGGCATCACGCTCGTCGCCCAGCACGACCCCATCGACCTGGCGAAGCGGGTCGCCACGCTCGATTTCCTCTCCGGCGGCCGGTTCACCCTCGGCGTCGGTTTCGGCTGGAACGTCGAGGAGGCCGCCGACCACGGGGTGCGCTGGTCCACCCGCCGGGACCTGGTACGCGACCGGATGGCGCTGATGCGGGCCCTGTGGGCGCCGGAACCCACGGCGTACGAGGGTCCGTTCGGCTCCGTGCGCGCTTCGTTCGCCCACCCCAAACCGGCCGGTGGCGCGCCCCGCGTCCTGCTCGGCGGCGCCGCGGGGCCCCGGTTCTTCGCCGATCTCACTGGCTGTGCCGACGGCTGGCTGCCCATCGGCGGCCACGGTCTCGGCGAGGCGCTGCCCGCGCTGCGTACGGCGTGGACGGCCGCGGGGCGCACCGGTGAGCCCGCCGTGGTGCCGTACGCGGTCCGCCCCACGCCCGGCAAGCTGGCCCACTACCGGGACCTCGGTATCGGTGAGGTGGTGCTGCAACTGCCGCCCGCCGCCGAGCCGGAGGTGCTGCGGACCCTCGACGACTACGCGCAGTACCTCTGAGGCGCCGGGGCGCCACCACCGGGCCACGCCCCCCCGCGGGCGTCCTAGGACCACCGTCCGACCCACCCGCCCCATGAGCCCCGACCGCGGACCGATCCGCGGCCGTGGGGCCGGGCGTACCGTCGGAGACACGGGGTGTTTCCGTACGGGCGGGCACGAGGGCCGTCCCGTGCGGGAGGTGGCCCCGCCCGGTAGTCCGCGGCCCCTAGGAGATGACCATGCCGCAGCTCGACCACACGATCGTCCACAGCACCGACCGGTTCGCCTCCGCCCGTTTCCTCGCGGAGCTGCTCGGCGCCCCCGAGCCCCGCGCGTACGGCCCGTTCGCCGCCGTCACCCTCGACAACGGCGTCGTCCTCGACTTCGCGGAACATGTCGCACCCGACGGGAAGTTCGTCCCGACGCACTACGCGTTCCTGGTGACGGAGGACGAGTTCGACGAGATCTTCGGCCGGATAAAGGACAGGAACCTTCCCTATTGGGCAGCTCCCCGCCATACCGGCCCACAGGCCATCAACCACCACGACGGCGGCCGCGGCGTGTACATCGACGACCCCGACGGGCACGCCATGGAGTTCATAACGCGTAAGTACTCGGAGGCTCTGCTCGCGGGTTTGCAGTGATCTTGGTCCGGTGTCGGTGTGCGCTCGTATGCTCGGAGGATGACTTCCAGCGCGCAGGTACCTGACCAGGGATCACACCGATCACACGCGCCGTCGGCGGGCGGTACGGAGCCCTCCGCCCCGCCCGCCGCGAACGCCGTACGCCGTGCCTTGCGACGGGCCCGTGACGGCGTCGCGCTGGATGCCGGCGAGGCCGCGGTGCTCCTCCAGCTCCGCGGCGATGATCTCAAGGACCTGTGCGCGAGCGCGGCCCGGGTGCGGGACGCCGGCCTGGAGGCCGCGGGGCGCCCCGGCGTCATCACGTACTCCCGCAAGGTGTTCATCCCGCTCACCCGCCTGTGCCGCGACAAGTGCCACTACTGCACCTTCGTCACCGTCCCCGGCAAGCTGCGCCGGGAGGGCAAGAGCATGTTCCTCTCGCCCGACGAGGTGCTGGACATCGCGCGCCGCGGCGCCGAAATGGGCTGCAAGGAAGCGCTGTTCACGCTGGGCGACCGCCCCGAGGACCGCTGGCCCGAGGCCCGCGAATGGCTCGACGCCCACGGCTACGACGACACCCTCGCCTATGTGCGGGCCATGGCGATCCGCGTCCTGGAGGAGACGGGGCTGCTGCCGCACCTCAACCCCGGTGTGCTGTCGTGGACGGACCTCGCGCGGCTCAAGCCCGTCGCGCCGTCCATGGGCATGATGCTGGAGACCACCGCGACGCGTCTGTGGAGCGAGCCGGGCGGCCCCCACCACGGCTCGCCCGACAAGGACCCCGCCGTGCGGCTGCGCGTCCTGGAGGACGCCGGGCGGTCCAACGTCCCCTTCACCACCGGCATCCTCATCGGCATCGGCGAGACGTACGAGGAGCGCGCCGACTCGATCTTCCAGCTGCGCAAGACGGCCCGGGCCTACCACGGCATCCAGGAAGTCATCGTCCAGAACTTCCGCGCCAAGCCGGACACCGCGATGCGCGGTATGCCCGACGCGGAGCTGGAGGAGCTGGCCGCCGCCATCGCCGTCACCCGCCTGCTGCTCGGCCCGTCGGCCCGCGTCCAGGCGCCGCCGAACCTCGTCGACGCCGAGTACGCCCTGCTGATCGGCGCGGGCATCGACGACTGGGGCGGCGTCTCCCCGCTGACGCCGGACCATGTCAACCCCGAGCGCCCCTGGCCGCACATCGACGAGCTGGCCGAGAAGACCGCCGGCGCCGGCTTCACGCTCCGCGAACGCCTCACCATCTACCCGGAGTTCCTCCAGCGCGGCGAACCCTGGCTCGACCCGCGGCTGCTCCCGCACGTCCGCGCGCTGGCGGACCCGGAGACGGGCCTGGCCCGCACCGACGCCGTCCTGGAGGGCCGCCCCTGGCAGGAGCCCGACGAGGGCTTCTCGCTCGCCCCCTCCGGCCGCACCGACCTGCACCGCACCATCGACACCGAGGGCCGCACCGGCGACCGCCGCGACGACTTCGACAACGTCTACGGCGACTGGGAGGCGCTCCGCGAGGCCGCCGCCCCCGGGATGGTGCCCTCCCGTCTCGACGCCGACGTCCGCGACGCCCTGAAGCAGGCGGCCGACGACCCGACGCGGCTCACCGACGCGCAGGCGCTGGCCCTGCTGCACGCCGACGGCCCGGCCCTCGACGCCCTGTGCACGATCGCCGACGAGCTGCGCCGTGACACCGTCGGCGACGACGTCACGTACATCGTCACCAGGAACATCAACTTCACCAACGTCTGCTACACCGGCTGCCGGTTCTGCGCCTTCGCGCAGCGCCGCACCGACGCCGACGCCTACACCCTCTCCCTGGAGCAGGTCGCCGACCGCGCCCAGCAGGCGTGGGACGTCGGCGCGGTCGAGGTGTGCATGCAGGGCGGTATCCACCCCGACCTGCCCGGCACGGCGTACTTCGACATCGCGCGCGCCGTGAAGGAACGCGTCCCGGGGATGCACGTCCACGCCTTCTCGCCCATGGAGGTCGTCAACGGCGCCACCCGCACCGGCCTGTCCATCCGGGACTGGCTGGCCGAGGCGAAGGCCGCCGGGCTCGACACCATCCCCGGCACCGCCGCGGAGATCCTCGACGACGAGGTCCGCTGGGTCCTCACCAAGGGCAAGCTGCCCACCGCCACCTGGGTCGAGGTCATCAAGACCGCCCATGAGCTGGGCATCCGCTCCTCGTCGACGATGATGTACGGCCATGTCGACCAGCCGCGGCACTGGCTGGGCCATCTGCGGCTGCTCGCCGACATCCAGAAGTCGGCGCGGGAGAAGGGCGTCGAGGGCTTCACGGAGTTCGTCACCCTGCCGTTCATCCACACCAACGCCCCGGTCTACCTCGCGGGCATCTCCCGCCCCGGCCCCACCACCCGCGACAACCGCGCGGTGACGGCCATGGCGCGGCTGCTGCTCCACCCGTACATCACCAACATCCAGACCAGCTGGGTCAAGCTCGGTACGGAGGGCGCCGCCGAGATGCTCCGCTCCGGCGCCAACGACCTGGGCGGCACCCTCATGGAGGAGACCATCTCCCGGATGGCGGGCTCCAGTTACGGTTCCTACCGCTCCATCCAGGACCTGCTGGCCATCGCCGACGCCGCGGGCCGCCCGGCCCGCGCCCGCACCACCACGTACGGCCCGGTGTCCGAGGAGCGGCAGCGCGCCGCGCACGCCTCGGACGGCCATCTGCCGGAGCTGCTGCCCGTCCTCGACTGAGACGGACGACGGTACGGAGGGGGCGCCCGGCGCGATGCGGGCGCCCCCGCCGGGCTCCGGGGAGCCCGCCCCGGCCGTCCTAGGGCGGCGCGCCCCCGTCGTACTCCGTCTCGTGCTGGAGGATGCACTGCTGCCACTGCGCGAGCGCCTGCGCACGGTCACCGCCGGAGTCCTGGGCGGCGGTGATCAGCGCGTCCGCGGCCATGGCCGCCAGCCGGACCGCGACATGGCAGACATCGCGGTGCGGAAGCGGCCGGAGAAGTTCCACCGCGCCGTCGCTGTCGCCGGAGAGCGCGGTGGCGACGACGGCCATCGTGGTGCGGTCCCACTCGTACTCGGACATGCGGTGAGCATGCCCACCCCGGCCCGCCACCATCTTCGAACTCCCGCCTGAACCTGCCCGTGGTCCCGCAGCCCCGCTCCCACCTGCGCATTCACCCGGCCGTCGGCCCGCTGTGGCCGGCCGGTACGGAGGTCTCGGGCGGACGCGCACCGATCGGGAGCGGACCGTTCAAAAGCCGCCAGATGTGCGTCTTGTCGCATTCCGTTCCTGTCCTTAACCGATCAATCACGGTCGATTACAGTGCTGCGCCAGGGGGTCCGTACGGGGCCGACGGGCGTGGAGGGCTTCGGGAGGGCACAGTGAGCGCAGCGGCAGGCGGCACCGGCACCACCGCCATCTGGGGCCGTGCCGAACAGCAGGACTTCCGCAGCCGGGTCCGCGGCTGCCTGCTCGGCGGCGCCATCGGCGACGCGCTCGGCGCCGGCATCGAATTCGACTCCCTGGACGCCATCCGCGAGGCCCACGGCCAGGAGGGCGTCACCGACTTCGTCCCCGCCTTCGGACGCCGCGGCGCGGTCACCGACGACACCCAGATGACGCTGTTCACCGTCGACGGCCTGATCCGCGCCCAGGTCCGCCGCGACACCGGCGCCTGGCACCCGCCCACCGATGTGCACCGCGCCTACCTGCGCTGGGCCGCCACCCAGCACGACTGGGGCCCGGACGAACGCAAGGCGGACGACGGCTGGCTGGCCCGCGAGGAGTGGCTGTACTCCCGCCGCGCACCGGGCCGCGCCTGCCTCACCGGCCTCGGCGACGCCACCATGGGCACCCTGGACAAGCCGAAGAACCCCGACTCCAAGGGGTGCGGCGCCGTGATGCGCTCCGCGCCGTTCGGCCTGCTGGTCGGCTGGGAGCCGCAGCTCGTCTTCCAGCTCGCCGTCGAATGCGCCGCCCAGACCCACGGCCACCCCACCGGCTACCTCGCGGCCGGCGCCTTCGCCGTCATCAGCCACGCCCTGGCCCGCGGCGACGACCTCGACAGCGCCGTGCAGAAGGCCCTCGCCCACCTCGCGACCCGCCCCGGCCACGAGGAGACCACCGAAGCCCTCAAGCGCGCGCTCGGCGCCGTACGGCAGGGCATGCCGACGCCCGCCCGGGTCGAGTCGCTCGGCGAGGGCTGGACGGCCGAGGAAGCGCTGTCCATAGGCGTCTACTGCGCGCTGGTCGCCGAGGACGTCCGCCACGGTCTGCTGCTCGCCGTCAACCACGGCGGCGACAGCGACTCCACCGGCGCCGTCTGCGGCAACCTCCTCGGCACCCTGCACGGCGAGACCGCACTGCCCCCGGTCTGGCTGGTCGAGCTGGAGGGCCGCGACACCATCCTCCAACTCGCCGACGACTTCGCCCTGGAGATGACCCAGGGCCCGGCCCTCCACGGCCCCGCCGGCTCCGCCCCGGGGTGGCTCGCCCGGTACCCGCGGGCCTGACGCGCGCCGGGGGAGCGGCCACCGGGGCGGCCCCCGCGCCGGGCCACGCCCCGGCGCGCGCCCGTCCCCTTCACGCCCTCCCCGCGCGCCCCGCCGCCCCGTCCGCCCGCTGCCCGGGGAGCCGCCGGGCCGGACCGAACCCGTCGTCGCCGTCCCCGTCGCCGTTGATCCGCTCCAGGACCGCGTCCCGCTCCGGAGTGTCCTCCGGCCTGACCAGCCCGATCAGCAGGAACAGCACCAGCGAGGTGGCCACCGGCGCCACGATCTGGATCTGCAGCTGCACCCCGTCGATCCCGTAGTTCGTCAGCCAGAACGCGAACAGCCCCGCCGCCCACGACACCAGCGCCGCCGTCGGCCCGGACCTGCGGCACCGCCGCACCATGCCCAGCAGGAACGGGATCGAGATCGGCCCGACCAGACCGGCCACCCACTTGATGACCACGGTGATGATGTCCTTGAACGCCGACGAGTTGACCTGCGTCGCGATGGCCATCGACAGCGCCAGGAACGCCACCGTCGACAGCCGCGCCGCCAGCAGCCCCGTCCGGTGCGACCAGCCCCGCACCCGTTCGCCGACCCTCGGCAGCGCCGGGGCGATGTCCCGTGTGACGACCGCCGAGATCGCGTTCGCGTCCGATGAGCACATCGCCATCGTGTGGGAGAAGAAGCCGACCACGACCAGACCCAACAGCCCGTGCGGCAGCAGCCGTTCGGTCAGCAGCGCATACGCGTCCGACGCATCGGGCTTCTCCGCCCGCACCAGCAGCGGCGCCATCCACATCGGGAAGAACAACACCGCCGGCCACACCAGCCACAGCGCCGCCGACAGCCGCGCCGACCGCACCGCCTCCCGCGCACTGCGCGTCGCCATGTACCGCTGCGCCTGATTCCACATCCCGCCGCTGTACTCGAAGGTCTTGATGAAGAGGTACGCCAGCAGGAACGTCAGCGTGTACGGCCCGGCGGTCGGCGCCGTGTGCCCCGCCGGCAGCCGGTCCCACGCCGTCCACAGCGCCCCGAAACCACCGAGCTGCGCCACCACCGTCACCAGCATCGCCACCCCGGCCAGCAACTGGATGACGAACTGCCCCAGCTCCGTCAGCGCGTCCGCCCACAACCCGCCGACCGTGCAGTAGATCCCGGTGACGACCCCGGTGATGAGGATGCCCTGGTTGAGCGACATCCCCGTGAACACCGACAACAGCGTGGCGATCGCCGCCCACTTGGCACCCACGTCCACGATCTTCAGCAGCACCCCCGACCAGGCCAGCGCCTGCTGCGTCGGCAGGTTGTAGCGGCTCTTGAGGTACTCCAGCGGCGATGCCACCCGCAGCCGCGACCGCAGCCGGTTCAGCCGCGGCGCGAACAGCCGCGCCCCGATGGCGATCCCCACCGCGATCGGGAACGCCCAGGTGACGTACGACGTGATGCCGTACTGGTACGAGATGCCCGCATAGCCGGTGAACATCACCGCGCTGTAGCCGGACATGTGGTGCGAGATGCCGGACAGCCACCACGGCATCCGGCCGCCCGCCGTGAAGAAGTCGCCGACGTCGTCGACCCGCCGGTGCGACCACACGCCGATCGCGACCATCACACCGAAATAGCCGATGAGTACGGCCCAGTCGAGACTGTTCATGCCCCCTCCAGGGGTCCGCCTGATGAACGTGGACCACTTCGCCGTGACGTTCCGTGGGGCGGTTCCCCGTGCGGGAGCGGGGACGTGGGGATTGAACCGTCCGCCGCGCGGGCCGGTCAAGGCCCCAAGAATCAAGGATGTGAACACCGGTCACCAAGCCGAACGATTTTGCTCGCTCTTGACCGGACGGGGCGTTGTCCCCCGTCCTCCGCCGCCCCCACGATGTGCGGACACTTCGCCGGGCTCCGCAGGCCCGACCAGCACGGCCATCCACCGTCCGCACCAGCGGCACGGTGACCGGCCGCACGGGAGCGGGATCCCGTGCGGCACCCCACCGCACCGCCGGGAGGAACGCGCCACGCACGAAGCCGCCGGAGTCCGGGGCGGGCGGCTCCGGCCCGGGCGGCCGCACCCGGCTCCGGACAGGGGAGAGCCCCCTCGGCCTGGACAGGGGATCCGGTCGAGAGGGCTCGGAGCCGCGCGGCAGGGCGCGGCGGTCTGACGGGCCGATCAGGCCAGGTCGAAGGCGCCGCCGGCGACATCCGACACGAAGGTGCTCCAGGCGGAGTTGACGAAGGTGAGGCGCGGGCCCTCGGGGTCCTTGGAGTCGCGCACCGCGATGGCCTCGACGGCCGGCACGGCAATTTCCACGCAGGCACCGCTGGCGGAGTACGACGACTTCTTCCAGGAGAACGCGGAATTGGGCTGCATGACCTTGTTCACTGTTCGCTCCGGCTACTGTGAGTTGCTGCGGATTCGGTCGTGCCGACGCTACGCGCCAACATCACGTGCAGCAGGAGCAGTTCACCCGTCCGAATGGCGTGCTTCTGGATCTCTTTTCAAGGCGCCGGACGCAGGTGTACCTTGCCGATCCCGCCGCCGGGGACCTGCTCCCGCACCGCTCCGACCGGCGCTTCCGTCCCCTCCCGCCCCGCGCGGCGGTCACCCGGACGGGGCGGAATTCCGCGGTGCGGATCTCAACTCAGCGCATCGGCGTGACGCTTGGCGGCGTCCGCGATGAATTCCCGGCTCTGGTCGGCATTCAGCGCCTGTGCCCGAAGATGTTCGTACATGATCGTGTACTTGTTGACGTCGTTCGCTTTCTCCAGATAGAGGTCGCTCGTGACGCCTTCGATGTAGACCACGCTCGAATCGGAGGTGGCATCGAATTCAAGAATGGAGAACGTGCCGGACATTCCGGCGTGCGCTCCGGTGTCGTACGGCAGCACCTGCACCGTCACATGCGGCAGCGCGCTCATCTCGACGAGATGCTCCAACTGCTCCCGCATCACCTCGTGACCGCCGACCACCCGCCGCAGCGCACTCTCGTCGAGCACCACCCACAGCCGCAGCGGATTCTCCGGATCGTCCACCCGCTCCTGGCGCCGCAGCCGCACCTGCGTCCGCTTCTCCAGCTGGTCGGGCGGCAGCTCCGGCAGCACCCCGGGGATCACCGCCCGGGCGTACCGCGGCGTCTGGAGCAGCCCGGGCACCACCAGCGATTCGTAGACCCGCAGCGATCCGGCCTCGGTCTCCAGCCCGATGTAGACGCTGTACGGGATGTCGCCGAACGCGTGCCACCAGCCCTGCTGCCGGGAGTCCTTGGCCATCTGCATCAGGGATTCCACTATCCGGCGGTCGTCGACCTCGTACACGCCGCACAGGTCACGGACGTCGCGCTGGCTGATGCTGCGGCGGCCGTTCTCCAGTCGGCTGATCTTCGACTGGGAGACCAGCAGCCGCTCGGCCACCTCCTCCGCCGTCATGCCCTTGAGCTCACGGAGCCTGCGCAGCTCCTGGCCCAACCGGCGTCGTCGGACGGTGGGGTTGACATGGGACGCCACGGGACGTGCACCTCCGGGTCCGTACTGCTGTTGTTCCGTGCCAGCAGAGTGCCACCCCGGGTGGACGCCGCGCAGTCAAATGCACACAGAAGGCGAGCACGCCACGGCGCGGGGCGGCGAACCGGCCGTCCGTCCGGAACGGCCGGCCCGCCACCCCGCGTCAACTGCGGCTCCCGAACGGGCTCGTGGGGACGGTTCTGCAACGAGGCGGTGCCCCGGCGGCGTACGGGACGCCGACCGGGGCACCGCCCGGAGCATTACGGGAGCGCGCGGACGGCGCACACATCGCCTCGCGCGCCCCCGGCGATCACCGTGCGCCGGCCCGGGCCATGCTGCCGTGCCCGTGCCGTGAGGGAACCGGCACTCCGGACGCGTTCGCCGCGCCCCGGCCGGCCGGCTGGCGCGCCGGACCGTGGCCCGGACCCGCCGCCGGTGTCCGCCGCGGCTGCGCCGCGGCGCCGTTCTGGACGTCCATGACCGCGTGTGCGACCAGACCGCCCATGGGGTCGTGCCGGATCAGATCCCGGAGACGGGAGCGTGATGAACGCCCTTCGTTCCCCGGGTAGAGGTGCTTGCCGAGGCCGACCGCATGGGCCAGCGCGGCGAGCGCCGCGGTCCGCGGGTCCGGCGGTACACCGGTGCGGATCGCGGTGTCGAGCCGGGCCCTGATTTCCCGGCTGATGGCCGTCTCCGTCGCCTGGTAGCGCGTCGTCGGCAGCACCCCGCACATCTGCCCCTCCACGGCATGGACCATGCCGCAGCGTTCGAGATGTGAGAGATACGTCTGGCGAAGCCCCAGTCGGGGCCCGCCGATCCAGTGGACCGCGCGCACCGGACTGCCGCGTCGGCGCAGCAGTTCGAGCGCGGAGTCCAGAGTCGGATCTCCGGTCGGCCGTGGCATCACCACGGCGATACGATCCCCGTCCGGGGCTATCCGTCCTGCCAGAGCCAGCTCCACTAGCTGGGCCCCGGCCAGGCCGAGGTCGAGCGACTGCGGCTGCGCTGTGGTGCCCGTTGCCGGGTCCAAAGCCAGCAGCAGAAGCTCCTCCGGAATTGTTCTGCGGCTCCTGCCCATCCATGCCTCCCCGCGTGGATGCATGACAGGGTGACCCCTCTCACATTCATCTGTCGAGAGTGCGTGGGGGGTTCGGCAGGGAACCTGCAGGTATGTCGTTCTCGTCTAGCACGTCGACGGCTGCCTCCACGGGACCCGGCGGAACGAGGTGGCGTGGGGCGGCGGGGTCCGCGCCGAGCGGACACAGGACACTTGAGAACACTGGGCCAGGCAGTGCGACATACGAAGGAGACATCGGTGGCGGGCGAGTCCCCCGACAAGTCGGGCAAGAAGCAGGCGTCGGGGAAGGCGCGGGGCGCGAACGACCCCCGCCTCGCCGTCCTCCGGGGGGAGCCGGCGGAGGCGACGGAGACGACGACGGGGGCCACGGAGCCCGCGAAGGCCGAGAAGCCTGCGAAGGCCGAGAAGGCCGGAAGCGGGGCCGCTGGGGCCGCCGAGGTGTCCGGGGGCACGGAGGTGCCCAAGAAGCCGGAGAAGGCGACGGAGGGGGCTTCTGAGGCCGATGTGGCCTCTGAGGTCGCCGAGCCTGTCGAGCCCGCCAAGAACGGCGGCGGCCCCGGCGACGAGCGGCTGCGGGCCGCTGTAGCCGCCTGGGTCGCGGGCAAGGACGACGACACCGAGAGCGCGGGCGACTCCGCTGCCTCCGACGGCGCCGACGATGCCGCTGCCTCCGATACCTCCGACGGAGTCGCCGCGGACGGTGACGACGACGCTGCCGACGAGGGTGCAAAGAGATCCGCAAAGGCCGTAGGCGCCGCCGCGGGAGGGGCGAAGGGGGCCGCCGAGGTGTCCGGCACGGACGCCGGGGACGACTCCGGTGAGCGGTCCGACGCCGATGGCTCCCGTGACGAGCGCGCGGACGACGCCGCGCCCGCCGGGGAAGCGAAGGCCGAGAGCGGCGACGCCGGGAACAAGGCCGACGGAAAGCGTTCCAAGGGCGAGGAAGCCAAGGCCGCGGACCGTAAGGCGTCCGATGCCGAGAAGACGGCCCCCAAGGGCGACAAGCCGGCCTCCGGCGCCGGGGACGGCGATGCCTCCGTGACGGACGGCGGCGCCGCACCGGACGAGGACGACGACGTGGACCGGCCGACGGCCGTCTTCACGACCAAGGGCAAGAAGTCCGGCACGGACGAGGAGCCCGTCGACGACGCCACCCGCGTCTTCACCATCGCGAAGTCCGAGGGCAAGCGGAAGCCGACGGAGAAGACGGCCCCCGGGGCCGAGCCCAAGAGCAAGTCCGAGCCCGAGGCCGCGGACAAGGGCAAGGACGAGAACGGCAGCGAGGACGAGAACGGCAGCGAGAACGCCGGCAAGGCCGACGCCGACGAGAAGGGCGGTGCGGACGCCGATCTGGTCGACCCGCCGACCACCGCCTTCCGTATCGCCCCGCCGTCCGGTTCCCCGTCCGCCAAGGACGCCAAGGACGCCAAGGGCGGGCAGGCTTCCAAGGACGCCAAGGCTTCCGCGGACGAGCCCAAGCCCGGTGACAAGAGCGCCGGCAAGAGCGCCGGCAAGAGCGCCGGCAAGAGCACGGACAAAAGCACCGGCAAGCCCGCCGCTGCCGAGCGGGACGCCGAGCGGACCAGCCAGTTCGTCGCGCTGAAGTCGGACGACACCGGTGCCGCCGGGCGGTCCCTCGGGAAGACGGCCGCCAAGGCGGGGGAGAAGGACGCCGGTGCGACGGCGGGTGCCGCGACGGGCCCGGCGTCCGGCAAGCCCGGAACGGGGAAGTCCGCAGCCGGCGGGTCCACGTCCGGCAAGCCCGTGTCCGGCAAGCCCGGTGAGGCCGCGGCCGCTGCCGGGCCGCAGCCGCTGCCCGAGAGTGAGCGGACCCGGCAGGAGCCGCTGCCGCCGCTCGACCTGCTCGCGCAGCTCACCAACACCCCGCCGCCGCCCGAGACCACGCTGCGTACCGTCGTCCGGCGGTTCAAGATCTGGACGCCGCTGGTCATCCTGCTGGCGATCATCTTCGTGGTCGTCCAGTCGCTGCGTACGCTGCCGGAGCCGACGCCGGCCGTCGGCGAGTCGACCGCGTTCACCTTCAAGGGCGGCGAGCTCGCCATGCCGTGGCCCGGCCAGGGGCAGTCCGCGGCGGAGGTCGTCGGCGTCGGCAGCCTCGGCACGTCGGGGCCGCAGAAGCCGGTGCCGACCGCGAGCGTCGCCAAGGTCATGACCGCCTACGTCATCCTGAACGACCACCCGCTGAAGAAGGGCGAGAAGGGCGCCACCATCACCATCGACGCCAAGGCGGCGGCCGACTCGAAGAACAAGGACGAGTCGCGCGTGCCGCTGAAGGAGGGGCAGCGGTTCAACCAGACGCAGATGCTCCAGATGCTGATGATCCCTTCCGGCAACAACGCCGCCCGCCAGCTGGCGCGGTGGGACGCCGGGAGCGAGGAGGCGTTCGTGAAGAAGATGAACGCCACCGCCGGCAAGCTCGGCATGACGAACACGACGTACACCGACCCCAGCGGCCTGGCGAAGACGACGGTGAGCACCGCCGTCGACCAGCTGAAGCTCGCCCGTGAGGTGATGAAGAACGGTGCCTTCCGCGCCGTCGTCGCCACCGAGAACGTCCAGATCGACGGGCTGCCGGAGCGGCTGTTCAACAACAACAGCCTGCTCACGACGATGCCGTACGTCGTCCGCGGCATCAAGACCGGCTCCAGCACCCCCGCGGGCGGCGCCTTCATGTGGGCCGCGTACCGCACCGTCGGCGGCAAGGACCAGCTGCTGCTCGGCGTCACGATGGACCAGCGCGCCAACAGCACCGACCCCAACGCCCACCTCGCGCTGGCGCTCGAGAACAGCGGGAAGGTGATCAAGGCCGCCCGGGAGGCGCTGGTGACCGACACCGTCGTCAAGAAGGGGCAGGTCGTCGGCTACATCGACGACGGTCTCGGGGGCGAGACGCCCGTCGTCGCCACCAAGGACCTCACCGCGGTGGGCTGGCCCGGTCTGAAGGCCGCCTTCTCGATCAGCAACGGCGGTAAGACCGTGCCGCACACCGCCAAGGCCGGGACGGAGGTCGGCGTGCTGACCGTCGGCAGCGGCGACAGCACCCAGCAGGTGCCCGTCGCCCTCGCCGAGGACCTGACCGAGCCCTCCTTCGGCGCCAAGCTGACCCGTATCGGCTGAACCCCGGCCCCGTAGGGGGTGAGCCCGCCCGTCCCGTACAGGAACCGGTCCTCACCCCGTACGGGGCCTTCGCCGTCCCGGCACCTCCGGTCCGGGCGGCTCCGTACGGGGGAACCTCCCCGTCCCCACCCGTCCTCGCGGACAGCGCGTCCGACCCGTAAGGGCCGCACGCCGGGGGAGCGAAGCCGTCCCGCCGTCCGAGGGGAGCGGCGGCCCGGCCCGTAAGGGGTGAGGCGCCGGGCGCTCCCCGGGGGCGAGCATGAGACCGCCCCTCTCCGGGGAGCACCCCCCGGCGGGCCCGGGTCACCGCCCGCCCCGTCCGCACCGCACGCGACCGGAGCCCGCCATCGACGCCACCCGAACCGAACCGGCCCCCGCACCCCCGGCACAGCCCCCCGCGCCGCCCGCCGGACGGCTGCGGCACACGGTGGTGTGGGCCCCCGCCGTGCTGATGGGCGCGCTCGGCGCCTGGGGGCTGCGCCGCGACGGGGCGATGTGGCGCGACGAGATCGTCACGTACGACATGGCGCACCGCGCCCCCGCAGCGCTCTGGGCCACCCTCCGCCACATCGACGTGGTGCACGGCCTCTACTACGCGCTGATGCACCTCTGGTTCACCGCCTACGAAGCGGTCCTCGGGCCCGGCGGACTCCTCGGCCCGGCCTTCGGCGGCGCCGTCGGCCGTACCCTCGGCGAGGACGTCATCGCCCTGCGGCTGCCGTCCCTCGCCGCCATGACCGCGGCCGCCGCCGGCGTCGCGCTCCTCGGGAACCTCCTCGTCGGCCCCCGCACCGGCCGCTGGGCCGGCATCGCGTTCGCGCTGCTCCCGCCCGTGCAGCAGTACGCCCAGGAAGGCCGCTCGTACGCACTGGTCTGCGCCCTCGTCGTCTGGGCCTGCTACCTGCTCGTACGGATCGCGGCCCGCACCCGGCGGGCGCCCGGCCGCTCGTGCCGCGCCCTGTGGGGCGGCTACACGGCCCTGATGCTGACGGCGTGTCTGTTGCACGAGTTCGCCGTCCTGGTGGTGCCGGTGCACGGTGCCGCGCTCGTCCTCGGCCGGCTGCCGCGCCGTACCCTGCGCACCTGGGCGCTCACCGTCGCCGGCGTCCTCGCCGGACTCGCCCCGCTCGCCCTCGCCAGCACCCGCCAGTCCGACCAGCTCAGCTGGCTGATGTGGCCCGACCCGCTGCAACTGCTCACCTTCGCGGTGCTCGCCGCCACAGGCATCGCCTGCTCCCGCGCCCGCATCCGCTCCCGCGGCCCCATCGGCCTGCGCGCCCTCGGCCTCCCCCTCCTCCTGCTGCCCACCCTCCTCCTCTTCCTGCTCTCCACCGCCGAACCGACCTACGTCGACCGCTACGTCCTCTTCTCCATGGCGGGTTTCGCGCTGCTGGCCGGCGCCGCGCTGGCCCGGCTGCTGCGCCCGGTGGGGGAGGACGGCCAGACCGGCACCCGGCTACGGCGGCGCGCTCTCGCGCCGGTCCTGGTCGTCGTGGCGCTGCTGCCCGTGGACGTCCGGCTGCGGATGCCGGTCAGCCGGGTCGACGACGCCACGGCCGTCGCCCACGCCGTACGTGCACTCGCCGGGCCCGGTGACGGCCTGCTCTTCACCCCGGCCCGCCGCCGCATCTGGGTCGCCGCCCACCCCGACGCCTACCGTGACCTGCACGATCTCGCCCTGCGCCGCGATCCGGTCGCCTCCCGCACCCTCTACGGCACCGAGCGCTCCGGCGATGCCATCCGCGACCGGATGCTCACCACCCCGACCGGCCGCATCGTGGTCGTGGGCGACGGACCCGGCCAGCCGGACGACTCCAGCGACGAGGAGATCGCCAAGCGCACCACGCTCCGGGAGGCGTTCGTCCTCTGCCGGAGCCGGCCGGTGCACGGTGGCCGGGTGGCGCTCTACGCACGGGGCGAGGCGGGGTGCACGGCGCCCGTGCGGCGGTAGGGCGCCTTGGTTTCGGGGCTGGGCGGGGAGGGGCGGTGACTGGGCGCGCGGAAGGGGGCGGGGTGCCGGGCCGGGGATGTCCGACCCTTGTTGGTGCTTCGGTGCTTCGGTGCTTCGGTGCCCGGCTGCCCGTAGCGGGGAGTGGTCGGTTGAGCAGTGGGGGCGGCGGTCGGCCGTGGGGTGCGGTGCGGGTGGCCGGTGCGGGTGGCCGGTCAGCCCGCGGGGGTGACGGCCGGTCGGGCTGTCAGCCCGTCACATGCCGTGGCGGTTCGCCGTGGCGCCGCCCAGCGCGGAGTCCTGGCGGCGCCGGCGCATCGCCAGGCCCACCATGCCGAACGCCACCAGCGCGCCGAGCCCGGCGACGAGGAGCGCCGTCGGCAGATGGCCGACCTTCTCCGCCAGCCCGGCCAGCCCGTTGTCCGGCAGCATGATCGCCGTACGGTCGCCGACCACCGGCCCGGTCGTATCGGCGGCGACGGCCGCACCGGCGGGCAGCAGCAGCGCGACGAGCGCACCGGACGCGACGGCAACGGTGCGGAACACAGAGCGACGCTGGTCGGACATCGGGCACTCCTCGTCGAGACGGATCGGGCGGATCGGGTGGACCGGGCCGACCGGGTGGGTCGGACGGGACGGATCGGATGGGCGCGGTCGGGGCGGCGGCGATGCGGCGCGCCCGGCCCGTGCGCTCTCGACCGCCCCGAGACCGACCCGGAGACGGATCTCCACCGTTCACACGACCGTCTCCGGGACCGGCCCCGGACCGATTCCGCGGGCCCTACGCTACGGAGCTTGTTTCACGGGAAACCGTACGTCGTGTAACAGTCACGCGATCTCTGCGCACGTTCCCGTCACGGAATGGCCCACCTGAACCGTCCGCCCCCACACCATCTTGGGTAACTTGGCTCCGTATGTACCGATTCATGCGTGCGGTGCTGCCGGAGCCCGCGGGCCCGTGCTCCTGCCCTGTGGCGCCCGCCGCTCAGGGAAGGCGGTGACCGGATGCGTCCACGGGCCCTGGCGCCGCTCGCCGCACTGCTCCCGCTCGCGCTCGTCGCGGGGTGCGCGGGGTTCGAGGGGCTGCAGAACGACGGACGGGCCAGAGAGGTGAAGGCGCCGTTCGCGCTGTGGACCGACCACTCACCCGCTCCGCCGAGCCGGAGCGACAACCCCGTCGCGCTCGAACCCGTACCGCACATCCCGCGCATCCCGAGCGGCAACATCGCCGACGCCGACCCGCGCACCGTCCTCGACGCCGACCTGGCCGCCGACGGGCGGAAGCCACCGGCACCGGGCTCCGTGCGCCGCCCGGTCCTCCACGACCTCACCGATGACGGCAAACCCGAACTGATCATGGCCGTGGACCTCGACGACCGCACCAGCGACCTGCGTGTCTACAGCGTCAGGCACCAGGTCGTCACCCGCGTACTGGCCCTGCGCGGCGTACTGGCCGGCGTCGAACTGGCCGCCGGGCACCTCGTCGTCCGCGAACCCACCAAGGACCCCCGCTACGTCAGCGTCACCGACTACCTCTGGGACAAGGACCGGATGACGCTCTGGGACCTCACCCTCGACGACGCCCGCAAACCCCAACCCGCCCGCAGCGGCACACCGGAACCGATCCCCCCGGTGCCGCCTGCCGGGGCACCGGGGGCGGGGGCACCGTCTGCGGAGTCACCGTCTGCGGGGGCGCGGTCTGCGGGAGGCCGGGGTGAGGGCGGGCCTGCGGGCGAGGCCGCTGTTGCGGCTGGCGCGGAGGCCGATGCCGCGCCCATCGTCGAGGCCGCTGCCTCGCCCGTCGCTGCTGCCTCGCCCGCGGCTGCTGTTGCCTCGCCTGCCGCCGGTCCCGCGGTCGCACCCGTCGCCGAGGCCGATGCCGCGCCCTCGCCGCGTGGAGCGCGGCGATGAGCCCGAGGGGAGGGTGGCGATGAGGTGGCCGGGGCGGCGGCGTGGGAGCCTCGGGGGGCCTCCCCCCTCCCCTCCCGCCCCCACCCCTCCCCGCCCCTCACCCCACCCTCGTGCCACCCCGCGCGGCGTGCCGGGTCGGCTGGTCGCGTTGGGGCGTCGGGCGGTGCGCCGTGCGGCGGTCTCCCTGCGGTGGAAGATCGCCTTGACGGTGACCGCCGTGTGTTGCGCCGTCGCCGCGGTCCTCGGTGTGCTGGTGCACAACGCGGTGGCCCGTCAGACCGTCGGCCAGGTACGCAAGGAGACGCGCGCGGATCTCGACATCGCCCTGGACCTCTTCGAGTACGGCACCTCCCGCGAGGGCATCAACTCCGTCCTGGACCCACCCCAACTCCCCGACCCTCTACGCCGGCTGGTCCGCAGTGGCCGGCAGGGCAGCATGGTCGGTACGTATCACGGGCATCCCGTCATGTGGGCGGCGGCGCCCGCGGGCGATCAGATCATGGCCGTGTGGTCGCCGTACGGGAACACCAGCCGGTCCCTGGAGAAGTTCGACACGGCCATCCTCGGGTCGGCGGTGCTGGCCGCGACGGCGGTGGCACTCGCCGGACTGTTCCTCGCGCACCGCATCAGCCGCCGGCTGACGAGGACCGCGGCCGTCGCCCGCCGGATCACCGCGGGCGACCTCGACGCCCGGGTCGGCGCACCACCGGGCGACGGGCCGGACGCGTCCGCCAGGGACGGCGCGTCCGGCGGCGACGAGGTGGCGGCGGTCGCCGCGGCGCTGGATTCGGTGGCCGGTTCGCTGCAGAGCCGGCTCCAGGCCGAGCAGCGCTTCACCGCCGATGTCGCGCACGAACTGCGTACCCCGCTGACGGGCATTCTGGCCTCGGCCGCTCTTCTCCCGGAGGGCCGTCCCAAGGAAATGATCAACGACCGGCTGCGGGCGCTGCACCGGCTCACCGAGGATCTGCTGGAGATCTCCCGCCTCGACTCCGGCGCCGAACACGCCGATCTCGGCTCCTACGATCTGGGCACGCTCGTCGAACGCTGTGTGCACGCCACCGGGCTCGACACGGAGGTCCGGATCGTGTCCTCCGGTGTCGTGGAAACGGACCGGCGGCGCCTGGACCGCATCCTCACCAACCTCGTCCTCAACGCGCACCGTCACGGTCGCCCGCCCGTCGTGGTCACCGTCGACGCGGCCCCACCCGGCGCGCCGACGATCGAGGTACGCGATCACGGCCCGGGCTACCCGGACGATCTGCTGCGCCACGGCCCGCGGCGCTTCCGCACCGATGCGCCGGGCCGTGGGCGCGGTCACGGTCTGGGCCTGACCATCGCCGTCGGCCAGGCCGCGGTCCTCGGCATCGACGTCCGCTTCTCCCAAGCCTCCGACGGTGGCGCCCGCGCGACCCTGCGCCTTCCCTCGACGTCCCCCGAACACGATCACACCCCCTGATCTGCGCTTTCCCTTGCCGGGCGGAGGGCGGGGCGACCCGGAAGCCGGGCCGTTCCCCTCCCGGCGCCTGGGAATCAGGCGCCGCCCGCACCCCTTGCCGTCACCAGTCGATGTCCTCCGGCGGCTCCGGCGCGTCCCAGTCCTCCGGCGGAGGCTCGGGCAGGTCCGCCCCGGCCGGCCCGTCGAAGTGGCCCGGGCCGCCCGCGCGCCGGGAGGCGGGCGAGGCGGGCGCCGCCGCAGTCCGCGCCGCCGCGCCGACGGGCCGCCCGGCAGCAGCCGCGGCGTCCCCCGCACCCGCACCCGCACCCGTACCGGCGCCGCCCGCGAGCACCTCCAGAATCTGCGCGCCGTACTTCGCCAGCTTGTTCTCGCCCACGCCGTTGACCGTGCCCAGCTCGGCGGTGGTGGCCGGGCGGGCGACGGCGATCTCCCGCAGCGTCGCGTCGTGGAAGATCACATACGCCGGGACACCCTGCTCCTTCGCCGTGCTGCCGCGCCAGGCGCGCAGCGCCTCGAAGACCGGAAGTGCCGCCTCCGGCAGATCGACCGGTGCCCGCTTCCCCTTCGACGACTTCGCCTTCGCCGCGCGCGCCGTCTTCTCCGGCTCCCGCCGCATCGGCACCTCGCGACCGCCCCGCAGCACCTCGCCGCTCGCCTCGGTCAGCACCAGCGTGCCGTAATCACCCTCGACGGCGAGCAGCCCCTGCGCCAGCAACTGCCGTACCACGCCCCGCCATTCGACGTCGCGCAGATCGGTGCCGATGCCGAAGACACTCAGCGCGTCGTGGTCGAACTGGACGACCTTCGCGGTCTTGCGGCCCAGCAAGATGTCGATGATCTGGCCGGCGCCGAACTTCTGCCCCCGCTCCCGCTTCAGCCGCACGATCGTCGACAGCAGCTTCTGCGCCGGTACGGTGCCGTCCCAGGTCTGCGGCGGCGCCAGACACGTGTCGCAGTTGCCGCACGCCGTGCTCTCCTGACCGAAGTAGGCCAGCAGCCGCACCCGGCGGCACTGCACCGTCTCGCACAGCGCGAGCATCGCGTCCAGATGCGCCGACAGCCGCCGCCGGTGTGCGTCGTCGCCCTCCGAACCGTCGATCATCTTCCGCTGCTGCACCACGTCCTGCAGCCCGTACGCCAGCCACGCCGTCGAAGGCTGGCCGTCGCGCCCGGCGCGGCCCGTCTCCTGGTAGTAGCCCTCCACCGACTTCGGCAGATCCAGATGGGCCACGAACCGTACGTCCGGCTTGTCGATGCCCATGCCGAACGCGATGGTGGCGACGACGACCAGGCCGTCCTCCCGCAGGAAGCGCGACTGGTGCGCGGCGCGCGTCCGGGGGTCCAGCCCCGCGTGGTACGGCACCGCGGCGACGCCGTTCTCCGCCAGGAACTGGGCGGTCTTCTCCACCGAGGCGCGGGAGAGGCAGTAGACGATGCCGGCGTCCCCGGCATGCTCGGTGCGCAGCAACTCCAGCAGCTGGCGCTTCGGCTCGTTCTTCGGCGCGATGCGGTACTGGATGTTGGGCCGGTCGAAGCTCGCCACGAAGTGCCGGGCCTCGCCCATCGACAGCCGCGAGGTGATCTCGGTGTGCGTCGCCTCGGTGGCCGTCGCGGTCAGCGCGATCCGCGGAACCTCCGGCCACCGCTCGTGCAGCATGGACAGCGCCAGATAGTCGGGCCGGAAGTCGTGGCCCCACTGGGCGACACAGTGCGCCTCGTCGATCGCGAAGAGGGAGATCTTGCCGCGGTCCAGCAGGCTCAGCGTCTGCTCGACGCGCAGCCGCTCCGGCGCGAGATACAGCAGATCCAGCTCCCCGGCGAGGAACTCCGCCTCCACCAGCCGCCGCTCCTCGACGTCCTGCGTGGAATTGAGGAACCCGGCCCGCACACCCAGCGCCCGCAACGCGTCGACCTGGTCCTGCATCAACGCGATCAGCGGTGAGATCACGATGCCGACGCCCGGCCGCACCAGCGCCGGGATCTGGTAGCACAGCGACTTGCCGCCACCCGTCGGCATCAGCACGACGGCGTCTCCGCCGCCGATCACATGCTCGATGATCTCCTGCTGACTACCGCGGAAGGCGTCGTAACCGAACACCCGGCGCAGCACCTGCACCGCTTCGCCCACATCCGGCTCACCCACCATCTCGCTGCCTGCGCTTCCTGCCACGTCGACCTCACCCATGCCTGAAGCGTACGAGGAATCCACCCGACCACGCCGAGCCTGTGGACAACTCCGCTCCGTGCACGCCACCCGGCCCACGGCTCTGCAGGGGCGCACGCGGGCCGGACGGACATCCGCGCAGCTCAGGCGGGGTCACGGATGCATCCGCGCCCCCTTGACCACCTTGTCCACCGCGTTGCGCGGCCCGTACACGGCCAGCCCCACCACATCCAGCAGATCCGCCGGTGCGGCCCGGACCGCCGCGCACACGGCACCCCGCACGACACGGTCTCCCTGCTCCCGACCCACGTCCCGCACAACGGCTCATCCGCCACCGCACGCGGCTTCCGCAAGCGCATCCTCCACCTGGACCTGGCCCAGCTGGACGAGGGCTTCATCGGCCCCCGCGGTGGACGGCCCGGACCTCGCCGACCCCCTGCCGCGGAGCCGCGTCGGCCAACTGCACACGGCCCTGGCGGCCCCGGGCGACGAACTGGAGGCCGAGAGTCGCCTCGCCCCGCACCGCCAGCTGACGGCCCGCCGCGTCGACCGCGCCCGCCGTCTGCTCCTCGACGGACTGCCCCAGGCGGAGACGGCGACCGCGAGCGGCTTCTGTGACCAGCCGCATCTGACCCGCCACTTCACACGGTTCCTGGGCGTCACCCCGGGCCGCTTCGCCCATGGGCTGTCAACGGGGGCGCCCCGCACAGGAACATGAGGACGAACGCGACCGCGCCGTCATCCGCGGATGACGAACTCACGGCGGCACGCATGCAGGCAGATGCATCAGAACCGCCACGGCCGACTCTTGGGAGCTGCCGAGGGGAGAACCGATGCGGCGCCATTCCTCTCGACCATTCGGGAATGTGGACCCCATGCGGACTCCGGACAGAACAAAGCCCCCCGTCCAAATGAACGAGGGGCCTTCGCATGTGCTCTGACCTGCTACGCAGTCAGTGCCCCCGGCAGGATTCGAACCTGCGACACCCGCTTTAGGAGTTTTCCCTGGGCGGGGCTACGACCTGCGCGAACATTGCCTCCAACGCGCCTGGCCTGGGGAAAACCCTCTCTGTAGTTCTCGAGTGTTCGCGGGGTTTCCCGTCCTCATATGTGCTGGATCCGTTCTGCAGACACCCCACGCACGTGCTTCTCTAAGGACTGTCCCGTAACCGCTGATCCTAGGTACAGGAGATCACGGCTGGCGGAGCGGCGTTCGGAGGCTGTGGTGAGCTTGGGGCAGCTCGTAGGCCCTTCCTCACGGCTATCATCTGACTCAGCTTCGGCACATCCCTTGGGGGAAATCGATGTTCGAGACCGCGATTGAGTTCGTCAGCGCCTACCTCATGAGCAAGGCCACAACTATGCTGGATCGCGCCGGTGCCGACGCGGACAGCCTCTTCGACCGGAAGCTGGCGGAGTTCTACGACTGGGCCAGGGAACGCCTCTCCGGACTGGGAGCGCGGGGAGAGCGGTCGCTCCGCATGCTTGAACGAGCGCCCGAGGGAGTGGACGAGCGGGCCCAGCTCGGCGAGGAGCTGGCGCGCGCGATCGATGGTGATCAACTGGCGCAGGATCAACTCCGCATGCTACTAGCAGAGTTGGAGCAACTACGGCCCAGCGGAGCAACCGTCCGCGGCTCCGTCCGTTCGGGCGAACTGGGCGGCGGGCAGGTTGGTGTCCTGGTCGAGGGGACTGCCGCGGCAGGCGACCAGATCGAGGGGACGGCTGTCGCCGACCGGGTGCTCTCAACCGGTACGAATGCTGGCGTTGTGTATCGGCCGGGCGGCGTGCCGACCAACCGTTGAGCGCCGCACTCCCGCCGTCCACACCGGCACGCGATCCGGATCAGATCGGGTTCGTCGGGCGACGCTGGCTGCTGAAGCGGGTGACGGGCTGGGCTGATGGTGGCGACGGCGGTTTGCTGCTGATCGCTCCACCGGGGACGGGCAAGACCTCCATCGCGCGCGAGCTGACGAGGACTTGGTCATGTGCCGCGCCGCTTGGTGCCGTGTATGAGTGTGATGTGTCGCGCCCCGGCAGCTCGCTGGACCCGCTGACCTTCGTGGAGCGGATCTCGGAGCAACTCATGCACCGGTTACCCGAGTTTGCCACCGATCTGAAGTGGGTGCTCGACGAGCTGGCCAGTGTCACTCGGCCCCTGGTCGAGCTGAAGGGCACCGCGCGTGCCGATCGGGTGGAGCCGGGTGGGCTGAACATCGGCGTCTACGCCTCGCTCTCGGATCTGTCGCCGCTCGAAGCTGCCGACCGGCTGGTACGCCGTCCGCTGGCGCGCTGGGCCGATCGACACCCTGGGGTTCGGCCAGTTGTCGTGGTGGACGCACTCGACAACTGCTGCGCCCATCCCTCCCGCATCAGCATCACTCAGGTGATCACAGCGCTCGCCGACGCCCCCGTGCGCTGGCTGCTGACTGCCCGCCCCGACCCGCGAACCCTCGCTCCATTGGTCGGATTCCAGCGCGTCGATCTGCTGGCCGACTGTCCGCCGGCCGTCAACGATGTCATCGAGTACGCGAGCCGATTCCTTTGCTCGCGACCGGAGACGCAGGATCCGTCGGCCCGGTCCGGTGATCTCGCACGAGTGATCGCCGATCGCGCGGCAGGAAACTTCCTCTACGCCCACTACGTGCTGCGTGATCTCGTTGACCGGGCCGGGGCGCTGCGCTCGGCGCTGGCCGATCCCGCCGGTTTGAGCATGCCCGCTGGCCTGGGCGAGGTCTATCGGGATCTCCTCAGCTGTGAGCTACGTCGTGAGGACACACCTGGGCAAGCCGAGCGGTGGCGGAGGCTCTACCGGCCGATGCTCACCGCGCTGGCGGTGGCCGCCGAACCAGGATTGATGGACCGCCAGTTAATCTTGCTCACGCCGGACGGCGTAGCGCCAGCCGACGTGCGCGAAGCGCTACGGGCCTGCCGGCAGCTTCTCCGGTCGGACGGATCGAGCGTTACCGGACCGTGGGCTCCCTACCACCAGTCGTTCCGCGAGCATCTCCTCGGCGGCCCCGAACCCATCGCCGAGCCCTGGGAGGCGCATCGGCTCGTCGCTGACGGACTGTGGGAGGAGTGGGAAGGAAACTGGGCGCGGGCCGACGCATACACACTAGAAAATCTCGCCACCCACTACGTGTCCGCGATGGCGGACTCGGCGGCGCCGCGACGGCAACGGCGAGCAATGGCCGACCGTCTGGTCCGACTGGTCGTCGATCCGAAATACCTCGGCGCCAAGGTGTCACGACTCGGACTGGCCGAAACCCTGCGGGAGCTGCAGCATATCGCCGCAGCGCACGTGGAACCTCACTTCGGCCCCGCCATCGATCTTGGACGCACCGTTCGCCATCTGCTCACGCTGCTGCGTCGCGGCGCCCATGTGATCGGCCTCATCGACGGCGACAGTCCACCGGGAATGCTCGCCCAACAGCTACACCAAGGTGCGGTGGTCCTCGGACTCAAAGATCTGGCAAAGGAGTTCAGCGCCCACCTGGATCACTTCGCACTGCCCTCCGCGCGGCTGCGCTGGCACACCGGCGATGAGTCCGCGCTGTACACCGTGCTTAGTTGCAATGCTGCCGACTTCCCCGAGGCGCTGGCCGGCTGGCCGGACGGGCGGGTAGCCGCCGCCATGACTGACCTGAGTAGCGGCACTCTCGAGGGGCAGGTGCTGGTCTGGGACCTCGACCGACCGAATCACCCTCTTGTCCTGCGCGGACACCGCGGGCGTGTCTGGCACCTGTGGGCTCTGCAAGGCGACCGGATCGCGGCTCAGACCCCGTTTGGCACCTGGCTCTGGGAGCTCAGCTCACCTGATCAGCCGATCGCGCTGACCTGGTGCGATGGCTGCTTGGTCGAGCTGCCGGACGGACGGATCGCCTGCGTGACCACGGGCGGAGTGCGGGTCTGGGATCCGGGCGCGCCCGACCGCTCGCTCATTCTCGGCGGCGAACGGGTCCGCGGGCTGCTGGCCCTGGCTGACGGCCAGCTGTGCGCCCTGACCAGCGCCGGCCTGCTGCTCTGGGATCTCACCTGCCCGCAACGCCCGGTCACCCTCACACCGGTCGACGACTTCAAGGCACTGGTGGCCGTGCCCGGTGGCGGCCTCGCCGCGGTGCGGTCCACCGGTTCGGTCCACTGCGACGACGAGACCGGTCACGCGCGAAGGTGGCTGAGGTCCATTGACGAGGTCTGGCTCTGGAATCCGGAGCGGGCGGATCCCGTCGTGCTGCAGGACCGCTGGGACGAGATCGAAAGTCTGGTGGCGCTGGGGGACGGCAGGCTCGCCGTCGCCCGATGGTGCGGCGTAATCCACGTCATCGACCCCGTCCGGCCTGACCAACGAGTCGACCTCATCGGTCTGGACTCCACCGCTAAGAAGCTACTCGCGCTGGACGACGGAAGGCTCGCAGCTGTCGCGGACGTCGGCTCGCAGATCTGCGTCTGGAATCTTGACCGCCCAGAATCGCCACAGATCCTCACGGGGCACTCCAGCCGGATCTCCGCGGCGGCTACGCTGCCGGGCGGTCGACTCGCCTCCGGCTCGCACCCGTCGGATGTCAGGGTCTGGGATCTCAGACAGCCGCCACGGCGGGCCGTACTCCCGGGCCACAATGGACGCGTCCAGGCACTGCTGGCGCTGCGTGAGGGCGGGTTCGCGTCGGCTTCGGGGAAAATGCTGCGAGTCTGGGACACTTCCGCTCCGGAAGACTCAGTGGAACTCGCTCCCGCGCCATCGGAGATTTCCTGCCTGACGCAGCTGCCTGGGCGGTTGATCGCAACCACCGTGGCCGACGGTGTCTGGGAGTGGGCCCTGCGGGGCTCGTCCCGACCGCGCAGGCTACCCGGTGACGCTAGCTGGAGCCGGACTCTGGTGCCGCTCCCCGCCGGAGGACTGGCGGCCGGAGCCGGGTACGAGGTCCACGCCTGGGACACGAACCGGCGCTTGACCGTCCTGGCTGGCCACAACGCTGATGTCTGGCAGCTCGTCGCCCTACCGGACGGCCGGTTCGCCTCAACCGCCGGGGACACCACCGGTCGTAGCCCACGCTCGCAACGCGCCTGTGACCTCCACGTCTGGGATACCAGGCAGTCGACTACGCCTCTCATCCTGCGCGGACATACCGAGTTCGCCTGGGGGCTCACGGTGCTGCCGGACGGACGGCTCGCATCCGCCAGCGACACCGAGGTACTGATCTGGGATCTCGACCGCCCGGAGGACCCGCTCGTGCTGAATGGTCACATTGGTCACGTGTACAACATCACCGCGCTTCCCGGAATGCTGGTAGTGGCTACCACGCACGGCCTCTGGCTCTGGCAGTTGCACGATCCGCTGCTACCCACCCAGCTGTTCTCGAGCGAAGCGGACGCGCTGGCCGTCCTGCCGGGTGGGGTCATCGCCGCGGCCACCCGGCAGGACGTCCGGCTGTGGGATCCTCGCCAGATAAAACGTCCCGCTGTCGTCATTCCAGAGCGCGCCCACGTTCTGCTGGGCATCGACAACGGTCTGATACTCGGCGGTGACAACGGACGCGTCTCCTATTACCAACTGCGGGACCTGACCTGATGTCAGAAGTCGAATGCCAGACTTCCGACGCGACTCGATCGGCTCTTGCGGTGTATCGCAAGGCGGAGTGGCGTCCCTGTATCGGGCGTACTGGGGCGAGCTCGGCAACGCGGCGAAATGCGGCGCCTGGGGCACCCCTCAGTGTTAGCTGGGGGAGCGCCGCAGCCCACGCCGACCACCGGACAGCGCACCTAGCGCTGGCGGTCACCGATGAGTCGCGCGACGAGCCTGGCGTCGGCGACCGGAGAGGGGAATGCCGCGGTATGCGGTGGGCTACCAGGACGCCAGTGGTTATGGCGGTCATCAGCCTGGTGGTTTCGCCGTGCCCATGACCTTGGTGACTGTGATCTCGATGACTACGCGTCCCGGGTTGGGCCGCAGCTGCTTGTACCGCTGGGCGTAGCGCCCAGCGGCGTCTGCGACCGATTTCGGGAGGGTATGTGCTGCGAGCTGCGTGATGAGGCCAGTGTCGTCGTCGAGTAGTGGCAGTTGCTCGGTTCGTACGCGCCCTCGCTCGATGCAGCAGTGGAAGACTATTTTTCCTCCTGTCCGCGCGGCCGTTAGCCTGGAGGCCGGTGGGCTCGGCCAGCGGCTCCAGCTTCGGCACGCTGTTCCACGGCTCACCCTGTCCCGTAAATGATCTATGGCGTGCGCGTTGACCGGTCTACGCCGCGGGCCACCCAGCCATCCGCGACACGAACCTCATTTGCGGGACAGCCCTTAGAGGAGCTAACACAATGCTTGGACTCGTCTGTAGGTGATCATGCAGCAGGCGAGTTTGAGGAATGCCTCGTGGATGTCGTCACGGATGTCCCAGCGGATCCGTAGCCGTCTGAAGCCGTGGATCCAGGCGTTCGTGCGCTCGACGACCCACCGGACGGTGCCCAGGCCGGATCCGTGGGGCACGCCCCGGCGGGCGATGACCGGCTTGATGCCACGTTTCCACAGCAGGCGGCGGTACTTGTCGTAGTCGTAGCCGCGGTCAGCGAACAGCTGCCGGGGGCGGTGGCGCGGTCGGCCGGTGACTCCTCGGATGCGGGGAATCGCGTCGAGCAGGGGCAGCAGCTGGGTGACGTCGTGGCGGTTCCCGCCGGTCAGAGTGATGGCTAGTGGGGTGCCGTCTGCGTCGGTGATGATGTGGTGTTTCGAGCCGGGCCGGGCGCGGTCGACCGGGCTCGGCCCGGTTTTGGGCCGCCCCGACGGGCCTGCCGGTGCGAGCCGTCGATCACCGCCCGGGACCAGTCCAGCTTCCCGCGCGGTGCAGCTCGGTCAGCAGCACCTGGTGAAGCCGGTCCCAGACGCCGGCCTCGTGCCAGTCCGAAGCCGACGCCAGCACGTCATACCGGAGCCGAACCCGAGTTCCTGCGGCAGTCACTCCCATTGAATCCCGGTATGCAACACGAACAGGATGCCCTGCAGACAGCCACGGTCGTCCAACGGCAGCCGCCCCGGGTTGCACGACCGGCGCCGCCTGACCGGCAGCAACGGCTCGACACGCGCCCAAAGATCGTCCGACACCACCCACGGTGGACCATTGCCCTTCCCCATACCCCGCCCAACGACCCACCCAGGCACCGGACATGGCCTCCCCAGCTCTTTCTGTTAGCTCCTTTAAGGCACCTCTGCGTCGCGTGGATTCGGTGAGACTGTCTCGATGGACGAAGCCCTAAAGCACTTAGTCGCGTTGCTAACACGCCTGTCCCTGTTAGGCGTTCCTGGCGGTATCTGGTGGCTCTGGACGCACCCTCAGTCGCGACCGTCGCTCTGGGCGCGTCGCTATGTGGTGGATCCTCTGGTCAACGGCTACGCAGCGTGGATCGATCGGAGGGTTGACCGAAGGTTGGCGAATGCGTGCCGGAATCTTCCACCGAGCTTCCCCGGCGTGCCGTGGCATGAGTGGCGCTATGTAGATACTGCGGTGAGGCGGTGGTGTGCCTTTGCCCCATGGGTAGCCGCTTTGCAGGCCCTTGTGCTGGTAGTTCTGGCAGCCGCGCTGCTCAAGGTTCGTCTGATCACGAAAACAGCTTGGCGCGTTTGGAGCGCACCTCCAGTTTCGAAGGGTCCGCCCCACCTGACAGGGCGCCACTCGTTGGATGAAGGTGCCATCGCTCCGTATGCAGCCCTGGGGCACTGGATCCAGGACGGGGTCGAGTGGATGGCGAACAGAGTGGCGTCTGGGGTGTCTGCCGTCTCGCAGCCTTGGACTGATCCTCTCTCCACAGTAACGACGGTAGCTGTGCTGGCGCTGCTGGTCATGTTCGCGATGGTCTTGCGGACGGCAGTGACTGTTGTAGCCCGGATGGACAACCAACAGAGGCATAACCACCAAGGGAACTGGCCTCAGCTGATCCCAGGAGGGCGGTTGGGTGAGGGATTCGGATCACGTAGTGGAGAGACAGCCCAGTGGCGGCCGGTGGTGGTGCTCTTGGCCACCTGCGGGAGCGTCGGACGAGCCTACAAGCAGTGGGATGCAGGAGGCCCGTTGGTGGCCCCGAGGGTGAGCCTGGCTGCTGCTGAGCGAGTGGTTTGGTCTGCGTGGAAGAGGCGGCACAGGCATGTTCGGCGCACGCGCCGACGTGAGCTGAAGGAACACGCCGCGATGGTGGTCGGAGCTTTGCGGGCGGTGGAGGCCAGGCAGGACACCGAGGCGGATACCGGGCAGGTCTTTGAAGATATGGCAGGCATGCTGCTGAAAATCGCACAGCGGTACGGCGAGGGCCGCACACTGGCCCTGTTGGATCCCGAGGATTTGAGCGGCGTCACCCCATCGGTGAACCAAGAGTGGGTGCGCCTGGTGACCCTGGGGGGCGTGGTGGTGGGTACGGCGTTGGCAGCGAACCTGTTAGGTGTGCCTGACTCGGCGATCGGGCCACTTACCGGCGTTGTCACCGTAATGACGGCCGGTGTGCTGTACGGAGCCCGCCTCGTGAGCACGGACCTCATCGATGTCATGCGTGGTCAGAGCCGCAAGTGATCGGGTCGACGAGATCACGTAGGCAACGGACTGGGCGAGGCGGCGGGCCCGCCAGGCTCGGTAGTCCGGCGGTTAGGTCTCGGCGGTGTGGCCGAGGACGGTGCTGGGCTCGCGCCATTCGGCGAGGGGCCGGTGGTGGCGACGATGGGGAGGCCCGCGAGGTGCAAGGGAGGGTGGCGGCCTGGTGGGCGCGGTAGCGTCGCCGGGAGAACCCATCAGGGAAGGACGATCACCGGATGCTGCACAGGACTGATGTCGCCGGCAGGCGCGGCCTGATCCTTGACTTCGCTGGCGTGCTCACGGCCAGTCCTCTCGCCGTCCACCGCGATTGGTGTGTGTCGGAAGGGCTTGCTCCGGGCGCCTGGCGTAGCACTCTCAACGATCATCCTGAGGGCCGGCGTCTGTACGACGCTCTGGAGATCGGGGAGATCGGGCAGGCCGAGTGGAACGAGGGAACAGCCGCGCTGTTGGGTGCGCATGTGGATCCGGTGAACCTGATGGGGCGGGCCTGGGCCGGGGTACCTGTGGCCCGCCGGATGGTCGCGCTCGCGCGTGCCGCGCGGGCCGCCGGTCACCGTCTCGCCCTGCTGTCCAACAGCTTCGGCCTCGACCCGTTCAACCCGTACGAACACGTCGGAATCTGGGACCTGTTCGACGTCCATGTCGTCTCCGAGCTGGTCGGGATGGCCAAGCCTGATCCGGCCATCTACGAGCTAGCCCTGGAACGGATCGGGCTGCCCGCCGAGCGGTGTGTGTTTGTGGACGATCACGCGGTGAACCTTCCGCCGGCGGCCGATCTGGGCATCACCACGGTCCACGTCACGGACGAGGACGCGGCCGTGGCCGAGCTGGAGGCGCTCCTCGGCGTCACGGCGGCGCTCGCCGCGTGAGTCCAACTGCGTTCTGAGCAAAGGCTGTCAGACCCGACGCTCCTGCCAGTACTGTCCGTGTGGGGCCCATCACGCGGAGGTTCTGAAGCATGCAGTGGTCGGAGTACACCACCTCTGAGCGCTTGAAGGCGCTGCGCGGCGGCATGACGCAGGAGCAGTTGGCGGAGGCGGCCGGCGTATCCGTCGGCGTGGTCCGCAAGCTCGAACGTGGCGGAACGGCTTCCCTGCCGTCCCTGCTGTCGATTGCCGACGCGCTCGGTACGGACATCGCCGTGCTCCTCGGCCAGCAGGCGCCACGGCGTTCCATGGACCGCGATGAGCGGGCCGCGTTGCGCCTGGTCTCCGCAGCCACCCATGACGCGGCTATCGGCATCCCCGCCGGTGTCGAGCCGGGCACCGTCGAAGAGCTCCGCGCCGTCGTCCGTCGCGCGGACGCCGCGTACTGGGGAGGCCGGTATACCGAGCTCGGCACTCTCCTGGGGCGGCTCCTTCCCGAGGCGCGGGCCAGGTTCGACATGGCCGGTCTCGATGAGCGGGAAGCCGCCGCCGGCGTCTTGACCGACACCTTTCAGACGGCGGGTATGGCCGCCAATGTGCTCGGATCACGAGATCTGGCGTATGCGGCGCTGACGTACGGCCGCCAGATTGCCGTGCAGGGCGGGGACGATCTCCGTGACGCGCACCTCGCCGCGACCACCGCGTGGGTCAATCTCCGCGACGGCCGTACGAAGCAGGGGTTCCTCCTCGCCGCGGCCCAGGCCGACCGGATCGAGCCCAAGATGAGCGAGCACGACCCGGATCGGCTCAGCGTCTACGGCCAGCTCGTCACGAACGCCGCTGTCGCCGCCTCCCGGGGCGGCGCGCACGCCGACAACGCTCGCGAGTACCTCTCCCAGGCCCATGCCGTTGCTGCCCGGATCGGGGACGAGCGCGCCCGCGGCTCGCACGCCCAGCCGTACGGGCCGATGTACGCCGCCACGCAGGCCATGAGCATCGCCGTGGCCCTTGGCGATACGGCCGGCGCGCTGCGGCTCATGGACACCGTCCGCCTGGACGATACGGTTCCCCTGGCTACACGGGCCCGTTACGGCCTGGACGTCGCCCTCACCCAGGTCGAATGCCGACGGTGGGACGCCGCCGCCGACACTCTCCAGGCCGTCTGCGAGATGGCCCCGGGATGGGTGCGCCACCAGATGCTTCCCGGCGTCATCATCAGCAGGCTCGCCGGTGTGTCCGTCAACCGACTGCGAGGACTGGCGAACTCCGCGGGTGTACCCCTCGGAGTGCGTTGACCTACGAGCCGAAGTACCACGGCCCGTAGTAGGTACGAGCACCCCATCAGCGCGACCGCTACGGGGCGTGGCACACCTCCGGGCGACCCTGCTTCCGCTGCCACGGGACGTGGCAGTCCGACTGGATACGGAGCCTCTCCACTGCGACGGGCCGTGCCTGGGCACGAACTCCGCAGCCCAGCAGCCTTGTGGGCATGCCGAACAACCCGCCCGGCGGACTCGGGCACGTACCCGTCGCCGTCTACTCCTGCGCCACCACCTCCACCGCCCTCGGTGAGAGCGAGGAGCGTGGTCGCTACTACGCCAACGCCCGGCACTGGCATGTCGCCGGCGTCTGGTCCGACCCCGACCCGGCGCTGCCGCTCATGGAGCGGCCGGGTTGGCAGGCTGTCACGGCCGCCCTGTCCGCCGGGATGATCCGGGGCGTCGTCGTCAGCGGCCCGACACATGTAGCTGCCGACGCCACCCAGTTCGCGGCTCTCGGCGTTCTCCTCCGTGACCGGGGAGGGTTCTTCGCGGACGCGTCGAGCGGTACCCCAACCCGTCGAACCCCCGGCCAGTCCCGTCGTCGCCGCGACATCGCGGACGCAGTCTCCGGCTGGTTCATGCAGACAAGGACGTACGAGGAGGACGGCTCGTGAGCGCCCGGCACGCCTGGGTCGGCGACCTCGTCCGGGACGGCGCTGGCCGGCGGGCGATCGTCACCGACGTCCGCGTCGGCGGCACCGTGTGGGTTCTGCGACCGGCGGTGGCCCCCACTGGGAGACCGACGACCCCAAGGGCCTCGAAATCCTCGCCTGCTCCGAAGCCCGGGACAGGCCGTGAGTGACCGCGCTCGCTGCCGACTCTTCCATCATGCCCGTGCACCACGCTCGAAAGGCGAAGCCCCCGTGTACGCGTTCGGCCTGTGCATCGACCAGCAGTACCTCGTCCCCGGCCTCGCCGCCCTCGCTGGCCTGGCCGACAGCCTCACCCCGGCGGCCCGCCGCGAAGCTGCCGTACGGGTGCTCACCCTCGACCTGGCCCCGTCGCAGGCACTCCTCCTCGCCGACTTCGCCAAGCGGGCCGGCTTCGGCTGCTTCGACCTCCGTCTATGCGCCCCTCTGCGCTCCTCGCGCATGGCAGACGCCTCGTACATCACCGTCACCACCTATCTGAGGTTCGAGTTCACGCCGCGCTTCGTCCGCCGTCCCTACCTGATCTATGTGGACGCCGACGTGCTCGTACGCGGAGACGTGAGCGAACCGCTCGGCTCCCTCGCGTCGGACGAGACCGGCGCCGTGCGGGACGAGTTCAACCCGGCCGTCGGCGAGTGCCCGGCACTGCCCGGAGCCGCCGAGCGCTGGCCTCATCTGCGCGGTCGCCCGTACTACAACGCGGGCGTGCTCTGGACCCACACCGGCCACATGCCCCGCATCCGACGAGGCGTCGAGCATGCCCTGATCCACGCCCGGCGCCACATCCTCCACAACGACCAGGACGCCCTGAACCTGTGGCTTCTGCGATCCGGTCGAGTCCGCCCGATGGCCGGCGGCTTCAACCGGTTCGAGGTCGGCCGATTCCTTGAGCGCGGGAACTGGGTACGCCGGGTCGTCACGCGCTCACTGAAGCCTGATCCGGCCGCCGCCCTCGTGCACTTCGTCGGTCCCCAGAAGCCGTGGCAGGCCGACTGCCCCGTCACGGAGGAAGTCGCCGAATACCGAAGGCACCTGGAAAGGACCATGCGTCACGTCCGGCGTCTGGGTGCCGTCGGCGTGGAACCGGCGGGTGTGCGGTGACCGCGGGGGTACCGCCCGCTGTCTCGCGCGCCGCCCTCGCGATGACCGGCGTACCGGCCCGCACCGCCCACCGCCTGTCCGTCCGTACGCGCACCGCCGTCTACCGGGTGGGCCTGGCCGACGGACGCGGTGTCGTGATCAAGCTGTACGCGGCGACCGCACGCCGCAACGCGATCACGGAGAGCGCGGCCATCCGGACCGTGGCCGACCACGTTCCCGTACCGGCCCTCATCGGATACGGCCACGTTCCGGGCCACGAGGCGACCGCCCTCGTCACCGCCGACCTCGGTCCGCTCACCCTCGGCAACGCCGTCCGCTCCGGCCGGATCTCCGACGAGCGAGCTCTGAAAGACCTGGCCGGCCTGCTCGGCCGCCTGCACCGGGCGCCCGTCCGGCCATGGGCCCCGCGCCGGCCGCTCCACGAGCAGGTCACCTCACTGAGCCGCCGCTGCCCGCCCAGCAGTCTCGACCGCATCGCGCCCGCGCTGGCCGCCATCGCCGACGCCGCCCACACGGCGCCCGTGTGGTGCCACGGCGACCTGCACGGCGACAACGTCGTGATCTCCGGCCCCCGAGCCGTCCGTCACCTGGTCGACTTCACCGACGCCGCAGCCGGTCCCCGCGAATCCGACGTCGCCCAGACCCTGGTCATGACCGATGCCCTCTCGACCCTCAGGGCCCGCACGGTCACCGATGCCTATCCCCTTGCCCTCGATCACCACCTGCTGGCTGCCTGGGCCGTCTTCCACACCCTCCGCTCCTGGGCGCATTCGTCCGCCGGCGACGACCGCGCCTTGTGGGCCCGCCGCCTGGACGACCTCAGCCGGCGGACTCCGCACCTCTTCCGTACGCGCCGCCCGGAAAGGACGCGCTGATGAACAGCCCTGCCCTGTCGGTAGTGATCCCGGCGTTCAACGAGGCCGCCTACCTGCCCCGTTACCTGCCCTCTGTCCTGGCCTCCCTCGCCCGCTGGGAGGAGGTCACCGGCCGCACGGGCGAGGTGGTCGTCGTCGACAACGCGAGCACCGACGCCACCGCCGACATGGCCGCCTCCTTCGGCGTCCGCGTCGTCACCGAGGCCGTCCGCAACATCGGTCGTGTCCGCAATACCGGAGCGAGCGCCGCCCGCAGCGGACGCCTGTTCTTCACCGACGCCGACGTGGCGCTGCCCCTGGAGGCGGTCACCGCCGCTGCTGCCGCCATGGACGCCGGGGCTGTCGGTGGCGCCATCCCTCCGCTCTACACGCCCGAGCGGCTGGGCGCCCGCCTGCTGTGCGCGTACTGGGACCACTACCGAACCCGCCGCGGCGGAGCCCAAGGCGTCAACCAGTTCTGCACCGCCGACGCCTTCCACCACATCGGTGGGTACCGGGACGACCTGTTCATGAGCGAGGACGTCGAGTTCTTCGCCCGACTCACCGCCCACGGCCAGGCCACCGACCGGCCCATGACCATCCTCGACGAACTGCGCGTACGCCCGTCGACCCGCCGCTACGACCAGTGGTCGAGCCTCCGGATGCTCTGGTGGCAGAACCCCATGACCGCCCGCCTGCGCCTCCGGTCACCCCGCATGTGGCGCCACTGGTACGAGACGACCGTGCGATGACGAAGGAGACCCCTGTGCAGCCCCAGCCCCTGGTCGACCTGCCGGTGCCGGACGGGCACGGCATCTACACCTTCCCCGACGACCTCCACCGCGCCCACCGGACGCACACCCAGCAGCTCGCCGCCCGCCATCGGATCCACGACCACCGCGTCCTGGAGGTGACCGCACCCCACCCCCGCGCCCCGTACTACATCGAGGCCCGCACCCCCGTCGGCCGTCAGGTTCTCGTCATCGAGCCCCACCACGACGACTTCGCCCTCTCCGCCTCGGGCACCTTCCTCGCCCACCCCCGAGCACTGACCGTCGTCACCGTCTTCGCCCGCTCTCGGAGCGTGCACCCCGCCCTGGAGACCACGTACGCCGACGTCGACACCGTGTCCGAGCTCCGCGACAGCGAAGGGGCCGCCGCGCTCGCACCGTTCGCCGCCCGCCGGTACCTCCTCGGCCACAAGGACGCCGAGCCCCCGTACCGTCCCTACGACCCGGAACTGCTCGACCAGGTCACCGAGGAGCTTCGCCGGATCGCCGTAGCCCACCCCGGCGCCGAACTCCTCGCGCCCGCCGCCGTCACCCGCCACCCCGACCACCTCCTCGTTCACGAGGCGGCCGTCCGCATCGGCTGCACCTGGTTCTGGGAGGACCTCGCCTTCTGGGCGACGTACGCGCTCGCCGGCTGCGACCAGCACTTGTTCCGTACGCGTACGGGGGTGACGATGCGGCCCGAGCTGGTCGACATCACCGACGTCGTGCTGGACAAGGTCACCATCCTGCGGATGCACGGCTCGCAGATGCACCCGGCCCGGAAGATGTACCGGCCGATCCGGCACGCCTTCACCACTGCGGCCGATCTCGTCGACGGAACCAGCCTCTACGCCGAGCGCTTCTACAGGACGGAGGCGCCGACGTGCTGATCATCGCCCTGGAGGGGCCTTCCTACGCCGGTAAGTCCACGGCCGTACGCCACCTCCGCCAGACCGCCCTCGGCTCGCGGGCGTACGTCTCCGACTGCTACGTCGAGCACATCGCCCACCGCGACGACATCCCTCCGGCCCTCACCGACTCGGCGGCCGCCCAACTCGCCGCCTTCGAGAGGTTCATGGAAATCGAGGCCATCCGAGTTGCCGAGGCCACCGCGAGCGGCAGGCAGCTCGTCATCCTCGACCGCTCCGTGGACACCCTCCTCGCTCACGCGTACGCCCTGGACGCCCTGTTCGGGCACGGCGTCCACCACCAGCTCCGCCACCGACTCAAGACGCTCCCGTTCCTGCGCCCCGACCACACCCTCTACCTCGACGTACCGGCGGAGACTCTCCACCTCCGCCGAAAGACCGTCGGCCACACCGCCGCCGAGTCCGAGTACTTCCTCCACGAGGCAGGCTTCCTCCGCCACGCCCGCGATTACTTCGTCCACACACCCCGCCGACCTGTGACGCAAGAGCTCACGGTCTTGGCCGCCGACGCGGGACCGGACGAAGTCGCCCAGGCCGTGGAAGCCCTCGTCGGCTTCTGGGCGCGGTGACCGCCGATGCCCACCGCTCTCTTCGCCTGGCGCCGCACCCCGCCCCCGTTCCTCATCGGCGGCGCCGAGGTCACCCAGCAGCTCCTCGCCGAGGAACTCGCCGCCGCCGGTTGGCACGTCACCTACCTCGGCTCGCACGAGGCGCCCTGGGACGGAGCCACCCAGCTCCCCGACATGCGTGCCCACCTGGACAAACATCGTGTCCCGTACGACGAAGAAGAGGGCGCCCTGCGCTACCGGTGGAGCGGGGTCGAGTGCGTGGCGTTGACGCAGGACAACGTGGAGCACGCACTCGACGGTCTCCTGCGCGACCGCCACCCCGACACCGTGTTCACCTCGCAGGAAGGCTCGGCGCAGCTTGCCACGCAGGCCCGACCGATCGCGCTCGTCGCCGGCCTCCTGCACTCCGTCTCCGCCACCGGCTTGGGAGTCCTCGCCGGCCGACCCCACTACGGCCTTGCCGTGTCGGATTTCGTCCGGGCACGTGCACCCCACACGCCTGGAACCCGGCTGGCCGTGATGTACCCGCCGTTCGCACTGCCCGAGGAGAGCTCGGGTGAGGCCCGCACCGCGTCCGTACTCATGATCAACCCCATCCCCGCCAAGGGATCCGAGCTACTGCACCAGATCGTCCGTCTCATGCCCGAACAGCACTTCACCCTGGTCGAAGGCTGGTGGGACGTCTCAACCGACTTCGCGTCCTATCCGAACGTCACGTACGTGCCCCGCGTCTACGACATGGAGCCCTTGTACCGCAGTCACCGACTGCTGCTGGTCCCGTCCACCGTGGAAGACGCCTTCCCCCGTGTGATCGTCGAGGCCGCCCTCCATGGTGTCCCGACCATCGGCACCGACAAGGGCGGCATCCCCGAAGCCATCGGCGGCGCCGGGATCGTCCTGCCTGCCACCGCCGGCCCCGAGGCGTGGGTGCGAGCGATCCGAGACACCGACCACGAATCGCTGGGGGAACAGGCCCGCACCGGAGCGGCACGGTTCACCCGCCTGTGCCTGCCGGAGCTCCGGGAACTGGGGATCTAGAGAGCGCCGCCGAACGCCCGCTCCACCTCGTCGAGCCGCTCCGTCCACCAGTGAAGGAGCGCCTCGTCGGCGATGAACAGGTCGTCGCAGGAGTGGTCGTCCCGGTCGTAGTGGAATTCGAGCTGCCAGAAGTCCGTCATCCGCTTCCACCACAGGCGGCGCGCGGCGTCGAGCAGCGCGGTCGGCTCCAACGGGACCACCGACCGGTAGCCACTGATGAAGGCCGACACCCGCTCCAGGTCGAAGACGCCCTCCACCCCGAACTGCACCTGCGCGGTGCGGACGACCTCTTCCGCGTACGGGCGGACGCCCAGCCGGTCCCAGTCCAGGACGGCAACCAGTTCGCCGTCCGCCCAGAGGAGGTTCCGGTACTGGAAGTCACCGTGCGTCCAGCCATGCGGGCCCGTAGGGGTGTCTCCCCCGGGGCGCAGGTGGGCGTGCTTGTCGAGGAGAATCTTGCGTTCTTCGAGGGCGACGTCCGCAGCCGCGTCGAAGCTGTCGCCCGCGCCTCGGGCCGACACCACTCCGGCAAGCCGATCGGCTTTCTGGACGGCTCGGCCGGCCTCGGTCACCTCAGCGGTGACCGAGGCTGGCACGGCTGGCATCCCGGCCTCATCGACCGCCCGGCCGAGTGCCGCATGGAGTCCCGCGAGGTGTGCACCGAGCTCGGACGTCTGTGCCGGCGACAGGTCGGTTCCGCGAACGTGCTCCCCGGACGACCAGGGAAACAGGCAGTAGACACCACCGCGGACCTCGGCGATCACCTCACCGTGGACGGTGGAGACCGGGGCGCATGCGGGGACTCCGTATGAAGCCAGGACAGGAAGGACCGCGAGGTTGCGACGCAATCGATCGAGCGGCACGTCCGTGACCCGCTTGAGGGCGAACCTCCCGGCCCGGGTGTCCAGCCGCCAGTTTACGTTCATGAGGCCATCGGCCAGGTGCTGCCGATCCAGCACTTTGTCGATGCCGTAGGCCCTGATCAGCTCGGCAAGATCAGCTGCGGGGATGCGCGTCCTGTCCGTCCCACTCGTGTAGGTCACCCAGGCGACGATACGGGGGTCGGCCGCCCCGACGCACAAGGATCACTGGGCTGCGGGGTCGGTGCGCCTCGTGTCCGGGGTCTTGTTCATTCAGTGACGGCTGCGGCCTGTTCCGTTTCGGAACAGCTCGGCTGATCAACGCCGTCGCACATGCGGCTGCTGCTGTGCGGCGGCCGGTGTGGCTGCTGGCGGGTGGGGCGTAGTGGTGGGGAGCCGTGTGGTGCTGCGGGCCATGGCTGCCTGGGCGCGGGGGCCGGGTGTGTGGCGTTGGCCGAGGCGGTGGATGCGCCAGGTCAGGATGCGGGCGGGGTTGCGTGCGCCGTCGAGGGTGCGGTGGCCGAGGGCCCGGTCGAGGAGGTTGCCCGGGTTGTGGCCGGCTGCTTCCGCGTCGGCGAGGACGGTGGCGAGGGCGTCCCAGGCAGGGTCCTGCAGGATGCGTTCGGCGCGCTCGGGGACAGCCTGCTGGAGGTGTCGGGCGTAGCGCTGCCTGGTCTGGATGCCGGGGGTGCGGTGGGTGAGGCCATCCAGGACCGGGACTGCGATGTGTGCGTGGGCGGTCTGGAGGTGGACGAGGGTCTGCTGGGCTGCCGCTTCCTGCTGGGCGTGCTGGTGGGTGCGGTGCCAGTGCCTCGCGAACGCCACGGCGATGAGGGCGGCGTCCAGGAGCATCGCCAGTCCCGCGCCGTCTCGTGCGGCGGCAGGGGTGCGCAGGATTGTCTGGACGCTGCGGCGCAGGACGTGGGCGCTGGCGAGGTCGGCGGTGATACGGGAGCGGGTGGCGCGCTCGAAGACGGCGGCGGCACATTCGAGTTCGGCCCTCGCCGCAGCTGGTGCGGTGAGGGGCAGCAGATCAAGGGCTCCGCCGAGGGCGACGAGCTGGCCCTGGACGATGCGGTCGTCGCCGTGTGTGACGTGGTCGGGGATGCGTTCGGTGGCGGCGGTGGCCTGGTGCCAGGGGTCGGTCGGGCGGACGGTTATGGGTTCGGGGCTGGTGGCGGTGAGGCGGTGGCGGATCTCGGGCAGGGAGAGATCGCCGGCGAGGGTGGAGCCGGAGAACCACACTCGCTTGCCCTCCTTGTTGAGGTCGCCGGGCAGGGCGACGCTGTAGCCGAGGATGTCGCCGGACGGGCCGGTCTTGGGGCGTACGTCGACGCCGGTCGCCTCCAGCAGCGCGAAGAACTCCGTCTCGCTGGAAGCGGCGGCCACCGCGCGGCGGACACGCCGGCGCAACATCTCGCGGGTCGTGATGTTCTGGCCTTGGCGCTTGGCCTTGAAGTGTTCCTTGCTGGTGGGGCGTTTGGCAGCGGTGCCGTCGCCAGGGTTGAGGCGGCGCAGGCCGAGGTCGGCTTCGATCTTTCGGGCTTCGCGTTGGACGGCGCGGATGTCGTGGTCGCGGCGGGGGCGGCGGCCGTCCTGACGTACGAGGGTGGCGGCGATGTGGATGTGGTCGTCGGCATGGCGGACCGCCACCCAACGGCAGGCTTCCTCGTCGCCTTCGGGGGCGATGCCGGCGGCGGCCACGATCCGTCGGGCGATGTCCGCCCACTGGGCGTCGGTGAGGATCGGGTCATCGGGAGCGGCCCGGACCGGGCAGTGCCACACGGTGGTCGTGGGAGCCTTGTCGCCGAGCATCTTCAAGGGCTGGTCGAGCTGCGCGGCGAGCTGCTCCTCGACCTGCTTCGGCTTGCGGTGGGGGCTGCGGCCGGGGTCAGGGGCGAAGCCGTTCCAGGACGCCACGAGGTGCGGGTCGGTGTGCTCGTTGGCGCTCCCCGGGCCGTAGAGGTAGCCGATCAGACGGCGTGTGGCGCGCTCGCCCTTGCCGAGGATGATCTTCGGGATCATGCGGTCACCGTCCCGAAGTCACTTGGGAGACGGCCACGTCCACGTCGCCGATCGACGCCTCGACCCGGTCCAGCAGCTGGGCCACGATGTCCGGTGCGGGCCACGCGCCGTCCTTGTTGAGGTGCCAGGCGAGCTGGTTGAGATTGCCACCGATCTTGGCGAGCTGCCTGTTCGCGGCCATCAGCGCCTTGACCATGGAGCGGTAGTCGGCGACCGCAGCCGAGGGGTCGTCGGAACGGGCAGCGGCGAGCGAGGTCTCGGCGACGTAGCCGCCGACGGGCATACGGCTGAGGTCGGCGGCTGTCACGAGGAGGGCGAACTCGTCGTTGCTGTAGCGCGGGTGGACGCGCTTCTCACGCAGTGTGGGCTCACGCAGACGACGACGCGGCGCAAGTGGCTGCGTGGCCCCTCCCACGGTCGGCTCCCCCGGGCCGGCCGACTTCGGCGCCCCCTCGGCGCCGGACGCCTCCGCCTCCCCCGGGGCGGAGGCCGGGTAAGGACTCCTTACCCGACAACTTGCTCCGCTGTCCTGGGCCGAGGAGATGAGTGTCTGCTGCTGAGCTGCGGGGAGTTCAAAGCGCTGTTCAGGCATGGTGGCTCCAGTGGTGACAGGGACCGTGTCCCATCCGTCGCACGCGTCCCACGCCTGGTCAGCACAGGTACGGATACGTGGGCAGGTACGGACATGTGCGTCCCGGTGAGTGCATCCGTCCCCGCGCTGACCTGCACAGGGACGGATGCGACGCAGTGATACGGACCCAGGGGGACGCGGGTTAGCGGGCGCGTGTGGGGCCGGAAAGACCGCCGGGCGGGCCGATGGGTAGCGAGCCCGAGGGCGCCGCGGGGAGCTTGCTCCGGGACGGGGGTGCAGCAGCGGACGTCTCGGCGAGGTCGGGGCAGTGTCGTGCCCAGGGATCCACGAAGCGATTACGTGCGTATGCCTTGGCCTGCTTGCCTTGCTCGAACCGGTAGTTGGCGGGGCGGATACCGAAGTCACGGAGCATGGCGCTCAGGTAGTAGGCGTTGAGCCCCTTGTTGCCGTGCTCCGCCCAAGGGGCGTCGGCGTCCTGGAGCAGGTCGGCGACCAGAGTCTGTGAAGGCAGGGCCTCGGGGTTGCCGTGTTCCTGGAAGATGCGGTGGATGTCGCGCAGCAGCCGCGTCTTCAGGCTGGTCTGTTCGTCCTGGACCGCCTCGTACCGGGTCATCGCCACGCAGGCTGCACGGGCACGTGCGGGCCAGTGGCCGCCGGCCAGGTCGGCGATGATCACCAGTGGCTCCCAGGTGTCCGCCGCCCGGTCCTCCACCGGCATCACCGGCACTCTGTGGGAAGCCGCGCTGCGCAGCGGCCCCAGCCAGGCCGCCAGCCGGTCACGCAGCGAGTTGAGTTCGGGCACCGAGAAGCGCGAACGGAACGGGGCGACCTTCTCCGTCGGCTTGCGCTTCTGCATTCGCAGCACGACGGCCCGGTCCATGATCGTGTCCGGCAGGTCTCCGATGCCCGCTAGCGCGGCCATGGCGAAGGTGGGGTACGCGGTGGGCTTGTGCTCGGGGCCGGAGATACGCCAGGCGGGCCGGTTGCGCTGGTGCCCGGCGTTCAGCAGGCCGCGCAGGTCCTCCTTGTCGCCGGCCTTGGGGCCGAAGATGGTGTCGGCCTCGTCCACCAGCAGTGTCGGCGGGTTCTTGCCGATGACGCGGAAGACGACCGCAGGCGAGGTGTTCACCGTCATCATCGGTTGGTGCACGGTCTCGTGGAGCACGTCCAGGACACGGGACTTGCCGCATCCCTTGGTCGGGCCCACCACCGCCAGTCGCGGCGCGTGCTGCAGAGCGGTCTGGATGTGTGTGGCCGCCACCCACAACGTGACCGCTGTCAGCGCCTCCTCGCTCGGCAGCACCACGTACTTGGCGATTGCCGCCCGCACCTCATCCAGCACTTCCGCGCCGTCGCCGGAATCCTGTTCCGCTGGGCCTGCCGGTGCCCGAGGAGGCCGGAGATCTGTCTCGTGCTCCGGTCCCGGTGAGCTGACGGGACCGGCCTCGTTCTGCTGGCCGGTCCCCGCTTCGGGACCGACGGTCCCCGGCGGTCGGTGGGGACCGCGCTCGCGGTCCCCGTCCCGGTCCCCTGGCGTAGCGCCGACCTTCTGGGGACCGGTCCCCACGCCAGCACTGTTGACCTGCGCGTTTGCATCCGATGCGGGCCCGGGGACCGCAGCTTGCGGGGACCGTGAATCGGGCACGTCGCGGGGACGGTCCCCAACGGCGGCCTCGGGCGGAGATTGGGGACCGCGCGCTTCTGCATCCAGCGGGGGTTCGTCGGTCCCCGATTCCGGGGACCGTGTGTCCTCCTGGTTTCCGCGGCGCCAGGGGATGCCTTCGCCGGGGACCGCGGGGGTCGGCCACTTGGCGGGCGAGGTGTTCGTGGTGATGCGGGACGTAGAGTCCTCCATAGGCGTTCCTCTCCGGTGAGGGGCAGGACGGGCAAGGTCCCGCCCCTCACCAGCTCGTTCGATCAGGGATGGGCAGTCGGCAGGGGAGTCTTCGGCCCTCGGCGTTGGCTCGCCGGGGGCCGCTTCGTTGTCCGGGCCAGACGTGGGGTTACGCCGTGAGGTCGTACGACGTCTGGGAATCCAGCCATGCGTCCACCTCCTGCCAGCGGTAGCGCAGGTGACGGCCGACCTTGTGGACGTTCGGGCCGGTGCCCCGGTACTTCCACTGATAGAGGGTCTTCACCGGCACCCCGAGGTACGCGGCGACTTCCGCAGGGGCGGCAAGCGGACCGCGCTGGGCAGACGCAGCAGCGGCAGGGGCGCGATGGGGAGAAGGGTTCGGCACAGGGCTCCTTTTCGTTCTTGGATAACGGGCGGAGGAAAACCTCCGCGCTGCCCAGCGAGGAGCGCAGGCTCGGCTCTAAAGGCTCGGGCAGGGCGGGGGAGGTCAAAACTGTAAGGGCGAATCCCCGGTCGCAGAAATTTCTCTCGCGGAATCGGAATTTTTCTGCGGCGAGGTGATCGTCGGAGGTATCGGAATCCGATACCTCTGCAGCTCAGAGACGGAATGTAGCGGCCGGGGCGGGCGTGGTTAAGTCGCCGACCAATGCGGCTGATAGGTGGCCAAATAGGTCATATTTGAGAAGTGGAGGGAAGATAGCACAGGCTTCTCGCTGAAACTGCTCGTGAGGTATCGGAATTCGACGAGACGAACGCCACTTCCTTCTGGGGCGACTTCTGTGGAGTTTGTGAACCAACTCTTGCCAAGGGGCCCGAATGCGAGTTACAGCTATCCGTCATGGCAACTCGACCCCACAGAATTCGGCCCGCCGGCTTCCGCGCCGCCCGTGCCGTCACGCACGAACGTCTCGCCCTCGGTCTTCCTTCCGCTCTCTTGCTCCTACCGTTTTCCACGGTGTCCGATGACGACCGGAGGGGGTGCTAGTTGGCGCGCGTCTGGATTGAGGACCGCACCGCTCACGCGGCGTACACACGGGCCGTGGCACAGGCCAAGCGGGCAGGCCGCACCCCGCCTGGGCGCTACCGCGTGCGCTGGTACGACCCCGATGGCAAGCCGAAGATGAAGACGGTGGCCCGCAAGGTTGATGCCGAGGCGGAGCGGACGAGGGTGGAGTCCCGCCTCGGCGATGGCACATACCGTGATCCGGCCGCAGGGCGTGTGAAGCTCGCGGAGGTGGCAGAGTCCTGGCTGGCGGCGCAGGTCCACCTCAAGCGCTCAACCCGTAACCGCTACCAGGGTGTTCTCGACGTCCATGTAATCCCGAAATGGGGTTCCACCCCGTTGGATCGCATCCGCTTCGAAGATGTCTCCGAGTGGCTCGCCGAGATGCTGTCCGGCGAAGCGGCGGGCGGCAGGAAACTCAGCCCCCGCTCGGTCCGCAAGGCGTACGTCGTCCTCAGCCGTGTGCTCGGTTTCGCGGTCAAGTCCCGCCGCCTGGCCTTCAACCCGGCCGTCGGCGTAGCCCTGCCGAAGCCGGTGCCTGCCGACCACGTCTATCTCGACGACCTTCAGGCCGAGGCACTGGCCGACGCGGCAGGCGCGTACCGCGTCTTCATCCTGCTGCTTGCCTACACGGGCTTGCGCTGGGGCGAGGCGTCCGCGCTGAAGGTGGGCCGCGTCGACCTCGATGCGTGCCGCGCGCACATCGTCGAGGCGTACGTCGAGGACAACGGCAAGCTCTACCTCGACAGCCCGAAGAACCACGAACGCCGGTCCGTGCCGATCCCGCGGTTCCTCGTCGAGGAGTTGAAGCTCCACGTCGACGGACGAGGAGAGAGCGAGCTCCTGTTCACCGCACCGCAGGGCGGCCCGCTGCGGGCCCGTAACTTCCGGCAGCGGTTCTTCGCACCGGCGGTCACCAAGGCGGACCTTGGCCACCTCAAGCTCACCCCACACAAGCTGCGGCACACGGCGGCCTCGCTCGCCATCGCCAGCGGCGCGGACGTTAACGTCGTCCAGACGATGCTCGGCCACAAGTCCGCGACCCTGACGCTGGACACGTACGGCCACCTCTTCCCCGACCGCCTCGACGAGGTCTCGAAGAAGATGCACAAGCGGCGTGCGAAGCAACTGGCCAAGGCGAAGGCCAAGCTGGAGAAGGCAGAGAGGAAGGCGCGCGAGGCCGCCGGCGCGGTGGCCGCCCTGGAGGGCGTTGCAGTGTGATCGCTTCCTGATCCGTGCAGAGGTTCGCCGGGCGCTGCCCGAAAGATGGGAGGGTGGCACCCGGCGCCAGGGCGCGGCTCAGTCGTTGCTCGGAGCCCGGTTCATGTGCGGTCGCATAACGGCTTCCATTGCCTCGGCAGCGTCCCGCATCGCCTGTCGGTTGATCTCCTCGGGGACCTCGCGGTCGTCGTAGACGAAGAGCCGTCCGTCCACGAGCTGGGTCTTCGGCTGCCAGCCGAGGCGACGGCTGGCCTCGCGGGCGGCACGCCGTACGTCCTTGAGATCGCCCATCTCTTCCAGATCGCTGCTGCTCAGGATCAGCTGCCCGTAGTAGCCCTGGTAGTCGGGCTTCAGCTCGGCCTCCATGAGGCTCTCCAGGCGGGCGACCAGGTTGTCGTGGCGGCGCTTGGCCAGTTCGTCCTTGGCGGGCATCGCGGTACAGCTCCCCCTTGGCGTACACCCCATGTGTGCCAAATCCGTGCCGGAAGCCAGAGGCCCTGTCGCCCCAAGGGGTGACAGGGCCTCTGACCTGCTACTTAAGCGTGCCCCCGGCAGGATTCGAACCTGCGACACCCGCTTTAGGAGAGCGGTGCTCTATCCCCTGAGCTACGGAGGCGGGGTCCTGCGGGAAACGCGGAGGAGGCGCTGGGCTTCTTCCGGTTCCGGCAAGAGGGACCGCCGGGAGCGGCGGTCCCAGACAGGTTAGCGGATGGGGGTGGGTGGTGGGGCTGCGGTCGGTGTCCGGGCGCCGACCGGATCTCCGGGGGCTACCGGCGGCCGGGGGCTGACCGGTCGCCGGGGCTGGCCGGTCGCCGGGGAGTGCCCCCGGAGCCCGAGGGAGGCGGGGACCAGCCCGGCCTCCCCACCTCCACCCCGCCCTTCGCCCCGTCAAGGGAGCTATTCCGGCGCAATTGGTGAGGAGCCGGTGCGTCGGTCGGGGGGAGTGGGCATGGATCTTCCGTCCGGTATGTGGCTGGAGGTCCCCTTGGTTCAGCAATATGACGCGATCGCGGTGCGGGACGCGGATATCGAGCGGGTGGTGGGGCCTTACCGGGAGCGGGTGGAGATTCCTTCGCTGGTGGGGGCTCTGGGGGATGTCGCGGGGGCTTCGGTGCTGGATGTGGGGTGCGGGTCGGGGGCGTATGCGCGGTTGTTGAGGCGGCGGGGGGCGGCCGAGGTGGTGGGGGTGGATGTGTCGGCGGCGATGGTGGCCGAGGCGCGGCGGGCGGAGGAGCGGGAGCCGTTGGGGGTGCGGTACGAGGTGCACGACCTGGCGGCCCTGCCGGTGCTGGGGGAGTTCTCGGCGGCGGTCGCCGTCGCGGTGCTGCATTACGCGGACAGCCGGCGGACCCTGGCGCGGATGGGGGAGCGGATCTGCGCGAACCTCGCGCCCGCGGGCCGGCTGTTCGCGCTGGTGGGTAATCCGCGCGTGACGGCGGGCGTTCCGCTGGCGAACGGGTTCGTCGTGCACCGCCCGGTGGGCCTCCGGGACGGGGACCCGTACACGGTCTCGGTGCCCACCGTTCCCCCGACCACGTTGAGCGTGCGCCACTGGAGCTGCGGGGCGTTCGAGGAGACGCTGCTCGCCTCGGGGTTCGCCCGGGTGGTCTGGGAGCCGTTGCAGGGGGCGGCCGACGGGGGCGGCGGTGGCGACGAGCCGGTGAATCTTCTGCTGCGTGCGGAGAAGGGGTAGCGGTGGACAGGGAAGTGCAGGTGGGAACGGTCGAGCCGCGTCCGGGCGTACGGATTGCCGCGGCCCGCGGCGCGGACGCACTGGACATCATCCGGACCCGCGCGGTCGTGCGTTCCTACACCGATGAGCCGGTCGGTGACGAGCTGCTCACCTCGTTGCTGGAGGCGATGCTGGCGGCGCCCTCCGCCTCCAACAAGCAGGCGTGGGCCTTTCTGGCGGTGCGGGAGCCGGAGCGGGTGCGGCGGGTCCGGGCGTTCGCGCCGGGGATCATCGGGGTGCCGCCGCTCGTCCTGGTCGCCTGCGTCGATCACGCGCGGATGACGGGCGATCCCCATCTGCGTGACGTCGGCTCGCTGTGTGTGGCCATGGCGGTGGAGAACTTCCTGCTCGCCGCGCATGCGCAGGGGCTGGGCGGCTGTCCGGTGAGCAGCTTCCTGGCCGAGCCGGTGCAGCTGCTCCTGGGGCTGCCCAGTCACCTCGAACCTCTTCTGCTGGTCCCGGTCGGCCGACCTGACCAGCCCCTTCAGCCGTCGCCCCGCCGCGCTCCCCAGGAGGTGGTCCGCCATGAGTACTGGCACCCCACGCACCCCGGATGACCAGGGTCAGCAGGACCGCGAGGAGTTGGCGTTGCTCGCCGCCTACCTCCTCAGCAGCGCCCGCCGGCTGCTGCAGGAGCCGCCGTCGTACGCGCTCTACCGGCTGATGGACGGCGCCCGCCGCGTCCTCGCGCTGTACGCGGACGGGGGTGGTGGCTGTCCCGAGCTGGCCGCGGTCCACAAGGGTCTGGATGATCTGCTGCATCAGGCGCCCAACGAGGACCGTGACTACGCGGCTCTTCTCGACGGTATGTGCCGGCAGATGGTCGCCGGGCTCCAGCTGCCCGCGCCGGAGGCCGCCGTGACGGCGCCGCCGTCCTGACGCCGCTGCCGCCGGGGCGCCGGTGTCAGGCCCGGCGGGCCTCCAGGATGCTGAGCCCCGACGCGGTGCCGATCACCCGGCACGCCGTCAGGCCCGCTTCGTCCAGCAGCGCCTCGTACTCCTGGGCGGTCCGTTCGCGGCCGCCCAGCAGGACGAGGACCACCAGGTCGAGCATTTTCGCCGGGTGCGGGTGGTTGCCCGCGGGGATCAGCCGCTCGATCACCAGCAGCCGTCCGTCGGGGCCCATGGCCTGCCGGCAGCCCCGCAGGATCGCGACGGCCTCCTCGTCCGGCCAGTCGTGCAGGATCCACTTCAGGAGGTAGAGGTCGCCGCCCGGCGGCAGGGCGCCGAAGAGGTCGCCGGCGACGGTCCGGCAGCGGTCGGCGAGGCCCGCCGCCGCGATCCGTTCCCGGGCCGCCGCGACGACGTGCGGCTGGTCGAACAGCACGCCGTCGGTGCCGGGGAACGCGCCGAGGACCGGCAGGAGCAGACCGCCGTCGCCCCCGCCGATGTCGACGACGGTGCGGGCGCCGCCGAAGTCGTAGGCGTCGACCAGTGCCGCCGCGTCCCGGCGGCTGACCTGCGCCATCCCCGCGTTGAAGAGGCCGTCTGCCTCCGGATGCGCGCGCAGGTGGTCGAAGAAGGGCCGGCCGTAGGTCCGCGGGAAGGTCGCCTCGCCGGTGCGCAGGCTGTGCATGGCGTCGGCGAACGAGCGGCCCACCAGTTCGCAGAAGGCCAGCAGGGCGTGGACCGATTCGGGGTGGTCCGACCGCAGGTACTGCCCGGTCGGGGACAGTGCGAAGACGCCGGGCCGCACCTCGCGGAACACGTCCTCACCGGCGAGGACGCGCAGCAGCCGGTGCAGGGCGTCGGGGTGGGTCCGGGTGGCCGCCGCCAGTTCGGCGACCGGCCGGGGGCCCGCGGCCAGTGCGTCGGCGACGCCCGCGGCGGCCACCAGGTGCAGGGCGCGGGCGGCGAGCAGGCCGTCGCTGAGGTGCAGCAGGCGGGTGCCGCCGTTACCGGGACGCGTGCGGCCGGCGGTGTCCGGGCGGCCCGTCATGTGCCGGCCTCGGCGGACCAGGTGGTGGGCCTGACGACCAGGTAGCCCTGGTTCGGTGCGGCGCGGAGCACGTCGTGGTCGGGCTCCTTGAAGTACTCCACGATCGGGGTACTCACGTGGTAGCAGACCGCCGAGGAGCCCACGCCCAGGATGCCGGGGCTGTCCACGAAGAACGGCAGCTCGGCCAGCAGGTACTCCAGCCCCGCGCCCAGGACGTGCGGCACCCGCTCCCCGGGGACCTCTCTGCCGTCGAGGAAGTGGTGCACCATCTCCTTGCACGCGGCGGCCAGCCGGTCGCTGGCCTGGACCGCCTCGCCCACGCGGGCGCGCACCGCCTGGTACTCCTCCCGTTCGAAGAAGGACGACATGGGCTGCATCCGCACCTTGTCCGAGGAGGCCCCCAGCCGTTCGACCGCCCGGCGGGTGCGCCGCCGGACGTCCCGGATCTGCGACTTGGCGAGCTTGGCCGCATGGCCGGTGTCGTCGCCGAGGGCGACCAGCATCGTGTCGATGTGGACGTCGGTGTAGATGACGTCGACGACGGAGAAGTGGCGGATCGCCCAGCCCAGCAGTCCGGCCAGCCGGTCCTGGGTGAAGTAGCTGTTCCCCGTGCTCACCCCCACCACGGCGTGCTCCCCCCGGTCCCAGACGTGCTGGGACCGGGGGGAGCTGGCGTGCGCCTGGAACGCGTCTGCGGAGTCGAAAGAACGGCCATCGGCCATGGGCTCTCCCCACGAACGGGACGATGAGCTGCCCGAGCTGACAGGGCGCTCCGACAACTCACCCGTACCCGCACTTTCCGTTCGCCGTCTCGGTCATGCGGGTGAAGGCGCCCGGACAGCCGTCAAGGCAGCGGCGGCGCTGCCCCGTTCGGCCCGTACGCCTGACCGCGCCGCGGCGTTCCCCCGTACCGTCGACGTATGGCGGAGGAGAAGGACATGAAGGGGGGCAAGGGGGCCGAGGGGGAGGGCGGCGGCCGGCGGAAGCTGTCGCGGCCGCGGTACGAGCAGGAGCTGTACCGGCTGCAGACGGAGCTGGTGAAGCTCCAGGAGTGGGTGCGCGGGTCGGGGGCGCGGCTCGTCGTCGTCTTCGAAGGGCGGGACGCGGCCGGCAAGGGCTCCACCATCAAGCGCGTCACCGAGTACCTCAACCCCCGGGTGGCGCGGATCGTGGCGCTGCCCCGGCCCACCGAACGCGAGCGCACCGAGTGGTACTTCCAGCGCTACACGGAACATCTGCCCGCGGCGGGCGAGATCGTTCTCTTCGACCGCAGCTGGTACAACCGGGCCGGTGTCGAGCGGGTCATGGGGTTCTGCACCCCGGCCGAGCTCCGGCGGTTCCTCCGGCAGTGCCCGGTCTTCGAGCGGATGCTGGTCGAGGACGGGATCCTGCTGCGCAAGTACTGGTTCTCGGTCAGCGACGAGGTGCAGGAGCAGCGCTTCCGGCGCCGGCTCGAAGACCCCGTGCGGCGCTGGAAACTCTCCGCGGTGGACCTCCAGTCGCTGACCCGCTGGGAGGAGTACTCGCAGGCCAAGGACGACATGTTCGTCCACACCGACATCGCGGAGGCGCCCTGGTACGTCGTCGAGAGCGACGACAAGCGCCGGGCCCGGCTGAACATGATCGCCCACCTGCTGTCGACGGTGCCGTACACCGACGTCACCCCGCCGGTCCTCGAACTCCCGCCGCGCCCGCCGCCCACGGGCTACCGCCGCCCGCCGCGCGACCTCCAGAACTACGTCCCGGACCACGCCGCCGGTCTGGAGGCGTGAGGCGCGGCGACGGGCCGCACCTCACACCCGGTCAGTCGGCCAGCCCCTCGATCACCACCGGAAGATGCCGCGGCCCCCGGAGGACCGCGTTGCGGCGGTAGGGCGGCGGGTCCTCGGCCAGCCGGGGGCCGGTGAGACGGCGGGTGAGTTCGGTGAGGGCGATCTGGGTCTCCAGACGGGCCAGGGGCGCGCCGAAGCAGGTGTGGATGCCGCTGCCGAAGCTCAGATGCTGGTTGTCGGGGCGTTCGGGGAGGAAGCGGTCGGGGTCGGGGAAGCGGCGCGGGTCGCGGTTGCCGGAGGCCAGCAGCAGCCAGAGGGAGGCGCCCTTGGGGATGGTCGTCCCGGCGATGTCGATCTCCGCCAACGTGGTGCGCTGCGGCAGCAGTTGGACGGGCGGGTCGAAGCGCAGCAGTTCCTCGACGAACGGCGCCGCGAGGTCGGGCTCGGCGCGGAGGCGCCGGAGCAGGTCGGGGTGGCGGAGCAGCGTCAGCATCCCGTTGGTGATGAGGTTGACGGTGGTCTCGTGGCCGGCGATCAGCAGGAGGGCCGCGGTGCTCACCATCTCCAGGGGGGACATCCGGTCGTCCGGACCGTGATCGGTGACCAGGGCGGAGAGCATGTCGTCACGGGGCGCCCGGCGGCGCTCCTCGATCAGCCCGGCGAGGTAGGCGGCGAGATCGGCGCGGGCCCGCCGGACGGTCTGCTGCTGCGCCTCGCGCTGCTCGGGGGTGCCCTGGACGGGGTCGAGCGCGGCGGCGAGCGTGTCGGCCCACACATGGAAGCGCGGCTCGTCCTCGCGCGGCACACCGAGCAGCCGGCAGATCACGGTGACGGGGAAGGGGTAGGCGAAGCTGTCGACGAGGTCGAGGTGGTCGCGGCCCCGGAAGCCGTCGATGAGGTGGGTGACGATCCCGGCCAGCTCGCCGCGCATGTCGGAGATGCGGCGGGGGGTGTGCGGCGGGCCGAACGGCCGCATCGCCAGGTCACGCAGCCGGTCGTGGTCGGGCGGGTCCAGGCGCAGGAACGTCGGCGGCAGGTTCGGGTCCTCCTCCTGCCCGAGGAACGCGGCGGCCTCCGGGTTCAGGTTGCGGGCGTCGGAGCTGACCCGCGGGTCGTGCAGCAGCTCCTGGATCTCCCAGTACGTGCTGACCAGATAGGGGCCCGCCTCGTCCCGGACCACCGGGGTCTTCCGCAGCTCCGCGTAGAGGGGGTAGGGGTCGGCGCGGTGGGCGGGGTCGAGGATCTGACGCAGGGGTGAGTCCGACGTCATGACGGTTCCTTCCGGGGCTTCGGACGGGCGGACGGAGGGGCGCGCACCAGGTCACGCGCGCCGTGGGGTGAACGTGAGGCGCCGGTCGGCCGGGGAGTGGCCGCTGAGGGTGACGGTGGGGCCGTGGGTGGGCAGCGAGGGGTCGGGGAAACCGGCCGCCACCGGGTGACGCCCCTCGGGCCGCCGGTCGACGGTGGGGAACTCCGGCGGGAACGGCGCCGCCCGCTCGATCTGCCGCTCGTAGAACTCCAGCCATTTCCCCTGGTCGAAGGTGGTGGCGGCGATGACACGGCCCTGGTGGCCGTAGACCGCGGCGAAGCGGTGCTCGGTGAGCGAGCCCTGGGTGACGAGGAGTTGGTCGGCCATCGGCGGGACACCGACGGACTTGATGTTGACGCCGAACTGAGCCGACCAGAACGACGGCATCCACAGATGCGGGCGCCGGTCCGTACTGGCGCTGATCATGTTGTGCGCGGCGGTCTCCGCCTGCGCGACCGCGTTGCCCCAGTGCTCCAGGGAGAGGAACTGGTAGCCGAACAGCGGATGCGGGGAGCGGGCGACGTCCCCGGCGACGAACACGTCGTCCGTGACGATCCCCCGCACGTCGAAGGCGCGGCACCCGGCGTCGCAGGCGATACCGCGCGGGCCCGCGCCGAGACCGGAGCCCGCGAGCCATTCGGTGTTACGGGTCGCGCCCAGACAGACGACCACCACATCCGCCTCGACGGCCGAACCGTCCGAGAAGTGGGCGCGCCGCACCCGCCCGCCGGAATCCCCCTCCAACCCGGTGACCTGCACCCCGCACCGCAGATCGACGCCGTGCGCCCGCTGCAGCTCCGCCGCCACCTCGCCGATCACCCCGCCGAGTGCGCCCACCAGCGGGGCCGGGCCGCGCTCCGCGACGGTGACCGGCAGTCCCCGCCCGCGGCAGGCCGAGGCGATCTCGGAACCGGTGAACCCGGCACCGATGACCAGCACCCGGCGCGGCCCGGCCGACAACCGGTGGTGCAGCCGGGCCGCATGGTCCCGGGTGCGCAGCACGAACACCCCGTCCAGATCCGATTCCAGCTCGTGCGGCCAGGGGCGGGAACGGACACCGGTGGCGATCAGCAGCCGGTCGTAGGGGACGGTGTCGCCGTCGGCGAGCGTCACCTCCTTGGCGGCCGCGTCGAGCCCGGTGGCCGCGGTGCCCAGCCGCCACCGGGCGTCGATCGCCCGGCGCCGCGGCAGCGCCGTGTGGTCGGGCGGTACGAGACCGAGCAGCACCTGTTTGGACAACGGTGGCCGGTCGTACGGTTCGTGGGGCTCGTCGCCGATCATCGTGAGCGTGCCGCGGAACCCTTCCGCGCGGAGCGTCTCGGCGGCCCGCAAACCCGCGAGCGAGGCACCGACGACGACGATGCGGCCCTCGCGGCGGAAGGTCTCCAGAAAGCCGTCAACCGACACGGGAGGCACCCGCCCGCCCGCCGTCGGACGCCCGGTCCGCGTCCTCGCCCTCGACGGTGATGGCCTGGACGGGGCAGGCGTGCGCGGCCCGGAGCACCTGCGGGCGCCGCTCGTCGGCGGGCTGCGGGTCGTACATCAGCGCCTCCGCGCCGTGCAGGGCGAACACGTCGGGCGCGAGAAAGGCGCACTGCGCATACCCCTGGCACCGGTTGAGATCGACGACAAGCCTCATCGGGTCTCCGCTCCTTCGCGACGTGGTCGGTGCCCCGCCGCTCCGCCCGCCGGCGCGCACCCGGGAATCAGCCCCGCCCCGCTCCAGCATCGGAGGAGGCCCGGGCGGGTGCACCCCGGCCGATGCGACGGGGTGACCCGGGCGCGGCGCCCGTCAGCCGGCGGCGGCGTGCCCGGCCGGTACGTCCCGCAGGGAGCGCAGCGGGGAGCAGACCACGAACAGCGCCGCCGACCACATGCCCAGCGCGCAGATCCACAGGGTCGGCCGCAGCCCGGCGCCGGTGGCGAGCACACCGCCGAAGAGGGAACCGAGCGGGATGACCCCGTAGGCGATCCACAGGTAGACGGCGCCGACCCGGCTGAGCAGCGCGGGCGGGGTGACGAGCTGGCGGTAGGAGAGGGACGCGACGTTGAACAGGGTGCTGTTGGCGGCGAGGGCGGCCAGGCCGGCGGAGTACAGCAGGACGCCCCAGCTGGGCGCCGCGAGCGGCATCAGGAAGTACAGCGGGCCGGGTGCGAGCATCGACACCCAGATGATCCGCGCGGTGCCCACCCGCCGGGCGATGCGGCTGGCGAGCGCCCCGGCCAGCAGCCCGCCGACGGATCCGACGGTGAAGACCAGGCCGACGGCGGAGGTCGGCGCGTGCAGTTCCCGCACCATGAACGTCACGGCGATGGCATGGGCCGCGGTGACGAAGAAGTTGGACACGCTGGTGCACAGCAGCAGCTTCAGCAGCACCGGTTCGCGGCGGACGAAGCCGAAGCCCTCGCGCAGGGCGGCGCGGAACGGGACCCGCTCCGGTGCGGCGGGTGCGTCGGCGGGCGCCCGGGGGACGCGCATCAGGCCCAGGGTGAGGGCGCTCAGCGCGTAGGTGAGGACGTTGGCGAAGAGGGCGCGGGAGGCGCCGATCGCGCCGGCCAGCACCCCGCCGAGGCCGGGCCCGGTCAGCTCCGCCAGCGATTCGCACATCCCGAGCTTGCCGTTGCCGTCCACGAGTTGGGCACGGTGCACCAGCTTCGGCAGCTGCCCGCGGTAAGCGACGGTGAAGGCGACGGTCAGCACACCGGACATCCCGACGACCGCGTAGAGGTACCACAGCGTCAGCCGCCCGGCCGACGCCGTCAGCGGGACGGAGAGGATCAGCAGCAGCCGCCCCAGATCGCAGACGATCATGAGTTTCCGCTGGTCGACGCGGTCGGCGAGGATCCCCGCCGGGAGCGAGAAGAGCAGGTACGGCAGCCAGCCCAGCGAGGTGAGCAGCGAGACCTGGAACGTGCTCGCGTGCAGCGTGTCGAGGGCGAGCAGCGGCAGCACGATCAGTGCGACACGGGGGCCCAGGGTGCCGGCGCCCTGTCCGCACCACAGCAGAAGGAAGTTGCGGTTGCGCCAGAGCGATCCGGCGGGCGCTTCCACCGGGGGGCTCTGCGGTGACGTCGATGTCATGTCCACGCCCCTCATGGTGGCAGGGGGTGGAGCCGTTCCGCCGGTGAACGGGCCGGTGGCGCCCGGGCGTTGCCGTCCGGTCAGCCGCCCAGATGCCAGCTGACCGTGGCGTCGGCGGCGGTCAGCGTGGCCAGGATGATCAGGTCGGCGGCGCCGAGCGCGAGGCCGAGAATGGCGCGGCCGCGGCGGCGGGTGCGGCGGACCAGCGCGAGGGTGCCGAGAGCGAGGGCGCACGGCCCCAGGACGACGTTGAACACCAGGGTCCCGAGCAGCCCGAGAACGAAGGACGCGACCGCCATTCCGTCGGCGGACGCCGCTCCCGCACGGGCCACCGGATCGGCGACGGCGTCGGCGGCGGAACCGGCAGCCGAACCGGCGGCCGCATCGGCAACCGCATCGGCAACCGAATCGCCACCGCCGGTGTTTGAAGTGCATGACGCTCCGGCGGGCCCAGCACTCTTCGGGCGTCCGGTCGGTGCCTTGATGAGGGAGGTGAGGGTCATCGGGTGGTCCCCTCGGCGGAGTGACGGCGTTCGCGTACGGCGAAGACGAGCAGCCAGCCGGCGATGACGGCGGCGGCGAGGAGGGTGGCGGAGAACGGGAGGTGTGCCGCGGCGCCCAGCAGGATCCCCATCATGAGGAGGGCTGCGACGAGAAAGAGCATCGTTCTGCCTTTCCGATTCGGAGGACAGTTGTTCACTCACTTCCTTCAGTGTAGGGCGTGGCCGGGTGGAGAAGTTCGGAGAACGCTTGTTTACTGGATGATGTGAGTCACACCGTAGGGGTCCGCCAGGCCCAGAAGCAGAAAACCCGTCAGGCACTGCTCGACGCCGCCCTCGGGCTGCTGGAGGAGCAGAGCCTGAGCAGTCTGGGGCTGCGGGAGGTGACGCGGACGGTCGGCATCGCCCCGACCGCCTTCTACCGGCACTTCCGCGACCTGGGTGAACTGGGCGTCGCACTCGTCGAGGAGGCACTCGGCAGCCTGCACGCCATGGTGCGCACGGTCCTGATCGAACAGGCGGAGGTGGAGGCGCAGATCGAGAGCGCGGTGGCGGTGGTCGACCGGCACGTCCGCGAGTACCCCGCCCACGTACGGTTCGTGGCCCGCGAACGCCACGGCGGGGTGCGAGCCGTACGGCAGGCCATCGCGGGCCAGTTGGACCGGTTCGGCGCCGAGGTGGCCGAGGCGCTTGCGGTCCAGCCGACGGCACAGGGCTGGAGCGAGGGCGACCTGCGGATGCTGGCGGACCTGTTCGTCGACCGGCTGGTGACGACCGCCGCGGCGATCCTCGACACCGAGGACGCCGACGACGCCGAGGCGGCACGGGCACAGGTCGTCGAGGCGGCCCGGTGGCAGATACGGCTGATCACCATCGGCCAGCAGCACTGGAGGGGTGAGACGGGGGAGAGGTGAGGGGCGGGGTGGGGAGGGGGAGGGCCCCAGGGGGGAGGGAAAGAAGGAAACTCTTCCCCTCCAAGACGCCCCGCCCCCACCTCTTCCCACCCCCATCCCCTCGCTCCTCCCCTCCCTTCCCTCCCCCTTCCCTCCCCCTCCCCTCACCCCTCCGGTACCGAAGGCAACGACGGCGGCTGTACCCGGATGCGGAACGTTCCGTCCGGCGCGGTGCCGAGCACGGTGAGGGCGGTGCCGCTGTCGCGGTCGGTGAAGGTGGTTCCGGGGCGGTAGGCGGCGTCGGAGAGTTCGGCGTCGACGTAGCGGTCGCCGGTGTGACAGCCGCCGCTGCCCGGCGTCGCGTCCATGACCTTGAGCGGTCCGCCGCCCGAGCGGACGTCGGCCGAGACGCGGTAGACGAGGACGCCGGGGCGGCACAGCGCGGGATCGAGCGGCCCCCGGGTGCGTGCCTCGGCGACGAGCGCGGTGTGGGCGGAGGTCGGAATGACGGCGATCTTCGTGCCGCCCGGGGTGGCCAGTGGCGTCAGCGTGTGGTCGGCCACCGGGCCGCCCGGTGGCACACAGTCGACCTGGTCGGCGGCGAGCCAGCCGAGCTTCCATTTGTGCCAGCCGAGGAAGTCGTTGCTCGGGCCCCAGTCCTCGTCCATCGGGTCCCAGTGCCCGACCGGGGGCGGTGCCTCGCGTCCGTCGGTGAAGTAGAGGTCGGGCAGTCCGAAGGAGTGGGCGTTCTCGTGGTTGACCACCCGGAAGGCGCTCGGGCCCGGCTGTCTGCTCCAGAGGAACGACACATTGCGGAACGGCACCCCGTCGCCGGTCCGCAGCCCCATGTCGCCGCCGCTGAACGTCACCGACAGGACCGTACGGGTCGCGGGCGGCCCCGCGTTGGGGGCGGCGATGACGTTGACGAGGTCGTAGTCGCGGAAGTCGACGGAGGCGTCGACGGCGCGGAGGATCTCGCGGGCGAGGGCGTGGTAGCCGCTGTCCGAGCCCGCGTCGAAGGTGGCGCCGCGCTGGATGCCGTACGCGGCGAGCGGCTTCGTCATGTGCAGCCAGCGCAGCAGCGGCGCGGGGCGGTAGCGGAGGCGGCCGTAGGAGCTGCGGTGGAAGTAGTCGGACGCGGCGGGGAAGAACTCCGCGTACCGGGCGCGCGGGCTGAGGGTGGCGCGGGCGTCCGGGAAGTCGATGAAGAGGGTGAGGGCCTTCACGGTGCCGCGGGCGCGGGCGTAGCCCTCGGGGGTGGCGGTGGTCTCGCCGACGTCGTCGCCGACGCCGCGCAGGGCGCACGGCCCGTGCCGGCCACCGGGCGGCGCGGGGCCGGTGGGTATGTCGGGGGACTGGGGGCCGGCCGCCCCCGGGGGTATGGAGAGCGGGGCAGGGGACCCGCACAGCGCGATGGCCGCGGCCACGGCCGCCGCACCTGCGGCGAACGCCGTGGATATGCACCGCTTCATACGGCCACCCTCCGGTGTCCGGCGGGCGTACGCGCGCGGAGTTACGTCATCCGGCGGGCGTACCGGATTCCGCGGGCGCGGTGCGGCAGGGGAGTGACGGGGCCCGGCCCGGCGGTGCGGAGGGCGCTGCTCCCGCCGGCGCTTCCGGGGGCGCCGGTGGCCGTGGTGCCTCCGGTGCCCGCCGCCGGCGCGGTGGCTCCGGGAGGCCCGGTCGTGCCGGGGGCGCCCCGGGTGAGCGGCCGGCAGGCGAACCCGATCAGTGCGGCGGCGAAGTGGCCGACGTCGGTGAAGCCGCGGCTGGTCAGCAGCGGCGCTCCGTAGAAGGCGAGGATGCCGAGTGCGTAGGCGTACCGCCAGGGGCCGGTGAGGCGGTAGGTGAGGACGGCCGCGACGCCGGCCAGTGCGTAACTGACGCCGACGTCGAGGGTGTTGACCGCGGTGTGCGGGGCGGCGCCGGTGTGGATGGCGACGGCCAGGACGCCTTCGCTCAGATAGGTCGCGCCGATGTGCGCGGTGGTGAGGACGGCGAGCCAGCGCCGGGTGCCGAGCCAGCGTTCGGCGGGGACGTGGAGGACGTTGTAGAGCGCGAAGTAGAGCGGCCAGCCGCCGCCGTCCAGCCAGAGTGCGCTGGTGAGGAGCACCCGGCCGGGGGAGTGCAGCAGGTTGTGGATGTTGGTGGAGCGTTGCTGGAGGAAGCCGGTGAGGACGTCCGGGCTGAACCGGTGCATGATCACCGACGTCACCAGCAGGATCGCCAGCCAGAGGAAGGTGCCCGGCGCCCGGCGGAGGTAGGCCGCCGCCCGCCCGGCGGGGCCGCCCCCGGGTGCGGCGGATCCGGCGGGCGGCCGCCGCGTGCGGTGCCGCGGGCGTGTCGGGCGGGATATGCGGCGGGCGACGCACATGAACCTGGCGCGCATGGCGGACAAATTACCAAGAGTCGGGCGCCGGGGCGCGGCGGAAGAGTGCCCCGCGGGGGTGCCGTGGGGCCGGACCGGACCGTGGTGCCGTCCCTCAGCGGAGCCAGGGCAGGTCGGCGCCCTTCGGCTGCAGGCCGTCCGCCATGACCCGGCAGATCTCGGCGAGTTGGCCGATCTGCTCGGGGGAGAGGCGGTCGAAGAGCGCCCCGCGCACCGCGGCGACATGTCCGGGTGCCGCCTTCTCCAGGACGTGCAGGCCCTCGTCGGTGAGGTGGGCGAGCTGGCCGCGCTTGTCCGACGGGCAGTTCTCGCGCCGCACCCAGCCGTTCTTCTCCAGGCGGGCGACGGCGTGCGAGAGGCGGGAGCGGGTGATCTTGGCGTTCTGGGCCAGTTCGGTCATCCGCATCCGGCGCCGCGGGGCGCGCGAGAGCTGGACGAGCAGGCCGTAGTAGACGTGCGGCATCCCGGCGTCACGCTGCAGCTGGCGATCGAGGTGATCCTCCAGCAGCGTGGTGGCGTGGAGGTAGGACTGCCAGGCGTATTGCTCCTCGTCGCTGAGCCAGCGCGGCTCGGCTGCGGGTTCGGTGCTCATGCCATTCATTCTCGCACCGCTTCGATCCTTCTTGAATATTGAACAATCTAGCGGGGTGGAGTAGTCTCGAAGTATTCGCTTGAAAGTTCAAGCAGATGTCTCAAGTAGATCTCCCGAAGGCTTCGGGACGGCGCCCCCGCTGGTCCGCCCCGGGCCCGTACCCATGACGATCGCCGGGGAGTCGCGATGTCCGAGATGCCGATGCCGGCCCTCTACCTCAGCCACGGCGCGCCGCCGCTCGCCGACGACGCCGTCTGGCCCGGTCAGCTGGCGGCCTGGTCCGCCGAACTGCCGCGCCCCACCGCCGTACTGATCGTCTCGGCCCACTGGGAGGAGGCCCCGCTCGCCCTCGGCGCCACGGTCACCGCCCCACTGGTCTACGACTTCTGGGGCTTCCCCGAGCACTACTACCGCGTCCGGTACGCGGCGCCCGGCGCACCGGAGCTGGCCGACCGGATCCGCCGTACGCTGCGGACGGCGGGGACGCCGGTGCAGGACATCCCGGACCGCGGGCTCGACCACGGCGCCTACGTCCCGCTCGTCGAGATGTTCCCGCAGGCCGATGTGCCGGTCCTGCAGATCTCCATGCCGACGCTCGACCCCCGCGCGCTCTTCGCCCTCGGGCGCAAGCTGGCGCCGCTGCGCGACGAGGGCGTGCTGATCGTCGGCAGCGGCTTCTTCACCCACAACCTCGCCGCGCTGCGCCACCAGGGGCCCGGAGTGCCGTCCTGGTCGGCGGAGTTCGACGACTGGGGGCGGCGGGCCCTGGAGGACGGCGACCTCGACGCGCTCTTCGACTTCGGCCACAAGGCCCCCGCCGGGCAGCTGGCCCATCCGCGCACCGAACACTTCGCGCCGCTCTTCGTCACCCTCGGCGCCGCGGACGCGCACGGTCAGCTCGGGGACGGGCGGAGCGTGATCGACGGGTTCTGGATGGGGCTGGCGAAGCGTTCGTTGCAGTTCGGCTGAGCCGGACCGCGGCGGGCGACCGGCCCGCCGAAAGCGTCGCGCCCGGCGAGGGCATCGTGGCAGGTCAGGCGCCCGGTTCGAGCAGTTCCAGGGAGCGGAGCGCGGCGGTCAGCGCGCGGTCGTCGCCGTCCGGTGTCCAGGACGCGACATCCAGCGCGGTGTCGGTCATCTTGATGGCGTGCGCGTCGCCGTGTCCGGCGGCCCGCCGGAAGACCTCCTCGGGGGTGAGCGGCCCGGTCCGCAGCGGAGGCAGCGCGTCCGCCGCCCCGTAGACGGAGGTCAGCGCGGCGCTCGCGGCCCACGCCACGGAGAACGACGGCACCCACAGGGTGCGCGGCAGCGCGGGCAGCGTGCGCAGCACCGCGTTGGGCGCGGTCGCCGCATGGACCAGCATGACCTCTTCGCCGTGCCCGTGATCGGCGTAGCGGTGGGTCGCCGCCTGCACGAGCGCGGTGAGCTGTGCCCGGGCGTCGTCCGGATCGCGCGGCGCCCGGACGGCCTCGGCCGCCGTCTGCCAGCCCGGGGTGCCCGGCAGTTGGGCGAGGCCGCCGAGCGCGCTGGTCCGCTGGTCGGCGACGCGCGGGAGGGCGTCGAGCGCCTCGTCCGGCGCGGCCGCCCCGCCCGGCGTCGGCACCACCGGCAGCGGGGTGTGCCGGGCCGCCCAGTAGCCGAGGGCGTGGGCCAGTTCGGCGAGGCGGGGCTCCGTCTCGTCCTCGGTCAGAAGGGTGCGGACGATGTGGCCGACCCGGATGGCGGGGTGGGTGGCCGCGCCCACGAGGCCGGGCAGGAGCCGGGGCCACCATTCGGTGAGCACTTCGCGCCAGGGCCGCTCGGCGACGGTACGGGCGAAGTGGTCGGTCCAGTCGGTGACGCGCAGCGGGTCCCCCAGGGCCTGCTGCCAGTTGGCCTCGGTGAGGGTCTCGCGGGCGCCCGGGACGTCCTCCAGTTGCGCGGAGTACGCGTCGAGCCAGCGGTGGACGCCGCGCCCCTGCCCGTGGTGGGCCAGGGCCTCGACCGCCATGGGCCCGTGGTTGCTCAGATAGCCGTGGAATTCCGGTCCGGTGGAGTGCAGCCGCTCCAGGGCCTCGTCGAAGGTGCCGTGGTGTGCCGTCATGCCCGTGAGACTAGGAGCGCGGACGCCGCCGGGTATCGGGCTGCGGACCTGGACCCGCTGACGTGCGGCGGAGGCACCGTCGGTCGCGGGGACGGGGACGTGGGACGGAGGCGCGGGGGCCGCCGGGCGGAGGGCTCGGCGCGGCCTTCGCCGGAGCGCGCGCCGAGGCGTTGTCAGTGGTGGCTGGCACCATGAAGTCATGGTGGAACTCAACGGAGTTGATGAGGTGGCGCGCCCGATCGACGCGGTGGAGGGGGCCGGTGAGCCGGGTGGTGGCGGCGCGGCGCCGGTGGCCGGGGCGACGGACCTGGCGGCCGCCTTCGCCTCGTTCGAGGAGACGTGGTCGCCGCGGATAGCCGGCGGGGTCAACGACTACGACGTCAAGATCGCGAAGGTGGAGGGCGCCTACGTCTGGCATGCGCATCCCGACACCGACGAGTTCTTCCTGGTGCTCGCCGGCGAGCTGACCCTGGAGCTGGCGGACCGCGCGCCGGTGGTGCTGGGGCCGCAGCAGATGTTCACGGTCGAGCGCGGGCTGCGGCACCGCCCCGTGGCCGCACCCGGCACCCGCATCCTCATGTTCGAGCGCCGCGGCACGGTCAACTCCGGCGACGCCGAGCTGACCGGCGACGCGGCGTGGGTCCGCGCTTCCCAGGGGGTGCCGCTGGGGGAGTAGCGGAGGCCCGGAGGTGATCCGGGGCGCCGAGCGGTCGGAAGCATGGGGGAATCCGGACAGCAGATGTCCGGTTGGGAGGCGACCGTGGAGGCATGACAGGAAGCGCAGAGGGAGACAGCGGGGCAGACGCGGGCGCGCAGGGCCCGGAGGTGCGGCCTTCGGCCTCCGGGGCGCCGATGCCGGCGGCGCCGCGCTCGGGGACGCCGGGCGCGCGGACGGGGCGCGGGCCGGGGGCGGCCGTGGCGCGCGGTGTCGGCTGGGCGGTGGCCGAGGCGCGGGAGCCGGGATTCGTCCGTGAGGTGCGGGAGCGGTTCGGGCGGTACCGGCACCATGTGCTCGGCACCCTCCGCGCGGACGGCTCACCGCGGCTGACCGGCCTGGAGGCGGACTTCCGCTTCGGCGAGCTGTGGCTCGGCATGCTGACGGGGTCCCGCAAGGGCGCGGACCTGCACTCCGACCCCCGATTCGCCCTGCACGCCAACCCGGGCCCCGGCACGGACCTGTCGGACGGCGATGTCCGGGTCTCCGGCCGGGCGGTCCACATGACCGACAAGGAGGTGATCAGGCGCTACGCGCACGAGGTCCGGCCACCGGAGCCGTTCCTCCTCTTCCGGGCCGAGGTGACGGAGATCGTACGGGTGGCGGTACGGGACGCCACGATGATCATCCAGAGCTGGCGGCCGGACGAGGGGCTGCGGACGGTACGGCGGTAGGGTGCCGGGCGGGCCCACCCCGCCGGTACACGTGAGCCCGCCCGCGCCCGGGCCCCCTGACGCGGGGTGCCCGGGTGCGGGCGGGCGCGGACCCGTGGCGCATGCGCGCCACACTGTGGCTGGTCAGTGCGCGCCGTGCGGTGTGCCGTGGCCGTGCGTGTGCTGCTTACGGGGCCGGTGCGGGCCGTGGGGCTCGCGGACGCGGTGGCCGCGGAAGATGTAGAGCGAGACGACGAACATCACCGCGCCCATCACCAGGCCCCAGGCCGACGACTTCAGCACGGACGGACCGCTGAGGTTGTAGAGCCAGCCCATGCTGGCGCCGAACAGCGCACCGTAGGCGAGCGCCCGGGTGTCGGTGATCATCGTGGACTGGAAGTGCACGAGCACCAGCCCCAGCGCACCGGTGACCACCGCGGCGATCAGCCCGAGCAGCGCGGCATGGCCGCCGCTGGAGCCGCCGGTGTGGTCGATCCAGATCGTGTAGCAGCCGAAGCCGAGCGCGGCGATGACGGGCCACACCACCTTGGCGGACAGCCGCCGGCCGCCCCTGGGGTGCGCCGCCGCGGACTCCGTACCCGGGGCGTCGGCGGTCGCGCCGTGTTCACGTTCGACCGCGCCGTGTGTACCGGCGGCCCGCGCGTCATGGCGCGGAGCAGGGTTCTCCATGACGGGCTCCTCTCGCCTCTCGCTTGCCCCTCCTGTCCAGGCGACACCCGCGTACCGCACCCGTCAACTGGATCAGCGGCCCCGGGGCGGGCCGGGAATGCCGAGGCGGCATGGGTGGTTTCGAGGGAATCCGGCGGCCATGGGTGCATTCGAGGCAACCCTGCGCCGACCCGGGTCGTCTTGGGGACGGGGAGCCGAGGTCGCGGTGGCCACCGGGGCGTGGGGGTGCCGAGGTGCCCACCGGTCGCCGGAGGCGTCGGCGACGCCGGGGGCGAGATGCGGCCGGTGAAGTGACGGACGTCTCAGGTGAAGGGATTCGCCGCGGAGGCGGAGGGGGCGCGGGCAGAGCCGGGAACACTGTCTGACCTGGGATTCTCCCGCTCCGGCAACGGTCGGCCGCCGTCGGTGACCGTGCAGGGTACTGCATGATCAGAAAAATAGACGGGCAGCTTGGGAATTCTGTCCGGTTTCCAGCCGTTGTTTCCTTCGGACGGGGCAGTTCGGTCAGCCCGGGCTCCCGCGTCCACCGTCCCGCGAACGACTCATCACCGACTCATCGCAAAGGGAGCTCACGCATGGCAACCCGTGCCGTCGCCCGTCGTCAGACCACCAGCACCGGTGCTGACGGGGGCAGCAGTGTTCGCGCCGTAGGCGGGGAGATCGCCGACCGCGACCTGGTCGGCATGTACCTCGACGAAATCGCGCGCACACCCCTGCTCGACGCCGCCAAGGAGGTCGAGCTGTCCCAGACCATCGAGGCGGGCGTCTACGCGCAGAAGATCCTCGACGAGGTCGTGACCGACGGCAATGCCGCGGGCGCGAACCGCGAGGAGCTGGAAGCGCTGGTCGCCGAGGGCGAGCGGGCCAAAGACGTCTTCATCCGCTCCAACCTCCGGCTGGTCGTCGCCGTCGCACGGCGCTACCCGCGAGCCGGGCTGCCCCTGCTGGACCTGATCCAGGAGGGCAACGCCGGTCTGGTGCGCGCGGTGGAGAAGTTCGACTACGCCAAGGGCTTCAAGTTCTCCACGTACGCGACGTGGTGGATCCGCCAGGCCATCACCCGTTCCATCGCCGACCAGTCGCGCACGATCCGGCTGCCCGTGCACCTCGTCGAGGAGCTGGGCCGCATCCGCCGGGTGCAGCGCGAGTTCAACCGCGAGAACGGCCGCGACCCGGAGCCCGCCGAGGTCGCCGCGGAGCTGGGTTCCACCCCGGCGCGCGTCACCGACGTGCTCGACTGGGCCCGCGACCCGGTCAGCCTCAACATGTCCGTGGACGACGACGGCGACACCCAGTTCGGTGACCTGCTGGAGGACACCTCCGCCGCCTCCCCCGAGCAGTCCGTGCTCTCCCTGCTGCGCAGCGAGGAGCTGGAGGACCTGATCGACCGCCTCGACCACCGCACCGCCTCGATCATCAAGGCGCGCTACGGCATAGAGGACGGCCGCGAGCGCACGCTGACGGAGGTCGGCAAGCAGCACGGCCTGACCCGCGAGCGGATCCGCCAGATCGAGAAGCACGCCCTGGTCGAGCTGAAGCGGATGGCCCACGACACCGGGTTCGACGCGGCGGCCTGACCGCCCCCGCGCGTGTTCCGCCGGGTGCGCTCGTACCGCCCCGCCGGGCCCGCGCACCGGGCCCGGCCGGTTGTCCACAGGCGGACGCGGGCGCCGCGGCGTCCTGCTACCGTCGCGCGGGATGAAGACCTTCGATGACGGCGGCGGCGCGCTGCCGTCGCTCGAACCCGCCGACTCCGCAGCGGAGTTCGCACAGCGCGGGATACGCGGCTGGTAGGCCGCGCCCGCAGCGGCAGGGCAACCGCGGCCGCCGAAAGAGACGGCGCCCACACACCCCGACGGCCGACCCCCGCGAGGAGGATCGGCCGTCGATTCAGCTGTATCCGGATGTCAGGCGCGGGGAAACCGCGCGCCCGGGCTCGGCTCAGACCGCGCTGCCGGCCTTCCACTGGGACCAGGAGAGGTTCCAGCCGTTGAGGCCGTTGTCGGGCTGGACGGTCTTGTCGTGGGAGTTCTTGACGATCACGACGTCGCCGATGAGCGACTCGTTGAAGAACCACTTGCCGGGGGTGTCCCCGCCGCCGCCCTTCGCGTCGCGCAGACCGACGCAGCCGTGGCTGGTGCCGGAATTGCCGAAGATCGAGGGCGAGCCCCAGTAGTTGCCGTGGATGAAGGTGCCGGACGAGGAGAGCCGCATGGCATGCGGGACGTCCTTGATGTCGTACTCGCCGCCGAAGCCGACCGTCGAACCGTCCATCCGGGTCTGTGTGAACTTCTCCGAGATGACCATCTGGCCGTTGTAGGTCGGGTGGTCGGGGCTGCCGCCCGAGATCGGCACCGACTTCAGGACCGAGCCGTTCCGCTTGACCGTCATGGTCTGGGTGTTCATGTCGACGGTCGAGACCTGCGAGCGGCCGATGGTGAAGGTGACGGTCTTGGACTGCACACCGGTGATGCCGTCACCGCCCTGCACACCGTCCAGGTCGATCTTCATCGTGACCTTGGAGTTGGCCTTCCAGTACTCCTCGGGCCGGAAGTCGAGGCGCTGCGCGCCGAACCAGTGGCCCACGACCTCCTGTCCGCTGTCGGACGTCACCGTGATGTGGGACTGGACGTCCTTCTTGTTGGTGATGACCTTGTCGAAGTTGAACGACACCGGCATCCCCACGCCGACGGTCTTGCCGTCGTCGGGCGTGTAGTTGCCGATGAAGCTGTGGTCCGACGAGACGGTGCTGAAGGTGGCGTTCTCCGTGGCGGGCCGGCCCTTGGCGTCCTTGGCGTTCGCCACCAGCTTGTACTTGGTGCCCCGCTCCAGCTGGACGCCGGGCTTCCAGGAGGTGCCGTCCCCCGATATGGCGCCTTCGACCGGGGCGCCGCTGTCGGCGACGGTCAGCTTCACCTCGGTCAGCTTGCCACCGGTGACCTTCACGCCGGTGGCGTTGATGCTGGCGTCTGTCGCCCCGTCCTTCGACGAGACGGTGATCTTGGCGTCCGAGGCGTCCTTCGCGGCGGCGGCGTCCGCGCCTGCCTGACCGTTCTTGCCGTCGCCCGAACCGGCCTCGGCGCTGCCGCCGCACGCCGAGAGGGTCAGCGCACCGGCCGCGAGCAGCGCCGTCAACGCGAGGGCGCGGCGGGTCCGGCGGCCCCGGCGAGGCGCCGCGGTGGCGTCCTGCTCGGGCGGCTGGAGCAGCTGGTGCGAGGTGCGGGACCGTGCGGTGGTGGAGTTGTCCGGCGATGTCACGAGCTGCTCCATACAAGGGTGTTGTGTGATCCGTGCTGGTAAACAGCACGTACGGCGGGAATTGGTTGCGGATGGCCTGAACTTGTGGGCAAGGTCACACGCATGGCGGAAAGGTGTCGTCGGGAGGGCCTGACAGCCAGGTTCGCAGCGGTGTGCCGTGTTCGTCCAGATGCGGTGGCGGCGTCGGTGCTGTGACGGGTGTCTCGGAGAGCCTCAGTGCACTACTGATCTGTGGAATTCTCCCCTCTCCCACGGGAGTCACCGGCGCGAGCCCCAGTCCCTCGGCGAACTCCAGCGCCTCGGAGAGGGTGTTGACGGGTCCACAGGGAACGGAGGCCGCGGTGAGCCGTTCCGTCCACATCTGCGGCGTATCCGAGGAAAGTGACTTCTCCAGCAGTTCGACCAGTTCTGCTCTGTTCCGTACGCGATCCTGGTTACGGCGGAAGCGGTCGTCATCAGCCAGTTCCGGGGTGCCCAGGGTCCGTACCAGGGCCCGGAACTGCCGGTCGTTGCCGGCCGCGACGGCCAGCAGCCCGCCCCGGCAGGCCAGCGTCTCGTACGGGGCGATGCTCGGGTGCCGGTTGCCCATCGGCCCCGGATCGTTCCCCGTCGCCAGATGCCCGGACGCCTGGTTGACCAGTGAGCCCAGCAGCGACGACAGCAGATTGACCTCCACCAGCTGGCCCCGCCCGGTGCGCTCGCGGTGGTGCAGCGCGGCGAGGATCGCGGTGGTGGCGTCCTTCGCGGTGAGGACGTCGACGAGGGCCACCCCGGCCTTCAGCGGCGTCCCGCCGGGCTCCCCGGTGATGCTCATCAGCCCGCCGACCGCCTGCACCACGAAGTCGTACCCGGCCAGATGGGCGCCGCCGCCGGAGCCGAACCCGGTGATCGAGCAGTGCACCAGACGCGGGTTGGCGGCTCGGGTGGAGGCCGCGTCGAGGCCGTACTTGGCGAGGGCGCCGGGCCGGAAGTTCTCGATCAGGACGTCGGCGCGCCGGGCCAGTTCGCGGGCGGCGGCCGCGTCCTCGGGGTCACCGAGGTCCAGTGCGATGCCGCGCTTGGAGCGGTTGGCGGCGTCGAAGTACGCGGCGGTGCCGTCGGGGCCGAACGGCGGGCCCCAGGCCCGGGTGTCGTCGCCGGCGCCGGGCCGCTCCACCTTGACGACGTCGGCGCCCAGATCGGCGAGGGTCGCCGCGGCCAGCGGGCCCGCCAGCACCCGGCTGAAGTCGGCGACGAGCAGCCCGTCGAGGGCGCGGGCGGGCGCACCGCCCTCCTGCTCCGGGGACTGCTGCGGAGGCGGTGACTGCGGGGACGGCTGCGGCACGTGCGGACTCCTCACCTCGCGGACGGGTGCGGCCATCGTCGGGGAGGTGAGGGGGCGCGGGAAGGCGCCGCGGTGTCCAAGGCGGACGGGCGCATTCTGCCGCCCCGGAGAGGAGGCGGAGGCGGAGGGAGGCGTGGTCGGCCGGAACGGGCCGACAGTTCCCGCATAATGGTGTGAAGTACGGGAATACCGGTAATTCTCCTGAGGGGTACAGGACTTCACGCGGTGCCCGTAGAGTGCCGCGGGAGCCGGCCCGCATTCTCCCCGATCACGGCATCCGCCCCCGCCACCGTAGCCACCCCGCCCGCGGGGCCCCACCGTCCACCGCCCGCGTTGCCCTGGAGGACCGCATGCTCCTCACCCTCGAGACCCTTCAGCTGATCGGATTCGCCGTGCTCGGCGTCGCGAGCGTCGTCTGGGTCGTCGGGCTGCTCCGGCTGCTGCGCCGGGAGGAGCACCGGACGGCGACCGGGCGCGACGGCCGGGCGCTGCTGGACCGGGTGCCGCGGCAGACGGGCCCGGCCGGTCCGCCCGCCGAGTGCGTGGAGCTGACCGCCGCCGAGCGCGAGGCGTTCGCCGTGCTCGTACGGCAGTTGACGCGCCGCCGCTGAGCCCGGTGGGTCACTGCGCGGGGCCGAGCTTGAGCAGCGTCAGCGCCGCCAGCATCTGCACCGATATCGCCGCGGCCGCCTTGTGCGTCGGCAGATGGTGCTGACCACGTATCAGCAGCACCGCAAGGACATAGCCGAAGCCCCAGGTCGTCCAGGTCAGCGCCTGGACGAAGGTGGCCTGCGGGGGCAGCCAGGTCGCGAGCAGCAGCCGCGGCAGGTCGGTCACCCAGAACAGCACGATGAACAGGCTCGTGGTCGGCGCGAAGCGGCCGTTGCCGCCCAGCGTCCGCGCGATGGCGTGGGTGGCCGCGCCCAGCGCGAAGCTGGCGACGAGCACGCAGCCGACCGCCAGCGCCATCAGCTTCAGCGCCGCGCCCGGATCGGACGCCCACTGCCCGTGGAAGGCATCCGCCGACAGCACCCCGATGACGCCGCTGACCAGGCACAGCACCACCGCGGCGCTCCACGCGGAGCGGTCCCGCGCCTCGTCCAGGACCTCCACCGGGCGGTACCACAGGCCGAGGAACAGCCGGTGCCACCACAGCCGCCGCCGCTCGGGTACGGGACGGGACGACTGGACGAGCGTGGGTGCGGGAGGCGGCGGAGCGGGCATACAGCCGTTCTACCATCGGGCTTTTTACCGTGAAGCGGTGGCGTCGGCGCCGGGTGCGGGCCCGTGGATGAGAGCCTGCGGACATGAGCGAGCAGACTCCCGATCACGGTGAGGCGCACGGCGGCGGGTTGGGCGGACGGCTCAACTGGCTGCGCGCCGCGGTGCTCGGCGCCAACGACGGCGTGGTCTCCACCGCGGGCCTGGTCGTCGGCGTCGCCGGAGCGACCAGCTCCCGCACCACCCTGCTGACCGCCGGACTCGCGGGGCTGCTCGCCGGGTCCATGTCGATGGCGGCGGGCGAGTACGTCTCGGTCTCCACCCAGCGGGACGCCGAGAAGGCCGCGCTGGTCCAGGAGCGGCGGGAGCTGGTCACCGAGCCGAAGGCCGAACTCATCGAGCTGACCGGCCTGCTGAAGGCGAAGGGCCTGAGCGCGAAGCTGGCCCGCGAGGTGGCCGTACAGCTCACCGCGCACGACGCGCTGCGCGCCCACGCCGAGGTGGAGCTGGGCATCGACCCGGACGAACTGACCAACCCCTGGCATGCGGCGGGCGCCAGCTTCCTCGCCTTCACCGTCGGCGCCCTGCTCCCGCTGCTGGCGATCGTGCTGCCCCCGGACGGACTGCGCCTCCCGATCACCGTCGTCTCGGTGCTCGCCGCCCTCGCCCTGTGCGGCTGGATGAGCGCCCGCCTCGGTTCCGCCCCGGCCCTGCCCGCCATCCTCCGCAACACCGGCGGCGGGGCGCTGGCGATGATCGTCACCTATGTGGCGGGGGCGGCGCTGGGGGCCAGCGGGGCCTGACGGCACCGGACACGGGGCGCCGCGCGGGGGGCGCCTCTAGGGCTGCCCCCAACCCGCCTCGTGCGCGGCCGCTCCGCCGTACAGCTCCGTGTACGAGGGGAAGTGGCCGCCGGGGCCGTCGACGGAGGTGGCCGCGAGGACGGCGTCGGTGACGGCCCGGGTCAGGACGTCGGCGCCGGCGGCGAGGAGGTCGTTGAGCGCCCCGACCTCGGTGTGCACGGTGAACGCCGGATCGGCGGCCGCCGCCTCCGGTGCGAGCGGGCGGCCGCAGGTGGACAGCGCGAAGACGGTGTCGCCGTCGGAGAGCAGATGGACGGGGCGCACCGCGCGGGCCAGTCCGTCGTGCGCGGTGCCGGCCAGCTTCTGCGCCTGGGCGCGGGTGAGGACGGCGTCCGTCGCGACGACCGCCAGGGTGGTGTTGAGCGGCGGCCGGGCCGCGGCCGCCGACCGCTCCCGGGACGTCTCGCGCGCCGCGGCCAGCGCCCGGACCGCCGCCGCGTGCCGCTCCGGGGCGGGCGGCGCGGGCGCCCCGTCCGGCCCGAGGAGGTGCCCGTACAGCACGCCGGTGCGCGGATCGACGGGCGATCCGGCGGCGTTGACGGCGGCGAGTGCGGCGACGGTCACGCCGGACGGCAGCAGCACGCTCGCCGTACCGATCCCGCCCTTGAGCCCGCCGGCCACCGCGCCCGTACCGGCGCCGACGTTGCCGCGCTCGACGGGGCCGCCCGCCGCGGCACGGTCCGCCGCATGGGCCGCGGCCCGGCCCAGCGCGGCGTCCGGCCGGGCCCGCCAGTCGCCGCCGCGTCCGAGGTCGAAGAGGGCGGCGGCCGGGACGACCGGCACCACCTGCGAGGGGTCCGGGCCGACGCGGAAGCCGCGGCCGCGCTCCTCCAGCCAGGTGGCGACCCCGGACGCGGCGTCGAGCCCGAAGGCGCTGCCGCCGGTCAGGACGACGGCGTCGACGCGCTGGACGAGGTTGCGGGGGTCGAGGGCGTCGGTCTCGCGGGTGCCGGGCCCGCCGCCGCGCACATCGACCGCGGCGATCGCACCGCCCTCCGGCGTGAGCACCACGGTGGTGCCGGACAGATGGCCGGAGCCGATGCGCTGGGCGTGGCCCACACGCAGGCCGGGCACATCGGTCAGGGCGTCGTGGCGGTGCGCTGCGTCAGCCATGCCCCATGCGTACCACGGGGGCGCGGTACGGGGCAGAGGCGAGGCGGGCCGGCGACGAGGGGGCCGGGGGGCACGGGGCGGCCCCGGGGGCGGCGGGCCGGCCGGGCGCGGGGCCCGGCCGGCGGGCCGTCAGCTGTCGCCCGGGCCCATCACGATGACCGGGTGCTGCGCGGGATCCAGGGTCCGCAGCAGCTCCCGCATCACCTCGGGCTTGAGGCTCACACAGCCCTGGGTGGGGCCGTCGTGGTCGACGTGCAACCACACACCGCCGCCCTTCTCGTCACCGTCCGGACGCTCCGGATCCAGCGGCGAGGTGCCGGGCACGCGGTTGTAGTTGATGGCGATGACGTAGTCGAACGCGCCCGCCAGGGGCTCGCCCTCCACGCCGGTGCCGTTGGCGACGAAGCTGTCGTTGTGGTCGTAGGGGAGCTTGGTGCCCTTGGGGGCGGGCAGCAGGCCACCGGCGTCGGTCAGGTCGAAGACGCCTTCCGGGGACTGCAGGTCGCCGTAGTGGTGGTCGTCGGTCCAGCCGTGCGCGGCGTTGTGGGCGGACCACTGCTCACCGGCGCGCCAGTCGTCCGAGTCCTTGGCGCGGGTGTAGAGGACCACCTTGGAGTCGAAGGAGTCCTTGCCCGCGCCCCGTACGACGAGGACCTGACGGGAGTTGGCCGGTATCTGCTTCCGCTCCGCGTCGCTCAGGCCCGGGATGGGGCGCGTGGCGTTCGCGACGGTCTTGGCACCGGACGGTTTCTCCGGACCGGATACCGACGCGGGGGTGCCGTTCTTGGCCTCCTGCTGAGCGTCGTGGTCATCGCCGGATGCGGGCCAGGCCCACAGGGCGGTACCCATCAACGTGGTCAGCGCGAGACCGCTCACGGCCTTCCCGCGGCGGGACATGCTTCTGCGCGCGCGGGGCTGAGCGTGGCGGGCGGCCATGGCTGGCGTCTCCTCAGATACGGATCAGATGCGGACGGTCGGGTACGGCGGTCGGACACAAGCGGACGGTACGGGCCCTCAGATGTCTGCGGGCCGGGGGCTCGTAGGCATAAAAAGGGCAATCTGCACCCTACCGCGAGGTGGTCGTGTCGCCGCCCGGGCCTCCGCCCGCGCACCCGGATCGCGGGACCCGAACGCCCGGAATGTGTGCCCGAAAGAGGTCGGAGTGTCGCGGTTTACGGTCCCTTCCGGGGCGCCGGTGACGGCCCGTCGGCAGCGCCGGAACATGGCTGAAAATTCCCCGCAAAACCCCTAGGTGTCCACGAGTTGACTCCCAATGCCGAGGAGCCGCAGGTCACGGGCGTACGCCGGAGGAGGGAGACCGGCGCGTGACGCCACGTTGACCGGTGTGCGAACGGTCCGGTGGTGGTGTGCGGTGCGTCAGCACACCGCTCACGCGACCGGGGGAACCGCTCCGGCCACCGAAATCGGACGCCGTAATTCCCCCGGTCGGGCCGGGCGGCTGCTCCGTTCACCGGGGTGGCGGAGGGGGGCGGTCAGTCGGCGTCCGGGGCCCGCGGGCGCCGGGGCCCGGGCCCAGACGTTCCGGGGGCGCGGGCGGCGCACCCCGGCGGTGTCATGCGCTCAGCGCCGCACCCTGGCGGGAAGTCAGGGTGACGCCCGCGGCGACCGCTGCCGCGCACACCAGACCGGACGCGAACACCGCGTACGTCCCCGCGAAGGTGCAGCCCAGCACCGCGACCGAGGCGAGGGGCAGCACCAGCTGCTGCGCCCAGCCCCGCTTCTGATGGCGCGAGTGCAGCAGCCAGACGCTGAACAGGAACAGCGCGGCCGGAACCGTCACACACGCGGACGCCGCCGGGAGCGACAGGTGCGAGGCGCCGACCGACTGTTCCACCGCGACCTCGATGCCCGCGCCGATCGCCGCCGCCGAGCCGAACACGACGTAGTGGCCGTACCCCCAGACGAACGCCTGACGGCTGGAGCGCAGATGCAGATGGATGGGGACCGCGAAGTAGATCCAGTACGCGGCGAAGACCAGCAGCAGACCACCGGCGGCGATCGGCAGCAGCACCCCCAGCTCGTCGTGCTCGTCCAGCGCGGACTGCACCGCGACAGTGGCCGCGGCGATCGTCTCGCCCAGCACGATGATGGTGAAGAGGCCGTACCGCTCCGCGATGTGCCCCGGATGCCACGCCGTCGCCCGGTGCCGCTCCGCGAACACCGGTACGCACAGCTCCGCCACCGCCATCACCAGGAACACCCATGGGCGGCCCCGCTCCGGCGCGAACAGCAGTCCGAGCCAGCCGACCTGGCACAGGATCACGCCGCCCGCGTACCGCAGCGCGGTGCGGCGCTCCTCGCCGACGCTGCCGTGCGCGGCCCGCAGCCACTGGCTGACCATCGCCAGCCGCATCACCAGATAGCCGAACCAGACGACCGTGAACTGGCTCTCCGCGAAGGCCCGCGGCACGCCCGCCGCGAGGATCAGCACGCCCGCGATCTGCACCAGCGTCGTGATCCGGTAGAGCGTGTCGTCGGTGTCGTACGCGGAGGCGAACCAGCTGAAGTTCATCCACGCCAGCCAGATGGCGAAGAAGACCATGAGGTAGCCGCTGATGCCGTGGCCGGGGTGGCCCTCGGCGAGGGCGTGTACGAGCTGACGGCCCGCCTGGGCGATGCCGACGACGAAACACAGGTCGAACAGGAGCTCCAGCGGTGTGGAGGCGCGGTGCGCCTCGTCGGTGCGGCGGGCTCGCATACGGACCGGCACGGTGCGCTTCCTCCAGGGTCGGCAGGTGACCCGCCCCTGCGTGGTCACATCGCCCCGACGGTACGCGCCCCGCCGGGCGGACCGGCGCAGCCCTCGTCACCCCTGCCGGCCCGGCCCGTGGTGCGACCCGGCCCGTGGAGCGCGGCGCCCGCCGTGGACGGGGCGCCGCGCCCGGGCCGGCAGGGGCGTGCCGGCCGACGCCGGGTCAGCTCACTCGGCCACCGCCTCCACCACGGACGGCGTCGCGGCGGTCGGCAGGACGCGGGTGAGCCGGAAGCCGCCGGACGACAGCAGCGCCGCGAACTCCTCCGAGCCCCGCTCCCGCCCGTCGACGACCGCCATCATCGCGACGTCCATCGTCTTGCCGAAGTGCGGGGCGTTGCCCGGTGGCAGCACGGACTCGACGATCAATATCCGGCTGCCGGGCGCCATCGCGGCGCGGCAGGTCCGCAGGATGTCCCGGCACCGCTCGTCGGTCCAGTCGTGCAGGACGTGCTTGAGGACGTAGACGTCGCCGCCCGCCGGGACCGACGTGAAGAAGTCGGCCTCCTCGGTGCGCCAGCGGCCCTTCAGCTCGTCGTCGTCCAGGAGGTGCCGGGCGAGCGGCGGTGCCTGGTCGACCAGGACGCCCGTCAGCTCGGGGCGGCGGCGCAGCACCGCGCGGAGCAGCCCGCCGCGACCGCCGCCGACATCGACGACCGTGCCGGTCTCCGGGAAGGGGTAGGCGGCCGCGACCGCCTCGTCCGCGGTGGCCGACAGGGAGGTCATCCCGTCGTCCAGGAGGGCGCGGGCCCGCTCGTCGCCCTGGAGGTACTGGAAGAGGGGCTGCCCGAAGAGGCGCTCGAAGGGCGCCGCGCCGTCCCGGACGGTCTCCTCCAGCTTCTCCGACGTCCGCAGGAACAGCGGGTCGGTCAGCATCAGCACCGCGGTGTGCAGGGAGTCGGGTACGTCCGTACGCAGCAGGCGGGCGGCGGGCGTCAGTTGGTAGGTGCCGGAGGAGTCCTCGTGGAAGACGGCGCGGCTGGCGAGCAGCCGCAGCATCCGGCGCAGATGCGGGGCATGGGTGCCGGTGGCCTCCGCCAGCTGTTCGGGGGTGCGGGGGCCGCGGGCGAGGTGGTCGGCGATGCGAAGGTGGGCCGCGGTGCGCAGCGCGGCCGAAAAGAGGTGCCCCAGCGCCTGGTCCGTCAGGTGTGTGACGAGGTCGGTGGGCTCGCCGGTCGGTCGGGGGGATGAAGTGGCCAACGTCCGCCTCCGGTCATTGACGTGAAGGTGCTGGTCCACGGTGGCAGCGTCCGGCCCGCATGTCACCAGAGCGCCGGGCCGCACCCGCGAAGTCCGGCCAGCAGGGCGCCCGGATCGCGCCGTACGGAGGTGGCCGGTAGGGATGCCCGGACAGGCGGACCGTGGTCGAATGCGTGTATGGGCCACCGTGACGAGGACCGCGAGACCAGGACCGATGCCGCCGACGGGCGCGACGGCGGACACCCGGGCGGGGGCGGGCCCGGCGGCGGGGGCGCGGACGCCGCCGCGGACCGGGACGCCGTGCTCGCACCGCTCGACGACCGCCTCGACGATCTGGTGGCGCTCTACGAGGACCTGCACCGCCACCCCGAACTCTCCTTCCAGGAGACGCGCACGGCGGCCGAGGTCGCCCGTCGGCTGACCTCCTGGGGCTACGACGTCACCACCGGGATAGCCGGGACCGGTGTCACCGGGGTGCTGCGCAACGGGTCCGGTCCGGTGGTGCTGCTGCGCGCCGACATGGACGCGCTGCCGGTCACCGAGGGCACCGGTCTGCCGTACGCGTCGACGGTGCCCGGTGTGATGCACGCCTGTGGGCACGATGTGCACGTCAGCTGCCTGCTGGGCGCCGCGGATCTGCTGGCTGCCGGGCGGGCGCACTGGTCGGGGACGTTGGTGGTGCTCTTCCAGCCCGCCGAGGAGAACGGCGGCGGGGCCCGCGCGATGCTGGCCGCGGGCCTCTACACCGAGGGCATCGTGCCGACGCCGGACGTGGTGCTGGCCCAGCACGTGGCGCCCTTCGGCGCGGGGCTGATCGCGTACTGCCCCGGGGCGTGCATGGCGGCGGCCGACAGCCTGAAGATCACCTTCCACGGCAGCGGCGGCCACGGCTCCAGGCCGGAGACCACCGTCGCCCCGATCGTCATGGCGGCGTCGTTCGTCCAGCGGGTGCAGTCCGTGGTGGCGCGCGAGGTGGCGCCCGGCGAGCGGGCGGTGGTCACCGTCGGGTCCTTCCAGGCGGGCGACACCGCCAACGTCATCCCCGACCAGGCCGTGGTCAAGCTCAGCGTCCGCACCTTCGACGAGGCCGTACGGTCCCGGGTGCTGGGCGCCATCGACCGGATAGCCCGGGCCGAGGCGGAGGCGTCGGGCGCGAAGCGGTCGCCGGAGACCGTGGTCCTGGACGACTTCCCGGTGACCTTCAACGATGCGCGGACGCTGCGTCAGGTCAACTCCGCCTTCACCGGGCTCTTCGGCGAGCAGCGGCTGTTCGCCTACGACCCGGCGTCCGGCAGCGAGGACGCGGGGCTGCTGGCGACGGCCGCCGGGGCGCCGCTCTACTACTGGTGGCTGGGCGGCTGGGACCCGGAGTCGTTCCACACGGCGTTCGCCGCCGGACGGCTGGCGCAGGACATCCCCTCCAACCACTCGCCGCGCTTCGCGCCCGTCCCCCGCCCGACCCTCACCATGGGCGTCCAGGCCCTCGCCACGGCGGCCCTGAGCAGGCTCGAAGCGCCCTAGATGAGTAAGTCCGAAGTCTTCAGGCGCATGAAGCGAGGGTCTCGTTGGTCCGTTTGTGACGACAGACCTCGAAACCCTCGCGACAGCACT